>CALOBA010000001.1:0-36965 GCA_942491465.1 uncultured Gammaproteobacteria bacterium
GAATCTGCATCATGTCAGCGTGATCGTCTCCGATACGGCACGATCGCTCGGGTTTTATCGCGATGTGCTTGGCCTGGACGTGTGCCGGACCGGCCGGAGCTCAGATTCCGGCGCTTGGCCTGGTGGTGGGCGAGCAGCAGATCCATCTGCTTGAGCTGCCGAATCCCGATCCGGTATCGGGACGCTCGAGCCATGGCGGACGGGATCGGCATCCCGGCCCTGACGGTGGCCGATTTGGGGGCGTTGATGCAGCATTTCGACGGCGCCGGTGTGGACTATAGCCTGAGCTGTTCTGGGCGTCGTTTTCTGCCTTGCCGCGACCTCGACGGCAACGCGGTGGAGCTGATTTCGCGTATTTCGTAGTTCAAATCGCGCGGTGAACCGTCCGCGCACGCCGATCCTACCAGCCGCGGTAGTACCAGCGATTGTCCCAACCCGAGGGCTGACGATCATTGCCCTGACCGCCGCCGAGCTCGCCGGGCGGGCGCGGCGGTGCCGGGATCTCCGGCGCCGCGCCGGGGGTCAACGGCTCCAGCCAGGGGCCATAGTTGCGGAACAGCTCGCGCTCCAAATCCATCAGCGCGCGACGGGTCTGACGCTGGCGCGTCCACTGCTCCCGGCGCTCGGCTTGGCGATCTCGGGATTGCGCCGGATGACGACTCCCGCGGCGATCGCGCCGCCCCTCGAGCCGACGCAGACGCTGGAGTTCAAGGCGCTGCGCACGAACCGCATCCAGCCACTCGGGGATAGGGCGTTGGGCCGTGGCCCCGGGCCAGGATCGCGAAGTCTGCGCCATGACCGGCGCCACGCTCAGCAACAGGACGAGGGCTAGGAGGTATGGGCGCCGGGGGCGACCGGGAACGGTCTCGAGAACGACCATCATGGGCGAGCGATTACAATCTTACGGACGAATCGGGGTTTTTATGCCATCTGATCGCGTTTCGTCAATCCTTGCCGGACTCCAAGCGCTCGTGAATCTCCCGGTGCAGACAGGTCAGCGTGTCCTGACAGGTGACCGGGGCCTCGTCGGCATTGCTGATGAAGAAGACGTCCTCGACCTCGGCGCCGAGGGTGGCGACCTGGCGCTGTGCAGACGGATCTCGCAGGCGCTCGATTTCTATCTCCCACCTCGGCGAGCAGCCCCGGCTGATCGAGCGTCAGCAGGCGCATCAGCGTGCGCCCGTTGCGCTGATCGTGATCGAAGTTGATCCGGGTCTCCACCGGGAAGCTGCGCAACTGCCGCGGCAGGCGACGGGACACCTTCGGCCCGTCGCCGTCCACATCGAGCAGATCGCTGGTGCAGCTCGGCGTCCAGGCGCTCGGTGGCCTCCCCCGGCGGGATCGGCTTGCCGTCCTGGCCGAGGACACGGAACACGTTGATCGCCTGGCCGCCCGCGGTGGTGATGCGGGCATCGACGATGTTCAGCGCATGCCGATCGAGCAGCGCCGTGATGCGCACAAACAGGTAGGGCTGGTCGTGGCAGTAGATGAAGACCCCGTTGCAGCCACGCGCGGGCAAGGGCCGGATGACCACCCGCATGGCCTCAGGGCGCGTTTCCAGGATCTCGCGACTCTGCCAGGCGATCTCGTCGGGCGCATCGTGGCGCAAGAAGTCGTGCGTGTCGACCTGCGCCCACAGTGTCGCGTGCACGCCGTCGGTATCGATGCAGCTGGCGGGCTCAACTTGCAGAGCGCAACGCTGGACTGGTTCTGCGGCGATAGGCCGTCGAGGCGTGGTGCCTCCAAGCCCGCTCCAGAGTGCGCAGGGTGGACCTGATACGAGTCCTCGAAGCAGCTTGCCCCGATCCAGGCGTTCCACACCTTCGGGCTGGTGCCGCGGATATCGGCAACGGTCAGCAAGTAGAGGGCCTCGAGCCGACGCTCGCCGCCTACCTGCACGGCGAATTCACCGATAACCTCCGGATCGGAGATATCCTTCTTCTGCGCGCCGTCATCGACATCAACAGATGATGCTCGACCAGCCAGGCGACCAGACGGTGTCGTACTCAGGTGATGGCGTTGGCAGAAATCAGTGCACGTCGGCGCACCCAGCATGGAGTGGTCACCACCACGGCCCTTGGCAATGTCGTGAAACAGTCCGGCGAGGTACAGCAATTCCCGCTTCGGGAACTCGGCGCATCAGGCTGATGCACAACGGCAGCTCTACGCTGTTCTCGGGGAGCGGTGCAGCGGCGGCAGGTTGCGCAACACGCATGGGGTATGTGCTCGTCCACTGTGTAAACGTGGAATAGATCGTACTGCATCTGGCCGACGATGCGCCCGAACTCAGGCAGGTACTGGCCGAGAATGCCATAGCGGTTCATGCGCCGCAGCGTGGGTGAAGCGCCTGGTGGCGTGCGGATCTCCGATGAAACGTACGCGGTTGAGCGGATCCTGACGAAACTCCTCGTCGATCAGGTGCCGGTAGTCGCGAACTGGAACGGATGGTACTGGCGCGGATACCGGCGATCTCGGCGGAGCTGGGCCATCAGCTAAAACATCTCCAGCATAGCGAAAGGCTGGCACGCTGGAAAGATTCCTCGTCGTTGCGGCTTCCAAGACGCTCGTTGCGGATCCTGAAAACGTCGATTCAACTGCGCTGGCTGTGGTTGTTCATCAGCACGATGATCACCTCCTCGTAGTGCTGCAGAACCATCTCGTTCAGCTGGTTCCCGCCGCAGTAACGAGTTGCGATAGTAGCGCTGCATCAACTGCTCACACGCCAGCGTTTGATCCCGTGTCGTGCAGCCGATACTGCTGGCAAGGGTGCGTTGATGGTCGAACAACAACCGGTTTTCGCGCCGGTCCGACAATGATAGTGCAAGCGGATACGCAATTGCCATAAGAAGCGCTCGACCCTCCCGAGCGTCGGTGAGCTTCATCGTCAGTCAGGAACTCATAGCCAGGCGATCCGGCTGCCACGTGAAACCAAAGCTGGCGTTGGCTATCCCAGCCAATGGTCTGGATATCCCGCATGCACCGGGCGGAGTCTCCTTGACGTTTGGCTCGAGGTTGTACTCAGTGTCGACGATATTGCTCGCGCCGGCCAAGCTGCTCGTCACGTCTTGGCCTGGCAAAGAAACGCGCGGATCGAGTCCAGGCTGTCGGAATAGAGCCAGCTTGGCGGTGAGCGCAGGGGTCGGCTTCCGGCAACGGGTGCGCGCCTCGAGCAGATTAGTCGCAACGGTGATGTCTTCAGTAGCGCGGGTCGAGGCATTCACTTCGATGGTACGCACGGGTGTGTCCGAGATCGAGACTGATGTCCCAGAATAGGTCCCACCAGGTCGGTGACCAGTCAGCGCATCCGTTGTCAACTCGCGGGGCTGCAACAGCATCAGGATGTCGACATCCGACTAGAGGATAGCAGCGTGGCACGACCGTAGCCGACGACCGCCGGCAACGGCGATGCCGTCGAGGAATAAAGGGAAAACGCAGGACGGCGGCCGCAATGACCTGATCCACCAGGCGTTCGCTGCGCGCCGCCACCAGCTCGGTGACCGGCTCGCCGCGGTCGAAACGCTCGAACAGCGCCTTGGTGCCGTCCTTCAGGGTTCGGCGAAAGGCCGGCAGGGCCTGTTCGCGGTCCACCGCGCGCAGCTCCTGCACGATGGGGGAGTCTGCCACCAGGATTCCGGTTGCGGTTGCGATCGCATCGGCGGTGTCCGCAACGATCGGCGCCGGCGCCTGGGGGATGATCATCCGCGACCGAGCTACGAGCGTTCTTCCTCGCGCAGGGTCAGGATCTCGTAACCGTCCTCGGTCACCGCGATGGTGTGCTCCATTGGGCGGAGAGGCTGCAGATCCATGGTGACCAGCGATCAGCACATCCGGGAGCGAGCTTCACATGCCCAGCTTGCCGGCGTTGACCATGGGCTCGATGGTGAAGCACATGCCCGGCTCCAGCACCAGGGCGCCGTCGCCGGGCTTGTGGTAGTGCAGGACCTGGGGCTCTTCGTGGAAACTCGCGCCCGATGCCGTGGCCGCAGTACTCTTCGACCACGGTGAACTTCTCGCGCTCGACAAACTGTTGAATCGCACGGCCGATATCCGCCAGCGTCACCCGGGGCGTACCTGCTCGATACCGACCAGCATCGCCTCGCGGGTGATCCGCACCAGCCGTCGCGCGAGCACGGACGGCTCGCCGATGAAGAAGGTCTTGCTGGTATCACCGTGCCAGCCATCCTTGATGACGGTGATGTCGACGTTGACGATGTCGCCCTTCTTCAGCCGCTTGGTCCCCGGGATGCCGTGGCAGACCTGGTTGTTGACCGAGGTGCAGATGGAGCGCGGGAAACCGCGGTAGTTCAGCGGTGCCGGGATCGCCTGCTGCTGCTCGACGATGTAGCGATGGCAGATGCGGTCGAGCTCGCCGGTGGTGATGCCAGGTCCAACGTGCTCGCCGATCATCTCCAGCACCTCGGCGGCAAGCCGGCCGGCAACGCGCATCTTCGCGACCTCGTCAGCCGATTTGACGGCGACGGACTTCTGGGGGGCTGTGGAATCCACGATCGTTCTAAACCTGTTCGGGGTCGTTCGCGGCCGCGACAGAATTGCGCCGCCGAATTGATTGGCAAAGACAGAGCATGGTATAAAACGCGGCGGATCGGGGCAATGCCAAACGCGCCGACCGGCATGGCGTCCCACGGCCAAGATCGTGTACGCCATGCTCGGGCGCCGAAAACCGTCGGATGGATATGCCTGCGCTCCGGGGAGGAGATATTTCCCGGGGCGCTTGGATTCAACATCGACGCGGCGCGATACCTGACCCCATCCGTCTCACTGCTATTGACACCGCCGGCCCGCCCTGGGTTCGCCAGGGCGACGCTCGACAGCGGCTGTCGACAGCCTCTCGTAACGCCGCACACGCATCGTCACATGCCGCCGGGTGCCCGACAGGGTCGCGGTCTGGGGTGCGTGGAGGTTCCCAACCCAAAACCTAGAGGATTCTCACAATGACCGACGTCTCCATGCGACAGATGCTCCAGGCCGGTGTTCACTTCGGCCACCAGACCCGTTACTGGAACCCGAAGATGGGGGCCTACATCTTCGGCCACCGGAACAAGATCCACATCATCAATCTGGAGCGCACGCTCCCGATGTACCAGGATGCCACGAGCTACCTGGGCAAACTGGCGGCCAATGGCGGCCAGATCCTGTTCGTCGGCACCAAGCGTGCCGCCCACGACGCGGTGCGCGATCAGGCCGTGCGCTGCGGCATGCCCTTCGTCAACCATCGCTGGCTCGGCGGCATGCTGACCAACTTCAAGACGGTCAAGCAGTCCATCCAGCGCCTCAAGGACCTGGAGCAGATGTTCGAGGACGGCAGTATCGAGCGCCGCGGCAAGAAGGAGGCACTGACGCTGCGCCGCGAACTCGACAAGCTTGAGCGCAGCATCGGCGGCATCAAGGACATGAACGGCCTGCCCGACGCCCTGTTCGTCATCGATGTCGGCCACGAGAAGATCGCCGTAACCGAGGCCAACAAGCTCGGCATTCCGGTGGTCGGCGTCGTCGATACCAACAACGACCCGAGCAACATCGATTACGTCATTCCGGGCAACGACGACGCGATCCGCGCCGTGGGCCTCTACATCGAGGGGGCCGCCTCGGCCGTCCTCGACGGCCGGCGCACTGCCGCGGCCATGGCCGGCGGACAAGACTTCGAGATCCTCGACGACGCCGGCGCCGAGAGCGCCGAGCCGGCCCCTGCGCCGGCCGCCGAGCCGGCCCCTGCGCCGGCCGCCGAGTAGCGCCCGCGCACGCCGCCCCCGGACCCGGCCGACGGCACGTCTGCCGGGTCCGATCGAAACAACTTCATCTGATTTTAAACATTTTTTCGTTTCGGAGATCCACATGGCAATCACCGCCTCATTGGTGAAAGAGCTTCGCGAGCGCACGGGCGCGGGCATGATGGAATGCAAGAAGGCTCTGGTAGCGGTCGAGGGCGATATCGACGCGGCGATCGAGGCCATGCGCAAGTCGGGTCAGGCCAAGGCGGCCAAGAAGGCCGGGCGCATCGCCGCCGACGGCGCCATCGAGCTGCGCCTGAGCGATGATCGTCGCCGTGGCGTCATGGTCGAGATCAACAGCGAGACCGACTTCGTTGCCAAGGACGCAAACTTCTCGGCCTTCGCGGCGGCCGTCGCCGACTGCGCCCTGGCCGGCAGCGCCGACGACGTCGAGACCCTGCTCGCCGCGCCGCTGCGCGCGGGCGAAGACGCGACCGTCGACGCGGCCCGCCAGGGCCTGATCAGCAAGCTCGGCGAGAACCTTCAGGTCCGCCGTCTGGTGCGTTTCGACGACACCAAGGGCGAGCTGTACAGCTATCGCCACGGGATGCGCATCGGCGTCGTGGTCGAGCTCGACGGCGGCAATGCCGAACTCGGCAAGGACATCGCCATGCACATCGCCGCCAGCAATCCGCTGTGCGTCTCCGCCGACGACGTGCCCGCCGAGGCGCTGGAGAAGGAGCGCGAGATCTTCCGCGCCCAGGCCCTGGAGAGCGGCAAGCCACCCCAGATCATCGACAAGATCACCGAAGGGCGCATGCGCAAATATCTGGAAGAGATCACGCTCGAAGGCCAGGCCTTCGTCAAGGACCCGGACCAGAGTGTCGGCAAGCTTCTCTCGCAAGCCGGCGCGAGCGTGATACGATTCGCGCGGCTGGAAGTCGGCGAAGGGATCGAGAAGAAGACGGAGAACTTCGCCGAAGAGGTCGCCGCCCAGGCCCGCGGCGCTTGATCTCGACGACGCCGGCCAGCCCAGCCGCGCTTGCGCGGCAAGCCTTAACGCCCTGCGATGGTGCGCACCTCGCGCATCGATCGTCCCGCCCGACTTGGAGGAACGCCACGTGAAGACAGCGCCGCGACGTATCCTGCTCAAGCTCAGCGGTGAGGCCTTGCTGGGCGGCGGGGAACACGGGATCGATCCGCAAATGCTGAGCCGCCTCGCCGCGGAGATCGGCGAAGTTGCCGCCAGCGGAACCCAGATCGCGTTGGTGATCGGCGGCGGCAACATCTTCCGCGGCGTGGGCTTGGCGGCGGCGGGCATTGATCGGGTGACCGGCGACCACATGGGCATGCTGGCCACGATCATGAACGCGCTGGCCCTGCAGGATGCCCTGGAGCGCGTCGACGTCCCGACCCGGGTGATGTCGGCCTTGCGGATCAACCAGATCAGCGAGGACTACATTCGTCGCCGCGCCATCCGCCATCTGGACAAGGGGCGCGTCACCATCTTTGCCGCCGGCACCGGCAATCCGTTCTTCACCACCGACTCCGCCGCAAGCCTGCGCGCCATCGAGATCGGTGCAGACCTCCTGGTCAAGGCGACCAAGGTCGACGGCATCTACTCCGATGATCCGGTGACGAATCCCGAGGCACAGTTCTACAAGCGGCTGACCTATGATCAAGCCCTGCGTGAGAACCTCAAGGTCATGGACGCCACCGCCATCATCCTCTGCCGCGACAACGGTATGCCGTTGCGGGTAATGAACATCTACGAGACCGGTGCCCTGGTCCGCGTCGCCGCGGGCGAGGACATCGGCTCCCTGGTCATGAGCACATCTTCAACATGATCGACGACATCAAGAAAGACGCAAGCGAGCGCATGGGTAAGAGTGTCGAGGCGTTGCGCCACGAGCTGGCGAAGATCCGCACCGGCCGCGCCCACCCTTCGTTGCTGGATCACATCAAGGTGTCCTACTACGGCTCGGAGGTGCCTATCAATCAGGTTGCCAACGTGGCCGTCGAGGATGCCCGCACCCTGACCGTGACGCCGTGGGAGCGCAACATGGTCACGGTGGTCGAGAAGGCGCTGATGCAATCGGATCTCGGCATCAACCCGAACACCGCCGGCACGGTGATCCGCGTCCCCATGCCCCCGCTGACCGAGGAGCGCCGACACGACCTGCAGCGCGTTGCGCGCCATGAAGCCGAGCAGGCCCGCGTCGCCGTGCGCAATATTCGTCGCGACGCCAACCAGCAGCTCAAAGAGCTGGTGAAGGAAAAGATGATCTCCAACGATGACGATCACCACGGACAGGAACTGGTGCAGAAGCTGACGGATCAGTACATCAAAGACATCGAGCAGGTGCTTGAGGAGAAGGAAGCGGACTTGATGTCGATCTGATCCGAGCAATCGCTGATTCCTCACCGGAATCCCGAATCGGATCACCAGCCGTGTCTGTGTCAACCCTATCAGGCGAAGTCGCCACCGCCGACAGCGCCCCCACGCATATTGCCATCATCATGGACGGCAACGGGCGGTGGGCGCGCCAGCGCGGTCTCCCGCGCACAGCGGGGCACCGGGCGGGTGCCAAGAGTGTCCGTGCGGTGGTCGAGGAGGCCGCCCGGCGCGGCGTGCGTGTGCTCACGCTGTTCGCATTCAGCAGCGAGAACTGGCGCCGACCGCGGGCCGAGGTCAGCCTGCTGATGGAGCTGTTCATGAGCACGCTGCGGTTGGAAGTGGACCGATTGGTGGAGCATGGCGTGCAGCTGCGCGTCATCGGCGATCTGTCGGCCTTCTCCCAACAGCTTCAGCGCCAAGTTCGCAACGCCGAACGGGCGACGGAGCAAAACCGCAAGCTTATCCTCCAGATCGCAGCCAACTACGGGGGGCGCTGGGATATCACGCAGGCCGCGCGGCGCCTGGCCGAAGAGGTCGCCGCGGGCACCATCGACCCTGACGAGATCAGCGAATCCGCCATCGCCGCCCGATTGTCCTTTCCCGACGTGCCCGACCCGGACCTGTTCATCCGCACCGGGGGCGAGAAGCGACTGAGCAATTTCCTGCTCTGGCAGTCGGCCTATGCCGAGCTGTACTTCTCCGACCTGATGTGGCCCGAGTTCGACGGCGACGCCCTGTTTGCGGCCATCAATGACTACGGCCGTCGGCAGCGTCGCTTCGGGCGCACGGGCGAACAGGTAACTGCCGGTGCCGGCACCTAATCCGACCCCAACATCTTGATCGTCTCCGACACACTCCGACAACGCCTGCGCACGGCGGGCATCCTGATTCCGATTGCCGCGCTGGCGGTGCTGCTGCTGCCGACCCCATGGCTGGCGATGGCGCTGCTGGCGGTGGTGGCCATGGCGGCCTGGGAATGGGCCGGACTTGCCGGGCTGACCGGCGCTCCGGCGCGATCCGGCTTCACCGGCGTCACCTGCCTGCTCATTGCGCTCGGCTGGCTGTACGGGCCTCCGACGGGGTTCGTCGTGCTGCTGGCCGCCGCCGTTGTTTGGTGGATCGCGGTCACGCCGGTGCTGTTTCGCATCCGCGCGATCGAGCCCGCGCCTCGGCGGGACCTGATCCTGCTGCCGGTGGGCACGGCGCTGCTGGCATCGACCTGGGCATCAGTGGTCGGCCTACACGGCGTCGCGCCTCACGGCCCCCTGCTGGTCGGCTTCCTGGTGGTCCTCACCGGGCTGGCCGACACCGGCGCCTACTTCGCTGGTCG
The DNA here is from genome assembly GCA_942491465.1 of uncultured Gammaproteobacteria bacterium. Lineage (GTDB taxonomy): Bacteria > Pseudomonadota > Gammaproteobacteria > Chromatiales > Chromatiaceae > CALOBA01. The sequence continues at coordinate 9,458 of CALOBA010000001.1, forward strand.
CCGCTTCGGGCGCCGCAAGCTCGCCCCGATACTGAGCCCGGGCAAGACGGTCGAAGGCGTGCTCGGCGGCCTGGCGGCGGGCACCAGCTGGGGGCTGGTGCTCGCCTGGCTGCTGGGCCTGCCCCCGGGCAAGACGTTGCTGCTGCTCGCCATCTGCACCGTCGCCGTGTTCTTATCGGTAGTCGGCGACCTCTATGAGAGCCTGCTGAAGCGGCGGCGCGGGCTCAAGGACGCAGGCTCGCTGCTGCCGGGACATGGCGGCGTGCTCGATCGCCTCGACAGCATGACCGCCGCCGCGCCCGTATTCGTGCTGGGCTTTTTCTGGTTGGAGGGCTTTCTATGATCGGCATCGCCGTATTCGGTTCCACCGGCTCCATCGGGGTCAGCACCATCGACGTGGTCAAGCGCCATCCGCAACGCTACCGGGTGGTCGCGCTCAGCGCCCATCGCAACGTCGAGCGCATGGTCGAGCAGTGTCGCGACGTGCTCCCCCGCTTCGCGGTGATGGCGGATGCCGAGGCCGCGACCGATCTGCGCGCCCGGCTGGCGGATATGCCGGACGCCCCCGAGGTGCTGTCGGGTGCCGAGGGCCTGGACACCATCGCCGCCCTGCCCGAGGTCGACTATGTGATGGCCGCCATCGTCGGTGCCGCCGGCCTAATGTCGACGATCACGGCGGCCCGCCACGGCAAACGGGTGCTGTTGGCCAATAAGGAGGCCTTGGTCGTTGCCGGCGCCATCCTGATGCAGGCCGCCGCCGACAACGGCGCCGAGCTGTTGCCCATCGACAGCGAGCACAACGCCATCTTTCAATGTCTGCCGCCGAATCATCGCGACGGGCTCCCGGAACTCGGCGTGGACCGCATCCTGCTGACCGCCTCCGGCGGACCGTTCCGAACCGCCGCCCCGGAGGAATTGGCTGCGGTCACCCCCGAGCAGGCCTGCGCACACCCCAATTGGAGCATGGGCCGCAAGATCTCCGTGGATTCAGCGACCATGATGAACAAGGGCCTGGAGCTGATCGAGGCGAGCTGGCTGTTCGCCACCCCGCCGGAGCGCATCCAGGTGGTCGTGCACCCGCAGAGCGTGATCCATTCGATGGTCCAGTACACCGACGGATCGGTCCTTGCCCAACTCGGCAACCCCGACATGCGCACCCCCATCGCCCACGCCCTGGCCTGGCCGGAGCGGATCAGCTCAGGCGTCGCGCCGCTGGACCTGTTCGAGGTCGCCCGCCTGGACTTCGAGCCGCCGGCCCCCGAGCGCTTCCCTTGCCTGCGCCTGGCCTACAGGGCCGCATCCGAGGGTGGAACGGCCCCGGTCGTGCTCAACGCCGCCAACGAGATCGCCGTCGCCGCCTTTCTCGACCGCCGCATCGGCTTCACGCAGATCGGCACCGTCGTCGAACGCACCATGGACGCCCTGCCTGCCGAGCCGGTGGATATCAGCGGGCTCGACCACGTCCTGGCGGTGGACAAGACGGCCCGCGAGCGGGCGGAACAAAGCGTCGCCGCGCTGGTCGCATAAGTCGCCATGACCAGCCTCCTCGTCAGCCTCAGCGCATTCCTGTTCGCCATCCTCCTGCTCGTTACCGTGCACGAGTGGGGACACTTCTGGGTCGCCCGTCGGCTCGGTGTCAAGGTCGAGCGTTTCTCCATCGGCTTCGGCCGGCCGTTGCTGCGTTGGCGACGGCGAAACGATCCGACCGAATACGTGATCGCCGCCATCCCGCTCGGCGGCTACGTGAAGATGGTCGACGAGCGCGAGGGCGATGTGGCGCCGGAGGATCTGCCCTGCGCCTTCAACCGGCAGCCGATCTGGAAGCGCAGCGCAATCGTGTTCGCCGGACCACTCGCCAACTTTCTATTCGCAGTCCTGATCTACTGGGCGATCCTGGTAGCCGGAGAGGACGGGATCAGGCCCGAGGTCGGCGCAGTCACGCCCGACTCAGTGGCCGCCGTCGCGGGTTTCGAGACCGGCGATCTGATCCGCCGCGTCGGTGATCGCGAGACCCCCACTTGGAACGCGGTTTGGATGGCCGCAATGCTCGGCGCGGTCAATGGCGAAGACCTTGTGGTCGCGATCGAGCAACCGTCCGGCGCACTGACCGAGCACGTCATCGACGGCGAGACCCTCGCCGGTCTGGACCCGAGCCGAGCCTTTCTCAGCCAAGTCGGCCTCGCGCGCGCCCGCCCAACGGTCCCGCCGGTGATCGGCGTGCTCGTTCCCGGCGATCCCGCCGAACGTGCCGGCCTGCAGGCGGGCGATCTGGTGCTCGCCATCGACGGCGAGCCCATCGATGCCTGGTCGGCGATGGTAGACGCCATCCGGTCCCGGCCCGACCAGACCGTGCTGATCTCGATCGAGCGCGACGGCCTGCCCGAGGCAATCAGCGTTGTACCGACGGCGCACAGGGTCGAAGACAGCGTGATCGGGCGCATCGGCGCCGGACCCCGCATCGCCGATGATCTGTTCGATGCCTATCAGGTCAAGGTCACCTACGGCCCCGTCGCCGCCTTCGTCGAGGCCGCCGGCCGCGTGACCGACATCTCCTACCTGACCCTCCGCATCATCGGCAGGATGCTCTCAGGCCAGGCATCGGCGGAAAACATCAGCAGTCCCATCGGCATCGCCGATACCGCCGGCAAGACCGCGAGCTTCGGCATCGAGCCCTTCGCCAAGTTCATCGCCCTGCTGAGCATCAGTCTGGGTCTGCTCAACCTGCTGCCGATCCCGGTGCTCGACGGCGGTCACCTGCTGTATTTCATGGTCGAGGGCGTGCGCGGAAAACCCTTGTCGGAACGGGTCCAGGAGCACGGCGCGCGCATCGGCATCGCACTGATTCTTGCCCTGATGTCCTTGGCCTTCTACAACGACATCGCGCGATTGCTGGGCTAGCCCGCCACGATCGCTTATACTGCGCGGTTTATCCTAAAGCCGTTTGCACACGGCGCCGCTCGGGTGCGGGAGATACACGTTGGCGAGCCTCTGGAAAAAATCTGTTCGCAAACCAGCGCCTGAACGGGGCGCTTTGCGATACCTAGTCTGCGTTTGCCTGCTTGGGCTGAGCCTGATCGCGCCTGTTCAATCGGCCGATTTTCAGGTCGCGGACATCCGCGTCGAAGGGCTCCAGCGCATCGCCGCCGGAACCGTCTTCAACTACCTGCCGGTCCAGGTCAATGATGTCGTCGGCGACGACATCACCGGCGACATCATCCGCTCCCTGTACAGTACCGGCTTCTTCAACGATGTCCGCGTAGAGCGTGAAGGCAATGTCCTCGTCATCCTCGTGCAGGAGCGACCGGCGGTGGCACGGATCGACATCACCGGCAACAAGTCCATCAAGACCGAAGAGCTCAAAGCGGGGCTGGCCGATATCGGCCTGAGCGAGGGACGGGTCTTCAACAAGGCCGTGCTCGACCGCATCGAACAGGAGCTCAAGCGCCAATATTTCGCTTCCGGTCGCTACGGCGTCGACGTCGAGTCCACCGTGTCCCCCCTTGAGCGCAACCGCGTCGCCGTGCGCATCGCGATCCAGGAAGGGCTGACGGCGCGCATCAAGCAGATCAACATCATCGGCAACGAGGCCTTCACGGAGAAGAAGCTGCTCAAGCAGTTCGAACTCGGCAAGACCAAGTGGACCTCGTTCTACTCGAAAAACGATCAATACTCCAAGGAGAAGCTCGGAGCCGATCTGGAGACCTTGCGCTCGTTCTACCTGGACCAGGGCTACATCAACTTTAAGATCGAATCGACCCAGGTCTCCATCAGCCCCGACAAAAAGGATATGTATGTCACCATCGCCATCGACGAAGGCGATGTGTTCCGCGTCAGCGACATTCAGCTTGCAGGCGAGCCCGCAGTAGCGGCCAGCAAGCTGTTTCCGCTAATTCAGATGCGCCGCGGCGAGATCTTCTCGCGCAAGACGACCACCGAGAGCGCCGACCGCATCTCGGCCTACCTCGGCAACGAGGGCTACGCCTTCGCCAACGTCAACACCATCCCGGAGATCGACGAAGCCGGCAAGACGGTCGCGGTCACCTTCTTCGTTGACCCCGGCAAGCGGGTGTACGTACGCCGCATCAACATGAAGGGGAATACCCGCACCCGCGACGAGGTTCTGCGTCGCGAGATGCGCCAGCTCGAGACCGCCTGGTTCTCCACCGATCAGGTCCGGCGCTCGCGTGAGCGACTGCAACGCCTGGGATTCTTCGACGACGTCACCATCGAAACACCCGCCGTTCCCGGCACACCCGACCAAGTCGACGTCAACGTGACCGTCAAGGAGAAGCCCTCCGGGAATCTGCTCGCCGGTGTCGGCTACTCGCAATCCCAGGGCATCCTGTTCAACACCAGCATCACACAGAACAACTTCCTCGGAACCGGCAAGCGCATCTCCTTTGCGTTCAACACCAGCAAGAGCAATCAGCTCTATCAGATCGCCTACACCAACCCGTACTTCACGGTGGACGGGATCAGCCGCGGCTACGAGCTGAGCTACCGCGCCACCGACTTCGACCAGTACGTCGGTTCCGACTACACCACCGACGTCGGCATTGCCGGCATCAATTTCGGCCTCCCCATCAGCGATACCTCACGCGCGAGCCTGGGACTGCGCTATCAGTACACCAAGTTCCGTGCCGGTAGCAGCTCTCTGCTCGCCCAAGACTTCGTGCTCGAGAACGGCGACCAGTTCAACGACTTCTTCCTCCGCGCAACCTACGTCAACGACTCCCGCGACTCCGCCGTTTTCGCCACCAAGGGCACGCTGATGACGGTAACGGGGGAAGTGGCCATCCCCGGCAGCGACTTGGAGTATTATCGCGTCAGCATGCGCGGCAACCACTATGTCCCGCTGAACCGGAGCTTCACCTTCGCCCTCTCCGGCGATTTGGGTTACGGCAACGGCTACGGCGATACCGAGCAGATGCCCTTCTTCGAGAACTTCTTTGCCGGCGGGCCGGGATCGGTCCGCGGCTGGAAGGCCGGCTATCTCGGCCCCCGCGAGACCTATGGCGATCAGGACCCGGTGGGCGGCAATCTACAGCTTGCTGGGAGCGTTGAGCTGTTCGCTCCAGCGCCGATCGGCGGCAAGTTCAAGGACACGCTGCGTGTCGGCGCCTTCTTCGACTTCGGCAACGTATGGTGGACAGAGAGCGATCCGTTGGTGACCCCCACCGGCTTCGACCTCGGTGATCTTCGCTACTCGACAGGTGTATCAGTCGCCTGGCTCTCTCCCCTCGGCGCCCTATCCTTCAGCGTCGCCTACCCGCTGAATGAGGAGCCAGACGATGAGACTCAGGTGTTCCAGTTCTCGTTCGGTCAGAACTTCTAACAGTCGCCCATGAACTCGCCCAAGCAACTGCTCCTGGCGACGCTGGCCAGTCTGTGGCTGCCGTCCTTTTCGGCGCTCTCCGACGACGTTCGCATCGCCGTCATCGAGCCCAATCGCGTGGTCGAGGAATCCCCTCAGTACGAGGCCGCACGCGAGGCGCTGCGATCCGAGGTCACCGATCGGGAGTCCTCGTTGCAACAGCAGCAGGACAAGATCGATGAGCTCAACGAACGGCTCGAACGCGACGGCCCGCTGATGAGCGAAGCCGAGATCTCGCGCTTGCAAGATGACATCCGAGCCCGGACCCGACGCCTGCGCTATGCGAAGGCGGAATGGCAGGAGGATTTCGCTCGCCGCCAGACCGAGCTTCGCGCAAAGCTCGTCAAACAGGTCGAAGAGGTCGTCAAACGCGTGGCCGAAGAACAATCCGTAGACATCATTCTCAGCGAAGGCGTGATCTATTCCAGCGACCGGGTCGACATTTCCAGTGAAGTGATCGATCGTCTGAAGCAGGAATTCGCAGACCGCTGATCCCGGCATCCTCGCTCACTTCCTCCTTACCCCTTAAGCTTGGCTTTACGATCACCGTCGGTATGGGCAACGACTCGCACCCGATCGCCATCCGGGACTTGGCAGATCAGCTTGGCTTAAGCCTTGATGGAGATGGCTGCGCGATCGTCTCCAAGGTGGCACCGCTCGATCGAGCAGACCAGTCCTCCCTATGCTTCTTCGCGGACCGGAAATTCCGCGCTACCTTGGCATCGACCCGCGCCGGCGCCGTGATCCTCGCCCCGGAGTACCGGGAAGGCTGCCCGGCGCCTGCCCTGCTGACCGACAATCCCTATCTAGCCTATGCCCGCGCAGCCGCCTTGCTGCACCCGAAACCAGTCCCGCCGACGGGCGTGCACCCCAGCGCCGTGGTGGCAGCAGACGCCCGGGTCCACAGCAGCGCGTCTGTCGGGCCCCTATGCGTCATCGAGTCAGGGGTCGAGATCGGGCCCGGCTCCACGCTTGGCGCCGGCTGCGTCATCCAAAGCGACTGCCGGATCGGCGCCGATTGCGAGTTGGTGGCGCACGTCACCATCTGTCGCGGCTCGCGGCTCGGGGACCGGGTCCTGATCCACCCGGGCGCGGTGATCGGTCGCGACGGCTTCGGCTTCGCAAGAGATGGCGAACGTTGGGTGCGCATCCCGCAGCTTGGCATCGTCCGGCTCGGAAATGATGTCGAGATCGGCGCCGGCTCCGCGGTCGATCGCGGCACCCTCGACGATACGGTCATTCACGACGGCGTGAAGATCGACAACCTGGTTCAGATCGGTCACAACGTGCGCATCGGCGAGCATACGGCAATGGCCGCATGCTCGGGCATCTCGGGTTCTACCCGCATTGGTCGCAATTGCACCATCGCCGGGGCCGTCGGCATGGCCGGGCATCTGGAGATTGCCGACAATGTCCATTTTACCGGCATGGCCATGGTGACTCGCTCCGTTGCCAAGCCCGGCGTCTACAGCAGCGGTATCCCGGCCATGACCAATTCCGATTGGCGTCGCAACGCCGCTCGCTTCCGCCATCTCGATACCATCGCGAAACGATTGAACCGGCTTGAGCAAGCGGTCTCCGATCCATCATCGGATACCGATGCCCAGACCCCATAGTTCCTTATCACCGTGGACGGCGTGGCAGTGCTGCACTCGCTGACGTCCCGGTACCTTTTGTTCCCTGTTTCGGCGTCGTTGGACGCCGAACGCCGTTCGGCATCCTGGAGGTGGCCTTGAGTACAATGGATATCCATAAGGTGATGAGCTTATTGCCGCACCGTTATCCTTTCTTGCTGATCGATCGCGTCGTCGACTTCGCCCCGAATGACTTTCTCGTGGGCATCAAGAACGTCACCTTCAACGAGCCCTTTTTTGCCGGACACTTCCCCGTACGTCCGGTGATGCCGGGGGTATTGATCGTCGAGGCCATGGCCCAGGCCACCGGTCTGCTGGCAATGGAATCACGCGCGGATGAGATCGCCAAGAGTTCGCTGTACTACTTCGTCGGAATCGACAAGGCCAGATTCAAACAGCCCGTCGAGCCCGGCGACCAGCTACGCATCGAGGTTAAGCTGCTGCGTGTTCGCCGCGGTATTTGGAAGTTCGACGGCGTGGCCACGGTCGACGATGCCACGGTCGCCACGGCCGAAATGATGTGTACGGCACGAGACCTCTAGCCATTGATTCATCCGACTGCGATCATCGACCCCCAAGCGCAGCTCGCCGAGGATGTCGAGGTCGGCCCCTTCTCCATAATCGACGCGCACGTGCGCATCGGCCGTGGCACATCCATTGGCCCCCATGCCGTCATCCGTGGTCCCAGCGACATCGGCGAAGGCAATCGGATCTTCCAGTTTGCCAGTGTCGGCGAGACACCGCAGGACCAAAAGTTCAGTGGTGAAGAGACTCGCCTCGTCATCGGGGACCGCAATGTGGTGCGGGAGGGTGCGACCATCCACCGAGGCACCGTCCAGGACCGCGGCGAGACGCGCATCGGCAATGACAACCTGTTCATGGCCTACACGCACGTTGCCCACGACTGCGTCATCGGCAATCACGTCATCATGGCCAACGCTGCGTCGCTTGGCGGGCACGTGATCGTCGAAGACTGGGCCATCCTCGGCGGATTCACCATCGTGCACCAGTTCTGCCGCATCGGCGCCCACTGCTTCGGTGCAATGGGCTCGGTCGTCGGCAAGGATATCCCGCCCTTCGTTACCATCGGCGGACACCCGGCCACACCCCGAGGGATCAATTCCGAGGGGCTGCGTCGGCGAGGCTTCGACAGCGACGCGATCCAAGCCATCCGCCGTGCCTATCGACTCATCTACATGGGCAACCTCAAGCTCGACGAGGCCGTCGCGGCCATCCGCGAGCTGGCGAAAGATCTAGAACAGACCCGCGGCGCCGAGCCGTTGTATGCGATGGCTGATTTCGTTGCCAACAGCAGCCGCAGCATCATCCGCTGATGCCAACCATCGGGATCATCGCCAACGAGCCTTCAGGCGACCAGCTTGGTGCCGCCGTGGTGCAAGCCTTGCGGGAACGTCTTCCGCAGGCCCGCTTTATCGGCGTCGCGGGGCCGCGCATGCTTGATCAGGGTTGCGAGACCCTGCTGCCGATGGAAAAGCTGTCGGTCATGGGCTTGGTCGAGGTCGTCAAGGTCCTGCCGCAGCTACTGGCCACCCGGCGCCGGCTGATCCGGCAGCTCATCGCGCTGCGGCCGGCGGTGGTGATCGGCATCGACGCCCCGGATTTCAACCTCGGCTTGGAGCGACGTCTGCGCGAGCGCGGCATCAAGACCGTCCATCTGGTCAGCCCTACGGTCTGGGCCTGGCGGCCGGGGCGGGTCAAGACCATTCGCAAGGCCGTCGATCTGTTGCTCAGTATATTTCCGTTTGAAGCGCCTTTCCTGCGCAAGCACGACGTCCCGGTCCAGTACATCGGCCACCCACTGGCCGATTCCTTCCCGATGGAGGTGGACCAGAAGCAGGCGCGCCGACAACTCGGCCTGCCGCTGGATCAGCCGATCATCGCCGTACTGCCCGGCAGCCGCGCGGGTGAGATCGCCCGCAACGCCGTGCCGTTCATCAACACCGCGGACTGGTGCCACCAGCGACGCCCCGAGATCAGGTTTGTGGCGCCCATGGTTAATCCGACGCTCCAAGCGAGGTTCAAGGCGCAGGTCGACGCGCATGCCCCCGCGTTGCCAATCACCATCGTCGACGGCAACAGCCGCCTGGTCCTGGCCGCCGCCGACTGCGTACTCACGGCGTCCGGAACCGCGACGCTGGAGGGGCTGCTCTCGAAGCGGGCCATGGTGGTCGGCTACCGGATCAATCCGCTGACCTATCAGCTGGTCAAGTGGCTTGACCTGATCAAGGTCCCCCACGCGGCCATGGCCAATCTACTGGTCGGGCGCGAACTCGCACCGGAGTTTCTTCAGCACCGCTGCCGCCCATCCCTGATGGGGCCGGCGCTGATCGCGCTGCTGGAGGATGCCGAGCAGCGTGCGCAGATCGCCGAGGCCTATCATCGGGTTCATCTTCAGCTACGGCGCGACGCCGCAAGCTCCGCCGCCCAAGCGATCATCGGGCTCATCAACGGATCATGAGCATCGTGGCGCACGCACAGGCCCTGCTGATAGCCGGCGTTGACGAGGCCGGTCGCGGACCATTGGCCGGGCCCGTCTTCGCCGCCGCCGTCATCCTCGACCCCAGGCGGCTGCCCGACGGGCTCGACGACTCCAAGCGGCTCAGCGCCAACGCGCGCACGCGTCTGGAGCCGCTGATCATGGACCAAGCCATCAGCTACGCCGTTGCCACAGCCAGCGCGGCGGAGATCGACGCCATAAACATCCTGCAGGCATCGCTGCTGGCGATGCGGCGCGCAATCATTGCCCTGGATCCGGCCCCGCTGCGCGTGCTGATCGACGGCAACCGCTGCCCCGGCGATCTGCCCTGCCCCGCAACCGCAATCGTCGGCGGCGATGCCAGCGAGCCCGCCATCGCCGCCGCCTCGATCCTGGCCAAGGTCGGTCGCGATCGCGCCCTCACGGTGCTCGACACCCAATGGCCGGGTTACGGCTTCGCCCGCCACAAGGGTTACCCGACCAAGGCGCACTTGGCCGCACTTCGCGAACTCGGTCCCTGCCCGGAGCACCGACGCTCGTTCCGGCCGGTGCGCGAGCTGCTCCAGGACTAGGAGCTATCCCCACCCGGACTCACAACCGACCGCGCGCCGCGGCGAGGTCGTCGTCCAACAGGGTGCTCGCGGCGACGCGATAGCTGACCAGCACGCCCGCGACCGCCACCAGAGACGAGCCGACAAAGAAGCCCGGACTCAACTGCTCATCCCAGATCAGCCAGCCATAACCGGCACCGAAGACCACGGCGAAATAGCCGAAGGTGCCCATCTTGGCGGCCGGCGCCAGCGACAGGCCGGTGGTCAGCAGGAACTGGCCCAGGGTCGCACAGCCGGCCAGCACCAGCAGCCAGCCGAACATGGGCAGCGACGGCGTCTGCCAGGCCCAGAGCAGCGGCGTTGCCGAGATCGACGTGGCCACCAGCGCAAAATAGACCAGGATGCGCGACGTGGGCTCATCCTGCGACAGCCGCCGCACCGTCACCTTCGCCAGCGCCGCCAGGGCGCCACCGAGCAGTCCGATCAGCGCCACCGGCGAGACCCCGCGCAGCCCGGGCTCCAGGATCACGACGACGCCGGCAAAGCCGACGCCGAGCCCGAGCCAGACCTTGGGCGAAACCCCCTCGTGCAGCCACAGCAGCGCCACCAAGGGGATGAACAGCGGCGCGGTCAATTTCAGCAACATCGCCTCCGCCAGCGGCAGATGGGCGATGGCGTAGAAGAAACAGTACATGGCCGAGACGCCGGCGACCCCGCGCAACAGGTGCAGCATCGGCACCCGAGTGCGCAGGCCGCCGACGCCCCGGCGCAGCAGCCAGGGCAACAGGATCAGCAACCCGAAGGCGTTGCGAAAGAAGACCACAACCTCGTTCGGCAGCTGCCCCGAGACCATGCGCACGCCCACACCCATCGACGCGAAACAGAACTCACCGAGAACAATGCACAGGGCACCGATCAGCAACGGACGCGTCGACGGCATGGGCGCGACTAGTCGATCATTCGCCGCCGATCATGTCCTTTTGATCATCCAGCATGGCATCGGTGGCCATCTCTTTAGCGGCCTCCTCGGTGACCGCCTCGGACTCCTTGAGCACGGCGGCCTGCTCCGAGCGCTCTTCAGCGACCTCGGCAGCGGCCTCGGCGGCATCGGCCTTGGCCGCGGCATCGGGGGCACCAGCCTCGGCGGCAGCCTCGGCCTCGGCCTGCTGCTCGGCCTCGCGGCCCATGGCCGCATCGGCCATGCCCTGCACCGCATCGGCGGCCTCACCGACGTCCTCGGCAACCTGCTTCATCATGCCCGCGGCGGCATCGGCCGGGGTCTCGGCCCAAGCGAACGCGGACAGCGACAGGGTGCCGGCGGCGGCCAACAGGACCAACATTTGCTTCGAACTCATGATCGGATTCTCCAGTGGTTGATTGAAAACCGGTAAGATTTAGGATAAACCGGGTGATCGATGCCGACACGCAACAGGGATCGGGCCAGGCGTCCACAATCGGACACCGCGTGGGCCGGCCCTGTGGCCGGCAACGAACAGTCGTCGCACAGGGCAAGGATGACGAGATGGCGACGACCACCGCGATTGTTGCATAGCTGGCCTGCTATCACCACACCGACACCCCCAGCACCGACTCGCCACCGCCTATGCGCGCCACTGCCCTGTTCTTCTGCTACATGCTTGCCTGCCTGATCCTGGCGGCGCTGATGACCTGGCTGCTGATGTTGCCGGGCTGGCTGACGCTGGAGCCGGAACGGCTGATGGGACGGGTGGCGCAGGTGGCGATGCTGGCGGGTGTTTGGTGGTTCCTGCGCTGGCAGGGCCTGGCCAACCGTACATCCCTCGGGTTCGCTGTCGGCACCCCGACCCTGTTGGGCACGGCGGCGATGGGCTGGCTGCTCGGTGTCGCCATGCTCGGCGCTCTGGTGGCGGCCCTGTTGCTGCTCGGCGTGCGGGTACCCGAGACCTGGGGACCGCAGATGGCCGCATCGCTGCTGGAGAAGGCCGTCGCCGCGCTGATCGGCGGCCTGCTGATCGGCCTGTTGGAGGAGCTGTTCTTCCGCGGCGCCCTATTCTCGGCCATCCGCCGCCGCGGCGGCCTCGCCTCGGCCGCCGCCTGGTCCGCCCTGCTCTATGCGGCGGTACACTTCATGAAGCCTCACGGCCTGCCCGCCGACCTGGCCTACGGTTGGGCGACGAACTGGCAGATCTTCACCAGCACCTTCACCGGCCTGCCGCGGTGGGAACACCTGGACTCCCTGGTTGCCCTGTTCCTGGCCGGCGTGCTGCTGGCGCTGGTGCGCGAGCGCACCGGCCACATCGGCTGGTGCATCGGCCTGCATGCCGGCTGGGTCTTCGTCATCCAGGTCACCCGCCGGGCCACCGACGGCGACGATCAGGCGGCCCTGGCCTTTCTCACCGGCGGCTACGACGGCGTCATCGGCTGGCTCGGCGCGGCCTGGATCGGCCTGATCATCTGGCTGTGGTGGCGGCGCGGCCGGTCAGCGCCTTGAGGCCGCCCGGGGCACCAGGCCTGCCCACGGTGGTAGACTCCCGCCTCGAGATTTCAGCACGAGCCCTTCAAAATCGCATCATGAACGAGACAGCAACGGTCAAGGTCCTCTTCGTCTGCATGGGCAACATCTGCCGCTCGCCCACCGCCGAGGGCGTATTTCGCAAGCTCGTGGAAGACGCGGGCCTCTCCGAGCGCATCGAGATCGATTCCGCCGGTACCCACGCCTACCACGTCGACGAGCCGCCGGACAGCCGCGCCCAGGAGACGGCCCTGCGCCGCGGCATCCGCATGGCGGACCTGCGCGCCCGCCGCACCAAGCCCGAAGACTTCGAGCAATTCGACTACATCCTGGCCATGGACCAGGACAACTTCCACAGCTTGTCCAACATCTGCCCGCCGGGCCACGAGCGGCGCCTCTCCCTGCTCCTGGACTACGCCCCCGACATCGGCACCCGCGAGGTCCCCGACCCCTACTACGGCGGTGCCTCCGGTTTCGAGCGCGTCTTCGACATGGTCGAGGCCGCCGCCGACGGACTGCTCCAGGACATCCGCCGACGGCATTTCCGGGACGGATGAACGATTTGGCCGGCGTTTGGACCACGCCGGGCCTATCGCCGGCTCAGGTCACCCCAAGGGCTCGATCCCCCAGATCCGCTGCGCATACTCGGTCACGGACCGATCGCTGGAGAACGGCCCCATCCGCGCCACGTTGCAGATCGCCATCCGCGTCCAGCGCTCGCGCTCGCGCCAACAGCGATCGACCTCATCTTGGGCGGCGAGGTAGGCCGGGAAGTCGGCCAGGACCAGGTAGGGGTCGTGATCGAGCAGCTGGTCCATCAGGCCGGTATAGCGCCCGCGATCGTCGGGGCAGATGTCGCCGTTGCGGATCATATCGATGACGCGGCGGAGCAGCGGATCGCGCGCGTAGTGCTCCCGCGGGGCGTAGCCGCCAGCGCGCAGGGTCGCGGCGGCGGGCTCGTCGAGCCCGAAGACGAACATGTTCTCGCGCCCGACCGCGTTGCAGATCTCGATATTGGCGCCGTCCATGGTGCCGATGGTCAGCGCACCGTTGAGCGCAAACTTCATGTTGCCGGTACCCGACGCCTCGGTGCCGGCGGTGGAGATCTGCTCCGATAGGTCGCTGGCCGGGAAGATGCGCTCGGCCAGCGAGACACCGTAGTTGGGCACGAACACCAGCTGCAGCAGACCGCGCACGGCGGGGTCGGCATCGATGAAGCGGGCCAGGTCGTTGGCCAGGCGGATGATGAGCTTCGCCGTCCAATACCCCGGCGCGGCCTTGCCGCCCATGAGCACGGTGCGCGGCACCCAGTCGCCGTTGGGCGCGTCGGTGATGCGCAGGTAGTGGGCGAGCACCCGCAGCAGGTTCATCAGCTGGCGCTTGTATTCGTGGATGCGCTTGATCTGGACATCGATCAGGCTGTCCGGGTCGAACGAGCGCTCCACATGCGGCTCCAGATACTTGGCCAGGACGTCCCCGTTGCCGCGCTTGAGATCGGCCCAGGTCTGGCGAAAGGCGGCGTCGTCGGCCAAGGGCTCCAGGTCGCGCAGGCGCTCCAGGTCGGTAATCCAGCCCTCGCCGATGGACTCGCTGATCAGCCGCGCCAGCGATGGATTGGCCTGCAGCAGCCAGCGGCGCTGGGTGACCCCATTGGTCACATTACCGAAGCGATCCGGCCAGAGGTCGTGAAAGTCCCGAAACAGGCCCCGACGCAGCAGCTCGCTGTGCAGCTCGGCGACGCCGTTGACCGAATGGCTGCCGATCAGCGCCAAGTGGGCCATACGCAGGCGCTTGACATCGCCTTCCTGGAAGATCGACATGCGCGCGACGCGCTCGCCGTCGCCGGGCCAGCGCGCGGCGATCTCGTCGAGGAAGCGGCGGTTGATCTCGCAGATGATGTCGAAGTGACGCGGCAGCAGCCGCTGGAACAGATCCACGTCCCAGCACTCCAGGGCCTCCGGCATCAACGTGTGGTTGGTGTAGGAGAAGACCCGCCGGACCAGATCCCAAGCCTGCTCCCAGCCCAGGCCCTGGTGGTCCATCAACAGCCGCATCAGCTCCGGGATGGCCACCGTCGGATGGGTATCGTTCAGATGCACCGCGATTCCGTCGGGCAGCTCCTCGACGAGGCCGTCGCCATCGAGGAAGTCCTCCAGGATGCGCGCCAGCGATGCCGCAACGAAGAAGTACTGCTGCTTCAGCCGCAGCTCGCGCCCGGCCTGGGTCTGGTCGTTCGGGTACAGGACCTGAGAGATGGTCTCGTCACTGGCCTTCTCCTCCACCGCGCGCAGGTAGTCGCCGTCGTTGAAGTACTGCAGATTGAACTCGTCGCTGGATACCGCCCGCCACAGGATCAGCGGGTTGGCGACCGCGTTTTGCCAGCCGGGCACCAGGGTCTCGTAGGGCAAGGCCCAGACCGTGCTCGCCGGGTGCCAATGCACCCGGAGCCCGCCGTCGGGCGCGTCGTCATAATCGCAATGACCGCCGAAGCCCACCAGGATGCGCTCCTCCGGGCGCGGCGTCTCCCAGGGGCTGCCGCGCACCAGCCAGTTGTCCGGTCGCTCCACCTGGACGCCATCACGGATCTCCTGCTGAAACATCCCGTACTGATAGCGGATACCGTAGCCGACGGCCGGGTAGCCCCGCGTGGCCAGCGAATCCAGAAAACAGGCCGCGAGCCGCCCCAGCCCGCCGTTGCCGAGGCCGACGTCGATCTCCTCCTCGTAGACATCCTCCAGGGCCACGCCCAGATCCCAGAGCGCGGTCCTGGCCTCGTCCTGGAGCTCCAGGTTGATGACGGCGTTCTGCAACGCGCGGCCGTTCAGAAACTCCAACGACAGATAGTGCACCCGCTTCGCCCGCGCGCCCCGGCAGCTTGCCTCGGTGCGCAGCCAGTCGCTCATCTGCCGGCCACGCACCGCCAGGGCCAGGGCCAGGTACTTGTCGTAGCGCAGCGCCTGCTCGGGCTCGCGACCGATGGCCAGCCGCAACGAGGCGATGCAATCGTCACCCAAGGACTGTCGGGCCTGTGGATGCCGGGGCGATGGCTCGGCGTGATCGTGCTCGTTGGGCATGGGTCCCCCTGAGAATGTGGCGAGTAAAGTCCTGGAGTTTACGCCCGATGACGGATTCGGGCGTGCTTCGGTGCCCGAGCCCCAACCCGGCGCAGCCGCAATCCAAGCGTTCAAATTTTTCGGGGTATAGTGACTAAGCATCAGATGAACAGGCTTCTCGCATTCCACGCCGGCCGGTCCGAGGCCCTGTTCCTCCCGTTCTGCTTTGCGCTACCATCCCGGCCCCGTTGCTCAAGGCTTGGGCCGGAACCCCCTCGCCCCGATGTCTTGCAAAACGGTGATCGCCCCACCGGCACAGCGCGCCTGCGCCCCGCAGCGCCGTCTCTTCCCTAAATCCAGCCTGTCGGAACCCCAACCATGAACGAGCTGCAACCCGCCGCCGATACCTCGCCGAGCCCCCGCGGCCTCGGACTGCGCATACTCGGCTGGTTCTTGATGACCGGCAGCCTGGGGCTGGTATCCTGCCAGTCCCTATTCCACTGGTGAGTCGTCGATCATGAGTCAGGACATCGAGCCCCGCTCCGCGACGGGGCCTGTCAAATCGGTCAACGCGAGGGTCCAGCGTGCCGGCGATACCTCCACGCCGGCCCGGCCCGCGGCCCCGCTGAAGGTGCCCGGCAGCGGCACCGTCGCCCTGTGGCTGCTGTCGTCGCCGGTGCCCGTTGCCGCGATCATCGCCCTGGCGGCGGGCCGGGTCACCGGCTTTGCGGCCGATGCCCTGGGCTACGCGCTGATCGTGCTTGCGGCTTTTCTCACCCGCCGCGGCCTGATCGGCGACCCGGAGGCCAGCCTGCGGCGCTGGTCGCGGCGCTGGCGGCTGCCCTGGCGCAACCTGGGGGCCGCCGCGCTGGCCGCCGGCACCGGGCTGATCGCGTTTTGGGATGTCGGCTATTCCATCGCCGCCAGCCTCGCCTTCGCCGGCGTCTCGGTGATCGCGTTCCACCTGCTCTACGGGTTGGAGCCGCTGAGCCGCGGCGCCGACCCCCTCGGCGACGACCGCGAGGCCCGCGCCGTGGTCGCGGCCCTGGCCGAGGCCGAGGATCGGCTGATCAACATCGAGCGCGTCGCCGGCGGCATCGGCAACCCGGAGCTTCGGGTACGCCTCGGGCGCATCGCCGCCGAGGGGCGTGGCATCCTGGAGCAGATCGCCGCGCGACCGTCGGACCTGCGCCGCGCCCGCCGCTTCCTGACCGTATTCCTGGAAGGTGCCGAGCAGGTCTCCGACGGCTATGCCCGCACCCACAGCTTCAGCGACTCCGCGGAACTGGAGCAGAGCTTCCGCAACGTGCTGATCACCATCGAAGATCAGTTCAAGTCTCAGCGCGAGCGCCTGCGCCGGGCCGATGTGCTCGACCTCGACGTGCAGATCGAGGTGCTGAAGAAGCAACTGGCGCAGGAGGGCTTCCGCTGAGACCTGCGCCGGGAGATCAGATTCGCCCGCTTCCGGCGACGATCTGCCCCGTGCCTTTGCGACCTTTGCCTCCGTGCGGTAAACGACAGAACACCTGACCTTCGAGAGAGAAAACGACCATGGCAGAGACCGACCTGCAGACCCTGATCCCCGAGATCACCAAGGCCCTGCCCGGCACCGACATCGTCGCGCTGGCCGATGCCCCGCCGACGGAGCAGACGCAGATCAAGGGCCTGCTCGCCGAGCTGGACCTGACCGACAGCGCCTCGGTGATGCACTTTGGCGCCAAGGCCCAACAGCAGCTGACCGCCGTTTCCGACCAGATGCTGGAGGGCGTGCGCAACAAGGACACCGGCCCCGCCGGCGAGTCGCTGACCAAGATGGTCGCGACGCTGAAGGGCTTCGATGTGGATGAGCTGGACCCGAACGCCAAGCCGGGCTTTTTCACCCGCATGTTCAACAAGACCAAGCCCATCGTCCGCTTCATCGAAGAGTACGAGGACGTCCGCGACCAGATCGAGGCCATCAGCAGCGATCTCGACCGGCACAAGACCCGGCTGCTCACCGACGTGGAGTCCCTCGACCGCCTCTACGACGCCAACCTGGACTACTTCCGCGAGCTGGAGCACTACATCTCCGCCGGCGACGCCAAGCTTGCGGAACTCGACGCGGAGACCATCCCGGCCATGGCCGCGCGGGTCGAGGCCGAGGCCGACATGGTCCAGGCCCAGAACCTGCGCGATCTGCGCACCGCCCGCGATGATCTGGAGCGGCGCATCCACGACCTACGCCTGACCCGCCAGGTGACCATGCAGGCCCTGCCCAGCATCCGCCTGGTGCAGGAGAACGACAAGGGGCTGATCAACAAGATCAACTCCACGCTGGTCAACACCGTGCCCCTGTGGCGCCAACAGCTCGCCCAGGCGGTGACCATCTACCGCTCCAGCCAGGCCGCCGATACCGTGCGCGCCGCCACGGATCTGACCAACGAGCTGCTGCGCGCCAACGCCGCCAACCTCAAGCAGGCCAACGCCGATGCGCGGCGCCAGATCGAGCGCGGCGTGTTCGACATCGAGACGGTCAAGGAGGCCAACCGCACGCTGATCGAGACCATCGAGGAGAGCCTGGCCATCGCCGACGAGGGCAAGCGCGCCCGCGCCGCCGCCAACGTCGAGTTGGTGCAGATGGAGACGGATCTGCGCAAGACCCTGGCCGCCTCCAGCGCGCCGAAGCGCGAGCCGGCGTCGGCGGATGAGGCCGCGGCGGCGCCGGGCAGCGGCGGTCGCTAAGGCGCGGCGGCGCCCCTCGGCCGCCATCCCGGCATCCGTCATCAACCGGCCCTCGGGCGGTCTCTGGTATCCTAATGTCGCCAATATCCATTGAAAAATAAGCAGAAACTAATGAAGACCTGCGACTATGGCGACACTAGAGGACGCACCCAAACGCCACGCCCACCGCCTGCGGCGTGCCCTACTGTTTTACCTTGCCGTCGTGATCGGCGGCACCGGTCTGGCCCTGATCCAGGTGCGGGGGGTCTTGACCCAGGAGATCGACCAGCGGCTGCTGGCGGCGGCGGTGGCGGTGCCGTCCATGCTGGCCCCGGACTTTCACGACCGCGCGATTGCCGCCGGTGCCGTCTCGGCACCGGAGGACCGGGCGAACATCGCGGCGCTGACGCGCTACGCCCATGCCGCCGGCCTGAGCTTTGTCTACAGCCTCATCCTGCACGAGGGTCGACCGCGGCTGACCGCCAGCAGCGCAACCCTGGACGAACTTGCCGCCGGTGATGAGGTCAGCTACTTCGCGCCGTTCGACGAGATCGCCGACGACTTCAAGGACCGGAGACCGGACCAGGCACCGCGCTTCCTGACCCACACCGACCGCTGGGGCAGCTTCCGGGTCGCGCTGGTGCCGCGCGTCAGCCCCCGCGGCCGCCCCTATGTGGTGGCCGCCGAACTCCGACTCGCCGAGTTGCGGCCGATGCTGCTCGGCTGCATGGTCCGCCTGTTGCTGTTCGCCACCGTCCTGCTGCTGGCCTCGCTGCCGATGGTGCATGCGCTGACCAGCGCCGTGCGCCGGTCGAATCAGCAGTTGGAGCAACGCGTCGCCGAACGCACCCGCGAGCTGCGGCGCATCGCCACCACCGACGAACTGACCGGCGTCGCCAACCGCAAGGAGCTGCTTGCCCAGCTCGACCACGAGCTGGCCCTGGGCCGGCGCCATCACATCGACGGCACCCTGATGATGCTCGACGTGGACCACTTCAAGGCCGTCAACGACCGCTACGGGCACCCGGGCGGCGACCGGGTGCTGATGGCGCTGGCCGATTGCGTCCGGGGGCGCCTGCGCATCAGCGATCGTTTCGGGCGCCTCGGCGGCGAGGAGTTTGCGATCGTCCTGACCCATAGCGGGCTGCTCGACGCCGGGCAGGTCGCGGAGCAGATCCGGGCCGACCTCCAGGCCATGGGCGTGCCCCTGCGCGATGGGCGCGAGGTGCGCATCACCGTCAGCATCGGCATCGTCGCCTTCAGCGAATGCGCCTGGGAACGCGAGCACCTGATCCACGTCGGCGACGAGCGGCTTTACCGCGCCAAGGACCTCGGGCGCAACCAGGTCGTCTGCAATGACAGCTCCCACCCCGACCGGCCCGACTCCGCGGAGATTGCGGATTAGTACGTTATGACATAACATTCGCGGTCCCCCCGCCCACCCACATCGGCGATTTTGCCGCCTGCGCATGTCTCACCCCTCGGCCAGTACCGCCGCAGCCTTGAAGCGATCTGTCCGCCAGCGTGGGTGGGTATGGGCGCTTTCGGTGGCGTTGCTCCTGACCCAGCTGCTGCTGGCGCTGCACCAACTGGGGCACCTGGCGGAGGCCGATCACGATGACGGCGCCGTCTGCGAGCTGTGCACCATCGCCGCCTCCATCCACGCGGTACTGCCGCCGCAGCCGCCGGCCGCCGTCGCCGCGCCGGTCCTGGTCGCGGAGGCCATGCCCGTTCCGGTACCCGCGTCGCGCACCCACGCTCGCCCGCGTCAGCGCGCCCCGCCCCCGGGTCTCCGCCGTCTGTCCTGATCCCGGCAAGCCGCCCCCGACCCGCGTCGGGGGCCGCCGGCATCCGTTAAACCTCGGAAATAGCGCTCAACCGCGCTTTCCCGACTCCCACCGACCGGAGACCCAGATCATGTCCACCGTTTCACCGCGGGGCGCCGGCGTGGCCGCCCTGCTGCTTGCCGGCGCCATACCGAACATCGCCAGCGCCGCCGGCGATGCCGATATCGCCGTGCTGCGCGCCGAACTCGATCAGATGAAGGCCCAGTACGAGTCGCGCATCCAGGCCCTGGAGGCGCGGCTGGTCGCCGCCGAGCAGGCCGCGCAGCGGGCCGAATCCGCCGCCACCCGGCCGCCGGCCCCGCCGCGCGAGACCGCATCCCTGCCCATGAGCGCACCCAACGCCGCCGCCCCGACCACCGACGCCGGCGGCTCCGGCGCCTTTGCCGCCCTGACCTCGGGCAGCGCCTTCAATCCGCAGATCTCGGTCATCCTCGACGGCAACTACTATCAGGACGACATCGACGGCGAGGGCGCCACGCTGGTGGGCGAGGCCTATCAGCCGGGCATCGGCCTGGATGCCCACGACCACGGCGACGAGGGCGCCGATCACGGCCACGCCCACGGCGCGGCCAGCAACGGCTTCAACTTCCGCGAGGCGGAGCTGAGCTTCTCGGCCACCGTCGATCCATACTTCGATGCCGCAACCTACATCTCGATCGATGGGGACGGCAACGTCACGCTGGAGGAGGCCTATTTCGAGACCCGCGCGCTGCCCTACGGGCTCAAGGTCAAGGGCGGGCGGTTCCTCAGCGGCTTCGGCTACATCAACCGCCAGCACCCCCACGCCTGGGACTTTGTGGACCAGAACCTGGCGTACCTGAATCTGCTCGGCTTCCACGGGCTGGGCGGCGACGGCCTGCAGCTGACCTGGCTGCCGGACTTGCCGGTCTACACGCTGCTCGGCGTGGAGGCCTACCAGGGCGACCAGGAGGTCTTCGGCAACACCCTCAGCGATACGGAACAGGCGGCGCTGAACCTGGGCGATACCCGCGACGGACCGCGGCTGTTCGCCGCCTATGCGCGGATCGCGCCGGACCTGGGTCCGCAGCATGCGCTGCAGTTCGGGCTGTCCTACGCCCACAGCATCCAGCACCAGCTGGCGCAGACGCACACCCACGAGGTCGAGGTCGATGAGGGGCATGACCACGACGCCGAGGATGCGCACGACCAGGCCGAGGTGCATGTGCACGACGGCGTCACCGAAGAGCTGCATACCACCGGCCTCGCCGGCGACGCCGACCTCTGGGGCATCGACCTGGTCTACAAGTACGATGGGGCCGGACCCCATGGTCAGGGGGACTTCAAACTCCAGGCCGAGTACCTGCGCTCGATCAAGGACCTCAGCGTCCGCTCCAGCGCCCACCCGGAGCGGCTCGGCGGCCGCCAGACCTTCACCACCGACGGTCTCTACGCCCAGGCCCTGTACGGCTTCGCGCCCAAGTGGCGGGCCGGACTGCGCTACGACGTCCTCGGCCTGACCAACAAGGTCACGGGCGTGCGCAGCGACAGCTTCGGCTCCTCGGACCGCTGGACGCTGGACCTGACCTGGAGCCTGTCGGAATTCTCCAAGCTGCGCGCCCAGTACGCCTACAACGACATCCTCTCGGCACCCGGGGAGCGCGAGCAGTTCGACGCCTTCTATCTGCAGTTCCTGATGACCATGGGCAGCCATGGGGCGCATGCCTTTTAATGCATTGAACACAAACGGAGCATCGATGCCATGAACAGACTTCCAATCCTGCTGCTCGGCCTGCTTACGGCCTTGCCCGCCGCGGCGCTGGACATCGTCGCCACCAGCACGAGCATGGGCGCGATGGTGCGCACCATCGCGCCGGGCGCCGAGCTGACGGTACTGACGGCGCCGAATCGCGACCTGCATACCCTGCAGGCCAAGCCGAGCATGATCCGCGCCCTGCGCGGTGCCGACCTGGTGGTGGCCATCGGTGCCGAGCTGGAGGTCGGCTGGCTGCCGGCGGCCATCGGCAGCGCCGCCAACCCGGCAATCCGCCCCGGTCAGGCGGGCTATTTCGAGGCCGCAGCCCAGGTCCCGCTGCTCGACGTGGGCGGCCCGGCGGATCGCGCCCTCGGCGACGTGCACCCGGTGGGCAACCCGCACCTGGACTTGGACCCGGTGCGCATGGCCCAGGTCGGCGCGGCGCTGGCGGGCCGACTCGGGCAGCTCGACCCCGGCGCTGCGGGACGCTACCGCGCCAATGCCGCCGCCTTCGCTGCCGAGGTGGATGCACGCAACAAGGCCTGGCGGCAGCGTCTCGCCGCTGCCCCCGGCGTTGTGCTCTATCACCGCGATGGGATCTATCTGCTCGACCGCTTCGGCGTGCCGCTGATCGGCACCATCGAGCCGGTGCCCGGCGTGGCGCCCACCGGGCGTCAGCTCAAGGCACTGGCGGGCAAGCTGCGCGGTCGCACCGGGGTCATCATCCGTGCCCCCTACCAGTCGCCGCGGCCACCCCAGCGC
The DNA here is from genome assembly GCA_942491465.1 of uncultured Gammaproteobacteria bacterium. Lineage (GTDB taxonomy): Bacteria > Pseudomonadota > Gammaproteobacteria > Chromatiales > Chromatiaceae > CALOBA01. The sequence goes on from CALOBA010000001.1 coordinate 32,081, forward strand.
CTGGCCAAGCAGACCGGCTGGACGGTGGTGGTGCTGCCGTTGCAGCCACCCGCCGACGCCGACGGCGATGGCTACCTGCGCCACATCGATCGCTGGGTCGAGGCGATCGCCGATGCCGGCTAGTGCCGCGGCGGCCCCCCCCGACGACGGAGCGCTGCTGCGCGTGGCCGGTCTGACCGCCGGCTGGCAGCGCCCGGTGGTCGGCCCGATGTCGCTGACCCTGGGGCGCGGCGACCTGGTAGGGCTCTGGGGCGCCAACGGCAGCGGCAAGTCGACGCTGCTTGCGGCCGTCGCCGACGGCTGCCGGGTGTTCGCCGGCCGGATCGAGCGCGCGCCGGGGCTGCGCCTCGCGCTGCAGACCCAACGGCCGGTGCGGCTGCCGCGGCTGCCGCTGACCGGCCGCGAGCTGCTGCGGGTCGCCGGCGCCCGCACCGACGCCCTGCCCGAGCGGCTGCACCCGATCCTGGGCCGACGCCTGGACCGGCTCAGCGGCGGTCAGTACCAGCTACTCTGCGTCTGCGCGGCGCTGGCGGGGGTTGCGGACCTGGTGCTGCTCGACGAGCCCACCAACAACCTCGACCCCGGCCACGAGGCCCTGCTCGCCGAGATGCTGCGGCGCAGGAGCGACCGGCGCGCCGTGCTGCTGGTCAGCCACGAGCGGGCCTTTCTCGACGCGGTCTGCCAGCGCATCATCGATGTTGGCCCGGCGGCGTCGAGCCTGCATTGAATGGAGCTGCTCACCGATTTGGACCCCCTGTTCCGGCTGCCGCTGGCGGTCGGCCTGCTGCTGGCGCTGGTGCTGTCGCTGCTGGGCTGCGTGCTGATGCTGCGTGAGGAATGGCTGGCGGCCTTCGGGCTCGCGCACCTGGCGGCGGCCGGCGCGCTGGCCTCGCTGGCACTCGGCCTCGGCGCGACCCTAGGCGGCCTGATCGCCGCGCTGGGCGGCGGGGCGGCCAAGTCGCTGCTCGGCGCCCGCGGCAATGCGGTCTACGCCTTCATGGTCCTCGGCGGCTGGTCGGCGCTGCTGCTGATCGCCGCCAACAGCGCCGCCGGCGATGCCCTGGGACGGGCGCTGATCGAGGGTCAGCTCTACTTCGCCGGTCCCGTGGAGCTGGCCGCGGCCCTGCTGACCGCGCTGGTGGCGCTAGTGGCATTGCCGCGCCTGCTGCCGCTGCTGTTGCGCGCCCGCCTGTTTCCGCTGCACGAGGTCGCCAACCGCCTGCCGGCCCGGCGCTGGCACCTGGGCTTCGACCTGCTCGCCGCGGGGAGCATCGCCATCGCCACCGCCAGCCTGGGGCTGATGGGCTGCTTCGCGCTGGTGCTGGTGCCGGCCTGGTGCGCTTTTCGCATCGCACCGAGCTGGCGCGCGACGCTGGTCATCGCGGCGCTGCTGGGCGGCGGCGCCTGCGTCGGCGCCTTCGCCTGGCGCTGCGGCTCGACCAGCCCTTCGGGCCGGTCCTGGTGGCGGTACTGCTGGCGGTGGCCGGCGCGGTCGGCGGCATGGCCCGGCTGTTGCGTCAGTAGCCGCAACGCCGAGGCGCCGCGTCTCCTTGAGTCCTATCGATTGGTGTTGACGATGACTCGGGCACGGCTACCGACGCGCAACGGAACCCGCCGGCGGGGTTACAATCCGGCGCTGTCTTCAGCAACCCTGCGCCGCCGGCGCGCCGCCCTTTCGTCATGCCGATCCCCACCCACCTTCGCCTGCTGACCCTGTTGATTCTCGGTTTGCCGTTTGCCCTGCCGGCAGGGCGGCGAACCGCTCTACTGGACCTGCAACGGCTGCCACAGGCCGAACGGCGTCAGCCACGGAGATCACATCCCGACCATCGCGGGCCTGAATTTCCGCTACTTCTACGCCACGATGCAGGCGTTTCGCAGAGACCTGCGCGAGGGCTAGGTGATGGAGCGACTCGCCAAGGGCTACAAATCCGGACAGCTCCAGCGGCTCGCCCTGCACTTCCGGGACGCAGCCTTGGGCCGGCAACCCGGGGAGAATGATCTCGAGACACGCGCGGCGCGGGGGAGCCCTCGCCAGGGGAGTATTGCCGAGGAGTGTCACGAGCAGAACGGTCATTTCCAAGGACAAGGAGACTGCCGCTGCTGGACGGCCAGGCCTAGCGGTTATCTATTCAGACAGATGCAGGCGTATCAGGTGACCGCATGGTGCCGCAGCCGCCGCTGATGCAGGAACGCCTGGAGAAGCTCTCGCAGACCTGATCGCCCTCAGCGCAACGCGCCAGCGGCCTGACGGGGAGCCCGGTGACGGCGCCTCTGCTGAACCACCTACGGCAGGCGGCCTAGTGTACTGCTGTGGAAGTAGCGAGTCCGTTCGTAACCTCACCTGCCGTGCTGACCGGGTCGGCCTGGAGGCCGACACGGCCCCGAGCCGACACTCCCACCGTGGACCGCAGTGGACCAAGTAGCCGCCGAGGTTCTCCGGAGTAGTCGCCCCAGGGCGACAGGGTTTCTCCGCAGACGGCGAACGCTATCAGGACTTGCACGATGCACGAGGATGCTCATACGCAGACACAGAGACAGCGAAATCGCCAAGGCGTCCGTGTTCTTACCGCACCCCTGCGTCTTTGCGTGAGCCCTCTTGCCGAGTCCTCGCGCAGCAATAGCAAAGCCTGGAGCCCGCGGGCGCCGTCGGTAGTCGAACGGCTGCGCAGCTTGGGTGTATCCGCGTTGGACGGCGGCAGGATTGTAGCAGGGCAAAGTTCGGCCGATGGCGGTCATGCTCTTCCAGGAAGGCCACGATCTGGGCATTTTCCTCGGGGGTGAATAACTGCTGGTCGAGCTGGATGCGGCCCATGGTGTTGACCTCACTCAGCGTCCAGGCGGCGCCGTCGTGGAAGTAGGGGCAGGTGATCGCTACATTGCGCAGCGTCGGGACCTTGAAGACTGTAGCTTATCCTCATCCTTTCTGGTCACTGCAAGGCGACCCGGATCGTGCTCGTCGGTCCGTACGGCTTGACCTGGCCCATCTTTTCGGAACGGTCGCCACCGCTGGCAACGCGGCGCCGTTGTGGCATTCGGCAGCTCGCTTATCCTTGACACAGTTCCATACCCGTTGAGCCGCCTTTGCTGAGCAAAGTGCCTCGTCCCGCCAGGTAGTCATTGGTCGAACCGCGAAGTCGTGCGTGATCAGGGTCCGCTCGAAGGCGGCGATGGCCTCGGCAATGTTGTCGTATTCGTTGCTGGGCTTCGGCGAAGACCTTCTGGAACTGTTTCTCGTAGTCGGGCTCTTTGAGGCGAGCGCGGCCACCGCCGTCGTCGGGTGAAGGCCATCTCGCCGGGGTCGGCGATCGGGCCGCCGGCCTGCTCCGCCAGGTCCGCGGCGCGACCGTCCCAGAACTGGGCGACGTTCAGGCTGGAATCTGAGCGTACCGTCGGCGAGAGTTCACCGAGGCGCCCTTCGACGTGGGCAGGCCGATGGACGACACCAGATTGTCCGCCTCATCCAGGCTGAGGTGTGGCAGCTGTTGCAGATGCATTCCGTTGATCGAGAGACAGGGATCGAAATAGAGCTTCTTGCCCAGCTCCGCCTGGGCCAGGCTGATCTCCGGGCCGGGCGAATCGGCATGATCGGCTCGTTGGCCAAGGCCGGCGCAGGATCACCGCGACCAGCGCGGTGACGAGAATCTTGACTTCATGGTTTGCCTTCCGGTAGCTGATCTCGGGCATGGCGGCGGGATCGCCGGCCTCGGCCCGACGGGCAGGTAGATGAACACGGCGGCGGCCAACTGGACAGATCAACGCAAGCGGCTGCGCGGGTACGGTCAGCGCGCTTGGCGATGCTGCCCGGGGCATCGCCCAGATCATCGGCGACGCCGCATTTGCCTCGAAGCAGGAAGAACAGCGGCGCGGCACAGGGGCCGGGCCGCTGCCGCGCCCCTCGTAGTTGGCCTGGCCCTTGGCGATGATGACCTTGGCTTCGGCAAACATGCGCTGGAATTCCTCCAGGGTCAACGCGAGGATCGTGCCCATGTGTCGGCTCGGTGCTCACAAGGCTACGGCACGTGTCCAGGTCCTGCGCCTTCGCATCGTCAGCAGGTCGCGTCGTTGAGCACCGAGGAGACCTTGACCGCATAGGTCACGGGCAAGTCCAGGATCTCGATGAGCGCGCGGTCGAAGACGGTCTCTCCGGCATTGTCGGCGAGGAACAGAACCTCGCGGGCGTTGCCGAGGGCCGCGCGCAGCTCGGGTCGATGATCGATGGCGAAGGACTGTTCGAGCACGCGCTCGACGGTGGCGTCGAGGTCGTAGGTCTCGAAGATGCCGAAGTCGATGATGTTGCCGGCGATGCTGATGCGGATGGCGGCATCCAGGGGATCGGCAGCGCCACGCACGCGTTCGCTGAGGGTCGGGTAACGCTCCAGGGCCGCCTGTGTGGCCTCCTGCTTGGCGGCGAGATAGGGGTCGGGGTTGTGGACCTCGGCGCGCACCAGGCGGTGGATGCGCTCGGCCATCTGTGGCGGGGTGGCATCCGGGGGCAAGGTCTGGAGTTCGGCGCAGGTGTGCTGCAGGATCTCGCGTTGCTGGATCTCGTCGGCACCGGCGCGGCGGGCGGCGCTGAGGGCCTGGCGGAGGAAGCAGGGGTAGCAGTCGAGGTAGGTGCGCATGAGGGGTGGGTATCCATGTGTCAGGCGTGGCAGCCGCGCGTGGGTGCGTGAGCGCACAACTGCGACAATAAACGCCAGCAGCATAACCCGAGTGGGTTGATAAGGCTTTGCGGGTACGCAACCGATAAGGATGCGGCGGCTCAGGCCCCGGGCCCGCGATAGCGCCCCAGCGCCGCGCCCAGCCGCTCGGCCACCAGGGCGCGCAGCTCGGGCGGCTCCAGGACCTCGCAGTCGGGGCCGTACTTGAGGATGTCCATGAC
>CALOBA010000002.1:0-152173 GCA_942491465.1 uncultured Gammaproteobacteria bacterium
GTTGCCGAGCGTGAGGATCTGTTACCTTCGCTGGACCGCACCGTTACGTCAGGACTCCCCATGGCCCTTAAGGCAACCGTCTTCAAAGCCCAGGTCCAGATCAGCGATCTGGACCGCCACTACTACGAAAGCCATACGCTCACGCTCGCCCGCCATCCCTCGGAGACCGATGCGCGCATGATGGTCAGGCTCCTGGCCTTCTGTCTCTTCGCCGATCCCCAGCTGAGCTTGACCAAGGGGCTCTCCACCGATGATGAGCCGGATCTGTGGCAGCGCAGCCTGAGCGGGGAGATCGAGCGCTGGATCGAGCTGGGGCAACCGGACGAGCGGCGCCTGCGTCAGGCCTGCGGACGTGCCCGTCAGGTGGTGGTGATCAGCTATGCGGGCCGGGCGGCGGATCTGTGGTGGCAGCAAAACAGTGCCAATCTGGCGCGGCTGAGCAACCTGCGCGTGCTGGATCTCGATGCTGCTCAGGTTCAGGCCCTGACCGATCTGGTCGAACGCAGCATGGACCTGCAATGCACGATCGACGGCGGCCAGGTCTGGATCAGCACTGGCGAGTCGATGGTCGAGCTGACGCCGACCGTTTGGCAAGCGGGTGGCGATCGATGAGCGCGCTCACTGACCTGGCTGCCACCCAATGCCATTAAGTTAGCGAGCGATGGGAGCGCTTTGTGGGAGCGGCTTCAAGCCGCGACTCGGCTCGCGCGGCGACCGTCGCGGCTGGAAGCCGCTCCCACGGCTTAACTTAACGGCATTGGGCTGCCACCGAGGTCGCTAGCCGCGAGAACCCGCTCGTGCTGCAGATGAAACAGAATCCAATTGTTCGATGGACACTCGGCGGTGATGCCGTCCGCCGGTGCATTTTCGAGGGTTGCGGACGCCGTGAGCGCCCGACCGAAGGCATCGGGGTCGTGCGGATTGAACATCAGTCCATCATCGCCCCGTAGACTCCGAGCAGGCGGTCGGCGAGTTGAGCAGGGTCTGGAGTTGTCGCGATAATCCGGACCAGCAAATGATACTGAGGATCATGATGCCACCCTGTCCCATGGACCAGGCTGCAAGCAAGATAGGCGAGCTGCTGACTTGGTGCGCGCAGGTGACCGACGTGCGGTTGTTCTCGGAGCCACTCGATGTGCCGGACGCTCGCGGACAATCCGAGGTGCCGCGAGTGGCCGGGCACCAAGGCATGCAGGACTTCGCTGCTCGGAGCGGATGGAAGCTGAATGGTTGTCGCCAGACGTTGGGAGAACGATGCCAAGTCGTCATGCCTCCGGCAGGTGCCTGCACTACTACTTCTACTTCATCGACGCGCAGTTCGGCCTGCACTACCTGCGCATTCCGACCTGGGCGCCGTTTCGTCTGCAGGTCTACTTCAACGGCCACGGTTGGCTGGCGCGGCAGTTGACGCAGGCCGGCATCGCCTTCGAGACCGCCGACAACGCCTTCCTCAACATCGCCGACCCGATCGAGGCGCAACGCATCGCAGACAGCCTCGATGCCGACGTGCTGCATCGCCACCTCGACGCGTGGGCGCAGCGCTTGCGGTGACGCGCGTCTGATCGCTCCAGCGGCCCGCGACGGCTTGAACCGATCGGACTGCTGTCCTTTCCGCCACCGAGAGGGCGCTGGAGGACCGTGGGGCGAGTAACGACGCCGGAGCGTCGTTATGATCACGGACTCCGCCGATCCGGCCCACCTGCCGGCCCGATCAGCCCGATGACGCCGTCGGCGTCGAATATGCCGTCGAGCCAGGCATCGAGCTGTTGTGGGGAAGCCAGCTCGATACGCTCCTCGGCCCAAGTCGGCACGGCACCGAAGCGCCGGCGCAATTGGCGCAGCAGCGTCTCGGCCTTGCCTTCGGTCTTGCCTTCGGTGACGCCTTCCTCTCGACCTTCTTCCCGAGCATCCTTGAGCAGACTTGCCTCGTCGAGCAGTGCGCGCTCGCGCACGAAGGCCAGCCGACGGGTCTCGGCATCGGCGCTCAAGCGCCCAAGCTTGTCGCGGGCCTTCAAAACGGCTTCGTCGGTGATGGTTGCCATTAGCGCTTCCTCTTGCCAGTGTTCAAACAGGATGATCCAGTCGGCGAGGGTCGGAGGCAGCCGGTCGCGCTGTCGGTCGGCCTTGCGCATCTCGACCAGGTATAGGGACAGCTCTTGACCGAGTCTGACCGACGGTCTGTCGGCATCGCGCATCTCGAAACACCAGAGGGCCTGATCGGCATGGTCCGGGCCGCGGAATAGGTCGAAGTCCAGCAGGTCGAGGATGATGTACTTGCCTTGGAGTTCTGCGGCATCGATGCTCGGGTTGCGGACCCGCAGCCCGGTGATCGGCGGCGCGCGGTAGCGCACGGCGTTGATCCTAGAAAGAGCAGTTGACCGCGCTGAGGCAAACTCAAGTATCTGTTTTTCCAGGTCGCCTCATCAAGGTTGCCGGGGTCGACCTGTACAATTCCCTCGGCCGGGCTCCCCGATCCGATTGCGACCGGAGGACGCTTTCGCGGCCTCCGGCCAGCAGCCGAAGCCTTGCTCAGTCCACCAGCTCCCCTTCGACGACGGTGTTGAAGCTCAGCCCCTCGTCGCCGGCATCCACCTCGACGGTGTCCCCCGGCCCGAAGCGCCCGGCGAGGATCTCCTGTGCCAGCGGGTTCTCCAGCTGGGTGCGGATGGCGCGCTTGAGCGGGCGGGCGCCGTAGACCGGGTCGAAGCCGGCCTCGCCGAGCAGGTCGAGGGCGGCATCGCTGACGGTGAGCCCCAGCTCGCGGTCGGCCAGGCGGCGCACCAGATAGCCGATCTGGATGCGGGCGATGGCGCGGATCTGGGTTTCATCCAGCGGGTGGAAGACGACGATCTCGTCGAGGCGGTTGATGAACTCCGGTCGGAACGCCAGGCGCACGATCTCCATGACGGCCTCCTTCATGTCGTCGTAGTTGGCCTCGCCGGCCTTCTGCTGGATGACGTCGGAGCCCAGGTTCGAGGTCATGACGATGACCGTGTTGCGGAAGTCCACCGTGCGGCCCTGGCCGTCGGTCAGGCGGCCGTCGTCGAGGACCTGCAGCAGCACGTTGAACACGTCCGGGTGGGCCTTCTCGACCTCGTCCATCAGGATGACGCTGTAGGGGCGGCGGCGCACGGCCTCGGTGAGATAACCGCCCTCCTCGTAGCCGACGTAGCCCGGAGGGGCGCCGATCAGCCGGGCCACGGAGTGCTTCTCCATGAACTCGGACATGTCGATGCGCACCATGGCCTCTTCGGTGTCGAACAGGAACTCCGCCAGGGCCTTGCACAGCTCGGTCTTGCCCACACCGGTGGGGCCTAGGAACAGGAACGAGCCGATGGGCCGCTGCGGGTCCGACAGGCCGGCGCGGGAGCGGCGGATGGCGTCGCTGACGGCACGCACCGCCTCCTGTTGGCCGACCACGCGTTGCTCGATGGCCTCCTCCATGCGCAGCAGCTTGTCGCGCTCGCCCTCGAGCATCTTCGACACCGGGATGCCGGTCCATTTGGAGACGATGTCGGCGACCTCTTCTTCGGTGACCTTGTTGCGCAGCAGCTGATTGTCGTTCTGCTCGGCCTGGCCGGCCGCCTCCAGCTGCTTCTCCAGCTCGGGGATGCGGCCGTATTGCAGCTCCGACATGCGCGTCAGATCGCCGGCGCGGCGGGCGGTCTCCATCTCGACCCGCGCCCGATCCAGCTCCTCCTTGATGTGGGCGGTGCCCTGCACGGCGGCCTTCTCGGACTTCCAGATCTCGTCCAGGTCGGAGAATTCGCGCTCCAGCCGGGAGATCTCGCCTTCCAGGTCCGCGAAGCGCTTCTTGGAGGCGTCGTCGGACTCCTTCTTCAGCGCCTCGCGCTCGATCTTGAGCTGGATCAGGCGGCGGTCGAGGCGGTCCATCTCCTCGGGCATGGAGTCGATCTCCATGCGGATATGGGAGGCCGCCTCGTCGATCAGATCGATCGCCTTGTCCGGGAGCTGGCGGTCGGTGATGTAGCGGTGGCTGAGCGTGGCCGCGGCGACGATGGCGGGGTCGGTGATCTCCACCGCGTGGTGGACCTCGTAGCGTTCCTTCAGGCCGCGCAGGATGGCGACGGTGTCCTCGACATTGGGCTCGTTCACGAGGACCTTTTGGAAGCGCCGCTCCAGGGCCGCGTCCTTCTCGACGTACTTGCGGTACTCGTCCAGCGTGGTGGCGCCGATGCAGTGCAGCTCGCCGCGGGCCAGCGCGGGCTTGAGCATGTTGCCGGCGTCCATCGCGCCCTCGGCCTTGCCGGCGCCGACCATGGTGTGCAGCTCGTCGATGAACAGGATGACCTGGCCTTCCTGCTTGGCGACGTCGTTCAGGACCGCCTTCAGCCGCTCCTCGAACTCGCCGCGGAACTTGGCGCCGGCGATCAGCGCGGCCATGTCCAGCGACAGCAGGCGCTTGGTCTTCAGCCCCTCGGGGACCTCGCCGTTGACGATGCGCTGGGCCAGGCCCTCGACGATGGCGGTCTTGCCGACGCCGGGCTCGCCGATCAGCACCGGGTTGTTCTTGGTGCGGCGGGCGAGGACCTGGATGGTGCGGCGGATCTCATCATCGCGGCCGATCACCGGGTCGAGCTTGCCCTGCTCGGCGCGCTCGGTGAGATCGATGCTGTACTTCTCCAGCGCCTGGCGCTGCTCCTCGGCGTTGGGGTCGTTGACCGACTCGCCGCCGCGCAGCTGCTCGATGGCCTTCTCGACGGCGCCCTTGCTGGCCCCGGCCTCGCGCAGCAGGTTGCCCAGCTCGCCCTTGTCCTCCAGCGCGGCGAGCACGAACAGCTCGGAGGAGATGTATTGGTCGTTGCGCGCCTGGGCGAGCTTGTCGGTCAGGTTGAGCAGCTTGCCGAGGGCATTGGAGACACTGACGTCGCCGCCGGTGCCGGAGACCTGAGGCAGGCGCTCGATGGCCTCGCCCAGGGCCGAGCGCAGCCGATTGACGTTGACGTCGGCCTGTGCGAGCAGGTGGCGGACGGTGCCGCCGTCTTGGTCGAGCAGCGCGACCATCAGGTGCACCGGCTCGATAAATTGGTTGTCACGACCCAGGGCCAGGCTTTGCGCGTCGGCCAGGGCCATCTGGAACTTGCTGGTCAGCTTGTCCATTCTCATCGGGGATGACCTCGTTGGTGGGGATATCCGGTCTTTCTTAGGGTTATGGTGGAACGTATGGCGGGGGCGAGCGCGAATCAAGGATCGTGCCAATTTCTTGGCGACGCGCCGGCGGCAACGCCGTGATCTCGACGAGTGCGACGCCTCTGCCGACATCGTCGAGTAGACTAGCGCCGTCGACCGTCTACCCAAATCCCACGCAACCGCTGCCGCCGAGCCCCAGTTATGAGCATCACAACGCAGGCCGATCATTCCGAACAGGCTTGGCGCTGGCCGGCCTATCGGGGGCGCCACCCGCGCGCTGCCGCGGCCAGCCCGGCGCCTTTGCCGCGTCCATCCATGCTGCCGGGCCTGGCATCCGCCGCGTTCATCGAGTGGCGCTACTACGCCGTGCTGTCCGATGCCTTTCACGGCATCGTTGGGCTGGCACTGGTGAATCCCGATCTGCGTTTCCCGGCCATCGCCGAGGGCGGGCTGTTGCTGATCGTTGCCGGTGTGCTCGATCGGCCGCCGTTGTCGGCCCCCGGGGGCGCAGCCGCGCTGGCCGAACCCGCCGAGCTGTGTTGGATGCACCTGTTCCGCACGGCGGACTGTCGGTTCGATCATCCGGGGCCGGGTGGCCTCCAGGCCGGCGATGCCGATTGCTGCATCGAGCTGCGCCAGTCGAGCGCATCCGAGGCGGAGATCCGCATCGACAGCGGGCTCGGCCTCAGCCTGTCCCTGAGCCACCGCGGATTGGGCGGCAGCGCCATCCCACCCCAGCTTGATCCCGCCCTGGACGGACTGCTCGGGCGCGTCGCCGGCAGTCATTGGCAGGTCGGGTGTCCGTCGCCGGTGGCGGCTTGCACCGGCGAGCTGATCCTCGGGGCCGGCCTGGTGGAGGGGCTGCCGCGCGTGCCCGGCGTCGGCGACAGTTTTGCCAGCCCGGCGCTGCGTGCGCGTCTGACCGATGGCGAAGGACACTTCCGCTGGCAAGGCGCCAGCGGCTACTACGAGCATAGCTTCGGAGTCCGGCCGCTGCCGCTGCACGGCTGGGATTTTCTGTTCGTGCCCGATGCCGCGGGGTGCCGATCGCTGGTCATGCAGACCTACCGCGGCAGCGACATCCTCAGCTACGTGGATTGCTGTTGGGAGGATGCGGGACGCTGGCGTCGCCAGCGCTTCTCCGTGGATGCGTCAAGCCTGCGCTGGGCCGAGGTCTGTTTCGATCCGGTGCTCGGGGTCACCCGACCGACCCGTCGCGTTATCGAGGCCCGGGCCGGCGGGCTGCGATTGACGGTGGACAACCGCGTCCTGCACCGCATCCCGCTGCTGCGGCCCCGGCGGGCGGTGGTGCGCCACTTCTTCATCAGCGAAGAGATCGGTGTTGCGGATTGGCGCCTCAGCGACGCCGATGGCCGGGTGCTGGTGGAGGCACAGGGGCAGCCCTGCGGGGGGGAGCTCGCGCACCGGCGTCTGCGCGTGCCGGCCGCGGCGTCCGACCAGGAGGTGCAGGTCGCATGAACGGTTCAACCCAGATGCCAAGCCCGGATGTGATCGTCGTCGGCGCCGGACCGGCGGGCAGCACCGCTGCCGCCCACCTGGCCAGGGCCGGTGTGGCCACCTTGCTGGTGGACAAGTCCGACTTCCCGCGCGACAAGGTCTGCGGCGACTGCCTCAGCCCCCGTGCACAGTTCTTTCTCGACCGGCTCGGGGTGCTCGACCGGGTCGAGGCCGAGGCCCATCGCACCGATCATATCCTGTTCCGATCACCGTCCGGGTTCGCCGCCTCCACCGAGATCACCGGCGCACCGGGGATGCCGAGCCGCACGCTGGTGATCCCGCGTCGACGCTTCGATCACCTGCTCCAGCAGCAGGCGGTGGCCGACGGCGCCGTTTTCCAGGTCGCCCACGTCCGCCGGCTGCTGCGTCGGGATGGCCGTGTGACCGGCATCCGGCTGGGCGATCGGTCGATCGAGGCGCGCTTGGTCATCATCGCCACCGGCGCGGCCATGGGGCTGTTGAAGGAGGCGGGGCTGGCGCCTGCGCAGCGGGTGCACAGTGTGGCCGCCCGCGGCTACTTCCGTGGTCTGCGCGACAGCGGCGACGGGCTGCGGTTCTTCTTCGACGACCTGCCGCTGCCCGGCTACGCCTGGCTGTTCCCGACCGGGCCCGACCGTGCCAACCTGGGCTATTGGTTCAGCGGCCGGGGGACGGTCTCGGCGCCGGCCGAGCTGAAACGGTTGCTCGCCGGACACGGTGAGCTGCGCGAGCACCTGGCCGGGGCCGAGGCGGATGGGGCCATCGCCGGTTTTCCGATCCGCACCGATTTCCTTCGCGCGCCGATTCTGGCCGACGGGCTTGTGTGCGTCGGCGAGGCGGCGGGGCTGGTGAATCCGTTTACCGGCGAGGGCATCGACTACGCCATCGAATCCGGCGAGCTGGCCGCCCGCACCATTATCGCCGCCCTCGACGCCCACCGTGGACCGATCTCCGTCCGCGCCCTGGCCCCGTATCGGCGCGACCTGAACCGGCACTTCCGCAGCCTGTTCCTGCTCATGGAGGCGGCACACCGTTGGGGCTTCAATGCCCCGGTATTCGATCGCTTGTTCGGTCGCGGAGTCCGCGGTCAGGCCCTGGTGGATCGGCTGATCCGTGTCTGCTTCGGCGCGGCGCCGCCGCGACAGATGCTCGTGCCGCATCAGCTTGTCGCGCTGCTGCTCGATCGCCCCGGGCGGTCGAACTGAGACCCTTGGCCGCTGCGGCGGCGTGGGCGAGGGGCCTCCGGTCGATCCTCGTCGAGGCCGGCCCGATCGGCGTCGTCGGGTCAGCCGGTCGCGCTGGCCCGGCGGGCGATCAGATAGACGCGTTCGATGAAGTGCTCCATCCCGGCCTGGCGGTTCGCGCTCAGGTGCTCGGCGAGGCCGAGTCGGTTGATGTAGGGACCGGGATCGGTGGCCAGGATCTCTTCCGGCGGCTTGTGCTGGAACGGGATCAGCAGCAGCGCCACCAAGCCGCGGACCAGCGGCGTCTCGGCGTCCGCCCGGTACTCGACCAAGGCCGGGTCACCATCGGTGAGCGCGCCGGTCAGCCAGGTGCGCGTGTTGCAGCCCTTCACCAGGTTGGCGTCGGTGCGCTCTTGGTCGGTGATCGTCAGCAGCTCACGGCCCAGATCGCCGATCAGCTCGTAACGGTCCTCCCAGCGATCCATCAGCTCGAAGGCCTCGTAGATGTCATGTGTGTCCATGGTCGTCGGCTTGCCTCGGGGTTGCTTGATTCGGCGCTGAAGGTACCCGGGCGCATCAGCGACCGGGCGCCGTCGCTCAATGGCGCTACTATAGACTGAAACCTGTCGACGGGGCCCTGAGACGCGCCTTCAGGGCGACCGCGGACGGCCGTGTCGAGCCGGGAGCTGCGGGGCTTTTGTGGTCTTAAAGCTTGCGAGCGGTAGTTTTTTCAGGATGAGCGGTCAGGATTCGCGGGTCAACCTAAGGGAAATGGTAATTGACAGCTGCTAGACTTGAAATCTGTTGGTGTCTACCGGCCATTTTCCCGTGGAGGTTTCGATGTCTGCTGCGAGCACGTCGTTTGTTGGTGATGGCGCCCTGTCCCCCTCGGCCATCGCCGCGGAATCCACGCCTTGTTTCATGCGTTGGCGCGATCAATGGGCGTTCGGGATCGAGCCCCTCGATACCGACAACCGTATGCTTTGCGCGTTGATCGAGCGCATCGCCCGCGAGTTCTGCGCCAATCACTTCCCTGCCGCGGCATTCGTCGAGGCCACGGTCGGCGAAGATCGGTCCTGCCTGCCGGAGATGGGCGTGTCGGCGGATCAGGCCGGCGCGACGGCCTCGCTGATGCTGCACCTGCATGTGCTCGGCGAGCATGTGCGCGCCCATTTCGCGCGGGAGGAGGATCTGATGCGGGCCAACGACTACCCGGACATCGCCGCCCATCAGCGCGAGCATCGTCTGATGCTGGCCGAGTACGTCGATCTACTGCGCGGGGTCGGCACCGATGTCGGGGGTGCCCTGGATTTGGAGACCCTGCGCTCGCTGAAGCGCTGGCTGCTGGGGCACCTACTCGATACCGATCGCAAGTTGGCGGCCTACCTGCACGGGCTGGAGCGGATCACCCGTCATTGAGGCCGGAGCGCTCCGGCGTTGCCGAGCCCCGGCTCGCCAAGGGTTGCGCGGGGCCTAGTCAAGGTTCAGAAACAAGTGGTGCAGACGCAACGACGAAACGGCCAATCCAAAGGCTCAGCGAGCGGGCGTCTGCACCACTTGTTTTTGAATCGATCCTTATAGTTGCGCTTCGTCGGTACGGGGCGGTTGCGGCTCCACCGTCGGCTTCTCCAGCACCCGCCGGTAGAGTCCAAGCATCTGCTGCGTCAGGGCCGGTGCCGACCACTGCTGGGCGTAGGCGCGACCGCGCTCGCTCAAGGTCCGGCGCAGCGCGGCGTCTCCCAGCAACCGAAGCGTCTTGCCGGCAAAATCGTCCAAGTCGTCCTCGGCGATCAGGCAGCCTACATCGTCGCGCAGCACCGCACGGGTGCCCATCACGGCGGTGGAGACGACCGGCGTGCCCAAGGCCATGGACTCCAGCAGGACCAGGCCCTGGGTCTCGGTCTGAGAGGCGAAGACGAACGCATCCCCGGCGCAGTAGAAGTTCTCCAGCTGGCCGTCGCGACGCAGATACCCCACAAACAGCACCTGTTCCTGCAGGCCGAGTTGTTGCGTCAGCGCCTCCAGCTGACGCCGCGCAGGCCCTTCACCGGCAATCACCAGTAACACGTCGGGGACCTGCGCCTTGACCTGCACCAGCATCCGCAGCAGGAACTCGATGTTCTTTTCGAAGGCGACGCGACCCGCGTGGATCAATAGCGGGCGCTGCGGCGGGATGTCCCAGTCCCGGCGGAAGCGTGCGCCGTCGCCACCGCTGAACTGGCTCAGCTCGATGCCCGTCGGCACCACCTCTGCGCGGGTCCGGATGCCGTAGCCGCGCAGGACGTCCAACATCGGCTGGGACGGGACGGCGAGGGCATCCACCGCCGCGCACTGCGACATGGAGAATCGCCGCGCCATCAGCCGCATCCAGGCGCTCGGCACCAGCGGCACGTACTTGTCGAGGTACTGCTCGAAGAAGGTATGATAGCTCTCCACCACCGGCAGCCGAAGACGGCGGGCCAACGCCAGCCCCGCATAGTGGGCGATGAAGGGCGTCTGGATGTGGACCAGGTCGAACCTCGCGTCGCTCAGGTCGGCGTCATGGGCGCGCAGACGTCCCCAGCGCAGGATGCGATCTTCCGGGTCGAACGGGAGATAGCGCGAAGGGATGCGCAGCACCTCGAACGGCTCCGGCTCGGCTTCCCCGTAGTCCGGGGCGATCAATGTCACATGGTGACCGGTGCGGGTCAGCTCCCGGCCAAAGGTCTGTATCGACGTGGATACGCCGTTGATGCGCGGGAAATAGACATCGGAAATCATCAACAGGCGCATCGATCGGGATGACGCTCCTGGTCGCGGGGCAGATTTCAACGGCGGGGTCTCGGCAGGAAGATATCTAGGTGCGGGAACACCCGATGATGACAAAATCCTGCAATCATAACCGCACGCACCATCGGTGCGCAGCGTTTTCAAACGAAGGCACGATGAAGAAGAGACGGCAATCTTGGGGCCTGTACGGGCTGACCGGCGGTGTGCTGATGTTGGCCGGGGTCCAGGTCGGCCAGGCGGCGCAGCCGCTTTGGGGCTACGGTGTGCGTAGCTGCGATAATTTCTTGGCCGCGGTCAAGGCCCGCGACGAGGGCGAAGCCGCCGAGTATCAGCGCTATGAGGATTGGCTGACGGGGTTCATCTCCGGACTCAATCTGGCCATCGGCGAAGACACCCTGGCCGGGTCCGGCATCGAGACGGCGATGCGCAGGACGCAAAGCGCCTGCGAGCGCCCGGGGGAGGGCGGCAAGGACTTCTTCAATGCCGCCATGGCGCTGGTGCGCAGTCTGCGCAGCCTGCGCTGATCGGCCGGCCCCGTTCCGTGGGCCAGCCTTCGTGGCCCGTGGGCCTCAGCTACCCCGGCGACCGGGGACGCTGACGACCTCCATCTTCACTCGGGTGACACCGCGCTGGATGATGCCGAGCTCCCGGGCCGCGCGCCGGGACAGGTCGATGATCCGGCCCTTGACGAACGGACCGCGGTCGTTGACCCGAACGGTGATGGCCTTGCCGGTCTTGACGTCCGTCACCCGCACCTTCGAGCCCAGCGGCAGCGTCTTATGGGCCGCGCTCATTTGAGACTTGTCGTAGACCTGGCCGCTCGCGGTCTTGTTGCCGTGCAGGCTGTCGTGATAGTACGAGGCGACGCCGGTCTGCACATCGCCCGGCCGGGCGGCGAAGGCCGGCAGCGCGACGGTGAAGGTGAGGAGGGCGAGTAGTAGGGTGGTGAAACGCATGGGATCGGCCTGTAGCTTCGGGGCATCGCGAGTGACCGGAACGGTCACGCCGGATGCCCTGTTTAAAGTGATGGCCGCAGTATAAGGGAAGTCCCTAATGCGGGTAAACCCTGATTCGGGAAATCCCGTATTTTTCCATGGCCATCGATGCCCTCTGCAGGGTCGTCCGTTCTGCGCACCTTAGGGTGTGGCCGAAGCGGACGGCGGCGACCTGCGGCCCCGCCCCGGTGGAAATCGATGCTCGGGGCCGCAATCTGCCCAGAAGGCGGAAAGACCGTATCGATCTTGATGACTTCGACGACGGTCCCCGATGCCGCTACCATAGCGACCCCCTACCCATCTCCGGCCCCGGGCCATGGGGGTCGGACTGGTACCCAAACCCGATTCGATATCACCCGGTCACCCCCTGCGGGCACCCACTGGAACTGTTCAACGCGAGACCGCTATGAAGGCGAGACCCGAACCATCCTCTCTCGACGCAGACGAAATCGATCCGCGCCAAGCCCTGCGCGACGCCTACCGGCGGGTGCGCGCGCTCAGCGAGCGACTCTGCGAGCCCCTCGAGGTCGAGGACTACATGCTGCAGACCGCCGTCGAGGCCAGTCCGCCGAAGTGGCACCTGGCGCACGTCTCCTGGTTCTTCGAGACCTTTCTGCTGGTCCCGTTTCTGCCGGGCTATCGGAGCTTTCATCCACGCTTCGACTACCTGTTCAACTCGTACTACGAGCAGCTGGGCACCGGCTACTGGCCGCGCCCGAAGCGCGGACTGCTGTCGCGACCCACGGTTGCCGAGGTCTATGCCTACCGACACCATGTCGATGAGGGCATGGATGCCTTGCTGACGAAGGCGGCGGACGCCCAGTGGCCGACCATTGCCGAGCGGCTGGGCATCGGTCTGAATCACGAGCAGCAGCACCAAGAACTGTTGGTCACCGACATCAAGTACAACCTCGCCTACAACCCGCTGCGACCGGCCTATCGCGAGGACCTACCGCGCAATCCCCTTCAGGCGCCAGGCGACTTGGGCTTCACCGCGTTCGCTGGCGGCATCGTCGAGATCGGCGCCGCGGCCGACGGCGGCTTCGCCTACGACAACGAATACCCACGCCACGAGACGCTGTTGCGGCCCTTCCGCCTGGCCAACCGTCTGGTGACCAACGCCGAATATCTTGCCTTCGTCGAGGCCGGTGGCTATCAAGACGTGGCCTTGTGGCTGTCCGACGGCTGGTCAACGGTGCGCTCCGAGGGCTGGCAGGCGCCGCTGTACTGGGAGCAGATCGACGGGGCCTGGCACGAGATGACCTTTGGCGGGCTGCGGCCGCTGAACCCGGCCGAGCCGGTCTGCCACATCTCCTACTACGAGGCCGATGCCTTCGCCCGCTTTGCCGGCAAGCGCCTGCCGACCGAAGCGGAGTGGGAGCATGCGGCGGCGGGCGTGCCGGTCGATGGCAATTTTGTCGACGACGGCCGCTTCCATCCGCGGCCCGCCGACGGTGACGGGCTCAGCCAGCTGTTCGGAGATTGCTGGGAGTGGACGTCCTCCGCCTATCTCCCCTATCCCGGTTATCGCGCCGTCGACGGAGCCCTCGGCGAATACAACGGCAAGTTCATGTGTGGTCAGATGGTCCTGCGCGGCGGCTCCTGCGCGACGACCCGCGACCACTGCCGGGCGAGCTACCGCAACTTCTTCTATCCACACGAGCGTTGGCAGATGAAGGGCATCCGGCTCGCGGAGGACGCATGATGACCGACGCCAACGAGCCCGGGCTGCACTTCTACGACTACCATCCGCGACCGGCGGACATGTGCGCCGAGGTCCTCGCCGGCCTCGCGTTGCCGCACAAGCGGCTGTCGCCCAAGTTCTTCTATGATGCGGACGGATCGCGACTGTTCGACGCCATCTGCGAGCTGCCGGAATACTATCCGACCCGCACCGAGATCGGCATCCTGCGCGACCACGGCCATGAAATGGCCGAGCTGCTCGGCCGCGAGGCCCTGCTGATCGAACTCGGCAGCGGCAGCAGCCTGAAGATCCGGGTGCTGCTGGAGGCCCTGCGTCCAGCGATCTATATGCCGGTGGATATCTCCAAGGAGCACCTGCTGGCGTCGGCACGGGCGCTCGCCGATGCCTTCCCCGGGCTGGCCGTGCACGCCTGCTGCGCCGACTACTCGGGTCCGTTCGAGCTGCCGGTGGACGATCACGATCACCCGCGGGCCGCGTTCTTCCCCGGCTCGTCCGTCGGCAACTTCGATCCCTTGGATGCCCGGCGCTTGCTCGCCCGCGTCGGCGCCTTACTCGGCCCCGGCGGTCGGCTGCTGGTCGGCGTCGACCTGCGCAAGGACGCAACCGTCCTGCAGGCCGCCTACAACGATGCGCAAGGGGTGACCGCCGCGTTCAACCTCAACCTGCTGCGGCGCATCAACGCGGAGCTCGGCGCCGACTTCGACGTCGATGCCTTCCGCCATCAGGCGCACTTCAACGACGATCTCAGCCGCATCGAGATGCACCTGGTCAGCCGTCGGGATCAGCAGGTGAGCGTCGACGGACAGACTTTCCGCTTCGCCGAGGGCGAGTCGATCCATACCGAGTCGTCGTACAAGTACAGCATCGAGTCGTTTCAGGCGCTGGCTCGGGCCTCGGGGTTCGAGCCCGAGCGCGTCTGGACCGACGAGCAAGCCCTCTTCAGCGTCCACTGCCTGATTTGGAACGGCCCCTGATATCGCCGGCCGGGCCGCGGCCCGGCCGGCGAGCCGCCGCGGGCCTGGTGGCCGGTGAGCGCCTAGCACAGCGTTCCGGCCTGGACTGTGGCCGCCTTTGCGGTTCCCGATGGCTGCTAGGCCCATGGCTGATCCCTGGAGGTGGAACGCGGAACCAGATGTGAAAAAAAACACCCATAAAAAAAGGGCTTGACCGGATGGCCAAGCCCAATTTCTAAGGATCTGAGGCGATCAAAGATCCCAAAGATCCCAGTATGGCGCTCCCTAGGGGATTCGAACCCCTGTTACCGACGTGAGAGGCCAGCGTCCTAACCGCTAGACGAAGGGAGCGAGAACGTCGAGAAGCGCGTATTATACGCAATTCGCCGCCGTGCTCAAGCAGCACGCCCTGCGGGCCGCCGCTCGGTAGCGGGACCAGGCGCTCGGGTCTACATGGTGTGTGTGCTTCGTTGGCACCGCTCGCCTTGACCCGGATCATTCGCCCAGGTCGCCTCCTCCACCGGCCCGCCACTTCGCAGCCAGCTCAGGACCCTTGCATCCATCAACGCCCCCAAACCCGGTGATCGTGCCGCGTGACCGCCACTGCATCTCGCGCGCGAACATCAGCCCGAACGCCGTCAAGGTGCTCTACCGCCTGAAGCAGAGTGGACACGCCGCCTATTTGGTCGGCGGTGGTGTCCGCGATCTGCTGCTCGGGCATGAGCCCAAGGACTTCGATATCGCCACCGACGCGACGCCGGAGCAGGTGCGCGCCGTCTTCCGCAACTGCCGGCTCATCGGCCGGCGCTTTCGTCTGGCTCATGTCCATTTCGGACGCGAGATCATCGAGGTGGCCACCTTCCGTGGCTACAACCCCGATGCGGATGATGCGGATCGTCGGATCGAGAACGGCATGATCCTGCGTGACAACGTCTACGGCACCATCGCCGAGGACGCCATGCGCCGGGATTTCACCATCAACGCCCTCTACTACAATATCGACGACTTTTCCGTCGTCGACTATGCCGACGGCCTGAAGGACATCGACGCCGGCCAGCTACGCCTGATCGGCAGCGACCCCGAGGCGCGCTACCGCGAGGACCCGGTGCGCATGCTTCGCGCCGTGCGTTTCGCCTGCAAGCTCGGCTTCGTCATCGATCCGGCCTGCGAGGCGCCGATTCCGGCCCTGGCCCCACTGCTGCGTGAGCTGCCCCCCGCGCGCCTGTTCGAGGAGATGCTCAAGCTCTTCCACAGCGGCTACGCCCTGGATGCGTTCGAGAAGCTGCGCCACTATGCGCTGTTCGCCGAGCTGTTCCCGGAGACCGACGCGGCCTTGGCGACCCAGGAGCACGACTTCCCGATCACCTTCGTCAGTCGCGGCCTGGCCAACACCGATCAGCGCATCCAAGAGGGGAAGCCGGTGGCGCCGCCGTTCCTGTTCGCCGTGCTGCTCTGGGAGCCCGTGCGCCGGCGCTACAACGCCCTGATGGAGAAGGGTCGCTCCTGGATCGAGGCCATGCTGTTGGCCTCCGGCGAGGTTGCGTCGTTGCAGCAGCCAAGGGTCGCGATCCCGAAGCGCATCGGGCTGCCGATGCGCGAGATCTGGGCCATGCAGCCGCGGCTGGAGCGCCGCCAGGGCAAGCGTCCGTTCATGATGGTCTCGCATCCGCGCTTTCGAGCCGCCTATGACTTCCTGGTGCTGCGCGCCCAGGCCGGCGAGGTCGATATGGATGTGGCGAACTGGTGGACCCGCTTTCAGGAGGCCGACGCCGCCGAGCGCGCCGAGATGACCGGCGCGAGCAAGCGCAAGCGCTCGCGCCGTCGTCGCCGCGGTCGTTCCGGCGGCGACGGCGACTCTGCAGACGGCGAGCCGCAGGCGGCGCAGCCCGCCGGTGATGGCCATGATTAGCCGAACGCCGCGCCCGGGCCGGCGGCGGCCCGCGGCCGTCGGCGTCTACATCGGGCTTGGCGCCAACCTAGGCGAGCCTCGGCACCAGATCGAGCAGGCCGTTGCCGCGCTGCGCGGACTGCCGAGGACCCGGCTCACGGCCGTCTCCGCCCTCTACCGGACGGCACCGGTGGGCCCGCAAGATCAGCCCGACTACATCAATGCCGTGGCCGCGTTGCGCACGCGGCTTGCCCCGTTGCAGCTGCTGGCGGCGGCGCAAGCCATCGAGCAGCGGCTGGGGCGCGTCCGCGACGGCCGTCATTGGGGGCCGCGCATGCTCGATCTGGACCTGCTGCTGTACGGCGGGTTGTGCATGGACACCGCCGCGCTGCAACTACCGCATCCGTTGATGCACCAGCGCGGCTTCGTGCTGGTGCCGCTGGCCGACGTCGCCCCCGCCGATCTGGCGGTCCCCGGCCGTGGTCGGCTGGCCGACCTGCTGGCCGGCGTTGATCGCGACGACATCCAGCGCCTTACCGCCGCCCTGGGGGACGAGCGGCCCGATGTCCTGCTGGCCGCGGGACGACCAGCCTAAGAGGGGCGGCTGATATGAGCGCGCCCATCAGCACTCGCCGGCTGATCGAGATGAAGGCGGCCGGCGAGCGCATCGCCTGCCTGACCTGCTACGACGCCAGCTTCCGCCATGTGCTCGAGGCCGCCGGCGTCGACGTGCTGTTGGTGGGTGATTCGCTGGGCATGGTCCTGCAGGGCCGGCCGAGCACCGTCCCGGTGACCCTGGAACAGATGGTCTACCACACGCGCTGCGTCGCCCGCGGGCGTGGACAGGCGCTGCTGGTGGCCGACCTGCCGTTCATGACCTACGCCACCACCGAGCGCGCCATCGATGCCGCTGCCGCCCTGATGCGCGACGGCGGCGCCGAGATGGTCAAGCTCGAGGGCGGTGCCGCGATGGTTGAGACCGTGCGCACCCTCACCGGGCTCGGCGTGCCGGTCTGCGCCCACCTTGGGCTGCTGCCCCAGTCCGTGCATCGGCTCGGCGGCTACCGCTACCAGGGCCGGGACGACGCCGGTGCCGAACAGATCCGCCAAGACGCCCGCGCGCTGGAGACCGCCGGCGCCGGCCTGCTGGTCCTGGAATGCGTGCCCGCCGATCTGGCTGCGGAGATCAGCGCCCTGCTGACCATCCCCACCATCGGCATTGGCGCGGGCAACCGCTGCGACGGTCAAGTGCTGGTGCTGCACGACATGCTCGGCCTGCACCCGAGCCGCCCGCCACGCTTCAGCAAAGACTTCCTCGCCGCCACCGGCGGCAGCATCCAGGCCGCCGTCGCGGCCTACGTCACCGCGGTCAAGGACGGCAGCTTTCCGGGGCCCGAGCAGACGGTCGCCTAACGCTCGCGACCGGGCCTCGCTTGTTCGCGCAAACCCGATGCACTGGCCCGATCGCTCCGGTGAGGGCTGACCCTGCTATCCGCGCTGCAACAGCACCCGGAGGTCCAGCACCGCGGCGTTGGTCCGCGAGATGTATGAGGCCATGACCAGGGAGTGGTTGGCGAGCAGGCCGTAGCCGTGACCGTTCAGTACGATCGGGCTCCACTTGCGGGTACTGGCCCCCTCCAGGTCGCGGATGACCTGCTGCATCGAGACCTCGGCGTTCTTGTCATCCAGCACCTTGGAGAAGTCGATGGCTAGGGCCTGCATGGTGTGCAGCAGCGCCCAGGTGTAGCCGCGAGCCTCGTAGAAGATGTCGTCGATCTCGTTCCAAGGCGTACGCGGCAGGCCTTGGGCCGACGGTGTACCGGTCAGGCCGGCGGTCAGCTCGTTGTCGCCGACGCTGGCGGCGAGTCGCTGGGCCAGGCTGCCGAGGCGCTTTTCGACCACGGCCAGATAGGCGCCCAGGTTGTCGGCGCGGGCGTAGAATCGGGCGTTGGGGTCGTTGCGCCGCAACAGGCCGTCGCGATAGTCCTCCAGTGCGACGAGGCCGGCCCGGTACGCGTCCTCTGTGGCGGGCAGCATCCAGGACTCGGAGTCGAAGTTGAACTGGGAGTCGGCCGTCGTCAGGTCCAGATTCTCGACGGATTGGGTCTGGGAGCGGCTGAAGTCGTTGCGTAGGGAGCGCACCGTGTCCCGCACCTCGGTGAGCACGCCGTACTCCCAGGCGGGCATGTTGTCCATCAGGATGCCCGGCGGTGTCAGGTCGTTGCTGAGGTAGCCGCCGGGCTTGTCCAGCAGCGTCTCGCCGACGGCGATGGTCGCGACCACGGTGGCCGTGCCGGGGGGGATCTGGGCGGTGTCGGCTCCGGCGCTCGCCCTCGTCTCGGCGAGCACGTCCCGTGCCGGCGGTTGGATGGTCCAGTAGATGCCGAGCCCGCCGCTGACGACGACGGCCAGCAGGGCAACCCCGGCGGCGATGCGCGCAACGGGCAACGAGGTGCGCGACGACGGCTGCTCCGCCCCCGGGGCCGGCGAGGCCGGTTCGCCGACGGCGCCGGTCTCGTCATCCGTTGCTGTCGGTTGCGGCCTCGTCGGCGGCTCGGCTGGGGCGTGTGCCCTGAGTGCGTTGGGCGGCGCGGCTCGATCCGAGGCCGGCGTCGCGGTTGCCGAGCCGGTCGGCGCCGGCGTCGGCCGCGGGGAGGTCGGTGGCGTTGTCGCCCGCTGAGGTGCCGGTGCGGGGGTTGCGGCCTTCGACTGGGCGGCCGTTGGCGCGGGTGCCGCGGAGGCGGGTCTGAGTGGTGGGGTCTTGGACTGATTCATTGCTGGTTCCTGGGGTCTGGCTTGGTCGACGGGCGGACGCGCTCTTTGGTCGGGCGAAGCCGCCTGGGATTGCTGGGGATATAGGGTCGCCGGGTGGGATTTACCGCTGGCATCGGCGTCTTTTTCCCACATCCCTGAGCGCCCATCCCGTACTCGGGCGGACTGCCGATTCGGAGATGGGGCCTTGCCGAGGGTGCCTGCGGTCAGGCGCGGGCGGGTCATTGTAACCGCAGGCCGGAAACCCATATCTCCCACCTGGTAAGTTGACCCTCGGTCAAGCGACCTACCCAGGCCCACCCGACTCCACCCCCGTTTTCGCCGAGCCCATGACCACCGATTCCAAACCGGACTCCGCCGAGCGGAACGGCGTCTTGCCTGCGCACCCTGGTCGGGAGATCGCCGGCCGGCTGCTGCTGTTCAGTGCCGTCTGGCTGCTGCTGGCAGGGACCGATCCGCTGTCTTGGCTGGTCGGGGTGCCCGCGGTCGTCGCGACAACCTGGGCCAGCCAGCGACTGGCCCAGCGCTCGCGGGGGCTGTCCATGATCGGTCTCTTCCGGTTCCTGCCGTACTTCCTAGTGGAGTCGGTCCGCGGCGGCTTCGACGTTGCGCAACGGGTGCTGAGGCTGCGGCTGCGCATCAGCCCTGGCTTCCAGACCTACCGCACGGGGCTCGATGATCCTGCGGCGCGGGTCTTCTTTGCCGGCACCATCAGCCTCCTGCCGGGGACCTTGAGCGCGGACCTGCGGGGCAACGTCGTCCACGTCCACGCCCTCGATGCCGACAGCGATCTGGCACCGGAGCTGCAAAGGCTGGAGCGCCGCGTGGCCGACCTGTTTGCACAGCCGCTTGCGCCCGTGCCCTCGGTGGAGGCCGCGATATGATCAACGAGGTCTATCTGACCGTCTCGTTGGTGCTGCTGATCACCATGTCCCTGGGTCTGATCCGGGTGGTGATCGGGCCGACCCCGGCGGATCGGATGATGGCCGCCCAGCTGCTGGGCACGGCGGGGATCGGCATGCTGCTGCTGCTCGCCATGGCCCTCGGCGTCCCGGCGCTGATCGATGTGGCGCTGATCTTCGGGCTGCTCGCCGCAGTGGCCGTGGCGGCCTTGACCCGACGGCGCGTCGGCCGCGACGAGGCTTAGGTATGAGCTGGATCGATTGGATATCGGCCATGCTGGTGGCGTTGGGTGCGCTGTTCTTCATCGCCGGCACCGTCGGGCTGCTGCGGCTGCCGGACCTTTTCTCCAGGCTGCACGCCTTGACCAAGGCCGACAACCTGGGCTTGGGTCTCGTCATGCTCGGCGTGCTTCCCCAGGTCGACGGACCGCTGCAGGGGCTGAAGCTGCTGCTGATCTGGTTGCTGGTGTTGCTGGCCGGGGCGACCGGGGCGCACCTGATCGCCAAGCGGGCGCTGCGCGGCGACGGCGAGGACATCATTGAATGATCCATGACCTCTGGCTGCTGATCTTCGACCTGGTGCTGCTGGGCACGCTGCTGGCATTGGCCGTCGCCACCCTGACCAGCCGCGAGCCGCGCCGGGCCGTGATGTTGTTCATCGCCTTCGGGCTCTGGCTGTCGATGGTCTGGGCGCGGTTGCGGGCCCCCGACGTGGCCCTGGCCGAGGCCGCCATCGGTACGGGCCTGGGCGGGGCGCTGATGTTGGCCGCCGCCCGGCGCCAAGCCCGCGAGACCGCTCAAGCGCGGGCGCCGGCACCGCAACGCACCTCGCCGTTGATGGTCTGGGGCATCGCCTTCGGCGCGCTGATCGCCGCCGCGGCCCTGCTCTGGGTCTACTATCTCACGCTGCACGGCGGCCCTGAGCCTGCGCGGCTGGCGGATCTGGCCCTCGCCAAGGTCCCGGAGTCCGGTGTGACCAACCCGGTCACGTCGGTCCTGCTCAACTATCGCGCCTACGACACGCTGCTGGAGCTGGGCGTGCTGCTGACGGCGCTGCTCGGCATCTGGTCGTTGGGCCGTGCACCGGCACCGTTCCAGCCGGCGGGTTCGGCGCTCACGGCGATGGTGGCCTGGGTGGTGCCGCTGCTGATCCTGACCGCCGGCTATATGCTCTGGATCGGCGCCGTCGCGCCCGGCGGTGCCTTCCAGGCCGGCGCCCTGCTTGGGGCGGCCGGCGTGGTCCTGCGCCTGGCGGGCTATCCCGCGGCGGGGCTGCCGGGGGAGGGCGCGCAGCGCTGGCTGATCACGCTGGGCGTCGCCCTGTTCGCCGGCCTCGGGCTGGTGCTGATGGGGACCGGGCTCGGCTTTCTGACCTATCCCGCGGGACAGGCGAAGTGGCTGATCCTGATCATCGAGAGCGCGGCGACGGTGGCGATCGGCGCGACGCTGGCGGCGGCCTACGTCGGAGGTCGTCGTGGCTGAAGACGTCGTATCGTCTGTGCGGCGTTCTCTGTCGCCGCGAAGGCCTAAGGGCCGCAACCGAGGACAGGCCTGATGTCGGCTCCCTTTCTGTACGGCGCGGCGGGGATCATCCTGTTCGGGCTTGGGCTTTGGTCGCTGCTCGTGCACGCCACGCTGCTGCGTCAGCTGATCGCGCTGAACGTGATGGGCGGCGGGGTGTTTCATATCCTCGTCGCCGTTGCCTATCGCGGCGACGCCCAGTCGCCGGACCCGGTTCCGCATGCACTGGTACTGACCGGCATCGTTGTCGCCGTGAGCGCAACCGCGCTGGCCTTGGCCCTGGGCCGGCGCCTGAGCGCGGACGACGGCGATGATTGATTGGCTCGCCCTCGCCGTGATGGCGCCGTTGCTCGGGGCCGTGGCCAGCGTGCTGGCCGGTGTGGGCGCGCCGGACGCCAGTGCAGACGTGGACGGCGAGCGCTGGTCCCGGGTTGGCCGGCGCGTGCACAGGGTCGGTCTGCTGGCGACGCTGATCAGCAGCGCGATCGGCCTCACTGCGGCGGCGCAGGTCTGGCTCAACGGGCCATTGCGTTCGGAACTCGGGGGCTGGGGCGTGCCGCTCGGCATCGCGCTCGGCGCCGACGGGCTGTCCGCGGCCATGCTGGGGATGACCGCGCTTGTGGCCCTGGGCATCGGCGTCTATGCCACCGGCTATTTCTGCCGCGGCGGCAGCGCGGTGCATTTCTGGCCGCTCTGGCTGCTATTGGTGACGGCCCTGAACGGATTGTTCGTCTCCGCCGATCTGTTCAACCTGTACGTCATGCTGGAGTTGATGGGGCTGGCCGCCGCCGCACTCGGGGCGCTGACCGGCAGCCGCGAGGCGGTATCGGCCAGCCTGCGCTACCTGCTGGTCGGGCTGCTCGGTTCCATGGTCTATCTACTCGGGGTCGCGCTGATCTACACCGGCTACGGCGAGATGGACATCGGCCTGGTTCGGGCGAGCGTGGCCGCCGACGTCGCCGCCGGCGCCATCGCCCTGCCGGCCAGCGCTCTGGCGCTGATGGTGGCCGGGCTGGCGCTGAAGGCGGCGGTGTTCCCGATGCACTTCTGGCTGCCGCCGGCCCATGCCAATGCCCCGGCACCGGTCAGCGCGGCGCTGTCGGCGCTGGTGGTCAAGGCCGCTTTCTATCTCATCGCGCGGCTCTGGCTCGACGCGCTTGCGCCGGCGGCCACCGAGGCCGGCGCGCTGCTGATCGGCCTGCTCGGCGCCGGCGCCGTGCTTTGGGGCTCTTGGCGGGCGCTGCGGGCGGCGCGGCTCAAGCTGCTGGCGGCCTACTCCACGGTGGCGCAGATCGGCTATCTATGCCTGTTTTTCCCGCTGCTGGCGGAGGTGCCGCCGGGGCCGCTGCGGGAGAGCCTGGTCGCGGCCCTGCTGCTGATGGCGCTGACCCATGGCCTGGCCAAGGCCGGGCTGTTCCTGGCCGCTGGTCTGGTGCAGCAGAGTGCCGGGCACGATCGCATCGACGAGCTCGGCGGCACCGCCCAGAACCTGCCGGCGACCACCTTCACCATCGCCCTGGCCGGCACCGCGCTCATCGGTCTGCCGCCCAGCGGCAGCTTCGTCGGCAAGTGGGTGCTGATCCAGGGGGCCATCGCCCAGGGCCAATGGTGGTGGGTGGTGGTGATCGCCGCCGGCACGCTGTTGGCGGCGGCCTACATCTTTCGGGTGCTGAGCCGCGCCTTCGGCCTGGAGCCGACGCCGACACGCTTCGTCACCGAGGTCCGCACCGAGCTGCCGGCCCTGCTGCTGGCGCTGGGGGCGGTGGTCGGGCTCGGCCTTGGCTCCGGGCTGGTCTGGGAGCTGCTGGCATCGGCGCCGATGGGCGCGGGAGGATGATCTGATGTCGCTGTCGCTCGCCCAGACCCTGCCCCTGGCCATCCTGCTCAGCTCCCTCGTGCCCGGTGCGCTGATCTTCCTGGTGAAGGAGGAGAGCCACGTCCTGCGCGGCTTCCTGAACATGTTCGGTGCCGTGGCCAAGCTGGCGCTGGTGGGCCTGATGATCTGGGGTGTCTACCAGGGCCAGGTGTACGAGACCCGCCTGGCCCTCGCGCCGGGATTGGAGCTGGTGCTGCACGCGGATGCGCTGTCGGTGCTGTTCGTCACGCTGTCGACGGTGCTCTGGCTGGTGACCACCATCTACGCCATCGGCTACCTGGAGCACTCGCCGAACCGAAGCCGCTTCTTCGGCTTCTTCAGCCTCTGCGTCTCGGCGACCGTGGGCGTCGCGCTGGCCGGCAACCTGTTCACCTTCGTGGTGTTCTACGAGCTACTGACCCTGGCCACCTACCCCTTGGTGGCCCATCGCGGCACGCCCGATGCCACCCGCGGCGCCAAGATCTACCTGGCCTACACCATGACCGGCGGGGTGGCGCTGCTGATCGGCGCGGTCTGGCTGCAGACGTTGACCGGCCCGGTGGACTTCGTCCAGGGCGGCATCTTGAGCGGCATGCCGGAGCGCTACCACGGCCAGCTGATCGCGATCTTCGTGCTGCTGATCATCGGCCTCGGCGTCAAGGCGGCGCTGGTGCCGCTGCACGGCTGGCTGCCGCAGTCGATGGTGGCCCCGGCGCCGGTGAGCGCGCTGCTGCACGCGGTGGCCGTGGTCAAGGCCGGCGCCTTCGGCATCATCCGTGTCGTCTACGATGTCTATGGCGTCGAATTCACCGCCTCTCTCGGGCTGCTGACCCTGCTCGGTGGCGCCGCGTCCGTCACCATCATCTACGGCTCGGTGCTGGCCCTGTTCCAGGACGGGCTGAAGAAGCGGTTGGCCTACTCCACCGTCAGCCAGGTGTCCTACATCGCCCTCGGTGCGTCGATCCTGGGTCCGGTGGCGACCATCGGCGGCCTGGTCCATCTGGTGCATCAGGGGATTATGAAGATCACGCTGTTCTTCTGCGCCGGCAACTACGCCGAGACCCTCGGCGTGCACAAGGTCAGCCAGATGGACGGCGTCGGCCGGCGCATGCCTTGGACCACGCTGGCCTTCAGCGTCGGCGCGCTGGGCATGATCGGCATCCCGCCCTTCGCCGGCTTCATTAGCAAGTGGTATCTGGGCATCGGCGCCGTGCAGGCCGGTCAGGACTGGGTGTTGCTGGTGCTGGCCACCAGTTCGCTGCTGAACGCCGGCTACTTCCTACCCATCCTTTATCGCGCCTGGTTCCGACCGGCACCGGCGCAATGGCCCGCCGAGCACATCCCCGCCGGTCGGCTGGAGACCATGGGCGCGCTGCTCTGGCCGCCGTTGATCACCGCCGCGCTGTGCGTGATCGCGGGGCTGTTCGCCGCGGCGCCGTTCAGCCCGCTGCAATGGGCCGCGTTGATTGCGCGGCGGGAGTACGGTCTATGAACACCGGCGGCGCGCCACATCAGCCGCTGATCCGGCGCTGCGCGGCGACTGGGTCGGCCGGGAGGCTGCTGCCATGACCACCGCACT
The DNA here is from genome assembly GCA_942491465.1 of uncultured Gammaproteobacteria bacterium. Taxonomy (GTDB): domain Bacteria; phylum Pseudomonadota; class Gammaproteobacteria; order Chromatiales; family Chromatiaceae; genus CALOBA01. The sequence goes on from CALOBA010000002.1 coordinate 24,772, forward strand.
GCTGATCGGCACCTGGCTCTGGCCCCTGCTGGCGGCCGGCGCCTTCGGCCTGATCCCCGACCGCCGTCGTGGCGGCGAGGCGACTCGACCTCGACTGTGGATGCTGCCGGCCCTCGGCGCCGTGCCGGCGCTGGCGGCGGGTCTGCTGGTGCCGGTGGGCGCCACGCTGGAGCTGCCCTGGCTGTTTCTGGGTACGACGCTGGGGCTGGACGCGATCGGCCGGGTGTTTCTGTTGTTCACGTCCACCCTTTGGCTCGTGGCCGGTATCCATGCCGCCTGGAATTTCCGCGATGCGGCCAACGGTCGAAGGTTCGGCGCGCTGTTTCTGCTGGCCATGGCCGGCAACCTTTGGCTGATCGTCGGCCAGGATCTGGCCAGCTTCTATCTAGGCTTTGCGATGATGGGGCTGGCCTCCTACGGGCTGGTCATCCACACCGGCGACCCGGCCGCGCTGCGCGCCGGCAAGGTCTATCTGGTCATGGCCCTGATCGGTGAGGTGTCGCTGTTCGCGGCGTTGGTGCTGATCGCACGGGATGCCGGCAGCATGAATCCGACACCCGATCAGCTCGGCGACCTCGCGGATCTGACCATCGGCCTGACCATCGTCGGGCTCGCCATCAAGGCCGGCATGGTGCCGCTGCACCTGTGGCTGCCGCTGGCCCATCCGGCCGCCCCGGTGCCGGCGAGCGCCGTGCTCAGCGGCACCATGATTAAGGTTGCGCTGCTCGGCTGGCTGCGCTTCCTGCCCTTCGGCGAGGCGGCGCTGCCGTTTTGGGGGCAGCTCCTCACCGGGGCCGGGCTGGTGACGCTGTTCTTCGCGCTGCCCATCGGCCTGGTGCAGCGCGATCCGAAGGTCGTACTGGCCTACTCGAGCATCGCCAAGATGGGGCTGATGACCCTGGCCCTGGGCCTGATGCTGACCGAGCCGGCGCTGGCCCCGGCCGGCGCCATGGCCATCGCCCTTTACGCCGCTCACCACGGGCTGGTCAAGGGCGGCCTGTTCCTTGGGGTCGGCCTGCGCAAGCACGCGCCCTGGCAGCCCTGGGTCATCACCGGCATCGCCTTCCTGCTGCTGGCCCTGGCCGGGCTGCCGTTCACCGGTGGCGCCGTGGTCAAGTACGATCTCAAGCCGCTGCTGGCCGATGCGCACTGGGCCTGGATCGGCGCCGCCGTTGCCGTATCCGCCATCGCGACCACGTTGCTGATGGCCCGCTTTGCTTGGGTGATCGAGCACACCCCATCCCACCCGGAGTCGGGCTGGCGCTGGCCGGCCCTGGCCTGGACGGTCTTGCTGGCGTTGGTGGTGCTGTTCCCGTTCGTCCTCGGCAAGCCGGTGGCCTGGAAGGTCAATGCCGTGATCGTGCCGGTCGGGATCCTCATCGCCGCTGCCGTGGCGCTGGTGGCCCGGCGCTGGCCGGCCCTGACTCGGCCGTTGATCGGACTGGTCCCGCCGGGGGACCTGCTGGCGCTGATGCGGCCCGTCGGGCGTCTGGCCGCGCGGGTCGGCGCCTTCGTCTTGATCCGGTTGCAACGCTTGAGTGAGCGAGTCGCCGGGTGGGTCTCGAGCATCTTGGCGCCCCTGGACAGGCCCGGCGGCGACAGTGAGACCTGGCTGCGCACCTGGCCGGTGGCCGGTGCGTTTTGGCTGGTGTTGGCTGCTGGGCTGGCCCAGCTCCTGCTTTTCGGGTGATCGCTGGCCGGGGCAATTTAGTAACGGTTCACTAACAAGTTAAACGACTCCGTAGCACAACTAGGATTCGTTGTCGTTGTCGTTGTCGTTGTCGTTGTCGTTGTCGCAATCAAGCATCCGACGACGATTACGACAACGACAACGAGCTGACATGTTCACTTTGTTTCTGAATTCTTCCTTAGCGATCGGTGGTAATGACCCAAGCGCGACGACGGCGATGCGCGTGTCAACGATATTGGTAAATCCTGGCATAGGGCAGTGCTTCGTCGATGGTGTAAAGCAAGTGCCAATGTGCTAGCTCTTCGCCGAGGAACGAGAGGTCGTCTTCATCGATGTTGATCAGTAGGTCTCCATATTGCGGCTGATATAAGGACCCACGCCCTTTGCCGCGCTTTATCAGGTAATAGTGGTCCACCGGGTCGAGATAGATGAGCCGATCAAACGGGAGCCGGTCAAGATGGCGGCGCTCGTTGAACCAAGATTCAGTGTAGATAAGGTTGGCGGTCTCGCCAAGGTCATGCTTGTGGCGTAGAGCCCTTGCCGCCTTCTTCATCGTCATCCGCCATGCCCATTGCTGCGTCTTGTACTCTTGAATTACATCAACGAAGTTGCGCCCCGCGGTGGCCTCAAAGGTCAGCAGTCCGGCGATACAGGCGGCGCCGACAACGATGGCAGGGGTTGCGGTCTTGGCTCGGAGACGCAACGGCGCGTAGAGCAAGGTCAAGAGGTAGAGCAGGTTGAGAAGGCCGACAAAGTAGACGGGCAGCGCCATATAGGAGTGCGGCGACCAGCCGACCAATGTCCAGATGGCCAAGGCGTAGACGGCAGCGCTCACATTGAGGCTGTCGAGCAGGTTCCAGACCGCCCGTCGAAAGAGCATCAGCATCGGCCGAATGATCAACATCGCGAGGACGAGATGCAAGCGTGTCTCGCTGGGCTCGAAGTTGAGTCGGAAATGGCTTTTTTCTTGGTTGTAGGCGCCGTCGCCGGCGACCAGGCTTGGAAAAAAGCTCAAGAACAGGTAGAAGACAAACCAAGCGACTGCGAGTCCGCTGAGTATGAGTTCCAACCGGAAGTCGGTCCTGATGACTTCCCAACGCGCTTGCCAGGTCCGCCCCGCAAAGTCTACCCGGTAGCGTTTGGCGATCTCGGCGGCGGCGTGAACGAAGGCAAGACCGACAAAGAGGATGATGGCGATGTCTTTGAAAAAGACCCCGAAGCTGGCCGTCAACAGGCAGAGATAAAGGTACTTTTCTGTTAGCGTTTGTCGGTAGCGGAGGTAGCTGTAGGCGAAAATGGCGAAGAATACTACGACCATCCGCTCGGCAAAGACGAGCTGAAAAAACGCCCGTGCGGTCCCGCTGTTGAGTAGGAAGAGCAGCGACGCCGCGAGCAGCAGGTAGGGGACCTCCTTGCCCGTGAGGCTGTTGACCAGGCGTTTGGCAAAGTAGACGATCAGAAACAGCTCCAAGGTGCTGATCAGAATCCACAGCTTGATGTACGGCGTAAACCACCCAAGCACGTGCAGGTCGTGATGGGCCAGCGGAAAGAAGCGGAAGTCGTCGCGCCGCATGGTTTCGGATATCAACTCCTGGTTGAGCCGAAAATTGTCCAATAGATCGCGCGTGTAGACGCCGGTGTACCAGCCGACGATCTCACCATGGTAGAAACTGGTCTCGTCGAACATCACCACGGCATAGATCAAGAACAGCAGCAGTGTCGGCCAGCCCGTGCGCAGCCTGCTCAACGCATGCCCTATGCCGGGCTTGTCGATGACCAGATAGGGGCCGGTGGTATGCACATAGAGTTGCCTGACGAGGTAGGTCGTACTCGCCAAGAGCAGGAGAATGAAGATGGTGTGTGCATAACCATAGTAAAAATGGACCAGCTCGCTTTGGCTTAGCACCTCGGTCAACTGATAGCGTGCGTTTATGCCTTCGCCGCCAAGATGCGGGAACAGCAGCCAGGGCGTGAGGCAGGTGACGGCGCCAACGCTCAACAGCGCCAGGGTGACGAATGCGGCAATCTTGACGGTCTTGTTCATGCAGGCAGCGAAGGTGAAGCTCGAGTCGGAACCAGCGCGAGACGCACCCGGGAGGTGGTTCGATGCGCTTAGTCAAGGTTCAGAAACAAGTGGTGCAGACGCAACCCCCGAACAAAGTTTAGCAACGGGCTCTGTGCCGCTTTTTTTGAACCGATCCTTAGTAGCCTGATCGCGGGGCGAGATGCGCGACGAGACGATACATCGTCTTTTGACGGGGCTGGTGGGAGCGGCTACCCTACCACAGCGGCGATGCTGAGTCGTTGCCTCGCAATCCCCCCCCAGTGCTCGGAGCCTCTCACGCGTGCAACACTGCGCCGATCCCGATCGTGCGTCTGATCGTGTCCACGGTCGTCGCTACCTCATCATCAATGCAGACGATTTCGGTTACTTCCCTGCGGTCAGTCGAGGGATCATCGAGGCCGCCCAAGCGGGTGTCGTCACCGCGACCTCGATCCTCGCCAACCGCCTGGAAAGCGAATCGGATATCGCCGCGCTGCGGGCAGTCGACGGCATCGACATCGGCGTTCACCTCAACCTGACATGCGGGGAGCCGCTTACCCTTGGGCTGCGTAAACGCTTGCCCGGCGGGCGCTTTCCCGACAAGCTCTGGTGGGCCGGGAGAACGATGCTCGGGGGGGCGCTGTTGCAGCTCGTCGCCGCCGAGTGGCGCGCGCAGATCGAGACCTGTGTCTCCAGCGGTCTGCCGATTCGCTTTCTCAATGCCCACGAGCATGTGCACATGCTCCCGGGCCTGATGCCCATCGTCCGAGCGCTGGCCGGGGAGTACGGTATCGCGTTCATCCGTCGCTCGGCGCCGGACTGGTTCTACGCCGGCTCGGCCCGGCATCTGGTGCGCAATGGCCTGATGCAGATCCTGACCACGATCAACGCCCGCCATGCGCAGGTCGGAGCGATGCCGCGGATGCTCGGCCTGTCGGTCAGTGGAAGGCTGGATTTGCCCTATCTCCGCGTCGCGCTGTCCCGGCTGCGGCCCGGCGAAGTCGCCGAGCTGATGTGCCATCCCGGCTACGTTGAGCCGTCTCTGCCGACGGACTCGCCCTTGCGCGCCTACCATGACTGGGAGGCCGAGCTTCGCCTGCTCACCGGGGAGGGTCTGCGGCAACTGCTGCACCGCGAAGACCTGAGCCTGATCCGCTTCAGCGACCTCGCCGATCGCGGCCTACACCCGTTCCAGCCATGAGTCGTTCCGACCCAGCCGGTGGATTGCGCGTCTTGGACCGTCCCGAGGCCAAACCCGAGATGTCCGATGACCCGTTGATCAGTGTCGTCCTGCCTGCCTACAACGAGGCGTTGGGGCTTGCCCACGCCCTCGGGGTGATCGAGGGCATCGTTGGGCAGTGCAGCAGTCGCTACGAGCTGATCCTGATCGACGATGGGAGTCGCGACGAGACCTACCAGGTGATCGCCGGCCTTGCCGCCTCGAACCCTTGTGTGCGCGGCCTGCGCTTCAGCCGAAACTTCGGCAAGGAGGCCGCCCTGTTGGCGGGGCTGGAGATGGCGCGTGGTGATGCGGTCATCACCATGGATACCGATCTTCAACACCCGCCGGCGTTGATCCCTGAGCTCATCGATCAATGGCGCCGAGGTTATAAGGTCGTCAACGCGGTAAAACGCGATCGCTCTGCCGACAGCGCCCTGACCCGGTTGCGTGCGAACCTCTTCAATCGTCTCCTCACCGCCGTCGGCGGGGTCGACCTGCAGGGCGCATCGGACTTCAAGCTCCTCGATCGCGTCGTCGTCGATGTGCTTGTGCGCGAGTTGCCGGAGCGTCGACGGTTTTTCCGGGGTCTGTCGGGCTGGTTGGGCTTTCCCCAGGCACAGGTGCCCTTCAGGGTCGCAGACCGTGCCGTCGGCGACAGCAAGTGGTCTCTGCTCGGCTTGATCGAGCTGGCGACGACGGCCACCATCTCGTTCACCAGTGCACCTTTGAGAATCATCACCCTGCTTGGCGTGATGACGTTGGCGTTCGGCTCGATCGTCGCGGTGGATGCCCTGTGGTCTTGGTTCCACGGACGCTCCGTATCCGGCTTCGCCACGATCATCGTGACGCTGTTGATCGTCTCCAGCTCGGTGATGATCAGTCTGGGCATCATCGGCGAGTACATCGCCAAGATCTACGAAGAGATCAAGGCCCGCCCGGTGTACTTGGTCGACGCGGCCTGCGGCACCGAGGAGGCGGGCCCGGCGGCATATCGGCGTCGTTGCCGCTCATGTTGCGAATGTCCAGCACCGGTTGCCGACGAAATTCCAGATCAGCAGCACCGCCGTGACGACTAGTTGCGCGATGATGTAGGGCCAGCCGACTTGGTATACCAAGATGCCCATCAATAGGCCGTTGAGTAGGAAGCCGATGCCTGCGATGATCAGAAATTTGGTCAAGGCCTCGACGTGCCGCTTGTCGCTGGCAAAGGTAAATCGATAGTTGAGTATGTAGTTGATCGCAGCACCCGTCAGCGCACCGATCGATGATGCGATAATGGCCTCGCCATGAACCACCTCCATGATGGTTATCAGCACCATATAGTGGCCGGCCGTACCGATCACGCCGACGCCGGCGAACTGGATGAATTGGCGGGCGACAGCGCCGATCGCAGATGATTTCGACGCCGCCGGCGATCCGGACTGCGGGCGTTTAACGGCTGAGGTCATTGCGCGTGGTCTCGATGTCATGGTCTTCTGCTGGATGAATTGGGCTGGTGTTCTCCGTCGGCACCATTGTCCTGTCCTTATCACCTTATCATTGTTCCACCCGCGCGCGCACAACCAGTTGCGCCACGAAGAATACGGCGACACGTAGAACATTGCTACGGCAAGCTATTGTCCTATACGACCTTCGCAGCGCCTCGCGCGAGCGCGCCAACAGGCCGCGATAGGGTGATCGGTGATCGACGCCCAAGCGTCGACTGCGGTAGACTATGCCGCGATTGCTTAGCTGCTACAACTAGGGCCCAAGAGCCCAAGATACCAAGATAGGGAGCCCCTTAGAATGCCAGAACCGCAACCCCAGTCTGTTGCCGCCCCGCTCCAGACTTCGGCTCCCCGATTTGTTCATCTGCTCGCGCCGCTTTTGGTCGGGCTGGCCGTCATGTTCGTCTGTTGGCTGTTGTTCTGGCAGCTTCCGCGCTCGCCGCTGATCAACCCCGATAGCCTGGGGAATCTCTTGGGCTCCTGGCACCGAAATATCGGTTACCCCCTGTTCCTGGACGTCATCTATCGACTAACCGGGAACCTCTATGCCGTTGTGGTCGTCCAGGCGCTCGCAGTGATGGGGGCGCTTGTTTTTGCCTTTTTCCAAGTTGGCGCGTATTACCGGCGGCCGATGCTGGGGCTGCTGGCATCGATACCGTTCTTGCTTAGTACAACGCTGATCCAATACTATCTATATATCTGGACGGAGGCGGTTTTCATCGCCTTGTGTCTGCTCACCATCGGCGCCTTCTTTTCGGCAATGCGCAGGCCCCGACGGTGGTCGCTTGTGCTCTGCGGACTCGCGGCAGGGGCAAGTATTGCGATCAAGCCGATCGGGCTCACGCTGGTCCTGTTCCCATTCGTCCTGCTACTCCAGCTCAAAGGACAGCGAAGCCGCGTGCTGGTGTTTTCCTTCGTCCTGTACTTGCTGCCGGTTGTCGCCTACATGCATTACAACGATCGGCATCTCGGCAGCCCGAGCCCATTCCTGCGCGGCGGCATGTCACTGTTCGCCGGTACCGCCCATCTGCACCCGGAAGATGTCACGGGAGAATACGCCTCAATCACCGCCTGGCTACGGCAAGATACAGAGCCCTTCCGCCAACAATTGCGCCAAGCCGAGCGCTATCGTGAACGGCAGGAGGTCAAGAAGCGGCAGCATGCGAATGTGGGCTATGCGCGGGGGCAGTTCGAGGGCATGCGCAAGCTGCTGGCAGAGATGGCGGCAGCGTCCCCGGAACGCTATTGTGCTGATGAGGTCCAGGCGCCGGAAAGCACCTACTATGGCCGATATCATCCGGGGCTTTGCGTCGATAACCTGCAGAAGCAAATCGCGGTCAATGCGATTGCTGCGGCACCCATCGGTTATCTAGCATATGTCGCCGACAACCTCTACGCATACATGCGCGAAACCTATCGTCATACGAAGCTCAATCAGCGTGCTTTCGACGAAAGAAGAGGCGATGCTTACGCCATTGCGGGGGATTTCAATTTGAATGCGCCCCGCAGCAGCTTCGCCGCCGCCGAAGCGCCGCCTGTTATTGATCTCGTCATTCCGATCAATCGTGTGCACAGCCTCTTGCATACGAAGATTGTCTTTGGTCTAAGGGTGTATGAAATACTTGGTCTCGCCGGTGGGCTGATTATGATCTTGTGCACCTTGGCGTTCGCCTGGGTTCTGGTGCTGGGGATCTTGAGCGGTCGGGTTATGACGCCATTGATGGTCGGCGCCGGAACGCTCAATGCGACATTGCTGGGTATGTATCTCATGATGGCCTTAACGCACCATGTCGTTATTCGCTACGTCGATATATTGCAGCCCGTCGCCGCTTTGGCCGCAATACTCGGGGCGATTTTGGTGATTCGCTTTGTGGCTGCAAAACCCTTTTCTGGTCCCTTTCCCATCGCTCTTTTTCTGCGCAAACCAGAGGGTGTCGTATAGCAGTCGGGTCCGCCGCCGGCCCTTGCAGACATCGCGTCCTAAGTTGCCATCCTCGTTGTCCATTATTCCCATGAATTCAGTACCATCAGCTCCCACCCCGGCGAATGACCCGTCCATCGCCGTCTTGATTCCTTGTTTCAATGAGGAGCAGACCATTGGCGATGTCGTCAATAGCTTTCGTGGCGTCTTGCCGCGGGCGCGAATCTACGTCTACGACAACGGATCGACCGACAATACTCTGGCGGCTGCCGCAGCGGCCGGGGCCGCGGTTGGGCAGGAGGTCAGAAAGGGTAAGGGCAATGTGATCCGTCGCATGTTCGGCGACATCGACGCGGACATCTATCTCATGGTGGATGGCGACGATACCTATTGTGCGGCGGATGCTCCCCTGTTGATCCAATGCTTGCGCGACAACGGGCTTGATTTGGTGAATGGGCGCCGGGAAGACCAGCATCCGGATGCGTATAGACGCGGCCATCGCGTTGGTAATCTGCTATTTAATCGCATCATACAATTGCTGTTTGGTGCTGGGTTCAACGACGTGTTTTCCGGATACAAGGCCTTGTCGCGGCGCTTCGTGAAGTCGTTCCCGGCGTTGTCCAGGGAGTTCGAGATCGAGACGGAGCTTGCGGTGCACACGCTGACGCTGCGTCTGCCTTTCGCGGAGCTGCCGACGGTCTACTCCGAGCGGCCTGCGGGCTCCACAAGCAAGCTTCGTTCCTACCGAGATGGGATGCGCATCCTGGCCACGATCGTCGTGCTGGTCAAACAGGAGCGCCCCCTGCTGTTCTATTCAGCGATCGGTGCCGGTTTTGCGCTTGCGTCCATTGTGCTTTTCATTCCGGTCCTGCAGGAATATCTGCTAACGGGCCTTGTCCCGCGGTTTCCGACGGCGATCCTAAGTACCGGGCTGATGCTCTCGGCGATGCTCAGCGTCGCCAATGGGTTGATCCTAAGCGCAGTTTCGCGGGGGCGGTGGGAGGTGAAGCGCATGATGTATCTGAACACCGGCAGAAGGGGCTAGGGGGTAGTGTGTTTAACCTTCGCGAGGTCGGGTTTGGCGGGGTGCGCGGCGGCCAGCTTGAAGATTCGCGAACCACTTGGACATAGCTGATGACCGACTCGATTCAGACCATCCATTGCACCGGCACCAGTCTGGAGCGCTATAGCGGCGAACTGGCACGCCTGCGCGTCGAGGTGTTTCGGTCCTGGCCTCGTCTTTGCCTGGGAGACGAGGAAGCGGAGGCGCGGTATCTGCGCAGCTACAGTGCGGCCGAGGGTGGCGTCGTCGTCGTCGCCTTGGACGCCGGTAAGGTCATCGGTGCCGCGAGCGCGCGACCGATGGCGGAGGCGACCGCCGAGGTCAGACGGCCGTTCGAGCAGGCGGGCATCGACCCGGCGACGGTATTTCATCTGGGCGAGTCGGTCCTGCTGCCGGCCTATCGTGGTCGCGGGATCGGGGTGCGCTTCTTTGCCGAGCGCGAGGCCCATGCGCGGCGGCTGAGGCCCTTCGACTGGTTTGCCTTCTGTGCCGTGGAGCGGGACGACGATGATCCGCGCCGGCCGGCTGACTTCACCCCGCTGGCTGCCTTTTGGAACCGCCGCGGCTACCAGTGCCAGCCCCAGCTGCGGACGCACTTCAGCTGGCGCGAGAGCGGCGAGGAGGCCGCGTCGGCCAAGCCGATGGTGTTCTGGCTCAAGCCGGGGCCGGCGCAGGTGGTTTGACGGGCTCCTAGGCGCCTACCACCGCCTCGGTCAGGTATAGCTCGACCCTTCGGTTGCGGCCGCGCCCGTCGGCGGTGCCGTTGTCGGCGATGGGTTCATCGGCACCGGCGCCCTCGGCGCGGATACGCTGCTCGCCGATGCCCAACCCGATCAGCGCCTTGCGCACGGCCTGGGCGCGCTGCGCGGACAGCCTGCGGTTCAGGTCCGTATCGCCGCGGCTGTCGGTGTGGCCCCGCAGCAGCAGGTTCAGCTCGGGATGACGGCTCAGGACCTCGGCGACCTGCTCCAGTGTCGTCAGCGGCATCGCCGGCAGTGCGGCGGCACCGGGGGCGAAGCGCAGCTCGCCCTCGCCGAGGGTCACCAGGATGCCGCGCTCGCTGAAGCGGGCCTGAAGGGCCGCATAGTCGGCGTGCAGGCCGGCCAGGGTCTGCTGCTCCGCCGCGGCCCGGGCCCGGGTCTCGGCCAACGCCTGCGCGGCATCGGCGGCTTGCTCGCGCAGCGCGACATCGGCCGCCCGGCGCTCGGCGAGGGCCTGCTCGAGGTCGTCGATCTGGCGCTGGGCGCCGTCGAGCTCGCCGCGCAGGATCTCCATCCGGGCGGCCATGGCCTGCTCGGCCGACGCCGCCGAGCGCTGCTGCTGGCGCTCGGGCGGGCTCGGGTGGTGGTGGCGGGGGCTCGGTGAGCGCGGCCACCACCACGACGTCGGACTGGTGGGTCTCCACCGCATAGACCAGCATCAGCCCCGAGGCGAACAGCAGGCCGAGCAGGCTGACGACCATGGTCGAGCGCAGCCGGGTCTCGGCGATCTGTGCCGGCATCGATGGCGCGTCCGGCAAGGGCGGTGTCTCCGGACTCGGGGTTGAAGCGGGGGTCTGATGCGCGGTCGTGCTCATTGCTCACCCCCGGCTGGGGCCGGCTCTTCGATACAGATGCGCCGCTCCCGGACCGCCACCAGCGTGGCCGCCACCAGCAGCGTGATGATGCCGGTCAGCATGGTCAGCAGGCCGACGCCGATGTAGCGATAGATGCCGGTGCCGGTGTGCTCGTACATCACCATGCTGGCGATGCTGACCGCCGCCAGCGGGAACGAGTAGGCCCACCAGGTCAGGAAGAACCCCAGGCGCAGGAAACGCCCGCCCTGGGAGAACAGCAGCAGGGTCAGGAACAGCCCGGCGAAGTACAGCGCCTGGGCGAAGACATCCAGGGTCTCGGTGAGGCGCAGATAGGCGATGAAGCCCACCGCCGGTGGGGCGATCAGGATGAACAGCGTCGGCAGCAGCCGGTCCTCCAGCGGCTCGTGAAACAGCACCCGGTAGAAGACGATGGTCACCAGCACCGACCAGAGCATCATGCCGACGCTGAAGAAGAACCAGGATATCTCCACCTGCCCCAGGGGCATGCCGGCGATCGGTACCAGCGCATTGCCCACCGCGGGGATGAACCAGGCCGGGTTCAGGTGCTGGATCTTGAAGTGCTCGTGGTGGATCCAGATGCCGACGATGTACAGCGTGAACGCCAGCTGCATCGGTGTGCCGATCAGCCAAAGCGCCAGGCTGACCGACGGCGCCATGGACTGGAAGGCCACTGCCAGCAGCAGCAGGCTGATGGAGATGGTCGGCATGAAGCTCATCCGCACCGGGTGGTGCAGCTCCGCCAGCACCGCCGAGCGGTACAGGATCAGCTTGGCCGTGTAGAGCACCAGCAACAGCGCGAACAGTGCGCTGGTGGCCCCGATCAGCCAAGGCGAGAACCCCAGGTCCAGGTCCAGCACCTGCTGGCCCTTCTCCCAGGCGATGGTCAGTCCGGCGAGCCCCATCACCGTCGCGAAGAACGATGCGGGCAGGTGGGCGAGCCGGGCCGAGGATGCGAGCGCTGTCGTCATCATGGCCTCCGAAAGCGGTGGATCGACGGCGCTGTCTGCGCGCCATCGGGACAAGTTGTCCGTCAGTCTAGGGGGGAGGGCCTGTGCAACGCATTGATAAATGCCGGAGTATTTCGCTCGGTTATCGGGGCGCTCCGCCGGCCGATTCAGGCCCCTGGGGCGTTCCGGCAGCTCCTTGTGTTATCCCGGAAATCCGGCCCGGCGACCCAGCTTGGCATTCACCCGGGGCACTGCTACAGTCGGATCAATCCCGCCCGACGGCCCACCGGAGCAGGCCAGTGCCTTCACCGACCCATCCCGACCACCAGGACCCTTACCCGAGCAACGACGGCCAACCACCCATGGCGCAGAGCACGGACCCCTAGGGCTGGAGCGCCGATCGACGATGAGGATCTCAGTTTGAGCCATGCCGACGCCTTCGACGCCCTCTGTCGCCAGTTGACGGCGCTGCGGCGGGATCTGCACGCCCATCCCGAGCCCGGCTTTGGCGAGCAGCGCACCGCCGCCCTGGTCGCCGAGCGGCTGCGTACGCTGGGCCTGGCGGTGGATCAGGGGCTTGCCGGGACCGGTGTGGTGGGTACGCTGCGTCGGGGCGAGGGCGGCAGCATCGGTCTGCGCGCGGACATGGATGCGCTGCCGATGGACGAGTGCAGCGGGGCCGAGCACGCCTCGCGCCGGCCGGGGATGATGCACGCCTGCGGCCACGACGGGCACACGGCGATGCTGCTCGGGGCCGCCGCCTGGCTCGCCGAGCACGGGGGCTTCAGCGGCAGCGTCCACTTCATCTTCCAGCCCGCCGAGGAGAGCCTGGCCGGCGGCAAGCGCATGGTCGAGGAGGGGCTGTTCGAGCGCTTCCCGATGGACCGGGTCTTCGGCCTGCACAACCTGCCGGGCCAGCCGGCCGGCCATCTGGGCATGCGTGCCGGGCCGGTGATGGCCGCGGCGGACTTCTTCGAGCTTGCGATCACCGGCACCGGCGGCCACGCCGCCTATCCCCACCGCACCCGCGATCCGATCGTTGCCGCCGCGGCCATCATCGGCGCCTGGCAGACCCTGGTCAGCCGTTCGAGCGACCCGCTGGCCGCCGCCGTGCTCAGCGTCACCCAGATCCACGGCGGCACCACCGACAACGTCATCCCCGAGCGCGTGACCCTGACCGGTACCGTGCGCAGCTTTGATACGGCCATCCAGGACGCCATCGAGCAGGGCATGCGGCGCATGGCCGACGGCATCGCCGCCGCCCACGGCGTCGGCGCCGAGCTGACCTACGAGCGCAGCTACTGCGCCACCGTCAACCACCCCGAGCCCGCGGCCCTGGCGCTGAAGGCCATGGAGCAGGCCGTCGGCCCCGAGCACATCATCCGCGATTTGGCGCCGACCATGGGGGCCGAGGATTTCGGCTGGATGCTCGCCGCCTGCCCCGGTGCCTACGCCGTGCTCGGCAACGGCACCGACGGCCCCCACGGCCGGGCGCTGCACAACCCCGGCTACGACTTCAACGACGCCATCATCGCCACCGGCGTGCGCTACTGGGTGGCGCTGGTGCGTCAGGCGTTGCCCGTCGCCACCTGATCGGGCGCTGCGCTCGGTCCGACGAGCCCTGGCGCCTTCCTTCAGGCCATCCCCCGCGCCTCTTGGATCATCTCGTAGGCGCGACGGATCTCGTGGGTCTTCTGCGTAGCCACCTTCATCATCTCCTCGGGCAGGCCCTTGGAGACCAGCTTGTCCGGGTGATGCTGGCTGAGCAGGCGGCGGTAGGCGCGCTTGACGGCGGCGTCGGTGTCCTTCGGGGTAACGCCGAGCACGGCGTAGGCCTCGGACAGGCTCGGGCCCCGCGCCGGCACCTGGCGGCCTGCGCCGCCGGCAAAGCTGCGTTGCAGCCGCACCAGGTTCTCCAACTGTCGGAACAGGATCGCGGGGATGCCGAGGCCGATGCGTACCTGCTCCAGCACCCGGCGCTGGTCGGCGCTGGGCTCGCCGTCGGCATAGGCGGCCTGCAGCAGGATCTCCAGAAACATCTGCGTCAGCGCCCGCTGGCCGCGACATTCGGCGCGGAAGGTGCTGACCACGCCGCGCAGATCGAAATCCGGCGACTTGCCCTGGCGGAACAGGGCGATGGCGGCCTGGCGGCGGTCCGCACCCAGGTTGAGCTGGGCCATGTAGGCCTCGGCCAGGGCGATCTCGGCTTGGGAGACGTGACCGTCGGCCTTAGCCATGTGGCCCATGGTGCTGAAGGTGGCGGTGAAGAAGACGCTCTCCACCCGCGCCCGGTCGCCGAACGGCAACTCCAAGGCGCCGCGCAGGGTAGCGACCCCGCGATCGACGCCGTGTCCAAGGATGCCGCCGAAAACCGCGCCTAACGGACCGCCCAGCGCGAACCCGAAGACCCCACCTACTGCCTTGCCTACCCAACCCATGATCGTTGCCTGTCTCTCCGGCCCCGCGCGCTCGCGCGCGTCGCCGATTATTTGCCCTTGATGTACTGCTCGTCGGAGAACGAATACACCCATTCGGGCCTGAATGCCACCAGGATAACCATGATCCAGCCGTTCAGCATCGCCTCGGGCATAAACATCATCGGGAAGAACGGCAGCACGGTGCGGTGCAGCTCGTCGAAGGTGCTGGCGCCGCTGAGCACGAACAGCGCGGCGGCGGTATAGCCCATGACCACGCCGACCAGACCGCCGGCGAGGAAGGCGTTGACCAGCACATAGACGAAGAACTGCTTCGGCAACAGCGCGCGGATCAGGATCAGCAGGACCAGGGTCAGCGTGATCGGCAGCACGCCGCTGACCAAGGCGTTCAAGGCCAGCCCGTCCCAGCCCGTGCCGCCGTTGAGCTGGATGCCCACCAGCGCCAGCGATGCGGCGAGCACGGCAAAGCCCCAGCCGAAGATCAGCGTCACCGCGGTCAGTCCGAGCAGGTGGTAGGACAGCCCCGGCTGCACCTGGGCATCCATCTGCCAGAGCAGCATCAGCACCACGGTGGCGCCGAAGAACACATGCGTCAGCCGCGCGCGCAGCAAGCCCCGCCAGGGCGCCAGCCATAGCGCCAGCGCCAGGCAGACCAGGTACAGGGCGTTGCAGACCCACAGCAGGGTCGGGGAGAACAGGTCGGGGTCGAGGCTCATGGTGTCGGCACGGTTGCGTCGGCGTTGCTGGGGGCGGGCGTCCGGCCGGGGGCTGGGGTGCCCGGCCAGTATCCCCCAGATGACTGCGCTGCGGGGCGTTTTCAGTGGTTTGGGCGCCGGTCTTAGCCCTTTTGGGGTTTGCGGTTTTCTTTCGTTGAGGGTTGGCGGAGAATCCTGGTTGATCGCTGCGGAGGGGGCGTTTGCTTCGCGACTCGGGCCCATCGGGCTGGAGAACTCCGCTCGAGAGCAATGGTCGGGGGCTTTGGTCTTGATCTTGGTCCTGGCGATGCGAAATCACGATCACGAGCCATCCATTCACTCTGGGAGAACCCATGCTTTACCGACCGTTAGGCCAGACCGGCGTCGACGTCAGCGCCCTGTGCTTGGGCACCATGACCTTCGGCGAGCAGAACACCGAGGCCGAGGCCTTCGAGCAGCTCGACCGCGCCCTGGCCGCCGGCATCAACTTCATCGATACCGCCGAGATGTACCCGGTGCCGCCCAAGGCCGAGACCCAGGGCGCCACCGAGACCATCATCGGCAACTGGCTCGCCGCCCGCGGCGGTCGGGATCGGTTGATCATTGCGTCCAAGGTGGCGGGTCGTGCCGACTGGCTGCCCTATCTGCGCGGCGGCCCCAAGCTGGACCGGGCCAATATCGAGGCCGCGCTGGAGGCCAGTCTGCGCCGGCTGCAAACCGATTACCTGGACCTCTACCAGCTGCACTGGCCCGACCGGAAGACCAACTTTTTCGGCAGCTTGGGCTATGAGCACGCGGAGCAGGACGACAGCGTGCCGCTGTTGGAGACGCTTCAGGTCCTTGATGATCTGGTCCGTGCCGGCAAGGTCCGCCACGTCGGCCTCTCCAACGAGACCCCCTGGGGCGCCATGCGCTTCCTGGCCCTGGCCGAGCAGCACGGACTGCCGCGGATGGTCAGCATCCAAAACCCCTACAACCTGCTCAACCGCAGCTTCGAGGTCGGCCTGGCCGAGGTCGCCATGCGCGAGCACTGCGGCCTGCTGGCCTACTCGCCCATGGCCTTCGGCGTGCTCAGCGGCAAGTACCTGAACGGCGCCCGCCCGCCCAAGGGCCGGGTGACGCTGTTCGAGCGCTTCAGCCGCTACTCCAACCCCGAGGCCGAGGCGGCCACCGCCGACTACGTCGCCATCGCCCGCCGCCATGGTCTCGACCCAGCCCAGCTCGCCCTGGCCTGGGTCACCAGCCGCCCGTTCGTCACCGCCAACATCATCGGCGCCACCACCATGGCCCAACTCGACGCCGACCTCGCCAGCCTGGACCTGACCCTGACCGACGAGATCGTCGCAGAGATCGAGGCCGCGCATCGGCAGCAGCCGAATCCGGCGCCTTAGAACTCCTGATTCAGCGGTGCGCAGAGGCCCTCGGCACGGGTCGCCGCCACCTGCTGGGGGATGGGCGCCGGGCTCGGGGAGGCATTGGCCAGGCGTTCCATGCCAAGCGCCCGAGGGGGCGATGAACAGGCGCGTCGGACAAAGGCCGCGATTGATCGAGGCCATGGTGGAGATGCTCGATCAGGTGATCGATGACGCCGCCGCCCGGTGCGCTTCCTTGACCGAGCAACGCTGCCGCGCTAGCGTCTTCGTCCCGCAGCGCCAAACCCACACCAAGCCCGCGGAGGCGTCCCGATGAGCACCCTGAGTGCGTTGTACGATCTCGACCATTCGGCCTGGGCGGCGAAGACCGCCGAGCTGCTGCGTCAGCGGCGATTCTCCGAGCTTGACCTGGACCATCTGCTGGAGGAGTTGGGCGACATGGGCAAGAGTCAACGCCAAGAGCTGGTCAGCCGCCTGCGCATCCTGCTGGCGCATCTGCTGAAGTGGCAATTCCAGTACCGGCAGCTCTCCCAGCGTTGGGCCGAATTCGAGGGCAAGAGCTGGCGCAACACGCTGATCGAGCAGCGGCTTGCGCTGCGCTACCTGCTCGAAGACAACCCCGGACTCAAGGGCTTCCTGACCGCGGCCGTCACCAAGGCATATCCCCAAGCCGTGGAACTGGCCGTGCGCGAATCCGAGCTGCCGATGGACACCTTCCCGGCATCCTGCCCCTATTCTCAGACGCAGATTTTCGACCCGGATTTTCTGCCGCAGGGCGAAGCCAACGCTTAGTCAAGGTTCAGAAACAAGTGGTGCAGACGCAACCACGAAATGGCCAATCAAAAGGTTCAGCGAGCGGGTGTCTGCGCCACTTGTTTCTGAACCGATCCTTAGGCTCACGCGAGTTCGCCGGAGGCGCGCTGTCTCGCTCTTCGAACAGCACCGCGGCTCGGTGTGCTGCGCCATCCTGCACATCGCCGATGCCATCGGAGCGAGGCTCGCGGTTCACGATGTCCCAGGGGCCCGGCTGCGCTTGGCAATGCGAACCCTGTGTTTGCCATCCCCAACCCCCGGTTTCATTTTCGGCAAGGCGACATCACCGCGCAGCGCGATTGGATCGAGCAGCAGGTCGCCCAATGCGACCCGAGAGCAACCCCGCACCATGCGAGCACCCGCAGCAGTGCCTGCTCGACCGCGCTCGGGCACCGCTGCGGAAGTCCCAAGACCGCCGGCATGCCCAATTGGCGCTGTGGGAGCGACTTGCAGTCGCGACTTCCGCGTCGCGGCGGTCGCGATTGCAAATCGCTCCCACAACTGCGGGCGGTCTCGGAATTTTCGCGGCAAAGCACTAGTCGACGCGGCGCACATCGATCTCGGTGGTGCGCGAGGCGACCTCGGCGCCGCCCTTCCAGCTGTGGCGCTCCACCACCAGGTCGGCGGCGTCGCGGCCGATGCCGGTGCGCATGAAGGTGGCGTCGGCGAGCAGGCCGAGGGCCGGGTCGAAGCCGCGCCAGCCGGCGCCGGGGATGAGCGCCTCCATCCAGAAGTGGCGGCGCTGGGGGCGGGGCTCGGCGTCGGGGCCTTCGTCGTCGTCGGGGTCGAAGTAGGCGGCGTCGATATAGCCGGCGACGAAGCGTGCCGGCATCCCCCAGCCGCGCACGATGGTCACCAGCAGGTGGGCGAGGCCGGCGCAGCCTGCGCGGCGCTCGCGCAGCAGCGCGGCCAACGCTCTGGTGTCGCCGACGGCATCGGGGTCATGCGCGATGCCCGTCTTGATCCAGGCCATGGCGGTCTGGATCTGGTCGAGCAGCGGCGTGCCCTCCTGCCAGCCCGGCAGTTCAAGCGCGGCACCGTCCTCCTCGGCCCGGACCTGCTCCAGCAGTGCGGCGTCGATCTCGGGGGTCAGGGCACTGCGGTGGAGCACGAAGTCCCACAGCCTGGGGGCCTGGCGCAGGCTCTGCTCGATCCAGCTGCGCTCGCGCCCCACCGGCACCGGGTCGTGATCGAAGGGGTTGGCGAGCAGGGTCTCCACATCCGCGGTCATGATCAGCCGCAGCGCCTCGTGGGCCACCAGCAGCTCGGCGTGGTGTACTTGGTTGCCGAAGCAGTCGCGGTGGGAGACCACGGTGGCCGAGGGCTCCACCGTCATGCTGAGGTCCAGCAGCCGTTGGCCGGCGTCGTTCCACGGGGCGATGCGATATTCGAAGTGGTGCTCGCGCACGGGGTCCGTGAACAGCAGGTGGTCGCTGCGCTCGATCCGGTATCTCATCGCTTGGCCTCGTCGGCCAGCTCAAGGCGGCCATCGCCCATGTGGGCCTCGAAGTAGTCCGCTTGCAGGGCAACCGTGAGGTCGGCCAGCAGGCCGAGGAAGACGCCCAGCCACTCGTGCAGGCCCTGCTCCAGGATCGCCCGCGGCGAGGACTGCTCCAGGTGGGCGTGCAGCGCCGCCATGCGCGCCGGGACCTGGCCGCCGTCCATCGGGCCGATGCGTGCCAGCGCCTGGTCCAGCCCGTCGACACAGTAGCGCAGCGAGCGCGGGAAGTCGGGGTCCAGCACCACCAGCTCGACCACGTCGATGGGGCGGATGCCGCCGTGATACTTGCGCCGATAGACCTCGAAGCCGGACAGGGACTTCAGCAACGCGCCCCATTGATAGAAGTCCAGCGCCGTGCCCACCAGCGTCAGGTCCGGCAGCAGCAGGTGGTAGCGCACATCAAGGATGCGCGCGGTCATGTCGGCGCGCTCCTGCAGGCATCCGAGCTGGGTGAAACCGTAGGCCTCGCCGCGCTGCATGGTGCTCTGGCTCAGGCCGTAGATCAGCGCAATCTCGCGGTGGACATAGGCATAGAACTCCGCCGCGCGCCAGGGCTGGAGGTTGGTCTTGAGGTGGCGGTCGATCTCCAGCCAGAACAGGTTCATCGCCTCCCACATCTCGTGGGAGATGCGGTCGCGCACCACGCGGGCGTTCTCGCGGGCCAGGCGCAGGCTGGAGTAGATCGAGCTGGGGTTGGTCTTGTCCTGGGTCAGCAGGCTGATGACCCGCTGCACCGTGACCTTGCCGTCGGGGTGGCGCTCCAGATAGGGCTCGTCGGCTTCGACGATGGTCAGCAGCGGGGTCCACTGCATCTCTTCGGTGGCGCCCTCGTCGGCCTCGAGCATGAAGGAGACGTTGATGTCGAGGATGCGGGCGGTGTCGTCGGCGCGCTCCAGGTTGCGCGCCATCCAGTACAGGGATTCCGCGATACGGCTGAGCATCATCATGAGGCGAGCACCCAGGTGTCCTTGCTGCCGCCGCCCTGGGAGGAATTGACCACCAGGGAGCCCTTGGTCATGGCGACCCGAGTGAGCCCGCCGGGGACCACGTCGATGTCGCGACCGTAGATGATGAACGGGCGCAGATCCAGGTGACGGGACTCCAGCTCGCCGTCCAGATAGCAGATGTGACGCGAGAGCTGGACCACGGGCTGGGCGATGTAGTTGCGCGGATCGGCCTCGATCTTGCGGGCGAACTCGGCGCGCTGGTTAGGGGTCGAACTCGGCCCCATGAGCATGCCGTAGCCGCCGGACTCGGCCACCGCCTTGACCACCATCTGCTCCAGGTTGTCGAGCACGTAGGCGCGGTCGTTGGGGTCGACCATCTGGTAGGTCGGCACGCTTTGCAGGATCGGCGACTCGCCCAGGTAGTAGCGGATGATCTCCGGCACGTAGGCATAGACCGCCTTGTCGTCGGCGATGCCGGCCCCGGGGGCATTGACCAGCGCCACGTTGCCCGCGCGCCAGGCGTTGATGAGCCCGGCCACGCCGAGCACCGAGTCGTTGCGGAACACCAGCGGATCGAGAAAATCATCGTCGACGCGGCGGTAGATGACGTCGACCTGATGCAGCCCGTGGGTGGTCTTGAGATACACCTTGTCGTTGCGGCACACCAGATCACGCCCCTCGGCCAGCTCCACGCCCATCTCCTTGGCCAGGAAGGTGTGCTCGAAATAGGCCGAGTTGTAGATGCCGGGGGTGAGCACGACGATGTTGGCGCGCTCCGCACCCCGCGGCGACAGGTGACGCATGGCCTGCAACAGCAGGGCCGGGTAGTGCTCCACCCGGCGCACCCGGTAGCGGGCGAAGAACTCCGGCAGGATGCGCCGCTCGACGATGCGGTTCTCGATCATGTACGACACGCCCGAGGGCGTGCGCAGATTGTCCTCCAGCACCAGGTAGCGCCCGTCCTCGTCGCGGATCAGGTCGACACCGCTGATGTGGGTGTAGATGTCGTGGGGGGCGTCGATGTCCATGATCTCGCGGCGGAAGTCCTTGCCGCGGTAGATCAGCTCCGGCGGCACCACGCCGTCCTTAAGACAGCGCTGGCCGTGGTAGAGGTCCTTTAGGAATAGATTCAGGGCGCGGATGCGCTGCTTCAGGCCCGCCTCGATGTGCGCCCACTCCGCCGCCGGGATGATCCGCGGCAGGATGTCGAAGGGCCAGACCCGCTCGATGCCCTCGTCCTGATTGGAATAGACGGTGAAGGTCACGCCCTCGGTGTGCAGCGTCAGGTGCGCCTCGCGGGCCTTGTCGCCGAGCAGGTGCTGGCCGGTCTGCTGGATGTGTTCCCACATCGGCCGGTAGTGCTCGCGCGGCTTCCAGTCGTCCTCGTAGAACTCGTGGTAGGCCATCGTCGGCGCCGAGTCCCGACCCGGGGACTGACCGCGCCCGAAGGGCTGGCGCATCGATTGGAACTGACCGAGGCTGGATTGGCGTTGGCGAAGCATGGGGCGTTGCGGAGGGCGACTGCTAGCTGGATTTAGGGCGGCTAGCAATAATTGTGCAAGGTGAGCCGGCGGGAGCGGCTCGTCCGTCAGCCGGCCTGATCTTGGGCGCTGTACCGCGGTTTGCGCGGATCCTGCTCGGGGTCGGCTGCACCATGGACGTGCTTGGCGGTTCTGCGATGCCCTGCTTCGGTGCGAATTCAGCATCGAGCGACGCGGTGGATGGGAGATCCGATCGACCCTGGCAAATCACAGTAGAATGTCCGCAGGCCGTGCAAGTATTCGACGGAAGGCCGGCCGCAGAGACGTCGTTGAGAAGACCGTAAGTCAAGGTTCAGAAACAAGTGGTGCAGACGCAACCATGAAACGGCCAATCCAAAGGCACCACGAGCGGGCGTCTGAACCACTTGTTTTTGAACCGATCCTAAGTGTCTGTTTCGCTTGCTCGCCCTCTGCGCTTTCTCTGCGCCTCCGCGCCCCTGCGGTTAGAATCTTGGATACTTTCACAAACGCTTGGCGCATCACGCCCGCCGCATCCCACCGACGCATCCACTGCCCGCCGCCCCGACATGACGCAGACCCCCGCCAACGACCCCAACACCCCTGAGCTGAGCCCGGAACAGGCATCGGCCCTGGCCTTGATCCTCCGTGGCACCGAAGAGGTGCTGACCGAGGCCAATCTCAAGGCCAAGCTCGCCAAGGATCGGCCGCTGCGCATCAAGGCCGGCTTCGACCCCACCGCCCCCGACCTGCACCTGGGCCACACGGTGCTGATCAACAAGTTGCGCCACTTCCAGGAGCTGGGCCACCAGGTGTTGTTCCTGATCGGCGACTTCACCGGCATGATCGGCGATCCCACCGGCAAGAACGTCACCCGCAAGCCGCTGACCCGCGAGGAGGTCCTGGCCAATGCCGAGACCTACCAGAGCCAGGTGTTCAAGATCCTCGACCCCGAGCGCACCGAGGTCGTGTTCAACTCCAGCTGGATGGCCGAGATGAACGCCGCCGAGATGATCCGCCTCGCCGCTCAACAAACGGTCGCGCGCATGCTCGAGCGCGACGACTTCTCCAAGCGCTACCGCTCCGGCCAGCCCATCGCCATCCACGAATTCCTCTACCCGCTGATCCAGGGCTACGACTCCGTCGCCCTCGACGCCGACGTCGAGCTCGGCGGCACCGACCAGAAATTCAACCTGCTGGTCGGCCGCCAGCTCCAGGAGGGCGCCGGCAAGGAGCCCCAGGTGGTCATCACCATGCCCATCCTTGAAGGGCTCGACGGCGTGCAGAAGATGTCCAAGTCGCTGGGCAACTACATCGGCATCGAAGACCCGCCAGACGAGATGTTCGGCAAGCTGATGTCGGTCTCCGACGACCTGATGTGGCGCTACTTCGAGCTGCTGAGCTTTCGCGACACCGCCGACATCGCCGCGCTGAGGCAGTCGGTGGACGACGGCGCCAACCCCCGCGACATCAAGTTCCTGCTCGGCCAGGAGCTGGTCGCACGCTTCCATAGCCAGGCCGACGCCGAGCGCGCCCAACAGGCGTTCATCGCCCGCTTCCAGAAGGGCGCCATGCCCGACGACATGCCGCAAGTCGACTTGGGCGCGCCGGACGGCAGCCTGCCGCTCTCCCAGCTGCTCAAGCAGGCCGGCCTGGTGCCCAGCACCTCGGAAGCCAGGCGGATGGTCAAGCAGGGCGCGGTGCGCATCGACGGCGAGCGGGTGTCCGATCCCGACCTGGACTGCCAAGCCGGCACGGAGAACGTCTACCAGGTCGGCAAGCGAAGGTTCGCCCGCATCCGGCTGGCGCGCTGACCAGCCGATAGCGCCGGGGGCATGCCAGGCCGGCCAAGCCCTTGACGGCATGTCTGTCCGGCGAGGCCGCCCCGGCTGCCTTGACGTCGCCGCATGTTGGTCTCACCTTCGGCGGTCTGGACTGTTCTGAAAACCCAAACCCTCATCAACGTCGACAGTATCTAAAAGAGATTCTGTCGCAGCCTCAAACAGTCGCTGTGGTACGGACTGCGAGACCTTGGCAACGAGCGGATCGGCCGGCGTCACGGCGGCGATGTCGGACTGCGTGCCCGCGCATTCCGGGCGGTCAACCATCGTAGCCCCGCATGGACGCAGAGGATGCCATGAAGACACCGCATGTCTCAAAGTCGCTGGAAACCTGGACCGATCAACTCTTGACCAGCGCCAACGGAGACGATCGGCTGCAGGCCGTGCCGAACATGTGCGCCGGAAACGAACAATAATCACCGTAATTCCGACTGGATCGGCGAAAGTATGTCGCCAGGCCACGACCAGGAAGGCACGGTGATGGTTGCGGCAGATCGACATAACCACGGGGCGCATATTGGCGCGCCCGGTCGGGCGGGGGCGGCGTGCTGGTCGCGACGGTCGCCGTTCACGAACTGTGGCATCATGCTCATCCTCCATTACACCAACGCTTGGTTGACAGTGCCCGGTTCGCCGAGGCTCGTGTTCGCGTCGAGTGCTCAGACAGGACTGGCAATGCACCAATTACTTGATCCGACCAACGACTACGTCTTCAAGCGGCTGTTCGCCGACGCCCCCGAGCTGCTGGCGGCATTGATCAACGACCTGCGCCCCGATCTGCCCAACATTGCCTCGGTCGAGATCCTCAACCCCAACATCGAGCCGGGCGAGCTCGCCGGCAAACACATCATCCTTGATGTGCTCGCCCGTGATGCTGAAGGGCGCTGCTACAATGTCGAGGTGCAGGTTCGCCGTTATGGCGCCTGGCACAAGCGCGGGCTGTTCTACCTGGCGCGCACGCTCGGCGGGCAGCTCCATGCCGGCGAAGACTATCAGGAGCTGCGGGCCGCGGTCGGACTGCATCTGCTCGACTTCGACCTGTTCACCGCCACCGAGAGCGAACGCCGGCAGGCCGTGTGGCGTTTCGAGATGCGTGATGAACGCCAACCGAACGTTTCGCTGGGGAACATCCTGCAGCTGAACCTCATCGAACTAAAAAAGGCAGACCGCCTGCAATTGGCGTCTGGCCCGCTGCACGCTTGGATCACCTTCTTCAAACATTGGCAGGAGGAACCGACGATGGCCACCGTTGCCCACGAGCCAGTCAAACAGGCGATGAATCGCATCCGGCAGCTCAGTGCCGACGAAGAGGCGCGCCGACTCGCCTTCGTGCGCGAGCGGGCGCTGCACGATGAAGTGTCGTTCATGAACGAGGCGAAGCGGGAGGGACGCGAACAAGGACGCCAAGAAGGACGCCAAGAAGGACGCCAAGAAGGACGCCAAGAAGGACGCCAAGAAGGACGCCAAGAAGGACGCGAGGCGGTCGCGCGGAACCTGTTGTCCATGAACCTGCTGACCGACGAGCAGATTGCGGCGGCCTCAGGCTTGACGGAGGCGACAGTGAAGGCACTTCGGGAGCACCCGGCACCGGGCGCTGATCTGTAATGCTGCTGCCGCGCGCCCTGCCACCGAGGTGGGACAGACCGGCATGGAATAGCACCGCAAGGAGCGGGGGTTCACGGAGGCACCGCGCACGGACGGCCATCTCGTGACGCTGCCGCAGCGCGCGGGGTCAGCCAGCAGTTTCAAATTTAAGACCATGATGTTATGAAGGACACTTCAGAACCTACTGGAGAGTCTGTTGGTATTCAATCCGAAGCCCGCGCCTGCGAAGTGGGCCATGACGCCGCTGGTTGCCAGGATTAGCGAGGCGCTGTGCGCCCTGCCGGATGCGCGCAAGGGCGGCAACAACCAGCGCTACACGATGGGCGATGCCGGACTGGGTGCGTTCTCGGTGTTCTTCATGCAGAGCCCGTCGTTTCTCGACTTTCAGGTGCGGATGCAGAAGGCTCGGGGGTGCAACAACGCCGGCTCGTTGTTCGGGCTCGAGCAGATCCCGAGCATGCAGCAGATTCGCAACCTGCTCGATCCGGTTTCCCCCACCCATGTCGCGCCGCTGTTCATGGACCTCGTGGAGCCGATCGTGGCCGACGGTGGATTGCCCTCACACCGGGTGCTCGACGGGCGGCTGCTGGTGGCACTCGACGGCACCGAGCACCATTGCTCGGAGGCGATTCACTGCCCGCAGTGCTCCACACGCATGTTGGCCAATGGCAAGACACAGTACTACCACACGGCGGTCACGCCGGTGATCGTCGCTCCCGGAGAAAAGACGGTCCTGCCCTTGGCCCCGGAGTTCGTCGTGCCGCAGGACGGACAGGCCAAACAGGACTGCGAACTCAATGCAGGCACGCGTTGGCTGCAACGCTGGGGTGCGCAGCTGAAGGCTTGGCGCACCACCGTGCTGGGCGACGATCTGTACTGCCATCAGCCGTTCTGCGAGCAGGTCTTGGCACAGGGCTGTGCGTTCATTTTCGTCTGCAAACCGGCCTCCCATACGCTGCTCTATGAGTGGGTGGCCGATTTCGAGCGCACTGGCGAGGTGGCCACTCGGGTCAAGGCCCGTTGGAACGGCAAGCAGCGTCTGACCGATACCTATCGCTGGCTCAACGATCTGCCGCTGCGCGACGGCGACGATGCCCTGAAAGTCGGCTGGTGCGAGCTGACCACGACCGATGCCGAGGGCAACGTGCTCTACCGCAATGCCTGGGCCAGTTCCGTGCCAATCACTTGGGACAACATCGTCGCGATCGCCGCCGCAGGGCGCAGCCGCTGGAAGATCGAGAACGAGAACAACCGCAACAATACGCTCAAAACCAAGGGCTATCGCTTCGAGCACAACTACGGCCACGGCAAACAGCATCTGGCCAACCTGCTCGCGAGCCTCATCCTGCTGGCGTTTCTCGCCCACACACTGCTCGATCTGTACGATCAACGCTATCGGCGCGTGCGCGCACAACTGTCGTCGCGGCGCACCTTCTTCGAGCACCTGCGTGCACTGACACTCTACTTCCCC
The DNA here is from genome assembly GCA_942491465.1 of uncultured Gammaproteobacteria bacterium. Lineage (GTDB taxonomy): Bacteria > Pseudomonadota > Gammaproteobacteria > Chromatiales > Chromatiaceae > CALOBA01. The sequence goes on from CALOBA010000002.1 coordinate 50,923, forward strand.
TTCGATACCTGGGAGCACCTGCTCGACTCCATGATCGAGGCCTTGCAGCCCGCGCAACCACCGCCTCGTCGCCGCGCTGGCAGGCGGTAGAGGCAAATTTGGAATTGCTGGCCTGCGGCGCGTTCGCTGGTCAAAAAGATGATCAAGGCCCCCCCGAGAACCTTGACCATCGTTCCGGCCAGGCGCCCGCAGCCCTTGCGTCGGCAGGGCTTGCAGCCCTGACCGTATCAGGTCAGGATGACCTGACTACGAAGCGAGCCCGCGCGCCTGAGCACCCACCAGAAACGGCTCAAGCCGGCCGACCTGTTCCTGCCAGCTCGGAATCGCCACATCCGGTCGCACCGGAGAAGTCAACTGCCGCCGCAGACGCGCCTCCAGCTCCACCGGATCATCAGGGGCATAGAGGCAATCGGGAAAATCCGCCAGGATGTGGGCCATCGCACCGACACGGGCGGCGAGGATGGGCGTCCGGCAGCCGAGGATCTCGTAGAGCTTCTGCGGAAAGGCATAGCGACCGAAGGCCGAGTCGCGCATGGGCGCCAACGCCAGGTCCAGCGCCCCGTAGAATAGCGGCATCTGCCCATGCGCGAGCCGCCCGAGCAGGTGCACACGCGGATGCTCAGGGGGCCGCGCCCGCCAGTCCGGCTTGCCGGCCAGCACCAGATGCAGGTGCGCATCCTTGGCCGCGAGCCGCACGAACGCGCGATACACGGCACCGATGCCCCGGCCGCGATCCAGCCCGCCGCACACGCCGATCAGCCGCCCGGCGACGGGCAGCCCCAACGCGGTCCGTGCCTCCAGTTGATTCTGCGGCACGAAGCGCGCCGGATCGATGGTGCTCTCCAAGGTCATCACCGGCACACCCGGCGCCAGACTTCGGATAGACTCCGCCAGTGGCTCGCTGACCGTGCTGATTGCCGCCGCGTGCCGGAGTGCGTGACGATAGAGCGGCAGCAGCCCAGGCAGGCGAGTCAGGCCAAAGCTCTCGAAATTGTCGTAGAGATCGATTGCGTACGGCACTGCAAGCTGTCGGGCAAAGTAACGGCTGAGTGCAACGTGGACCGCATCGGACCCCCCAAGCAAAAGCTGCGGTCCGAACACCCGCAGCCCCGCCAGCACGTCGCGCCGATACGCCAAAAAGCCGTCCAACCACAACGCCCCCGCCCCGAAGCCATGCCAGACCAGCTCACCCGGCGACGCAATCGGATCGACACGACACACCCGAGCCCCGGCACGATAGCCAAGACAAAACACCCTGACCTCATGACCCAACCGCGCCAACCCCATCGGCAACTCGTAGAGCCGGGCATAGCGGTCCTCGATCACGTCATGCCCCATGTAGCGGCGCTTCCAAAGAACAGCGATACGCATGGTGAAGTCCGGCAGAAACCCAATTGGCCCGCTGTGCGGCGGCCCGGCACAAAAGGCGGCCGTCACAATCGACCAAATGCGGTGAAAGTGGAAAACAATCGCGCCGAGCCAATGCCAATCATTCTGCTCAGCCGCTTGACGTAGCGCACCGTACCACACCGCCCAGCCATCCTCTCCCACGAGACGCATGTCATCCAAACACCACCGCTTCCTCGTGCTCGGCGCTGGGCCTACAGGCTTGGGTGCAACCCTACGCCTGCTGGAGCTCGGCCAGACCGACTGCCTGCTCATCGAGTCCGAGCCACATGCCGGCGGCCTAGCCGCCTCCGTCGTCGACGCGCAGGGCTTCACCTGGGACATGGGCGGCCACGTCCAGTTCTCCCACTACCAGGCGTTCGACCGTTACATGGCACAAGCCCTGGGGTCGGACGGCTGGATCGAGCACCAACGCGAGAGCTGGATCTGGATCAGGGACCGGTTCATCCCCTATCCCTTCCAATACAACCTGCATCGGCTGCCGGCCGACGACCAATGGGCCTGCGTACAGGGCTTGCTGGACCTCCGCGAACGGCCATCGACCCAGGCCACCAACTTCCACGACTGGATCCTAGGCACCTTCGGCAAGGGCATCGCGGAACTGTTCCTGCTGCCCTACAACCTCAAGGTCTGGGCCTATCCACCGGCCATGCTCAACGCCCACTGGGTCGGCGAGCGCGTCGCCGTGCCCGACCTGCGCGCCGTGCTCGAATCCATCTGCCTCGACCGCGACAATCCAAGCTGGGGACCAAACAACCGCTTCCGCTTCCCCCGCCACGGCGGCACGGGTGCCATCTGGCAAGCCCTGGCCGACACCATTCCGCCCAACAACAAGCATTTCGGCGATGCCGTGGTCGCCGTCGATGCAAACGCGCACACCCTGACCACCGCCAGCGGCGCCTGCCTCAGCTACGACCAGCTCATCAGCAGCCTACCGCTCGACCGCCTCTGCCAACTCATCGGCGACCCACGCCTGATCGAGCACAGTCGGCAGCTCAAGTACTCCAGCGTCCACATCGTCGGCATCGGCCTGCGCGGCCAACCGCCGCAAGCCCTGCGCACCAAGTGCTGGATGTACTTCCCGGAGGACAACTGCCCCTTCTACCGCGTCACCGTCTTCAGCAACTACAGCCCCAACAACGTCCCGGAACCCGGCGCCACCTGGTCGCTGATGGCCGAGGTCTCCGAAAGCCCGGTGAAGCCCGTCGATGCCGAGCGCGTCCTTCAGCACGTCATCGACGGTCTGCGCGCGACCCATCTGATCCGCGCAGAGGACGAAATCGTCAGCCGCTGGCATCGCCGCCTACCGCACGGCTACCCGACACCCTCCGTCGAGCGCGACGCGATCTTGCGCACCGTCTTGCCCGCCCTGGAGCGCCACCACATCTACTCGCGGGGCCGATTTGGCGCCTGGACCTACGAGGTCAGCAACCAAGACCACTCCATGATGCAGGGCGTCGAGATCGCAGAGCGCCTGGTCAACGGGCGCCCGGAGCTGACCCTGCCGCAGCCCAACCGAGTCAACGGACGCTACAACCCGGAACCCTATCCCGAATGGGCCGCGGCTGGATGAGTGGTTGAGAGGTCAGCAGATGAAAATGAGCACATACGAAACCGACATCATTGCCTGGGCTAACCAGCAAGCCCAACTCCTGCGCGAAGGACGCTTCGAGCAGTTGGATATTACACATCTCGTTGAGGAAATCGAGGACGTGGGAAAGAGCGAACAACGTGAGCTGGCCAGCCGCTTGGCGGTTTTGCTGGCACATCTGCTCAAATGGGCCTATCAGCCAGAGCTACGCGGTAGCAGTTGGCAACTCACGATACGCGCCCAGCGCCATGCCATCCAGTTGCGTCTGAGGCGCACACCAAGTCTAAAAGCCGTGCTGCGCGACAGCGACTGGTGGGAAGAGATCTGGGCGGATGCCCTCAGCGCCGCCACGGCCGAGACTGGCCTGGATTGCTTTCCGGAGACCTGCCCGTGGCTGCAAGCCGACATCTTCGATCCGGAGTGGTTGCCCGCGCCGCCGCTCCGCTGATCGGCACGTCTTGCCGTTGTTGAGGTGCACCCGCTCGACGGTCGGCCGTCGCAAGCGACAACCATCACGGCGGCGGCCAGCGCATGCCCAAGCGCCCTTTCAGTCCATCGACAATTCCGAGTGCAAAGGCGCGCGACTGCCCAAGTCGATCCGGCTGCACAATCAGTGTCACCAGCCAGCGCAGCAGCGTGCCGGGTATTGCCTCGGTCCAAAGCCGCAGCCCGTAATGTCGCTTGGCGACCACGAGCCGATTGCGTGTGTCGTAATATCGTCGCCAAGGCGCCAGCGCGACCACGCAGAAGCGCCGACGCCCGACCGTAAAACACCGCCGCTCGATGCGCGGATGCCGCACCACCGCCGCAGGCACCAGACGCACCCCGCCGGCCTGTGCCCAGGCACGCGCGCATATCTCACCATCCTCAAAGCTGACGAAAAACGCCTTGTCCGGCAGACCAATCCGCTCGATCAGACGGCGATGGAACAGCATCCCGATGAACGGAGCGTTCATCACCGGCACCACCTGCCCCGCCAGCTCATCGACCCGCATCAGCATCCTGCCCCGGTCCTCCCCCGACACCGGCGCCGCGGGCCACACCAGTTCGCGCTCATCGCCCGAGTCCACCAGCGCCGCCGCCGCATGAATCGCCATCGGTTCCGGTGCTACCGCCATCAACCGCTCCAAGGCATCAGGTGCGGGACAGCCATCGTCGTCCATTACCCAAATCCAGTCGCATCCGTCCGCCAAAGCGCGCGCGATCCCTGCGTAAAACCCTCCCGCTCCGCCGGTATTCTCTTCGAGACGCAGATAATCAATCGAGGCATCCGTGGACAATGCCCCGGCAACGAACAACGCGCGCGTCTCGTCCTCCGAGGCATTGTCAACGACGATCAACCGCTGCAGCGGACGGCTTTGCCTCAGCAGGGCATCCACGCAACGCTGCAGCAGTGCAGAGCGATTCCGGGTAACGACAACCGCGCCAACCTTCGCGGTACAGCCCGCGCCAACCGACGCCACTAAACCGCTATTGTTCCTCCGCAGGCAGTCAGGTTCGTCATTCACCATACTTTCACTCCCCCCGACGTCACTCTCTCACAGCCCGGTTCTCCAACATGCCCCTCCTGCACGCGCCCTCGCCGCAAGCGAGTAAGCTCATGGGTTCGCAGTCATTGGAATACCGAACTGCTGATCGCCCGATGCCGACAAAACCCGACGTTTAACAATCATCTTCTCTTCTACGTGCAACGCTAACTGCAATCTGAATTCTCGACTCGAAAAGATAAAGCTCGACAGCAAAAACCAAGGCGTGATAGATAGTTATCGCCTGCTGGAACAAAAACGCACCGACCAGTGATAGCAGAGACGAGCGCCCCACTTCTTCGTTCCGAACTCGCCTCGAACTAATCGCACTTGCAACTGCTCTCTCCTGCAAATACGCTACCTTCATCCGGTGTTTCGTAACCGAATGAAAGACATAGGCGCGCGGCTCATACATCACGACACGGCCCGACCCCATCACTCTCTGCAGGAGTTCCCGTTCCTCGTGTCCGATCAGGCTCCGCCCCCTTCGCCCGAGGTCAGATCGAAACAAACCAAACTCATCGAATACCGATTTCTTAAAGGCAATGTTGCACCCGATCGGAATGTCAGGGTACTCCAACGCCCGAGCCGCCGGACCATAAGATACGAGACTTAGCATCCTCCAGTAGCGGGGGCCTAGCCATCTCGGTGGAGTCTCCGCCCACAACCCATGCGCAGGGCCACCTACGACATCACATCCGGATTTGTCAAAGCAGTCCAGTATCGTTTCCAACAAATGAGCAGAGGCGACCGCATCATCGTCAATAAAAAAAATATAGCGACCTTTGGAAATCGCAATTGCGCGATTCCTTGCCTTTGACAAACCCAACTCCGCCTCCACCTCCCAACGGAATCCGTACCTGTCGCAAAGCTTCCTCAATCTTTCCGCACTATCCGCCTCTGACCCGTTATCGACCACCACGACTTCATAGCGCTCGCGTCCCAGGCTCTGGCAGGCCAAGCTGTTCATCGTCTCCTCAACCAGCGCACTCGGATTCCAAGTACAGATCGCCACGGTAAGCTCGCGAAAATCAGAACAGTGACTCATAATCTACCCGTGGAAACACTTCAAGTTTGCCGCCTATGGTTGCATTCTTCACTGCCCGCCCATCCGCTTCAAACACATCCTTCGCTTTCGCGTATGCAACCCCCATGCGCCCAACCATAGGATCGTGCCAGCGGTAGCCTGATCCAAAATAATCCGGATGAAAATGATTTGGGTCCTCGCCATTCGAAGTCCACACAGCCCCTTGAGTTTCCACATGATCTGGCTTTGCGTAGTTGTGATCCATACCTACGAGGTATACTTCGTCAAAGCCCATGTAAAAAGCAAGCTGCATACAGACGTACGTCACGGTTCCACCGATCCAGACCAACCTTGCTGCATTAGTTGAAAATCGCGGAAAACCCGCCTTGGGATTAAACTCATAGATTGCACGCAGGTAGTGGTGATTATCCCGATGGAACTCGGGATATCGGAAGTGTGTGGGAAAAAAACAGGTGGATCGACGCACCTTTTCTTTAATATCTCTCCAGCGATCCTCAAAGACCAAAAAATCTTCGACAACATAGTACGTGGGCTCAAACCCGAGCCAATCATAAATAAGAAAAATACCGTTTACGCCAAAGGTAACTTCGTGCTGCAAAAATGCTGGATTTATCTTTTTCAGCGACGGCCCGCCCCCGATGATAAAGCACCGCTCCCCTTTGTGGCGGTTCTTGAAACCAGCGACGTCTGACAAATCAAAGTGAACATTTTCAAACACATAATAGAACATTCGCGAGAAGCCCACGTATCGCAACGCCTTAAAAGCTATACGTTCGACCGGGCTAAGAACATCTAGATAATGAGGTTGGAGTTGATTCATTTCAGACAGACTACTTTCTCCCCAAGTACTTCCTTATACCCGCCAAACCTTTTTCTCGCAGATAAAGCCATCCCAACGGCAAAAAGAGCGTATGCGCATAAAAAGACACTGGCCAGTATCCCACGCCGCGCATATATCTTACAATTGCAGCGCTTGTGTCTTTGAACTCTGGATCATTCCAGCCATGAAGCTCCAGAAGGAAAATAGTTCTGCGAGCACGCAGGATCCGACTACTACCGAGAAGCATTCGAAGTTCCGCTCCTTCAATATCTGCCTTGATAAAATCTGGTGGATCATTTGGAAACAAGCCATCCAATGTTAACGCTCGAACCTGGATTTGCTCGTACTCCACGTCCGCTGCCAACATATGAGGAAACAGACCACCGCTTACATTCGAATTCGTCGTGTGGAATGTTACTGAACCATCTACGGAACCAACGGCCGCACCGATTGCCTCTATCCTTGCTCTACTGTCTCTTCCCCATTCTTTCACATTCCGTCGCAACTCTTCAAAGCGAACAGGGTCGGCCTCTATCGCTACGATCCGTCCTCCACGCATTACGGTGCTAGCCGCCTTTGTATATTGCCCCAACGACGCCCCGACATCGACAAAAAGAGTAGCTTCTCTTATGAGCCTCGGAAGCTGATGAAGCAACTCCTTCTCGTGACAGTCCTCCGAAAAATAAGCCCGGTTCAGCACCTCATAAATATTCTCTTTTAGCATGTGCGTAGCCTCTTCCAGGTCAAGTCATCTCGTCAGTGAATCGAAAGCGATAGTAGCTCGCTAGCCGATCGACGTTCGTCGCTAGACTCGTCGAACGAAATTCCGGGAAGTCCGTCGACAACTTCCTGTCCGAGACCAATCGATCTGCCGCGAAAAAGGCCCGCCCGAAGAGCGCAGCAGACGGCGTGCTCGCAAGCGCAGTACCAGACGCGCCCATCGAGTCTTCACGCCCTAACAATATTCGTTTGATGCGTTCGACGATCTGGCCGGGCAGTCGACTGGCGACGCGCACCGCCATACGATCGAACGATGGCTCCTTACGAACAACGTGCATCAGTTCGCGAAAATTCTTCAGATAAAACTGAAACGCAGACTCCCGACCGCCATTTCCTCCCGCTGGATTACCTTCCATCTTGACGAGACGCCCGACATCGACGATGTCGCGAAAGACGGTAACGAAGTCTTTCCAGGTCATGACGTCCGGCCCGGGGAGATTATACACACCCGCGCGGAACCGGATCGCATTCTCGTGTATAAGCCGGGAGACATCCTCGCCATGGATTGGTTGAATCTTGCCATCAAGAGAAAAGAAGCCGACATCACCGTTTTGAAAAGCGGCCAAGATGCGATCCGTCCAGACTCCGCAATACGCTCCATATACGACGGTCGGACGCAGGTGAAGCTGCCACTCCGCGGCAGCCGGCAATTGAAGTAGCGCAGTCTCCGCGTAGACCTTTTCATTTGCGTAGCGATCATCTTTCGGTGGAGCCAGAGGCGAGGCTTCATCAAAATAAACGCTTTCCGCGAAAGGTTCGTACACCGACATCGAGCTGAGATGAATCAACCGCAGCGAGGGATTCAGCCGCTTTGCCGACCCAATAAAGCGAACAAAGCGGCGAATCTGCTCTTTACCACTGATTCTGTCCCTAGCCTCGAATGGATGTGCGAAGTTCACAACCAAGTTAACGTCCGACTCCAAGCGAATAGATTCTGGATCACCCGACCGGTAGAGACGGATATCAATACCGTGCCGTGCGACATTTGTCAGGCTCTTCGGATTGCTGGAGAAAACAATCGGGGTCAGTTTCGCCTCAGCTAATGCGAGCCGAATAAAGTCGTAGCCCAGGAATCCCGTTCCACCAAAGATAGCGACTTTCATCAGAACCCCACCTTCATCGGAGCCGCAAGGGCATAGGCATCGTCGATAATTCTCATTGCCGGTAACGTCTCCGAAACTGAAACGCCCCGGTTATCGCTGGCTAGAAGAAACCGGGAGTAAAACGAGTCAAACAGGTCCGAGAAAGTCATCGGGTTCACGCGAGCGCCGAACGGCATACATTGAACCTCGCAACCGTCTCCCAGCGCAAGATCAAGCGTGTTATCCCGGACGTCTGCGGCAATCCGTGCCCGTTCAAACTGGAAGTACGCTTTGTTTGACAAGTTGCGATTACGGCTCAGGGTAAGCTCCACCGGCAGCCCGTCATCCGTTTCGAGAATAAGTTGACAGTTTGCCTCGATCGCGAAAAAGTCTTCCGCGATTGGCGCATCCATAAACGCGGCCTTCAGGGTTAAAGAATCAAAGACCTGGAACAGCAAATCCAGGGTATGAGGACCAGTGTCCATTAGCACCCCACCGCCGTTGAGATCGCGAGAGAAGGATCCAGCGGAAGCAACTCGCCATGAGAATACGCTGCCCTCAAAGATCCGTACCGAATGCAATGGCCCAAAAACACTCAACGTAAGAATTTTTTTTATGAGGCGGAAGCTGTTTAGCGTCCGCCGAATATGGCAAACGTAAGCCTGAGTATCGCTGCTCTCAAGATTTTCTACCACAGCCTGCGCTTCCTCAAGGCTACGTGCCAACGGCTTCTCAATGAGGAGTTTCTCGCAGCGACCAGCGAGTCGCTCAACGTATCCTTTGTGAAACTTGGGTGGTGTCGCAATGACCGCTAGAGACCAAGAACGATCTTCTGGTAACTCCGGCGCAACAACAACTCTCCGCTGAGATAACCGCGCCGAAAGCTGCTCTCGGCGTGACCGGTCCGGCTCCACGATCAACACATTGGATGCGTTGCAGAGGTTCATGACTCGCGGCAAGTGAAAGTCTACGCCGACCGCGCCTCCGCCGATGATAACTGCTGAACTGGATGGCATATTCTCTCTCTGGTGGGAATCAGCGTCACGAGCTCCTAGACGGGCCAAAGGCGATCCACAGGCTCAGAAGCCCATGTGTCGCTAGTAAGGTGTAGAACGCTCAAGATAACGCTCGCGTCGATCTCGAAATGTTGTTTCGCGATCGCAACCTGGTCGGATTACTATACGCTGGGGGTTCCATCCACCGCGTTTAGAACTATGAGTTGGCAAGGTCCTCAAATATGACTGCAAGTTGTTGAAGCGAAGCACCCAGGGATTAAGCAAAAGCGGCCCTAAGAGAGTACTTTATGGTGCGATAGCGTTGTAGCCAATCGCACTCCGGAGAAGATATCGCTGAATAAGAAGCGCGAAATGCGAGCACTGCGCGCTTTCGAACTTTAGCGCGATTAAGGAGATAATTGGTTATCTGTTCATCAACTTGCCGGACCTCGTTATGCTCGGATGGTAAGAGTGACAACTCACGCAATGCGCGAAGAGCGTAGAACAGCATCAAAGAGCTACATTGGCTGGTTTCTCGAGAGTTGTCGGTCAACGCCTTCAAGGCCCATGTGGTCGACCCGAGGGTGTCACTGTCAAGCCGTCGATCAAGCGCATAACCACGCGCCAAAATTCTCAGACCTCCCGCGATAAAGGCCAGAAGCGCATCTTCTTGCTGGTCCAGCACGGCTTCAAGGTTTTTTTGGATTAATTGATGCAGACGGGTATGCAATATTTCGTCGTGGTGGAGCTGATTTCGGCGGTTGGCGGACATGCTTTCAGGATGGCGTCGATAATAAACAACACCCCGGCTACAAAACTTAAACGAGTAGCCGAGTTTGTCCGCCCTCAACCAGTAGTCGTAGTCTTCGCAGGCGCCCAGGGTCTCATCGAATGAGCCGACTTCGTCGACTAAGCTACGGGGACAGAGAAATGCGTGGGGCGGGGCCAAGTTGCTGAACCAGAGATGAGTATTTAGGTGAAGAGAATAGACAGGCCAACCAACAAAGGGGGTCCAGAGTGAGCGCTGATTCTGCTGGCCGGTGAATTATCTGCATCTACATACAAAAATAGTCCCACTATGTGATTCCATGAGGCACTGGATGCGAGCCGCTAGACTGCCGTTCCCGAGCATGTCATCCGCATCCAGAAACTGGACATAGTCTCCGTCACTGGCAGCGAGGCCGGCATTGCGCGCGGCAGACAGCCCCTGGTTTTCTCGCTGAATATAGGTGATTTTGCCAGCGTATCGAGCGGCAATCGATTCAGTTTCGTCGACCGATCCATCATCCACCACAATGATCTCGACATCATCATGGGTTTGGTTTAGCGCACTTTCGATCGCGCCCCGGAGAAATCGGGCGTAGTTGTATGTGGGAATGATGACAGATATGCGCTTTCTGTTCAAAAAAATGCCTTGTCGTAAATGCGAAGGCTCGCCAGAGCGCGGCAGCTTCGAGCGGAATTCTGACCTTCCAGCGAATCTCTGCCGCAGCGGAACGGAAGAGTAAGTGGCTTCGCGTGAAGGGTGCAGACCCGCCTGTACATTGCTTCTCGCTAGTCAAGATCAAAAAGGCGAGAGCCAACGCCGCCATCCAATGCGACGCACGCACCGTGTAAGAACGGAAGCTGCCGGGACGCTAGAAGGAGCGCCATTTGGGCCACCTCTTCAGGCCGGCCGATCTTGCGCCGGGGGTGACAGGCTTCTAGCCGGTTATAAAGATCGGACTTGTCTACGAATCCCGCCAACAACATCGGCGTCTCAATTGCCGCGGGTTCGACCGCGTTAACGCGAACTCTAGACCCGAGATCGACGGCCATGGCTCGGCTCATACCGCTGAGAGCAGCCTTGGTTGTGGCGTAGGCGACGAAATTTCTCTTGGTTAGGCGGGCGTGAATGCTGCTGACATTAACAACGCAGCCTTGTACCTTTTCAAGATCGGGTAGCATGGCCTGGGTGAGTAGGAAGGGCGCAAGGAGGTTGACGTCCAACGATCGGCGCCAGTTTTCTCGCGAAAGGTCTTGGACGCCGCCAAGTATCTGGACCGCCGCGTTGTTTATCAGCGCGTCGAGGCCCTGCCCGGCGAAGGTCTCGCGGATCAAGTTGATCATTGCCTCTGCGTGATCCGCATCCGTGACTAGGCGTTCCAGGTCAACCCGCTGATACTCGGCGCAGGGAAGGTTGGCCGGTTGCTCGGTCCGATCCGTGGCGATGACGCGGTAGCCGGCGTCCGCGAAGGTGTGAACCATTGCCTGACCGATGCCGCCAGCGGCGCCCGTTATGAGAACGGTTGGCATCTTAGCTCAGGAACGACGCCAGCTTGGCGATTGCAATCTCGCTGGTTCGGCGAACCGCGTCGCGAGTGTTCGATGCATTGTGGGATCCGAAAATGCAGCGGGGGTGCGCGCGCAGCGGAGAGGACATCGGTAAAGGCTCTATCTCGAAGACATCAAGCGCCGCCGAATGCACCTGTCCCGACGCCAGAGCCGTCTCCAGCGCGGCCTCGTCGATGACCGGGCCGCGGCCAACATTGACCACCCGTACGCTCGGTTTCGCTCGGGCCAAGGTCTCGGCATTGAGCAAATGTCGGCTGGACTCGGTTAAGGCGCAGGTGAGCACGATGAAATCCGCCTCCTCAACTCGCTCGGGCCAGATGGCCCGCTGGACGATGCCCAGCTCGGGTATTGTCGGTGCGAAGGGATCGTAGGCGATGACGTGAAGTTCGGCCGCGAGCAGTCGCTTCGCCGTACTACGCCCAATGTCGCCGAAACCGACGAGGGCCACGGTCTTGCCCGCGAGGGAAATGCCGCTGGGCTTTGGCCAGTCCCCGGCACGCACCGCGCGATCGATGGCGACCGTCTCGCGGGCAAGGGCGATGACGTAGCCCATGGCGACATCGGCCACCTCGGCACCGAACATGTCGGGGGTGTTGGAGATCGGGATGCCTAGATCACGACAGGCAGCAAAGTCGATGTTATCGGTCCCGATGCCCCACTTGATCGCGGCTCGTAGTCGCCCGGCCTTGCCAGCCGCAAACACCAAACGGGTGGCCGGATCATCGCCCATGATCCAGCCATCGTGTTGCGGCAGGAGCTCGATCAACTCCGGCTGAGATAGCGTCTGCAAGACGGTCGGCGCGGTAACCTCCATGCCGTGTCGATCAAACAGCGGACGGAAGTCATCGATCATCCCGAGCATCGGGGGGCAGGTGACCAGAACCTTGTGTGGGGAGATCATCGCTGGTCCAACAAGAAGCGTTTGGCGGCGACAGCGAAGTCCCAATCGGTCGGTGTATCGATATCGATGGACTCGAACTTAGCGCTCTCGTACATCATTGGCCGCACGCCGATGCGGGCCTGGGTCTTGGCGAAGCTGGAGCGGGTGAAAATGTAGAGGTTGGAGTTCTCCTGGAACCAGGGTTCAAGATCCTGGGTGCGGATCAGGTTGTTTGGATCGTGGTTCACTGGCGAGCCGTCCGCCCGGTAAAAGCGGGCTTGCACTTTGTCGACAGTGAAGAGCGAATCTGCCCTCCCCTCGGCATGAGCCGCCTGGAAGGCGTTGAGTGCACCGCGCAGCGTTTCCGCCTTCATCAATGGGTTGGTTGTGTGGGTCATCAAATAAAGATCGGCAGCCACGTTCGCGATGTCGTCGGCCAGCACCCGGTTCATTGATACGAAGTCGCCACACAGTTCGGGCTTCCTATCCCGGATCAGGATGCGATCGGCATCGACCAGGCCGTGCTCAGCAAGAGTTTCGCGGGCATCGGTATTGATAACCACCTGATCGATCTCCTCGATGCATAGCAGCGTTTCAAGCATCCACCGAAACAGCGGCTTGCCGCAGAAATCGCGGAAGTTCTTACCACTGACACGGGCGCTGTGCGCCTTCATCGGTAATAGAGCGATGATGCGCGAGGTTGCCGGAGCCTGATAGAGGCTTGAATTGGTCATTCCGGGTAAAAGTACTTCTCTTTTTCGCTTCGCGACAGAATACGGTGGTGGCGATTCCCATCGTAAACGCCGCGATACTGGCAAAAACGATAGTGCAGTATATCCAAGGCCGTACGTCGCAATACGCCCTCTTTCCAAGCACGGCCCCAATCCTTAAAGACGCTGGTCAGGAAGTAGCGCGTTAGATCCCAAGGCCCAACCTGTACCTGAGGCATGATGCGCCGTAACGCCAGAGCCTCGCGTTCAAATCTGCGCTGGATCTGCGCCCACGTTTCATGATGGTAGTGATAAACCGCAGCCTCAGGGACGTAGCAAACTCGTCCGCCGGTGCCAACCAGCCGCTGTGCCAGCTCCATATCCTCCAGCCCAGTCAGTTCCTCGTCGAAGCGGAGCCGCTGCCAGTCCTCGTACCGCAAGGCCGCGTTCGCGTTGTTACAGAAATAATTCTGCTGACCGACATCGGACGTCGACGGAAAATATTTGGCAAAGATCCGGCGTTCGCTGAAGTGACTGTCGTCGTCCCCCAACTGCCGCCCGTAGCTGTAGTTGGCCCGCTCCTCCAGCAACGGCTTGCAAAGCCTCGCCAGCCAGTGCCGATCGGTCGGCACGCAATGGCCACTGATTATAGCAAGGATATCGCCGTGCGCCGCTTCGCAGCCAAGATTGAGCGACCGCCCAAACGAGAACTCTCCGCGCTCGATGCTCAATATCCGACAGCCATGCCGATCGCCGATCTCCAGGGTCCCGTCCGTGGAGCCAGAATCCACCAGGACGACCTCTTGCCCAAGTGCGCCGGTGTCCTGCTCCTCAAGCATGCTCAGCAGGCGATCCAGATGCCTTTCCTCGTTTAGCGTCCGGATGATGATACTGACTCGAACATCAGAAAGATTGAGTACACGCGGGGACAGCAGCAAGCTGAAGTCTGGTTGCATCCTCCGGTAGACCGCGCGGATCTCCTCGGCGAGGGTCTCGTTGGCGGCGAACATGTCCCAATGCACAGGCACCACCTGCCGTGCCCCGATCTCCTCCGCGAAGCCGAACGCCTCCCTGACGCTCATATTCCCGATGATGCCGCAACGATTTCGGAAAAAATTCCGCTCGTTGACTGGCAGAAAGGCCGTGTGCGCCGTCCCATGAGCGGTGACAGCGTCGATCACCTCTTGCGTCAGCGCGGTGTCGCCCGCGTGGTATATTAGACAGTCTTGATAGTTCAACAGATAGCCGACGAACGCTGATTGCCTTTGCTCATCCCTTTCGATACCAGGATGCGCCGCCGGCACCGCAATGACGCGAAGGTCGCGACTGAGTTGCCGCCATGCGACCTCTGACGCCAAATAAAGCCGATTTCTCTCGATTCCCCAATCCCGCAGATTCGCGAGTACAGCCGGCGGCCCCATGAAGCACGCCTGGGGCGACGCGACAGCCAACTTGGGCAGCGTCTGCGGATCGCAGTGGTCGAGATGGGCGTGTGTAATAAGTACCCAATCGGCATCTGTGATGCTGCTAGGATGCCTGGTGATCGGCACAAGACGTTCAAGATCAGAGCTGTCTAGCTCTTGCACTGAATGCGAGAGATACGGATCAATGTAGACCTGCATCTGGCGGAATGCCATACAGCAACCGGATTGACCGAGAAGAGCGAGAGGGATACGCGGCTGTGCCTCAGCATGTAACCGCTGCTGATACTCAATCACCTGAGCTCATACCTCGCAACTGGCCACTGAAAGGCCATACGCCCTAAACCTGCCCGATTAGTCCAAAGCGCATAAGGAGGCAACTTTTCACGGGCAATTCGGAAAGAACAAGAAGGCGAGCCGCAAATGATGTCTTGCGACAAAACGGAGTTGCAACTTATAGGGGCGCTTCTGAAACGAAGCCAGACGTATCGCGCAGGCCAAGCGATCCTAAGTGAATAAAAATAAAACCAAAAAAGGATGGTCATGAATGAGTGCCGTAGACCAATACTCTCTTAACGAAAAACGACCGCTCCATGCCCGAACTGAGCGACTGCAGCACACCGAAGCTTCCGCAATTTCTGCCCACGTTAGATTTCGTGATTAACCTGTCTCAGGCCCAATAAGCCAATGGTCCATTGGGGAAAATGAAGCTGGTAAGAAGATGTCGCAGGTTGTTGCGAGACAATATCGCATCAAAAAGTTGGCTGCGTTATCGAGGCGACATAGTATTCGAGTCCTCTGAGGATCATAAACGACAATCGAAATCGCGAACTTTCCTGCTGGCAAGTGCAACGCCGGAATCATGACTCGGATACCTACAGTTCCTCGGCGACTAGTCCAAACGCTTCTCTTGAACTGACTGGTGACGACATCAACAACAGGTCGCTGCTCCTGGTTCCAGATGACAAGCCGAAGATCAATTATTTCGCTCTCTGCATATATATCCAATAAAATATCGATGGTAAGCGATTCGCCAAAACCGATAGCCGGCACAGTACTCTTGGCATCTTCTTCTAAATGTACCGATCTAATCTCGACCTCGCCCGAACCGTATCGGTGAGGCCCGCCCGAGTGAAAAGCCTGGTGATAAAGGTCGAGCCCTCTCCCGATATCCTGCGATTGAAGCAAGGTCTGACCTCGATCCAAAACGATAACCTTAGTACAAATACGTGCGATTAGTGGCATCGAATGCGAAACAAAAATGACGGCCGACCTTTCCAATAACTCTTGTATCCGGTTGAGGCATTTGACCTTAAAACCGGCGTCACCGACCGCTAAAACTTCGTCGATGAGAAGAACGTCGGGTTCCATCTGTGCGGCGACAGCAAAACCCAAACGGACCTTCATCCCGGTACTAAAACTTTGCACCGGCATCTCGACGAAATCACCGATATCGGCAAAGTCTAGAATAGCATTGAGCTTACTGTCTATCTCGGCCTTAGACAAGCCGAGAACTTGACCATTGATATAGATATTCTCTCGACCGGTTAGAACAGGATTAAACCCCGCGCCCAATTCGATGAGTGCGCCAATGCGGCCGCGGATCTGCACATAGCCCTGATCTGGCTTGAGGAGGCCATTGAGTATCTTGAGCAAAGTACTCTTGCCCGCACCGTTACGTCCGATGATGCCTAAACACTCACCCCGCTTCAGTTCGAAGCTGACATCCTCGACCGCCCAGAATTCATCCGACCGCAGTTCGCCATCGCCGCCATGGCGCCGACCGACAAGTTCGTTACCAAGGTCTTGCATGCCGTACAAGAGCGACTTCTTAAGGCTGCGGCAGAACTTCTTGGAAACGCTGTCGACGTTGATGAGGGTTTCGGCCATTGGGGTCGGCTGTTCAGGGCTTAGGCTTGCGATGTCGGCGCGGGACTTGTCGGATATGCGGTGCATCCCGGACGAACTGTTGCGACTGTTACCACGGCGATTTCTCAAGACTGCCTCGGACGGGGCGATGGCGTGCTGGAGGCGCAGATGTTGCGCACGGCCTGCAACCAATCGTCGCCGTTGGCGCTGGTGAGGAGTTGATCGCCCAGCTCCTCCAATTGTTGCAGGTCGGTGATGCGGGCGAGCAGCAGTTCGGTCTGCTCGGCGGTGGTGGTGCCGAAAAGGCGTCGCACCTGACGCGTCAAGAGGTGGCGGGTTGCCGCGCGACCTTGCTCCAAGCCTTCCTCCTTCCACTGATCGGTCCAGGTTTCCAGATTCTCGGCCAGCATGTGATAGACCTCGCTGAGATCCCCAAGGGGTGGTAGTTGGACGCCCGGTAGCCGCTTGGGCAGAAAGACACGGCCAAACCAGACCGCGAAGGCGCGGCGTAGGCTGGTCTGCTCCGGTGCCTTGAGCCAATCGAGCAGCCCCTGGACGATGCCGATGACCTCGTCCGCCCCGCGGCTGGCCTCGAGCTGGAAGAGGGCCGCACAGAGGTTCCGCTCGGGTAACGACCCCGCCTTGGCGATCTGTTGCTCGTGGAGCAACAGATACGCCTGCCGCGGGCGATAGCTGTCGAGTACGGGCGGCGCCGGCTCGATGAGCGGCTCCAGCGTGTCGGCCGCCGTCCATGCCGAGGCACCATTGTAGAGCACCAACGGCAGAACGGGCGGAAGACGTCCTGCTGCGCTCAGGGTCTCCGCGCGGATCAGGTCCTGATACAGCAGCCCGAGATAGGTCTGGATACGCAGTGCCATCCAGGGGTCGACGGTGGATTGGAATTCCAGCAGCAGGTAGACATAGAGCCAGTCGGCTCCCCAACGCAGCTGCCAGATGAGGTCGTCGGCGCGGTCGCGCAGGTCGTCGCTGACATAGCTGCCGCTGCATCGCTCCAGGGTGGTGAGGTCGAGCGCCTGCACCCAGTTGCCGGGTACGAAGCCGCGCAGCAGGTCGCGCACCATGGCGGCATGGCTGTAGAGCAGCTTGTAGCCGCTGTCGTGCGTCGGTGCCCGCTGGCGGGACTTCGAGGGGCTCGGTGTCGTCATGGCCAATCGATCCACCCTCACGCACTCATCCGCTCGATGAGGATCGGCATGGCGAGCCGATAGACGACCCAGACCAGCAGCAGCAACACGACAGTCAAGCCGTTGACCAGGAGGAAGGGGCCGAGCAGGTCCACCGGCTGGGCGGTGAGCCAGTCGCGCGTGGTGACCAGGATCGGGGTGAGCGGGTTGAGGTGGAACAGGGTCGCGGCCAGGCCGTCCTTAGGCATCGGGAAGACGACCGGGGTGACGTACATCAGAAACTGCATCACCAGGGGCAGCCCGCGGCCGATGTCGGTGTAGAGCATGCCGACCGGGGTGAGCAGTAGGCCGATGGCGGTGCCGACCAGGATCAGCGAGAGGACGCCGAGGGGGAACCAGAGCAGGCTCGCGTCGGGGTAGACGCCGAGCCAGAGCAGCGCGGCCAACAGCAGGGCGATCTTGATGCCGGCGTTGAAGAGCGTTTGGTAGATCCCGGAGACGATCAGCGCCTCGCGGGGGAAGTTGAGCTTGGCTAGCATGGCCTTGGCGGCCGTGGTCTGTTGCAGCGGGGCGTTGAGGGCGTCCATGAAGATGGCCCAGAGCATGGTGCCGGTGAAGACATAGACGGCGTAGGGCAAGGCGGTGTCGCCGACGGCGACGACGCCGGTGCCGCTGAGGAAGATCCAGGTGAGGGTGTTGGCCAGGGGCAAGATAAGCACCCAGAGTAGACCGAGGGCGGTCTGGCGGTATTGGGCGCTGATGTCACGCACGGCCAAACGCCATGCCAGCTCGCGGCTGGCGATGAGGTCGCGCAGCATGTCCCGGAGCATGGTCGCCGGGCTGGCGAGCGATGACTCGGGGGTGTAGACGGTGACCGGGAGCGGGCGCCGGCTATCCACTGGTGCGATCCTCGACCGGGAGGTCCTTCGCCGGAGGCGCGTTCGGGACGGATTGGTCTGCATCAAGGCGCGGCTCGTCGGCCAGATCGACGGCGTTCCAGAGCAGGAGCTGGGGCCGTTGATCCAGTCGGTCGTGCATGCGCTCGTACTCGTTGCGGGTCAGGCACAGCGTTCTGATCTTTCGATCGATATAGCGCTCGGTCTTGGCGACAAGATCGAGCAGGTTGCGCTGGTCGATGTCCCCGACCAGCAGCAGGTCGATGATCCCGGTGTCCTTGCCTTCGGCGTAGTCGTCGAGCAGCAAGGCCAGCTCCAGGGCGCCGAGACGGTCGAGGATGCTGTCGATGATGCGGTCCATGCCCAGGGCCTTGTGGACCATCGAGCGCAGCTCCGGGTACAGGGCGTGCTTGGTGTTGGCCTGGTAGCGATGCTGGCGGCCGTTCTGTTCGCAACGCAGGAAGCCGGCGGCCTTGAGCTGCTTGAGTTCGCCGCTGACCTGGCTGGTGGAGCAGCCGAGTTCGCCCGCGAGCTCGCGCAGATAGGCGCCTTGGTCGGGGTTGAGGAAGAGGCGCATGATGATGCCGGCGCGGGTCTTGGATGTGATCAGTCCGGCGAAACCGGTGGACAAGAGGTTTGACCTGGTTAGGTTCTGATTTATAGAACAGCTTAGTCGAGGATCGGGGAATGTCAATCAGATGCGCACAACCCGCCAGACGAGCCGCTCGACCCCGAGCGCAACCACGGCGAGCGCGTGCAGCCGCTCCAGCGAGTAGCGTTGCTTGAGGCTTTCGCCATAGCGGCGGGCCTGCGCCTCGGCCTGGTCGAGCTTCTCGGCTACGGGCGCGCGCTCGGCCAGCGCCTCGCGCGATTGGGCCCGCACCTGCTCGCCGCTCAGGCCCAGCGCCTTGAGGTCTAGATATTTGAACTCCAGCAGTAGGTCCAGCACCTGGAAGCGGCGCTTGTCCGGGCGCACGATGAGCGCGAGGTCGATATAGCCGCGGTCGGTTTCCAGCTCCGAGACGGCCATGTAGAGGCGATCATCGAACAGCAGGGTGAGAAAGGCGAACTTGACCAGCAGTTCGTTGCTCCAGCGGTAGTCGCGATTGGACAGGGCGCGGAAGTAGCGTCCCTCGATGAGCTCCGCCAGCGGGGTCAGGTCGCCGTGTTGGCCCAGGGCGCGCACCGCGTCGGGCAGCTCGCGCGGGGCGCCGGTCGGCGTCAGCCAACGCTCGCGCAGGCGCTCGACGTAGAGCCCGCGGGCGACCAGGTTGGGGATGCGCAGGCGGCATTCGTCGAAGGCGGTCAGGCCGTCGAGGGTGAGGATGCCGAAGAAATACAGCAGCGAGGCCATGAAGGCTTGGTCCTTGACCGCGGCGAGCACGTCGGCCACGCCGAAGCGTTGCACCAGCTCCGGCACCAGGATGCGGTCGTCGCCCGCCAGCGCCTCGATCAGCAGCGCCTCGCCGCCGGGGAGCTGGGCGATGTAGATGAGCTTGTTGCGGTCCATCGCCAGGTTCTCATCGAGCATGCGGCGCGGGTAGCCGCCCTGTTGTGCCAGCGCCTTGAGAAAGTAGAGGCTCAGGGTCGGGTTGTAGAGGCTCTCGGTGGCGTTCTCGCTAAAGCGATAGCCGTTGTAGAAGGTGCGCATGGTGGCCAGCGCACCCTCGGGCGACCAGTCGTCGCCTGCTTCGGCCAATTGGCCCAGTACCGTGGCGATCTCGCTTTCGCTAAAGCCGCAGAGGTCGCTGAATTGGGGCAGCAGATAGATGTCTTCGCCGACGTTGTAGCCACTGGTCATGTCGCTCAGCACCACGGGCGAGACGCCGGTGATGAAGACGCGATCGAGCCCGAGCCCGCCCGCCGCCGCCTTGACTGCCTTGAAGACCGTCTTGAACAGGCCCTCGCCTTGGAGCAGGGTCTGGTAGCGGTCTTGGCTGCCGCTGCGATCCGCCATCAGCACCTCGTTGGCGAAGTTGTCGTATTCGTCGATGAGCAGGTAGAGCTTGTGCGGCGTCGCGCGCACGGCCTCTAGCAGGGACTCGAAGGATGACAGGGCGTTGTGCGGGTGCAGGGGGATGTCGCACGACCAGTGGGGGGCGTACTGAGCGACGCACTGGCGAATGCGATCATTGATGTGCTGATGCAGCGCGGCCTCGATATCGGCGATCCCGCCATGCGCCGGGATCAGCGAGAAGTCCCACTTGAGCACGAAGTATTGGTTGTGCAGCGGCGTGGGATGTCGCCCGACCGCCAGCGCGCCGAACAGCGACGGGAATTGCTTCGCACGGTCGAGGTCGTAGTAGTGCTCCAGCATCGACAGCAGCAGGCTCTTGCCGAAGCGGCGCGGGCGCAGGAAGATCAACTGCCGACCGGCGGCCTCCAGCGCGGCCAGACGATCGGTGCGGTCTTGATACCAGTACCGCTCCTCGACGAGTGTTCCAAAATCACTCAGGCCATAGGGGAATCGCATGTCGGGAGGCGCCTTTTCTGGATCTGGTAGGTTGTCGGGATTCACGGCGAGCCCGCAGACCTTGGTGCTGGTATAGGGATTCGCAGCGCCAGCCGGCAGTATAGGCCCTCGGGGCACAAACGCTCAGCCCTCTTGAGCGGTTAGGCGATTGCCGGAAACTTTCATACCGCCTTATCTTGCGGAAACGTGTTTGTCATTCCGCCATCGTCTGCGCTGCCGATGGAGGTTTAGCCGAAAGCGCGTCACCCTCTTGTTCCTGCGTCGCTCCATGCGCCACGATCGTTATGCCCGTCTCTGCGAGCTGCCCTTGGTCCTTGACCGCGGCGAGCACGTCGGCCACGCCGAAGCGTTGCACCAGCTCCGGCACCAGGATGCGGTCGTCGCCCGCCAGCGCCTCGATCAGCAGCGCCTCGCCGCCGGGGAGCTGGGCGATGTAGATGAGCTTGTTGCGGTCCATCGCCAGGTTCTCATCGAGCATGCGGCGCGGGTAGCCGCCCTGTTGTGCCAGCGCCTTGAGAAAGTAGAGGCTCAGGGTCGGGTTGTAGAGGCTCTCGGTGGCGTTCTCGCTAAAGCGATAGCCGTTGTAGAAGGTGCGCATGGTGGCCAGCGCACCCTCGGGCGACCAGTCGTCGCCTGCTTCGGCCAATTGGCCCAGTACCGTGGCGATCTCGCTTTCGCTAAAGCCGCAGAGGTCGCTGAATTGGGGCAGCAGATAGATGTCTTCGCCGACGTTGTAGCCACTGGTCATGTCGCTCAGCACCACGGGCGAGACGCCGGTGATGAAGACGCGATCGAGCCCGAGCCCGCCCGCCGCCGCCTTGACTGCCTTGAAGACCGTCTTGAACAGGCCCTCGCCTTGGAGCAGGGTCTGGTAGCGGTCTTGGCTGCCGCTGCGATCCGCCATCAGCACCTCGTTGGCGAAGTTGTCGTATTCGTCGATGAGCAGGTAGAGCTTGTGCGGCGTCGCGCGCACGGCCTCTAGCAGGGACTCGAAGGATGACAGGGCGTTGTGCGGGTGCAGGGGGATGTCGCACGACCAGTGGGGGGCGTACTGAGCGACGCACTGGCGAATGCGATCATTGATGTGCTGATGCAGCGCGGCCTCGATATCGGCGATCCCGCCATGCGCCGGGATCAGCGAGAAGTCCCACTTGAGCACGAAGTATTGGTTGCGCAGCGGCGTGGGATGTCGCCCGACCGCCAGCGCGCCGAACAGCGATGCGAATTGCTTCGCACGGTCGAGGTCGTAGTAGTGCTCCAGCATCGACAGCAGCAGGCTCTTGCCGAAGCGGCGCGGGCGCAGGAAGATAAGCTGATCGCCCGTCGACTCCAGGCCGGCGAGGCGGTCGGTGCGGTCGAGATACCAGTAGCCTTCGCCGATGAGCTTGCCGAAATCACTCAGACCGTACGGAAATCGCATGTTGGTAAGACTCCGCGACTGATTCAGATGTGCGCCATGCCCCAGACGAGCCCCTCGACTCGATGCCCGATGATCGGTGCTCGCCGCAGGAATGCCCGGCTGTTCGCAGAGACTACACCGCGCGGGGTCGCTTGTAATGGTTGTGTCGTGCGAACGGCCGATGCCGTTGCGCACCCAGCGGAACGCGTGTCGCCCTGATGTGCAAGCACTGCGGCATGCGCGATGGTCTGATCCCGAGTCTGCCCGGGCTTCACGCCGAGCTGGTGGGCTTGGGCGCGCCGCGATGGGGCTGCGATCCGCGCTGGCTGCTGCTGCATGGGTTTACCGGAAACTGCGAGGATTGGCGCGATTGGCCTTTCGATCGGCCCGCGCTGGCCATCGATCTGCCGGGGCATGGGCGCAGCGCCGACCCCTGCGGGGCGTTTTCCGGCGAGGTGCGGCGATTGCTCGACGCCTTGCCGCCGCAGGTCGACAGCCTTGCGGGCTATTCGCTCGGCGGTCGGTTGGTCCTGGGGTTGATCCATGCGGCGCCCGAGCGGTTTCGGCGTGCCCTGGTGATCTCGGCGCACTGGGGGTTGGCGAGCGCGACGGCTTGCTCGGAGCGCCGCGCTCAGGATCGGCGTTGGGCGCGATTGCTGCGCGAGCAGGGTATCGACGTCTTCATCGATGCCTGGGAGCGGCAGCCGCTGTTTGCCAGCCAGGGGCGGCTGCCGGTGGATGTGCGGGCGCGCCAGCGCGCTGTCCGACTCGGCCAGCGTCCGGAGGGGCTTGCGTGCGCGCTCGACGCGTTGGGGCTGGCGCAGATGCCCGATACCTGGCAGGCATTGATGCGTTGGCCAGGCGAACTCGATTGGGTGGTCGGCGGGCTGGATCAGAAATTTGTCCGCATCGGGCAGCGCGTGCTCGAGCAGCGGCCGGCGACCCGGCTGCATGTCATACCGGGGGTTGGGCACAACCCGCTGTTGGAGGCGCCTGGCAAGCTGTTTGCCGCGGTTTTTCCGTCATAATCTATTACGCTGATCGTGTGTATTTTTTCTGCATCCCGGTTGTTGCGTTTGTGGTTCTTTCGTTGCGGTAATGAAACATGGAAAGTACCCATTGCCGTCTCAGCCCGTTCAGCTATCCTGAACGTGGAGCCTCTGGACCCGTGTAGCGATAAGCACATGTCGCCCAGACGCTACAGTCGGGTTTATAAGTATCTGATTGTAAAGCGGTCGTAGAGGTGCGTAGTAACTAAGGTATCGCCACTGGGCGAGCGCCGAAAGCTGGGGAGATTAACGACGATGACCCCGAGTCAAAACAAAGCGGTTTGGGAACTGTGTCGACAGGGCCTACCGCTGGTCGCCGACGAAGCGGCCGCAAAGTGGTCCCGTGGTGAGCGGTATATGCTGGATCAGCGCATCAGCGTTGCCCGCGAGGTCAAGAAGCTGGTCGAGATGTGCAATTGGGAGGCATGTTCGCAGATTCAGCAACGTCCGCGTGCGCGGATGGCGACCGTCCAGTTTCAGGCGGCCTAGTTCCCG
Organism: uncultured Gammaproteobacteria bacterium; assembly: GCA_942491465.1. Lineage (GTDB taxonomy): Bacteria > Pseudomonadota > Gammaproteobacteria > Chromatiales > Chromatiaceae > CALOBA01. The sequence goes on from CALOBA010000002.1 coordinate 74,843, forward strand.
CCGAGCGAGGTCGCTGGGTTTCGGCGACCTCGTCTTACCCGCGCTGGTGCCTCTCTAGGGGTTGGGCGGAGGTGTCGCAGCCTCCCTGGAAGGTTCCGGTCTTAGGGCGCGGGGCCTTCGACCCTTGTTGCGAGGGCCGGTACCCGGCGATGATCCTCATATCCCCCGATCTGTCATGTCGCGCCGTTGACTGATGCGCCCCGGGTATCTCTCTATCCAGACGGAAGAAGATCTTCCGGGCAAGGTGCTGATTGGCGCCAGTCCCTCCCTCCCCGCCGTACTCACCGGTTCGGCGCGTCCCAACCCGTTAAGCCCATCCCAACTGCATTTTTGCGCCCGCTTCGAGGACCTTGATGCGGCGGTGATGCATTTCCACGGCGCGATGCCCCGTCGCTTGGTCGACTGCGATCGGCGGCTCTATCGTGTGTCGGTGGTGGATGCGGTGGCCGCCGCCGATGCGATCATGCTGTCGCATCGGCGGGTATACATCGCGCCGGCCCTGGTGGATAGCGCGCCGCTCGCGCAGGCGATTGCGCGGCGACGGGCGCGGCATCTGCGCTGGTCGCGCCTGTTTGACGGCATCGGTTATCTCGCGCTGTTGTTCCTGCTTGTCTTGATGTTGCTCGTTCGCTGAGCAGGCGGCGGCCCGCTTGGCGTCATTGGATGCGTCGGCGCCGGCCCAGGCCAGCCCCTGACTCACCCCGTGCGGGCGCTACCGGTTCGGAACGTGCCCCAGAGCAATCCCAGCGCGCCCAAGACCAAGGCAGATGCCAGACCCATGATCAGTGCCTGCATCCCCGGCGTGCCGGCGTCGGCGAAGATCAGGATCAGTGCACCGCATCCAGCCAAGGCGACGGCACTGCTGGCCGCGATCATGCGCTCGTTGTTGCGTTTCAGCTCGTGGCGCAGCGCCGCAAGCTCCCTTGCCGACGATGGCGGATGGATCGTGGCCTGCCGGTCCCAATGGTCGATGATGCGCGCGACCGCGGTGGGCATCTCCGGCAGCTGCTCGGCAAGTTGCGGCCAATTGTGGGCGAAGCGCTCGACGAGGGTGCGCAGGCCGATCTGATCGCGCATCCAGCGCTCCATGAACGGCTTGGCCGTGGTCCAGAGGTCGAGCTGGGGGTAGAGCTGGCGGCCGAGGCCCTCAATGTTGAGCAGCGTCTTCTCCAGCAGCACCAGCTGGGGCTGGATCTCCATGTCGAACCGGCGCGCGGTCTGGAACAGGTTGACCAGGAAATGCCCGAACGAGATCTCGGACAACGGCTTTTCGAAGATCGGCTCGCAGACCGCGCGGATGGCCGATTCGAACTCCTCGACGCGGGTGCCGAAGGGGACCCAGCCGGACTCCACATGCAGCTCGGCCACGCGGCGGTAGTCGCGGCGGAAGAAGGCGAGCAAGTTCTCGGCCAGGTAACGCTGGTCTTCCTTGGTCAGTGTGCCGACGATGCCGAAGTCAACGGAGATGTAGCGCCCGGAGGGCTCCACGAAGATGTTGCCCGGGTGCATGTCGGCGTGGAAGAAGTTGTCGCGGAAGACCTGGGTGAAGAAGATCTCGACGCCGCGGGTGCCCAGGGTGCGCATGCTGATGCCCTGCGCCTTGAGCTGGTCGACCTGCGAGACCGGGGTGCCGTAGATCCGCTCCATGACCATGACGTCGCTGCGCGTCCAGTCCCAGTAGACCTCGGGGATATAGAGGTCTTCGCTGTGCTTGAAGTTGCGCCGCAGCTGGGAGGCGTTGGCGGCCTCGCGCTGCAGGTCAAGCTCGTCGAAGATGGTCTTCTCGTATTCGCGCACCACCTCCACCGGCCGCAGGCGGCGACCGTCGGGCCAGTAGTGCTGGGCGAGCTTTGCAATCGTAAACAGCAGGTCGACGTCGCGACGGATGATCTTGTCGATGCCCGGGCGCAAGACCTTGACGATGATCTCGCGGCCGTTCTTCAGCCGGCCTGTGTGGACTTGGGCGATGGACGCCGAGGCCAACGGTGTCTCATCGAACGCGTCCAGCACGTCTTCAATCGGGCAACCCCAGGCAGCTTCGATCTGCGCCCGCGCCTGCTCGCCGGGAAACGGCGGCACCCGATCCTGCAGCCGTGCCAGCTCCACGGCCAGGTCCTCGGGCAGCAGGTCGATGCGGGTCGACAATAGCTGGCCGAACTTGATGAAGATCGGCCCCAGTTCTTCCAGCGCCAGCCGAATACGCACCGGGAAGGCCGGCAGGTCGCGGCGGAACCAGTGCCAGGGGGCCAGATACAGCAGGAAACGCAGTGGGCGGAAGATGTGTGCCGCCATCACGACCTCGTCGAGGCCGTGCTTGAGCAGCACCACATTGATGTGCGCCAGGCGCAGGCTTTGGGAGATTCGGATCATCGATCTGCCGCGCGACGGCGGGCCAGCAGCCGCTCCACGCGGGCCGCGAGGCGCTCGCAATCGTCACGGGTACGATCGACGCCGTCCATGAATACGCGGACCTCGTCGTGGCTCGGGGTCAGCTTTGCTTCTTCGATCAGATACTCACGCAGATCCCCGGTCAGTACATCGGTGCTGCGCTGCGCCCAGCCGCGGGTGCCTTGGGCCTGCACGCCGATGCGGTGCGCGGCCGTGTCGCCGACGATGCGGGCGAGCTGCTCTTCCCAATCGATGTCCAGTCCGTAGAGGCAGTCCCCGATGCCCTGGGCCAGGCGGTTGTCGCCGTCGATCGCGACGGTTCCGGCGAAGATGGCGTCTTCCCGGTGTCGGGCCAGGGCCATGCGCAGCAGTGACGCTGGGGTGCCGCGGACGGTGCAGTCCGGTTCGGCGTTGTAGTCGCCGTAGAGCTGCACGCCGCGCTCGCCGGGGATGAGATAGATCCGGGTGCCGAAGCCGGTCAGCTCCAGCAGCAGGACCTGCCCCTGGTGCTCGGCAAGACAGCCGGCACCTTCCGGGTCCAGCGCCAGCACGTGATTGATGCTGGCCTCGATGGCGGCCAGGACCACATCGGGTACCGGCAGACCGGTGTCGTCGCTCATGGCGTCAAACCTGTCGAAATCCTGGGTGAAAATGACCTTCAGCGGTCATTGATGAGAGGTCGTCGCAGGGCCGGATGCGCCCGCAACTCCGCGGTGGGCCTGGCTGACCGGGGGCCTGGGTCTACCCCCGGTGGTTTGGCTTCCCGCCGGCGCGTGGCCGTCAGAGCTTGTAGCCGCGATGGATGGCGACGATGCCGCCGGTCATGTTGTAGTACCGGCAGCGCTCCAGGCCCGCCTGCTCCATCATCGACAGCAGGGTCTCCTGGTCGGGGTGCATGCGGATCGACTCGGCCAGGTAGCGGTAGCTCTCCGCGTCGCCGGTGACCAGGCGACCCATCAACGGCAGCATCGAGAACGAGTAGGCGTCGTAGGCCTTGGCCAGCGGCTTGACCACCGGGTGCGAGAACTCCAGCACCAGGGCGCGTCCGCCGGCGCGCAGCACGCGGAACATCTCGTCCAGGGCGAACTGCTTGTGGGTCACGTTGCGCAGCCCGAAGCCGATGGTGACGCAGTCGAAGCTGTTGCTCTCAAACGGCAGCTGCTCGGCGTTGGCCAAGGCATAGTCGATATTGCCGACCACGCCCTCGTCCACCAGCCGATGGCGGCCATGGACCAGCATCGCCTCGTTGATGTCGGACATCACCACCTCGCCCTCGGGGCCGACGATGCCGGCGAACTTCTGCGCCAGATCGCCGGTGCCGGCGGCCATGTCGAGCACGCGCTGGCCGCGGCGAACCCCCGCCAGCTCGATGGCGCGGCGCTTCCAGAGCCGATGGACGCCCATGGACATCAGGTCGTTCATCAGGTCATAACGGGAGGCCACGGAGTCGAAGACCTGGCGCACACGCGCCTGCTTCTCGGCGACGGGCACCTCTTCGTAGCCAAAATGGGTGGTCTGCTCCTCGGACATCTGCGCTCCAATCGGGGGGGGTGAATCAGGGACGGGATTCTAACACCAGTCAGGACGGGCGTACCTTGCGCTGATGTCCGGCCTTGGCCAACTCGTGGAGATAGTCCTGCCACAGCCCCTCCTGGTTCTGCCCCAGCTTGTAGAGGTACTCCCAGGAGAAGATGCCGGTGTTGTGCTCGTCGTCGAAGTGCAGGACGACGGCATAGTTGCCCACCGGCTCGATGTGGTCGATGTTCACGTCCTCCTTGTCGAGCTGCAGCACCCGCTCGCCAGGCCCGTGCCCCTGCACCTCGGCCGACGGCGAATAGACCCGCAGCATCTCGCAGGGGAAGTTGAAGTGGGCGCCGTCGTCAAAGGTGATCTCGAGCACCTTGGAGGATCGGTGCAGATTGATCTCGGTGGGGGTGGGCATGACTCTGGTCTCGTGGCTGAGGGGGAATCGAAGCGGGGTGGTGGTCGCCCCCCGGGGTTCGGGGGAAGCGCCGCTGCCGGGGTGATCCGGTTGCTCACACCGGCACGCAATGTCACTACGGGCAAGGTGGGTTAAGCGGCGGCGAAGTCAAGGCGCAGCGCGCGCCGGGCTTGGTTGATTTAGTTGATACTGGCGTTTTCGCGTAGCCTTGGGCGGGCTGCGGCCATCGCGACGATCCCGCGCCGCTGTCCTTCAAGGGCAAACAGCGCGATCCGCGACCGATCCATCCCCCGCGAGCGAACCCCGGAGAAACCCATGAGCCGCGCGTTACCGATACTTTCGATCACCCTGATGCTGTTGGTGCAGCCGAGCCCGGGCCTGGCGGATGAGCATCCGACGCGTCGCGTCTCGGTGCTGGCGATCAACGACATCTATCGCATCGACGGCGTCGATGACGGCGCCACCGGCGGCATCGCGCGCATCCGAAGCCTGCGTCGGGAGCTGGAGCGGGAAGACCCCAACCTGTTGGTGCTGCATGCCGGCGATCTGCTGTTCCCGTCGATGCTCAGCAGGCGCTACCTCGGCGCCCAGATGATCGACATGCTCAACCGCCTGGACGGGGACGCGGACGCCTTCGACGAGCGGCTGTTCGTGACCTTCGGCAACCATGAATTCGAGAAGTCCAAGGCCCCGCAGGCATCCATCCTTGCCCACCGCGTCGCCGAGTCCCGCTTCACCTGGCTGAGCGCCAATGTGGAATTCGTCCCGGCCGCGGACGGCAAGCCGGTGATCCGCGGGCCCCATCTGCAGCGCGATGTGCTCATGGACCTGAATGGCGTCAAGGTGGGGGTCTTCGGTCTGACCACCGATGTGCTGGTGCCCGAGTACGTCAGCGTCATTGCAGACCCGGTAGCGGTCGCCCGCACACACAGCGCGGCGCTGCGCGCGCGCGGGGCGGAGCTGGTCATCGCCTTGACGCATCTGGACATGGCCGTCGATCGCCATCTGCTCGCGGAACTCGGCCCACTAGGGCCGGACCTGATCTTCGGCGGCCATGAGCACTTCCGCCAGAGCGCCCGGGTCGACGGGCGCCTGGTCGTCAAGGCCGACGCCGATGCGCGCACCGCGATTGTCGCTCGCATCGATGTGCCGACCGCGGGCCGGCCGGCGGTTGCCTTCGCGTTTCGCCACCTCGACGACAGCGTTGCCCCCGATGCCGAGACCCAGGCCCAGGCCCGGCGCTGGCACGCGCGCTTCGCGCGGGAATTCTGCGGCGAACGCGGCGATGCGTCGGGTTGTCTCACGCAGCCCCTAGGGAGTACCGCCGTCAAGCTCGTCGGCGAAGAGCTGCAGATCCGCAGCATCGAGACCAACCTGGGCGACTGGGTGGCGGACCAGGCCCTGCGGGCGTTTCGCGACCAAGGCGCGCAGATCGCGCTGATCAACGCCGGCAGTCTGCGCCTGAATCAGGACCTACCCGCCGGCACCGGCATCACCCGCTCCCACCTGGCCGAGCTGTTCGCCTTTCCAAGCCCGCTGTACATGATCCGCATCTCCGGCGCGACCCTGGAGCAGGTCCTGCGCAAGTCCATCGACGGCTGGCCGGGGCATGGCCGCTGGCTGCAGGTGGCGGGCCTGGCGTTCGAGCACGATTCCGCCAACGAACGCATCGGCGCGCTGACCCTGCTCGGCCCCGACGGCCCGCGCCCCATCGCGCCCGAGGAGGAACTCCTGGTGGTGACCAGCAACTTTCTGCTCGACCCCACCATCGGCGACCAGGACGGCTACCGGATGCTGAGCAAAGGTCAGGTCGTCGATACCGGCCTGCCCGCACCCGACCTGGTGGACTTGGTGGTTGCGGCCCTGCGCGAGGGCGATGCGGCGGGGATTGCCCCCGTCGTCGAGGGCCGCGTCTGTGACCGCGGCATGGCGCCCGATGGCCCCTGCTTGGCCGTCCGGCCAGCGGAGCGTTGATCGATCGGCCCGGCCTCCCGCGGAGCTGGGAGGTGCCGATCTGGGGCGTCGCGGACGTGCGTGCTGTAATCAGGCAATTCGCGTTGGCTACGCGGCTGCGGAGACGGTCTTCGCCAGACCAACCCTGGAGACTTTCGGCCGCCTCCGGGGAAGGGTCGCCGGACCTGTTCGCAGGCTTGCTGCGCCAACGCGTAGCGCACGACCTCGGCGCTCGGCCAGATGCCATGCTCGCGTATGCGCTCGATGGCTTGTCGAGTCGTTCCGGCCAGGTAGCACTGTCGCACGCTTTGACACCCGGCGCGTCGGTTCCAATCGTGGGGATCTCTTCATCGACCTCCAATGGCACGATCATCCGATCATAGAGGGTGCGCAGAATCTCCAGGCCGTCGGTTGCCACGGTCAAGTCAATCAGTGGCGTCGTATTGGTGACGATTGAGCGCGGACCGTCAGGCATTGGCCACGTCCGATTCCAACTCGTCCGGGTTGACAAGGCGGTTCGTCGCTGTAGCGCAGCGATACGCAGCATAGAATATCAGCTATCAATTCGATAGCAGAACAGCTTGGTTTCGCGGCGTTTGTCGAACAGAAAGTCGATTCCGCCGGTGACGTCGTAACGATAGGTGACCGTGCACCCGTCGTCTCCAACCGTTTCCACATTGATGCTGCGGTCGTGGAAATTGCGTGCCTTGGTGAATTCCGACACCGCAACCTGGAGCTTTCCGTTGTGCAGTGGTCTGACGGCCTGCTCGATCTGCTGCCGCAAGCGATACGGCGGCTGATGCTTGTTGTCGCGGAAGGATAGCTCTTTGGTATGGATGGCAATGCTGGACACGGCTGCCGCGTGGCCGGTGATGAACTCGATGAGCCTGAGCAAGGCGTCCAATTGTTTGGCGCCGGCGCCGCAGTACGGGTCGCGTATCTCGAGCTTCTCGATATGCTGGCCCTCGACCGGGGCGAACCAGTCGCTCGGCTCTCGCGGTGAACCGGGCGTCAGCTCCCATCGCTGCATCATCTGCGGGGGAAGAAAGGCATCTCGGGGCAGCGGCAAGGCCGACGCCAAGAGATCAGACAGCGTCCGCGCTGCTGCGGCCCCGAGCGGTCCGCGGTAAGTCGGAGTGGGCAGAATGCTGTTCAGCAGAGGCGCGTCGGTCTCCACCGCGTACCATGCCTGCGCCCCCTCGTTTGCGCCGGCGACAATCCGCGGCAGTGCCGCAGCAGGATGGGCGCTCGGTTTCTGATCTTCTACACCCTGCAACACGCGAATGCTGAGCCGTTGATCCTCCAGATAGGGAGACAGATAGCGCATCAAGCCGCGTTGGTGGGCGCTCGCGCTATTGACGCTGGTGTGCGGCGGCGCCAACAACAACAGCTCCAGCCTGGTGCCGTCCTGGAGCAGCGATAGCAGCCAATGCAGGCCGCTCTCGTCGTCAGCCAGCGCGGTGTCCAGCTCGGTGGCCAACATGACGGCGACCCCGGCTTGAAGTAATTGCTGGCGGACCTGCTCCAGGCTTGGCTCGGGCCACTTCACCAGATCCAGTCCGGGGAACAGGTCCTCCGGCTTCTCGCTGAGGAGTTCGCCGATCCAGTCAAGAACCGGTCGCCGATTGAGCTGATCCCAGTTCCTCTGGTTGGAGTAATCGCAGAGACAACTGGTGCAGGCGCTCTCGCAATCTACCGAGCAACGCAGGCGCCGTTCGGCGTCTTCGAGGATGCCGTGCAGGGGCCGCTCGTGCAGACGCACGCAGTAGCCTGCGCCGCCGGCAACCGCATCGTGCAAGACCACCTCCAGGGTGCGCCCGCGTAGCCGAAACGATGCGCGCAGCTCGGATGCCTGGATCTCAAGCGCATCGGCGGCGCTGAAGCGGAGCGTCTCGGCAAGGGTTCGCGCGAAGCCTTCCTGCCACTGACGGGGATTCGGCTCCGTTGACGGTGCCTGGGGCACCGATGCAGAGAAGCGCCAAATCAGCACGTCCGTGTCGAATTCATGGGCCAGGTCCTGCGTATACAAGGGGTCATGGTTCACGCATGGCTTGCCCGTCAGCGGCTCCCTGTGACCGATGGCCTGTGCTTGCCGCTTCGCGGCTGGCGCTGCAAAGTTGCAGCGTGGGCAGACGTGATAGCCGAAGCCGTAGGGACCCCGGTTGACCATGAACATGCGACCGGCCGGTTCCGATGCCTCCGCCGGGCGCGCACGCAAGAGTGCCGAGCGAATGCGCGGGTGATCCGTTTCCGTGAATGCACTGGCTTGCGGATGCGTAATCAGCCGTGCTTCATCGGCCGGTCGCTCTCGGCGCCGGTTGCTGCCGGGGTCCTTTCCCGAACGCTCTTCATAGGCGGTGACAAACCCGCGCGGGCGAAGATAGGGGCGTCTGGTGCGCCCTGCTGTCGCGCCGCAATGGCTGCATTTGAGGGGCAGGTCGTCGTAGGAAACGCCGATGTCGACGTGATGACAGTCGGGGCAGGCGGCGTACCACTCCAACGGCATGAACTGCCGCGGGTAATAGGCGAGCCCACTGCTGGTCCAAATGCGCCCGTTCGCGACGACCTCGGCGCCGGGTGCGTATTCGCTGATGCCGAGCATGGCATCCCGGTTGAGAGAGATCTCGCCTTGCGAGCCCCAGAAACCCTGTCGACCATAGTCGCGAACGACCTCAAGCGTCAGGTTGTGGACGGGGAAGCTGTAGGTCGGGATCAGCCCGCGTTGCGATAACTGGTCGACCAGAAACTGTTGCAGATAACGGTCCCGCATCTCGCTCCAACGGGTGCGCTGCCGGAGCGACCTGGTATCGTCGCCGGCCGCGGCGAACTCCGCCATCTTCTCCGTGTAGCGCTGCCAGCGCTCGGCGACTTCGGTGGAAAAGGCGGTAAGTCGCTCGCGGATATGCTCGCGCAGAACGGGCCCCTTCATCGCGATGCGTTGCGCTACCGCGGCAGGTAAGCGGTCCGCAAGCTGCTCGGCCTCATCAAGGGCCGACTCTCCGGCGCTGCCCTCCAGCCAGTGATCGATGCCTTCGGCAAAACCCTGGAGTGACGCCTCATCGAGCCTGTCACCGAAGAGGTCAACGAGCGCAGGCGCGTTCTTGTTCAGATCCGTGATCCGACCCCGCAGCAGGTGGGACAACACGACGGCGACCTGGTGGCGCTGGAACAGCTGCGCATTGTCGAGCAACAGAAAAGGCACCGGTGCCGTGCCGCCAAGGTAGTCCCTGAATTGGCGGAACATGGCCTGGTCGTACTGGGCGTTACGGGCAACCGTGACGCAGAAGGGGGCGGCCTGAGCACGGCGGCCCGCGCGCCCGGTTCGCTGCTGATAGTTTGCGACCCCCGGGGGAATGTTCAGGTTCACGACCGCTTCGAGGTCACCGAGGTCCACACCCATCTCCATGGTGGTTGTGCAGCTCAGGACATTGATCTTGCCCTGGGCGAACTCGCTCTCGTAGCGCTCGCGCAGTTCGGTGGACAAGGACGCAGTGTGCTCGGTGGCGCGGGCGGTGGTCGATCGGCCCGCGCGGTAGAGGTGAACGTAGTGGTTGTCCGCGGTCATGGATGCCCGCTCCCCGTCGGGCATCAGGGTGACCGTTCCGGTGCAGCCAAAGGCCGTGCAACAGTCATCCACCACGTCCGTCTGGCGCAATCCGCAGGTATCGCAGCTGTACAGGGGATAGTCGCTGCCGTCCTCGAAGCGCAGCGCCTTGCCGTCCAGCGCGTAGCCGGGGTTGTGCCGGCGACGTAGACGGACGGTCTCCAGCTCGTCCCAGACCAACTCCAAGAATCCGCGGGCATCATCCCAACTCCAGCCGAGGCGCTTGACCAGATAGGCGGTGCGTCGGTTGTGCCGCTGTGTGCCCGCCGGGGGGAGCCATGCGTGGCTTGCCCTGGTCCCCGAGGAGATCGCGAATGAGCGATGGCCGGCGAACGCGGCACCCCAGATGGGCTCAGAAGTCAGGTCCACATCCCAGAGCTCGCAGATTGCCTTCTCCCGACGCATGCTCTCGAGCAGGAAGCGCAGCAGCGGTTCCGCTTGGTCGCGGTGCGTCTCCGGGATGGCCTCGCGCACCTTGCGCAGTAGCCTCTTGAACCTTGCTGTGTCCCAGCTGACCCGCACCAGCCCCAGGGCCTCCAGCGAGTTTCGTCGACCGCCCGGTGTGCAGAACTCGGCGGCGATCTGGCCCATCAGCAACGAGCGCATGCCCTGCCGTGTGGTGATCGGCTCGCCCCATTCGTTGATGACGACGGGCTGGCCGTGCTTGCGCCACATCTCATGGACCCGATCGAATAGCTCGCTCAGGTCGATGGGCGCGTCCATGCCCTTCAGTCCAGTGAAAATGGCGCCGCGCAGGGCCAAGTCGCCGGCGGTGCGCTGGAAGTAAGGCGCAAAGAACGCGGCGTTTTGGCGGTTATCCGAGAAGGTCAGGAGGTTGCGGCCCTGCATGGGCAAAGGCTCGACCGCGTCGCGTTGCGGCGGCAGTGCTTCGAGCACCTGTTGCACGACCACCGAGCCCAGCGCCTCGTTGCCCGGGTGCATGCGGGTGACGATCTCCGCCTCCGCGGCGATGCTGCGCCCACCGCAGGCAGGGCAGGTCTTGACGTAGTGCGTGCGCTCTTCGGCATCCTCGCGGGTCTCGATCGGGTAGAGCTTGACACCCTTGCCCCCGTCGGTGGGCTCGACGCCGGTGAGAGGGTCGATGACCCGAACCTGGGCTTGAGCCTGCTGATCGCTCGCGTCGGCGGCTTGGTCTTCCTCGTCGGCGGTTCGGGTCGTCGGCGGGGTACCAAGCCAGAACACCTGACGCTTGACGTTGCCGTCATCGACGTTCGGTCGACGGTTGTGCAGCCGCCCGTGGTGCTCGAATGCCTCGACGAAAGGCTGCCCGCACTTGCGGCAGACGAGCAGCGGAAAATACTGACCGTCGCTATCGGCGTAGACGCGCAGGGGCTTCAGATCACGCCAACCCTCGGCGGTCGTCGCGTCCAAGGCAATGGAGACCCCCTCCAGACCACTGACGGCGAGGTGATAACGCGCCGGCAGTAGCGGAAAGGCGTCGGCGTGGGCGCGGGCAAGAATGCCCACATGGATCACGGCGCTCAGGGCCGCGGAACGATCCGCGGTGGTCGTATTCGCGTCTCCTGGGAAGACTTGCTCGGCGACATCCGTAAAGGCCACGACCCCACCTGTGGTCAAGGCCTCAGACACGGCGCGAACCTCGCGATTGGCCGCGAAGACGGCCTCCAACTCGGCGCCAAGGGACTTGGGCGATTGGGGAGGCTCGGGCAGGATCTCTGCGAGCCCCTGTTCTTCAATGGCATCGCGCCAATCGTCCAGCTCCAGCTCGTCCTGCTCCGTCAGTTCTCGCAATAGCGCGCCGATTCGGGTCCATTCCTTGATCCCGAGCGAGAACTTCGCAGCGCCCTCTTGCCCGAGCGCCTGGTGCGGAATTCTTCGCCCGCGAATGACCCTGTGCACCGGCTCGCCAAAGAGGTCCGCGGCGAAGCGCAGGATGGCCTCGTCATTGGCCTCGCCCTCGGGCAGGCTCGCGCTGGTGCCGAACACCTGCAGCGGGCGCTCAAGCCGCAGTCGGGTCTTGAGCTTCCGCAACAGGTAGGCCACCTCGGTGGCCTGGGCGCCGCTGTAGGTGTGGATCTCATCCAGGACCACGCACTGCAGGCGGTCCTGTGCGAACAGCGGCGCGTTGCGCGGCAGGAGCAATAGGTGCTCCAGCATTGCATAGTTGGTGATCAGGATCTTCGGCGGCCGTTCGAGCATCTCCTCGCGGGTGAGCCGCCAGTGTTCGGGGATTCGATCATCCAGCGCCTCCATCAAGCGCTCGTTGTCCCGAAGCTTGGAGACCTCTTCCTCACGCGGCGTCTTGGCGCGGATCTGCGATGTGAACCGACCGAAGCTGATGCCGGCCTCGGCGAGATCGCGGCCGAACAGCGGGGCGATGCGGTAGTAGAGCTGGTCATTGGCCAGCGCGTTCATTGGATAGATCAACAGGCAGCGCACGCCGGGGGCGCCGGGCTCAGGATCATCCAGCAGCCGATGCGCCATCGGATACAGGAAGGTCTCGGTCTTACCGGAGCCGGTGCCGGTGGCCGCCAAAAAGCTGATCTGCTCCTGGCAGGCGGCGCCTATGGCCTGCTCTTGATGGAGATGCAGTGGCCGGTCCAGCACATGGGCCGGCAGCCCGGCGATCCCGTCATGCAGAAAGCCCCCGTTGTCCCGCAGCAAGGCCCGCAGTGGCCGACCCTTTTCAAAATCCGGCAAGGCTTCGAGGAAGGGCCCCTGGACCAGTTCACGCTCGGCAACCAGCCGACGGAAGCGCTCGCGCAGCCGCGGATAGCGCCTGCTGATGGGCAGGGTCGTCGGGATGTAGCGACGCAAGGTCCCGCGCAGTTGCTCGTAGAACGCGAGCGGATTGTGCTCGGCCATGTTGTTCTCCTCCTCGGTAGACTCAGTTCTGCGTATCCACGTCGGCGGCGAACGCCAACTCCCACAGCATCAAATAGAACTCGAACAGGTCCCGCCCGACATGAAGCAAATAGCCCAAGGCATGCTGCACCGCATCCTGGTCCGGTAGGTCAACCCTCTCCAGCACGGTTTGCAGGCTGGCCAGCACGCCTGGCTGGCGGGCCTCCCAGCGGCAGACGGCGGCGAACAGACTGAGAAAGCCATCGATCTGCTCCAGATTCAGCCGCTCCTGAACGCGGGCATCGTCGTTGGCGACGCGTTCTGAGGCACCCGGCAGACCGAGACCATTGGTCGAGCCGAGATGAGCCGGCGTGCCGTCGGTCAGGTCCGCGATGTCCAGCCCGCGTCGATTCAGATCACGCAGGATCTGCAGCGCCCAGCCGCGCCGGGCCTCGTTGCCGGGCAATGTTGCGTGATAACGCTGGCGCATCGCGTTGACACCGAACTGCCAATGAGCAGGCCCAAGGTAATCGCCCTCGCTTGGCCGCCAATCCTCTCGCCGCAATGCGGACCATTGATCGTCGAGGTTGCGCGCGGACAGGGCGGCGGCGTATCGCTCGATCTTGAAGCCACGCGGAGGCACGCCGCGTTGCATCTTGAGAACGTTGTCGAACGCGAACGCGGCGGTCGGCTCCAGCTCGCCCCGGATGAAGAGCTCGCACAACGGCGGTTGCAGCTGCGCGAGTTCGCCGAGCACGCCGGCGCGGAGGCCAACGCTTCGATAGCTGTCCGCTGGTCGTGCGTAGATCCAAGGCAGCGCAACGACAGGTTGTCGCAACGGAAACCAACTGCTGTCTGGATCCGCCTGCGCTGCTTCTGCATCCAACGCGAGTAGCTCGACCAGCGCTTGGCCTTCGGTGGCTGTGAAACGCTGCACCGCGATGCTCCACAAGGCATCCAGCCAGCGAAGCGACGGCCATGCGTCCGTGGCATAGCAGGGCAGCAGGTTGCGCTGCGTCAGCTTGAACGCCCTGATCAGCCCGTCTGTGTCGAGTGCGGCCACTTGCCCCTGCAACCACTTCGAGGACGCCGGCGCGCCCGACTCCTCAAGCAGGAGCCCCCAGGTATAGACATCGCCGCGGACGGTGGTCAGGGAGCCCCAGCGTCGGCCGATCCGTGTCTCGATCCGTAATACCCAGGCGCCGGAGGACCAGCGATCCAGCGGTAGCTCGATATGATGCGCAAAGCGCCCGTCGGGCTTGTGCTCTGCGCAGGACAGCCACCCCTCGGCCGCTGCGTCAAGCCGGCCGGCAACATCGTTGCAGGCAAGGTCCAACCCGCGCTGCTCGCCCTGGAGAATGTCCCTGGCATCGATGCGCATTGCCTCTGCTTGCGCCGGCAGTTCCAGCCGGATGTGCATCACTCCGCCGCGCGTTTCGTGCTCTGATCGCAGCACCCGATGCGCGGCGACGAACCGAAGCAGAGGCTCGGCGGGACCGTCTGCGCCCTGGTAGAACAGCCGATCCGCATCGGGTTCCAGGTACTCGGTTAGGGCCGCCAAGTGGAGCCGTCGGACCCCGGAAGCAGGCGAGATCTCCTGTTGCCAGCCGCCAAAAAGCAGCGTCCCGCCCTTCGGCGAGTAGACCTCCAGAACGTCGCCTGCATCATGTGCGAGTGTTACCAAACTGCCGCGGCGCACGGGGCGCTCGTCGACGACGCCATCCCGATGGCGTTTCAGCAGCATGAATACACCGGGAACGCTGCCGATGAAGCGGATCTGCCGGCCGGATTCGGTCTCGAAGACCAGCTTGAAATAGCGGTTGGTGTCGCTGCGCCAGCGGACCGACCGGACCTCCTCGTCGACACGGACGTTGTCGGAGAAGTCTTGAGACAGGTTGCTCGGTAGCCTGTCGCACAGAAACAGTGTCCTGTCTTCGATTCGGTTCAGACCCTGCCAAAGCCAGGTTGTTACCCGGGCCATCGGCCTGCGGACGTCGGCTCGGCGGAGCGATGCTTGGAGACGGCCAAGCCTTGGTCGCCACGTGCGGGATAGGTCATCGAGGCAAACCTCGAAGTGACCATCGGTATTCGGTCGGAGCTGGACTTGGATCGGCTCGCCGAGGTCTTCGGTGGCCAGGTCGAGCACCAGGCCGCCCTCGTGTGCAGCATCGAGCAATTCCACCGGAACGCTGCCCATGAAGCGCAGCCCGGCCGAGGCATGGAGCGCATTACCACCGACGCCCCGGAAGGACTGACCGGCCAACGTCAGTTTCGGCTCACTGCGCGCCAACAAACGCACGGTGGCCGGGCCGCGTTGCAATTGCTTCGCTTCCCCCGGCGCGAGATCCAACCTGAGCATGTAGATCGCCGGATCCTCGCTGATCGGGGTGAGGTCCTGTTCATGGCCCGCCGGTGGAAACCTGGTCAATATGGTCAGCGTGCCTGGCGCCACGGACATCGGCTCGGTGTCGTTGAGCTTGGCGCCGCCGATCAGACCACCGTCGTCGGCGAACACGAGCAGCCGGTTGTTGCGTCCATCCTCCCACAGGCTGTACTCACGCCGCAGGCTTCCATCGCAACGCTCGATCCTCAGTCGCCCGGGCAAGACGCTGTCCAGCGCGACGAAGCGCGGCTCCTGCTCCCCGACCACCTCGCTGACAACGCCGTCCACATCCATCGAGAAGCCGAGCCTCGGAGCCGCAGGCAGTTCAACCCCCAGCATCTCGTCACGCCACAACGCACGCACGATTGCCAGTGTTTGGGTTGGCTTCGGCGAGTCGCTCTGCGCGATATGGCTGGCCATCAGTTGGCGAAGCGTGGCATCCGGTGCGCCTGGCTCCGGGTCTTCGCCGTTCAGCGCGCCAATGAAGCTGCGCGTGTAGTAACCGTCCCGATCCGTCTGGACCGCCTGCAACAAGGTTACCGGCACCGGAGGACCGAGACGGTCGCAGAGAGTGGACTGCCATAGGGAGATCGCCGCCGGCTCGTCATCCTCGGGCAGGCCGGCATCGCGCCCATGGCGCAACATCTTCTCGGTGAGTTTGTCCAGGAAGCGCAGCGGAACGCCCGCTTGGTGCAGAAACTCTCTGACCATGTAGGCTTGCGCGGCGCCCTTCGGCAATGGGTCCAAGCCGAGCCGAACACAGGCGAGTCGAAAGGCGAGCCAGAGCTGCTCACGCTCCGTTGTCGTCAGATCAGACGCCTTGCCTAGTGCCTCTCGGATCAACGGCCAGACCGCTGCCGTGCCGTCGGCACCAAAGCCCGCTTGTACGCGCGTTGCCAGGAAGGTTGCGACAACGGCAGGCCATCTCTGCAAGGCTTGGCAGCAGGCCGCAACAGGGCTGGACAACCCCTTGAAGTTCTGGGCGAGCCTCGCTTGCGCCGATTCGCTGAGGAGACCGGCATACAGCCCAAGGAAAGGTGAGCTGCCGGTCTGCAGTTGAGCTTTCAGCTTTGGCTCAGTGTTCTCAAGCCATAGGTCGTCTGTTATCGAGAAGAATGGCATTGCTGTACGCCTCCATCGTGCTTTGCTCTCTCCAGGCTATTTGGAGCAGCCCAGGTTCCGCGAATTTCTCGACCGTTGATAGTACACGCAACCTCGCGCGTCAACCAACGGACCGGCGACTGCGACGCGATGACCGTTGCATCCTGCTGCTGGCGGCATCGCCGGACCGTTGAGGAGCCTGTTCGCGGACGCGAAATGCGCACAGGTCTAGGCTCCGGGGCTCGCCATTGATGGCGCCGGGCGACCGGGTGGCGTTCATCGTCGATGACAACGACGTGGTGCGTTTGGTGCCGCGGACCACGTCCGTCACCTGGCTCAAGGGCATGCTGCCGAGGCCCGAGCGGCCCGTGTCGCTGGTGGAGATGGACGCGGCCATTCGGTCTGGCGTCCGCTGAGCGGGAGGGGCTCCCGCCGTTGCCGCATCTTGTTAGAGAGTGATGACCAATGACTCAGCCACACGAAAACACGTTACCGAACGCCTGCACGCCGAGATCGAGTTGACGCCGGCGCGCTATCGCGCGTTGTTGCTGCGGCTTGTGCACTCGTTCCGAGAGGGCATCGAGCAGGACGAGCCCTGGCCGAGCGCGGCAGATTCGTTTCGGGAAGGTTGGCGGGATGTTAAGGCCGGACGGACGCAGCCGCTGGATAGCCTCTGGGACGGCATCGATTCGGATTGAACCGGTGATTGGCCGATACTCCGATGCCTTCAAACGCCAGCTCAAGCGGCTGAGCCGTCGCTACCGGCACATCCGCGGAGATGTCCAGCCGTTGCTGGACCGGCTCAGCGTCGGAGAGACGCTTGGGGATCGTATTCAGGCGCCGGGTTATGTGCTGTATAAGGTACGCGTCAGAAACAGCGATGCGGCCCGCGGCAAGAGCGGCGGCTACAGGATCATCTACTACGTTCAGACCGAGAGGGAGCTGCTGCTGGTCGCGATTTATTGCAAATCTGACCCGCTGTATATGATCCGCATCTCCGGCGCGACCCTGGAGCAGGCCCTACGGTGGACTTGGTGGTTGCGGCCCTGCGCGAGGGCGATGCGGCGGGGATTGCCCCCGTCGTCGAGGGCCGCGTCTGTGACCGCGGCATGGCGCCCGATGGCCCCTGCTTGGCCGTCCGGCCAGCGCAGCGTTACAACCGCCGATAGTCCGTCACATAGCCGTTGCCATTGCCCTGCGCCTGGCGGATGCGCCGGTCCCGCTCGATCTCCCAGGCGTCGGGGGGATCGGCATTGTTCCAGGCGACATACAATTGCGCGTCCTGGCGGCTCAGGTCAATGTCGTAGGTATCGCGCATGTAGAGCATGACGCGGGCGATGTCTCCGCGCACCGCCGCCGGCGGCTGCACGCGCCGGATACTCGTGTCGATGCGCATCTCGCAGCTGCCGTAGCGCTTGCCGCCGAGCATGCCCCAGTTGTAGTTGCTGCGCCGGCCATTGATCAAGCCGACCGCGGGCACGAGGTTGTGCAGATCGTTGTGGGCGGCCAGAAACACCGGGTCGACCCGCTGGCAGCAATCACGCCCGCTGATCACATCGCCATCGGCCTGGCGACAGTCGGCGAAGGCGGCGGGCTCGCGCCAGCAGCGCCGGGACTGGCCAAACTGCGCGGCAGGAAAGATATGCTCGGCCTCGACCCGATCGGCGCGGGTTTGACCGGCATAGTCGCCGAGGCCGCAGCCGTCCAGCGACGTGCGCCTGCTGCTGCGCTCGAAGCTGCAGCCGCAATAGAAGGTGGTGGCGTGGTCGCGGTAGATGCTGCCGTAGAGCCGCGACTTGGCGCGGCTGAAGCTGCTCGCCGTGCGCGGCAGCGTCGCGGCCGATGCCGCCGGCTCGGGCGGCGGCGAGCCCTCGAGCCCGTCAAGCCATCGCGCGGCTGTTGTGCGCAATGCCTCGCGCGTTGCGCCGGCGGCGGGCAACGCGACGTCCTGTGTCCAGGCGCCGACGCCCGCCGTGGCATCTGCACCCACGCCCGCGAGCAAGGTGCGGATGTCCACGCCGATACCCACCGCCGACTGCGCATGCGCCGGCCATTGCTGCACCAGTGATGGCGGCAAGAACGACAGCGCCGAGATCAACCCCAGGCCGGTGGCGACATCGCGAAGTTTGACCAACAGGGTCCTGATCAGGCGCCGGCGGGCGTCGGCCGGGGTGCGCCGCGTAGTCCTTGAGGCGGTTTTACGGGCGCGCGGTTTTGAGCGGGATTTGCGTGGCATCAATCAAAGCACCTAGCCGAAAAGTTGGCGGACTCTAGGTGTTCGTTGGGTGATGCCGCATTGATCTTCCGCGTCCGCGCCGCCCGCCCGCCCGGCACGGTAGCCGCGCGAGCCAGCCGCCGTGATCGCGCGGCGTCGGGTGGTGCTGATCGGAATTTGCACAATATGTGTTCTTTGGGGCCACAAAAAAACCGGCGTTAAGCCGGTTTTTTTCAGTCTGTCTGTTTGGCGCGCCTGGCAGGATTCGAACCTGCGACCCCTGCCGTCAGCGGGTGGGTCGTCGAAAGGACAAGTGCCGATAGGTCGTCGCGGTGATGGCCGGGTCAGACGTCGCCATCGGCCCCTACCATCAATACCCGTGCCTCGGCGATCCACTGCTCGGGCTCCGCGGTTGAGGCCGCGCTCGAGCGCTGAAGCAGCCCACGCACGGCATCGGGATCGGCAGCAGCCAACTGCGTGAGGCTGTCGATCCCGCCATCGGCCAACAGTTGCGCGAACCGCGGACCGATTCCATGGATGCGCTGTAGCTCTCTGACCCCGACGCGGCGACCGACAGCCCGGTCGATGTTGGATGTGGCGGCCACCGTTGTGTTGTCCCTTTGGCTCGGGGCGCTGTCTTCGCTGGCCGCCACAGGGGTTTCCGGTTCACCGACCACCTGTATCACCTGCCGGGCGAGGTCGCCGACCTGGGCGCGCAGCGGTGCCAGCGCCCGTTTGACCTGGCGCTGGGCCAGCCCGGCCCCGGCGGCGCCGCCGCCGGCGGCGCCGATGGTGCCCGGCAGCAGCAGGTCGAGCAGACGGCTCAGCGCGGGTGCTGAGGTCGCGGGCGAGCCCGCGGCCGTCGACAGCCCAGCACCGGCCTTGGCAATGCCGGCCGCGGCCAACCCCTTGCCCAGCAGTAGGGCGTAGATGGCGACTGCGCCAGCGCCGGCCACGGCGCCGGTCGCGGCGCCGATGGCGATGATCCGCAGTGTGGTGTTGGATGATTGGGCTGAGGGGGACATTGCATGGCTCGCTAGGTTGGCTCGTGCGCGTGGCACTGGCGTTGGCTCGAAATGACTTAAGGCGATTTCTGTCAACTTTCATACCATCTGACTTGTCTTGACGCCCGCCTTCGGCGTCGGGCTGGCGGTCACATAGCTCGCCATGCTCTCGCCAGCCCTCCTTGAAGGCGAACGTCAATCCTGCGTCATCTGGTATGCAAGTTTCCGGCAATCGCCTAAGCTTGCCAGTCGCTGCGCTAGACTGCTCGGTATTGCTTGGGCATGCGATCAATTCCTTTGGCGATGATAACGCTGCATCCCCATTCTGCGCTGCACCGCAGCGGCGGGGGACTATATGCTAGGCGCACAGCACCGCGCCGACCTTGCCAGCGCTTCCAGCGCACGGCAGGATGACTGGCCAATCATCATCAGGAAGCCACCCGGGAATGCCCCAATGACAGCGAACAGCAGCCAGCACAGCACCGAAACATCGAGCGATGCAGCCGAGAACGATCAGCTGCCGCTGCCCCCCGAGCAATGCCACGCCGAGGCGGAGCGGCTGGTCCAATACTATAGCGTTGGTGGTACGGCGGTCGGCTTGGTGCCGCTGCCGCTGCTGGATATGGCAGGCCTGGTGGTGGTGCAGCTCAAGATGCTGCACGCCCTCGCTGGGCTTTACCGCATCGACTTCAGGGCCGATCTCGGTCGCTCCGCCATCGCCAGTCTGCTCGGCGGCGTGCTGCCGTCAACCCTGGCGCCAAGCTTGGCCGCGAGCCTCGGCAAGCTCATCCCGGGCGCTGGGCAACTGTTTGGGGCCGGCGCCCAGGCGGTGGTCGGCGGTGCCTTTACCTATGCGGTGGGTAAGGTCTTCATCCAGCACTTCGCCGCGGGCGGCACCTTCCTCACCTTCGATCCGGAGGCGGTGCGGGACTACTTCGAGCAGCAACTCGAGGCAGGCAAGGCCCAAGCCCAGGCACACAAGACCGATCGGCAAAGCCACGCCAAGCGGCCAGAGCCGAATGGCGGCCAACGACAGGATGCTGATCCCGTTCAGTGACCTTCGGCCAGCGCCGCGCGACGATTGTCGGACCGGTGCAGTGTTACCGACGCGACCGGCCACTGCGAGCCGTCGCGCTGCTCAGCGTGCTCGCGATGGTGGCGGCCAGCGTATGGGTGCACCACGCGCGCGCGGGCGAACGCATCCCGCTCATCCGTATCGATGTCAGCGAACGCGCACCGGCGACGGTCGGCGCCGAGCTCGGTCGGGCCTACTTAGATGCCTTTCCCGAATTGGAAAGGCGCTGGGACGGCTGGCTACACCAGGCATTTGCCGCGGACGGAGGCGATCCACAAGCGCGCTTCGACCAACTGCTGAAGACGCGCATCGAGCCGCTACGCGCCGCAGGCGTTGGGGAGGCCGCACGCGCCGAGGTCGACGGTCTGGGCTCGGCCTGGTCACTGGTCGGCGGCAACCGGCTCGGCGACGGCGTCCTGTCGCGCGACGAGTTCTGGGCGGCACAACTGCTCGCCGACCTGGGGTTGGCCGGGGGCGGGGTGGGCTATGCGGTCTTCGGCAACGCATCGGCCGACGGCGGCCCAATCGTCGGCCGCAATCGCGATGCCCTGCCGAGCGATGTGGACGAGCCGCCGCTGGCCATCACGGTGCGCAATGACGGACGTCGACACTGGGCGCTGATCGGCTTTGCCGGCCAGATCGCGCCGCTCACCGGCATGAACGACCGGGGCCTGTTCGTCACCCATCTGCCGGTGCCGTCATCGCGCCGACTCGGTCTTCCCGAAGCGCCGCAGGCGATCGGTTTTGCACTGCGCCAAGCGCTGGAACGCCAGGCGCGGGTGGCCGCCGCCGCCAGCTCGATCGCCAGTCAACGCTTCGCCGAAGGCCAGGCGCTGCTGATCGCCGACACTGAGCAGGCCGCCGTACTGGAACAGGCCGCCGGGGCGCCTGGGCGCCTGCGCACCGACAACAGCCCCACCCGTGCCGACCTGATCTGGGAGCGTGCCGATCAGATCGCCGCCGTCGATTGCCTCGCCCTCGCAAGCCAGCGCGGCGCCTGCCGACAACTGCGCGACCGTTACCGCTGGCAGCGCCTGCGCAGCCTGGCCGGCTTTGGCTCGGACGGCCCGCGGGCGCGAACGGACGATGTGGCGGCCATGCTGTTCGATACCGCCAATCGACCCTATCCGATCTTCGGTCCGAGCACACGCGAGGTGCTGATCTACCAGCCCGGCGACGATGCCCTGTACCTGCGCGCCTTCGCCCCTGGAACCTGGTCCGCCGCGGATGCCTTCGCCAGCAAGGATCAGCGCGCATCGGCCTCGACGCTGCCGCTGTATCGACCGCTGCGCATGGGCGCCGACGCCAGCCCCTCTGGCATCGACCTCGGGCTGCTGCTGATCTGGGGGGTACTGGGGCTGCTTGCCGTCGCCCTGATCGTCATCCGGCTGCGCGTGCGGCTTAGTATCGACCCGGGCCGGGAGCCTTGACCCCGGAGCGGTGGCCGGCGCGGGATCAGGATGCCGCCGCAGCATCGCCCCCTGGCTTGTCGGCAGCGGCGGCCTGCTGCTTGTGCTGCCACAGCCGGCGGCGCCGAAAACGCTGCTGCTCCTCGTCGCTATCGACGGCTAGCTTGCAGGCAAGGCTGTAGTGCACGACCAACTGACGCAGCCTCGCCTCCAGCCGCGGCCAATCGGCCAGCTCCGCATCCACCAACCAGGCCAGGTCCAGCTCGAAATCGCCGCAGAAGCCGGCAAGTTGCTCCACCCAAATTAAGGGCCGAGGACATCAAGTTAAGAGGCCATCAGCATACCGCGAGCGGTGCAACGCGGTCCTGCGGGCCGAGGCGAAGTCTGGGGGCGATACACCAGCGCTGCTGGCGGGCGGGCCCCCTGCTGGCTCAAACAGTTTGGCAAACCCCATCATCTGTCTGTCAATGCGAACGCTTCGACCCGTTGCGCCCGTGCAGTGCGCTGATCTCTGGGGCACCATGAGCACTTTGGCTCAGACGCGCGAGGCCCTCATCTTCTTGCGC
Organism: uncultured Gammaproteobacteria bacterium; assembly: GCA_942491465.1. GTDB lineage: Bacteria > Pseudomonadota > Gammaproteobacteria > Chromatiales > Chromatiaceae > CALOBA01. Next base: position 97,309 of record CALOBA010000002.1, read on the forward strand.
ACGGTCGCACGCTTCACCTCAGAATCACGATGCTATACGCCCAAGACACGGCCCGCCCCCCGTTGACCCGAACCGCCCCGACGGCAAGGTGCAGGTCCGCCCCGGATTTGCCTGCCTGGCGCCGCGAGTTAGCGTCGGCTGAGTTGCTAGCGCTGGCCTCGTCCAAGGCGCTCGTGCTGGCGTCGACCCTGATGCTCGCGCTGGCGACCTGTTCCGGGCCTGGCTGGGCGGATGCCGGCTTGTCGGATACCGCTGTCGCCGCGCCCGCCGCTCAACGCGACCAAACCCTGCTGCGGGTCGCACTCGTCGGCTGGCCGCAGACGTTGAACCCGATGTTTACGGCGGCACCGGCGACGACCGTCCCCGGCGCGCAGTTGTTCGCGAGTCTGTTCCGGCTCAATGCCGCTGGCGAGCCGCAACCCTACCTGGCGCGGCACTGGTCCTGGTCGCCGGGGCGCGACGCCCTGACCGTTCAGTTGGCTCCCGAAGCACGCTTTCACGACGGCACCCCGATCACCTCGACGGACGTTGCCTTCTCGATCCTGGCAACCCGCGACCACCACAGCTTCAACACCATGCTCGCGGCCGTAGCAGGCGTTGACACCCCGGACCCGTTGACCGCCGTCATCCGCCTACGCCATCCGCACCCAGCCTTATTCATGGCGCTGGCGGTGCCGCTGACGCCGATCCTGCCGGCGCATGTCTACGACGACGGCACACCGCTGCGCACGCACCCGGCCAACTGGGCGCCGATGGGTTCCGGGCCCTTTCGTTTCCAGGCCCTTGAACGCGACAGACGCATCGAATTGGTCCGCTTCGATGACTACCGGCTCGGGCCACAGCCGGCCATCGAGCGCCTGGTGGTGGTGAACTACCCGAGCCTGACCCAGAACCTGCTCGGCCTGGCCCGCGGCGAGCTGGATATGACCGCGTTCGGTCCGCCGGAGCTGTTCGACGAGGTCGGCGTGTCGCACAAGCGCTACCGCGTCACCAGCGAAGGCCAGACCGGCATCGGCCAATTCCTGTGCGGGCTGGCATTCAATGTGCGCCGCCCGCCATTCGACCGCCGAGAGGTGCGCCAGGCGATCGCCTACGCGATCGACCGCGGCCAGCTCTACACGTCTCTGCTGGTCGACTCGCAGCAGAGCGCCGACGGCCCGTTACCCAGCGATCACCGGTTCGCGTTCCCGGCCATGGAGCGTTACGCCTACGATCCAGACCGGGCCGAAGTCCTGCTGGATGCCGCTGGTCTGCAACGTGACGCCGACGGCCGACGTGCCACGGTCGTCATGCTGATCCAGGCCGTCGAGCCCTACTTCCAGGCCATCGCCCGCTATATCGACTGGCAGCTCGAACGCAGCGTCGGCATCCAGGTCCGCATCGAGACCGAGACCGATGTACGGGTCTGGGCACAACGGATGGCCGCCGGCGACTTCGACCTAGCGCTGGACTTCCGCCTACCCTGGGGCGACCCAATGATCGGCATCCATCGTCTCTATCACAGTGGCTCCGAGCGCGCCGACCATCTCTACCCGAACACGCCGGGATACGCCAATCCGGCCATGGACGCGCTGCTCGACGCCGCCGGCAGCACCGAGGACGAGGCCCAGCGCAAGGCCCTGTACCGGCGCGTCCAATTGCTGGCCGCCGAAGACCTGCCCTACCTCTGGCTCTCGCACATCCCCTTTCCGCTCGCCATCCACCGCGACCTCCAGTTCCCGCTCGATTCCCCCTGGGCCTTGACCCAGCCCTACGACGGCGTCTCCTGGCACGATGCGCCGGCGTCGTCGGCGCGCTGAGACCGAATGGAGGCACGCAGCTCAGCGCCGGATGCGGCGCCGCGGCGGATCGGCTTCGGCCTTGCCACCCGCGTCGCGGCGGTGCTGCTGGTCGCACTGGCCATCAGCATCGACGTGGTGCTGCTGGTCGCCTCTGGTCTGCGCCAGGTCGACCGCGAGCTCGAACAGATTACCGAGCACCAGGTTCCGATCCTGCTGAAGGTCGATGCGCTGCTGCGCGAGGCGCAGCGCCTGGTCTCGCTGGCCCCAGAGCTGGTCACGGCACGTGATGTCTTAACCTACAACGCGCTCAGCGGCCAGGTGGATGCGAGCGACCGGCGCACGGACGAGATCCTGACCACGCTGGCCCAGGCACCCGCGTTGCCGGCGTCGGAACTCGGTGATCTCGGGGAGCGCAGCGCCGCACTGACCGAGCGGCTGCGCGAACTGCTGACGGTCATCGACCGACGCATCCGGTTGGAGCAGCAGCGCCACGTCCTGCGTGAGCGCCTGCACCTGATTGCCGACCGACTGCTGCGGGCGAGCGCCCAGGCGAGTGCAGGCGATGGCGACGGTTGCCTGCTGCGCTGGCAAGGCGCACTGGGCCAGCTCGTCGCCGAACTGCTCGGCCTCGGCACCGAGCAGGCACGGTCTCAACTTGATGATGCCTTCGCCCGCTTCGGACGCACAGCCAAGAGACTGACGGCCGAAGGCCCCTGCGCCCAAGGCCTGCTGGGCCAGGCCATGCCGTTCGACGCCAACGCCATGCAGGCAGAGCTCATCGCCTACGGCCAGGCCGACGGCCTGTTCAGGCTGGAGCGCGAGCGCCTTGCCCTGCGCGAGCAGCTCGACAACGGCCTGCGCAGCGCCCGCTGGCACGGCGAGGCGCTGCTCGCGCAGACCGAGCGGCTGTTCGTCGAGACCCGGTTGCGCGTGCGTGCGCAGGGCCAAGAGACTCGCGCGCTGCTGCGCAAACGCCTGCTGCTGCTCACCCTGACACCGCTGGCGCTGCTGGCGATCACCATCGGCGTCTACTGGTACCTGAGCCGCGCCCTGCTGCGACCGATCCGGGGTCTGCGCGAGGCCCTGGGCACCGCACTCAGAGGCGGCACACCGCACTTCCCTCCCGCACACCGCGACGAGGTTGGCGCCATCATCAATGCCAGCCGCGAGACCCTGCAGGCGCTGGCGGCGCGCGAGCGCGAGCTGCACGCGGCCATCGCTGATGCCGAGCGGGCCAGCCGCGCCAAGGGCACCTTCCTCACCCACATGAGCCACGAGCTGCGCACGCCGCTCAACGCCATCCTCGGCTTCGCCGAACTGCTGCACGGCCGGCTCGCGGCCCAGGCCACGGCGACGGCGACGGCGACGATAAGCTTAGAGAATGGTGCGCGACCATCCTGCGCAGCGGCCACCATCTGCGGCGCCTGATCGAGGACAGCCTCGATCTTGGCGCCATCGAGGCCGGCCGGGTACAGATTGCGCCGACCGCCGTCGACCTCCCGGCCCTCATCGACGAGATCGCCAGCAGTCTCGGTCCACGCGCGAGAGAGAAGGGCCTGACATTCGAGCTGAACCTCGCCGACGATCTGCCCCAGTATCTGCGGCTCGACCCCCACCGGCTGCGCCAGGTCCTGCTGAACCTGGTCGGCAACGCAATCAAGTACACCGAGGCCGGCGCCGTGCACCTGTACGCCGAAACCCTGTCCGATGCCAGCGGCGAGCCCCGGCTGCGTCTCTGCATCGAAGACACCGGCCCCGGCATCCCGGCGCACGCGCGCGATCGACTATTCCTGCCCTTTGAGCAGCTTCACCCTGGCCAGCCCGGCAGCGGGCTCGGGCTCGCCATCACCCGCGAGCTGGTGGAGCTGATGGGTGGCCGGATCGGGCTGGACAGTCATGAGGGCCGCGGCAGCACCTTCAGCGTCGAGCTGCCCGCCGTTGCGGCGCGACGGCTCGCGTCCCCGGCAAGCTCGGTGACTGCCGTGACGGGCTATGCCGGACCACGTCGGCGCCTACTCGTGGTCGACGACATCGCCAGCAACCGGGTAGTGCTGGCGGAGCGGCTGGAGGCCATCGGCTTTCGCGTCGACCAGGCCGCCGACCCCGAGACCGCTGCCGCCCATGCCGTCAGCAATCCACCGGACCTGGTCCTGATGGACATGGCGATGCCGGACTGGTGCGGCTACGCTGGCGCCTACGCCGTGCGCACCGCCTGCGACCGATCGGACCTGCCGGTCGTCATCGTCTCCGCCACCCCCTTGCCGCCTGCCGACGCACGGGCGCTTGGCTTTGAGACGGCGCTAATTAAGCCGGCACAGACCCCTGAGCTACTCGATGCCATCAAAGCAACCCTGGGCCTACAATGGATCACCGGCCCCGAGCCGTCGGGCGAGCCGATCGCTACCGACGACGATAGTGCAACACAGAAGAAAACCCAGATGACGACGCCCCCTACGAACCATGGCGCGGACCCGCACACCACGCCGACGCCCGATACCACCCTGCTGCTGGCCCCGATCCGCATCGAGCTCGACGCCGCCCTTGATCTGGCCGCCGACGGTCAGAAAGACAGCCTGGCGGACTGGTGCAGCGCACTGGTCGACGGCCAGCCCGAGCTCGCCCCGTTCGCCGACCAGGCGCGGGCCTTCCTCGCCGCCGATGACCTGACTGGACTGCGCGCCTGGCTCGCGCAGTGGCGCTGAGCCCGCCGGTTTGCACAGCGCCGCAACGGTCCGAACAGACAGGAGCACCAAGATGCCCAATCAATCCGCCACCAGCCCATCCGACGCCAACCACGCTGCCAACAGACGCCCCATCATCACGCTCGCCCTGGTCACCTCCGGATCCGTGCTCGCGCTGTCCGGCCTGTCCATGTTGTCTTGGCCGGCGGCGCCGCTCTTCGTCAAGGGCTGGAAGCTGGTCGGCGTGACCGGCAACAGGATCGGCAGCGTCCACCAGGTCGCCGCGGTCGGCTTTCTCATCAGCGCCGGCATCCACGTCTTCGACCGACGGCGCGTCCTCGCCCGCCACCTCAAGACCGCATCGGCGCGGGGCTCCGCGGCGATCGGGATCAGGCCGCCGGATGCCCGCCCATGCTGATCGATTTGTGATCCTAAGCGAAGGGGGCATGATTTAGAGCAATGGTGATCGTCGCGACGGCGCCCACGATGGCGATTGACCTGCCGGCAGGCGCGCGCCGCGCCCGCGGTGATGCCGTCGTGCGGTACCTGATCGTCCTCGTCGGCGTCCTGCTCGGCGCCGCTGCCTGGGCCACATCGGCCGCTGTGCCGGCCACCGCGCTGCCGCGAATCATCGTCACCGACGAGGCGCAGCTACCGCTCCGAATCGAGCACATGGAGTTGCTGCGCGACCCGACACGCGACCTCGATCTGGAGCGGGTGCGCGCGGCGAACAGCGCTCCCGGTTCCGCCCAGGGCTTCGCGCCGGTGTCGCCCGGCATCCCCAATCTCGGCACCGGCAGCGACGCCGTCTGGGCGCGCTTCGCGGTGCACAACGCCAGCGGCGGGCCGCTGTCGCTGGTGCTCGCATTGACCGATGCGCGCATGGCGCAGGTCGCCTATTGGGCGCTGGACGATGCCGGCCAGGTCATTGCCCAGCGCCGCGACGGGCGCTTTGCCGATGCGGCGGAGCGCGACCGCTCACACCGCTGGTTCCTGTTCGATCTGCCGTTGGCGACCGACGCCACGGCGACGGTCTACCTGCGCGTCACTAGCAATATGGGGCGCCGGCTGGATTTGCGGCTCACCGACCGGCTGCGTCTCGCCGAGGCGGACCGGCCTGCCTATGCCTGGCTCGCGCTGTTCTTCGGTGCCTTGCTGTTCATGCTGGCCTACAACCTGCTGTTGCTGGTGCAGCTGCGCGACCCCGCCTACCTGTGGCTTTGCTGCCTCATTGCCGGCGTGATCATCTGGGTCGCGGAGCGCGAAGGTCTGTTGACGACGCTCCCCTGGCAGATCTGGCCGGCCCCGCTGTCCGGCATTGCGGCCGGTGCCGCACTGGCACTCATCGGCATCTACCTATTCCCGGTGGCCTACCTACAGCTGCGACAACAGACGCCGCGCTGGGTTTGGGTGCACTACGTGCTGGCGCTGCTGGCCGCGAGCCTGCCGCTGCTGTCGGCTTGGTGGCCGCTGTTGGGCTATACGCTGAATTCCACGCTCGGCGCGAGCACCGCCCCGGTGATGATCGCCAGCGGCGTGCTGGTGCTGCGACGGCAACCGCGGGCGGCGGGCTGGTACCTGGCGAGCTGGTTCCCGATGCTGCTGCCCTACCTGCTGCTGATGCCGATGAACTTCGGCCTGCTGCCCGCGTTGCCGTGGCTTTGGTTGCTGCCCTACGGCGGACTGCTGTTCATGCTGCTGCTGCTCTCGATTGGCCAGGCCGACCGCGTCAACGAGCTGCGCCGGCAGGCCGAGCGTGCGCAGGCGGCGCTGGCGCGCAACGAGGCACGGCTCAGCGAGCAGGTGGACGCGCGCACCCGCGAGCTGGCCGTGCAGCGCGACCGCGCCGAGGCCGCCAATCGCAGCAAGACCCAGTTCCTCGCCAGCATGAGCCACGACCTGCGCACGCCGTTGAACGCGGTGCTCGGCGGCGCGGACCTGTTGCGGCGCTCGCCGCGGCTCGGCGCCCACGAGCAGGGCCAGTGCGGGCTCATCCTGCGCGGCGGCCGGCACCTGCTGCGGCTGATCGAAGACCTGCTGGACGTCGCCCGCATCGAGCACGAGCGATTGCGCCCCGTGATCGCGGACCTGGCGCTGCGCCCGATGCTGGACGACCTCGCCGCCGTGACCCGCACCCAGGCCGAGGCCAAGGGCCTGGCCTTCGACACGCAGTTCGCAACCGACCTGCCCGAGCATATCCGCACCGATGCCCGCCGCCTGCGCCAGGTGCTGCAGAACCTGCTGGACAACGCCGTCAAGTACACCGACGCCGGCCGCCTGGGCCTCGGCGCGGGGCTCGATCCCGCGGCATCGGCGTCCGCCGACGGCGACAACGACAACGATAACGACAACGACAACGTCGGCGACGGCCCAGTCCTGCTGTTCACCGTCACCGACACCGGCTGCGGCATCGCCGAGGCGGATCGGGAGCGCCTGTTCGCCCCCTTCGAGCAATACCACCACGCCCAATCCGGCAGCGGGCTCGGCCTCGCCATCTGCCGCGAACTGGCGACCGTGCTCGGCGGCGAGCTGCTGCTGCACAGCGCACCCGGACAGGGCAGCCGGTTCAGCCTCCGGCTGCCGGTGCAGCGGCTGACGACGGCGCCCGACATGGACACCTCAACGGCGGAGCCCTCGCCCATCCTCGGCTACGCCGGCCCGCGCCGACGCATCCTGGTGATCGACGACAACGCGGACAATCGGCGATTGATGATCGCGCTGCTGCAACAGCTGGGCTTTGCCGTCGACACCGCCGACGGCGCCCGGGCGGCCTTGGCCCGGGCCCGCGAGCGGGCACCGGACCTGGTGATCGCCGACCTGCGCATGCCCGAGGTCTGCGGCTACGCCGCCACCTGGCAGCTGCGCACCGCGCTCGGGCGCTGGGACCTGCCCGCCATCGCCGCCTCCGCCTCGCCGCTGCCGGCACCGGAAGACGCCGCCGCGCTCGGCTTCGATGCCTTCCTGCTCAAGCCCATCACGCTGGATGCGCTGCGCGAAACACTCGGCGAGTGCCTGGGGCTGCACTGGCAGCGGGGCGATGCGGCCTCGCTGCAATCCGCACCGTCCCCCGGCAGCCGGCCACCAGCCCAACCGCCGACGCAGCCATTGGCAGAACCGCCGGAGCCGCCGCCGCGCATGGAACTGGCAGCCGCCCTGGAGCTTGCCGAACTCAACGACTGGGACAGTCTGCGGGACTGGTGCACGGCGCTGGACGACGCCTTCCCCGAGTGCGGAGGATTCGCGCGGCGCGTGCACGCGCTGCTGGACCAGATCGATGCCGGCACGCAGGCCGACGCCCCCATAGAGGCGCTGCGGCGACTGCTGGCGGACCGCGGCTAGGACCGTCGGCTCATCGCTGGGTTGAGGAACGAAACCGACTATGCTCAAGCGCTGCAAACGCGACCGGCTCGAAGTCGTTGTCGTGGCAATCGTTGTCTTGTGCGGACCCGATTACGACAACGACAACGACAACGAGTTGACATGTTCACGTTGTTTCTGAATTCTTCCTAAAGCGCATCAAACAGCATGAAACAGGTCGCCCTCGGCATCGGCTGCGATCGCGGCGCGTCGGTACAGACGCTGGAGGCCGCTATTGTCGCTGCGCTGGCCTCGATGGGGCTCGGCGTGGATGCGGTCGGCTGCGCGGCGAGCATCGATATGAAGCGCGATGAGCCGGCGATCCTGTCGCTTGCGCAGCGCCTCGGCTGGCGGCTGCGCTTCTTCTCGGCCGCCGAGCTGGCGCGGGTGCCGGTGCCTCCCCGTCCGAGGCCGTGCGCCGTATCATGAGCACGCCGGCGGTGGCCGAGACGGCGGCCCTGCTGGCGGCGGCGGAGCCCGGCAACACACCGCCATCGCCCGAGGCCCTGTTGGTGGAGAAGCACAGGCACCGCGGTGTCGACGGCCGCAACGCGACCATCGCCGTTGCCCGCATCGGCGAACCGCAGACCACTCATCCGAAAAAGAGTATTGGTCGCCCTGGCGCTGTGGCTGTCGGGGGATGAATTCGTCCCGGTCGCCAAGCTGGTGGTACTGGCGAACCTGCCGGTGGCCCTGATCGAGGGCCTGGTCTGTGCCGCCGCCGTCGGCCTGATCAGCCAGGTCAAGCCGCAGCTGTTCGCCGTGCTGGTGGATGGTCGTTCATGCTGATGCCGTAAAGACCATGCCGAGACGGATGCGAAGGGCACCGTCCGCGTATCAGTCCCAACCATTGACCACCTCGCGACCGTTGGCAGCCCCTAGTGCTTTGCCGCGAAAATTCCGAGACCGCCCACAGCACCGAGTGGGCATGCCGGCGGTCTTGGGACTTCCGCAGCGGTGCACTAGGTGCCAGGCATCCTCACTCGCCGAAGGCAACAGATCCATCGTTGCTGCCTGCGCATCCCATCAGCGAGAGACCGGCAGTAACCGCGGCAGCATCAAGAGCATCCTCAGGGCGATCGCTGCATCCGCATTGGCGGTCTCCGCGAGCGCTTGGTATGCCTCCAACCGCCAGACCCAGCCGTCGTCTTGGCCGGCGAGCCAGGCCGCCGCAAGGATGTCCGCCGTTTGGGCGGACACGCCGGCCGGCACCAAACCGGGATCAAGCCTAGGGGCCGCAGCGGGGTCCACCACATGGATCTCCGTCGTTAGGTCGCGTTGCTGAGCGTCGCGGATCTCCAGCAGATAGGTTCCGGGCTCAACGTGCAGATCTGAACTGACCCAGGCGGTGTAAGGTACGCCGGTTGTTTCCAGCAAGGGCCTCGGATCTTCCCCAAGCCGCTTGAGACTCACGCTGAATGGTGGCTCCCCATTGGTCCATGCGAGTGCCAGCGGACGGCGCCCGGCGACGAGCTTGACGGGATCGACGAACAGCAGGCCGGAGGCCGGCGGCAGCGCGGCGTCGCCCCGGCTCTTGATCTCGACCCGGGCGCCGCCGTGCCCTGCATGACCGGCAAATAGCGCCGCGGCCCACTTGAGCATATTGGCCCAAGGCCCCGCCAGTTCGACACCGGCCGGGACGCTGTAGGGCGAGCGGGCGCGGTCGATCACCAGCGCCTGCGTCTCCGAGATATACACCCGCATCGGGCCCGCACCCTCGCCGACCTCGATCCGGTCACCGGAGCGCAGGCGCATCAGCGGGTAGACCGGCAACAGCGCGTCACCGCGCCGAACCCGGTAGTCCTCCGCCTCGCCTTCGAATGCATCGATCCAGCCGGTGACCACGGCACCGACGCCGCCATCGGCGTCGACGGGTGCGACCAAGCACAGCATTAGGAGAGGCACCAACGCCAGTCGGCTCAAGGTACCCGGCGGCGGCAACGCCGGTCCGGCACGCCGCCAGGTCGAGCGTTCGCGGTGACTGAATAAGGTATGCAAGATCATGTTGGTCTCCCGGTCAGTGTGCGTTGCCGACGGATTCTTCGATCTCGGCGATCAGCTTGTGCAACAAGATGGCGATCAGCGGGACGGCGAAGCTCAGCCAGGTGCCGTAGCGGAACAGCAACAGACTCGCCGGCAGCAGCACCAGCAGCACCGCCAACCCCGACAGCAGGCTGCCCGGCAGGGAGCGGAACCGGGCGAACAGCAGGCTCATGGTGAGGATCAAGCAGGTCTCCACCAGCACCATCATGCCCAGGCTCGGCGTGCGCAGCTCCCCGTAGTGGCCCAACGACTGCACCGCGTTGGCCAGGATCAGCGAGCCCGGCATCCAACCGATGGGGGTCATGTGGATGTCCCCGGTCTCCTGATGACTGCCGCCGATGATGGCCACATGCCCCCGCAGCCATTCGGCGCTGCGCGGGTCGGTGGCCGCGGCGACGCTGGCCGCCGGACGCACCGAGAGCACCGGCACCGAGCCGCCCGCCGCCGGCACCTCGTGGCGGGCCTGCCCCGGCCCCGTATGCCAGGGTTCACGATAGACCACGCGTGCCGCGGTGCCGTAGGGCCGAAGCTGGATCTCCCGGTCGCCGAGGGTCAGGGTCACACCCTCCTCTCCATGGGGATCGGCGGCGGCCTGCGCCTGATGGTGATCGCCCGGATGGCTGGCCTGGCCTGCGATCCGGTCGCCGCCCTGCGCCAGCGCCTGCCCCTGTGCTTCGTGACCATGACCGTCGTGCCCGCTCCGCCCATGCGCCGGATCACAGCCGGCCGGGACGAAGCCGGCCAGCCGCCGGGACAGGTCGGCCCGGTCCGCCGCGCTGCCGTCCAGCAGCGCAGCCAGCAATAGCTGCATTGACGGCCGCACCCGGGGCTGGCCATCCACCCCGCAGGTGGCCGTCCACAGCTGCCAGCGCCGGATCTTGCCGTCCGCGTCCAGCTCGAACAGCGGGGCACCCCAGTGGATGCCAGGCGCCTGGGCCACCAAGGCATCGAAGGGCGTGGCGCGCTCCTGCGGCAGCGCCGGCGATCCCCGCGCCGGCAGACGCAGGTCGCGGGCCAGCAGCAATGGCGGTCGATCCGGCGCCTCCCCGTCCGCATTCGGCAGCCATCGTGCGAGCACCGCCTGCAGCGCCGCGTCGCCGTCTTCTGGATGCACCAGATCGATATCCAGCACGATGGCCCGCGCGCCGCCGTCGACGGCGTGCCGCAACAGCACGGCGAGCCGGTCCCTCGGCGTCAGCAGCGGCTCCCCCCATTGCCGCCAGCTCGCGTCATCGATATCGATGAACGCAATCGGGCGTGTACCCGCCGCCGGCTCAGTGCCGCGGACCATGCGCATGGTCCAGTCGATGGCCGCGTCATCCAACGGATGCAACAGCGGACTCGAATGATAGGCATGCAGTACCACGGCGATGGCGATGCCGATCAGCAGGTTGACGATCAGATGCCGATAGAACCGCGACAACCGGGCCCAGCCCCCGAGCAACCAGCGCACACCCACCACCGGGGCCAGCGCGAGGCGTCGCAGCCAACGCAGAGACCAGCGCCCGGCATGCGCCAGACCATGACCTGTGGCTCGGGCCGGCCCACGCAGGGGCTCGACCCAAGACCTCAGGCGAAACCGCACCTTCATTGCACAACCCCCGGCTGTTCGGATGCGGCGAGCGGCCCAACGCCGCGCGCTCAGATCACCCGGACGGACCAATCCGCGGCGATTGTCGCCATCAATCGGCCGGCGTAGCGGGCTCCCAATCCAACCCCAGGCGCAGTCGGCCGGCGCGCACCCGCGACGCCAAGCGCTCCCGCCAGTCGCTGTCGGGCGCGGTATGGTGTTGCGCAAGCACATCGACCAGCCCCCGCAGCGTCTGCGCCAGGCGCGGTTCCGCGTCATCCGAGCCCGCGAGGCGCTCCGACAGCGCCTGCCCGAGCCGCGCCTGCTCGGTCCAGAACCGGGCCTGCGGCGGCGGGGCGGCCAGGGTGCCGGCCTCGATCAACGCAATCCATCGCCCCGCGCCGTAGCCGATGCCCTCTGCGGCGGCCTCTGCGTCGACTCCCGCCGCCGACGCGCCGGCAAAGCCGAGCGCGCGCAGCCCTGAGCGATAGCCCGCCCTGGCGCGCGCCAGCGCGTCGTCGGCGCCGCCGCGACCGCGGATGCCGAGCTGCGCGAAGGACGTCGGCGGCGCCACCGACTGTGCCGCCAGCAGCACCAATCCGGCATCGATCCGCCGCTCCAGCGGCTCCGGCAACCACTGCCACCAAATCACGGCGGCGGCGAGCACCGAGGCGGCCAGCGCCGCCGCGGCCACCCAAGGAAGCGCAACCCGCCGCGAACCCCCCCCGCTGTCCTCCGAGGCCCCCTGCTCCGCGCCGAGCGCGAGCCAGGCGAGGTAGGCATCCGGATTGGCATCCAGCTGCGCCAGCACCCGCTCCCGCTCGGCCCCGGACAGCCGGCCATCCATCAATTCCGCCAGGTCCGCGTCGCTCGGCGGATCGTTCGGCGGATCGCCGCCCGTCTGCGCGACGCCCGGCAACGGTCGCGCTGCACCGAGCGCCAGCCTTGCCGCGAGCCGCTCCCGTTCAGAGATCGACGCCCTGCGCCCATCACTCATCACCGCATCCCCGTCGTCGCGTTGCATACCTTAAGTCAAGGTTCAGAAACAAGTGGTGCAGACGCAACCACGAAACGACCAATCCAAAAGCTCAGGGAGCGGGCGTCTGCACCACTTGTTTTTGAACCGATCCAAAGTGACGGCCAGAACCCGCCGAACCGTCGCCGCGGGGAGCGCGACCACCTGCACGGATCATCATGTGAAATCCTCCGGTTCCAGCCGCACGCCGGCCGCCTCCAGCCAAGCCCGTAGCCGCCCATGCAACCGACGCAGCCGGCCATGGGTCTGGTGGGCACCGAGCCCGAGCAGCTTGCCCGCCGCGGTCACCCGAAGCCCGTCCAGATAGACCAGCCGCAGCAGCAGCCGCTCCTCAGCAGAGAGCGTCAACGGGGGCAGATCGGGCAGGCCGGCGGGGGCGCCGGAGTCGGCGGCGCTCGCAGCACGGGTGCGCGACGCGGCGGCATCCGCCCCGCCGCCGTCCACCTGCAAACCCAGCAGACGCCCCCGCACCGCCCGCATCAGCACCGCCTGCTCCGACGCCAGGCAGTCGTCTTCAGGGCCGCCGCCGGACGCCAGCGGATCACCGCCACCCGGCGCCTCGGCCCCTGTCGCATCCTCCAGCAGCACCTCCTCCGGCCCATGGGCACCGCAGTTGGGATACCGCGCCAGGATCAGCCGCAGCGCCTCCTCGACCACCGCCCGATCGCGCCCGCCCGGCGCATCCGCCGCCACCAGCTCGGCGGTGGCCCGCGACGACTGCCGCTCCAGACACAGCAGCCGATAGACCCGCTCCCACAAGGCCCCGCGCACCCGCACCCAGTCCGGCACCCGCACCCGACCGAAGCGGGCGCGGGCGAAGTCCTCCAGCAGCCGCGCCGCCACCGTGCGCAGATAGCTCGCCAGCCGCGCGTCGCCCCGATGCCCGCGCACCCGACGCCAGTCGTCCGCCGCCAGCGCATCGAGCACATGGTTCACCGCCTCCCCCGCCAGCGCCTCGTCGCCGAAGCGGCGGCGGGCCATGGACTCGAAGTGGCCCAGCTCGGCCAACGCGGCCTGTTTGAGAAAAGCTGTATTCGTCTTGGCCATGCCCCTGCCTTCGCCTTTGACCGCGCCGCTCACCCACGTCAAGCCACCAAACCAACCCTCACCGGCGCTCGAATCGTCGGCGGTCCGCGCATCCAGGCCCAGAGCCCAGACCGCCTTGCGCGCCGATGATAACGGTTCGAGCCCGAAACGGCCCAGCCTGATCAAGGCCAGCCCGTAGGGTCCGCTGTGCGGACCATCCCCGCCTTGCGGACCATCCCCGCTGTTACTCGTGACACCGCTCCTGCGGTGTCACGCGGTCTTCGGCGCTCTGCGCCTACCGGGCGTGTGGCGAGCGCCAAGGGCTGCCTCGGCGGAGCGGCGCGGCGCGGAGCGTAAAGAGGGCGTGACACCGCAGGAGCGGTGTCACGAGGTGGAAGATGATCGACCCCTGCCCCGTCGCTCGTCGCGCAAGCCCTTCGGCCTAAGCATGGCGGGGAGCCATTTACCCCGCCGAATCCTGCCATCGATCTTGCGCTGATACGCTGTCGGTGCCAGTGGCCGCTTCGCTTTGTGTCTGGTTGAATTGCAGAAGCGACACGCTGCGACGATGTTGGCGGCGTGATTGCCGCCGCCGTCGCACCTTGCATGCAAATGCTCCGCCGTGGATTGAAGCAATCGCGCCTGAGCAAGGGTTAGGGCGTGTTGGGCCGCGAAGTCAGTCGGGTTGTTTTCCCAGATGGGAGAGTTGCAGTACCAGCAGCGGCCGTTTTGGCGCTGGAAGGCTTTACGTCGTGTTCTCACAAGTGCAGTTGCCATATCGGGCTCCAGAATCGGGGAGCCCACGGCATCTCTTGCGCGGTTGCGCCAGGACGTGCGACGGGCTCCGGGTTAAGGGAAGCCCGCCCGCCCCTTTGTTGGACTAGTCGGGAACGCACCGCGTTGCGCGGATGCATCGGCCACGGACACAACGCCCGATAGACAAGGCCGACTTTCATCATCGTCTATGAGCAAAAAACTACCATGAGCGTCTTGCCCGAGGCAAGGATGGCAGCACGTGAACGCGCCAGTCCTTCACCAGCGCCCGCTCCGCGCTCGCGTGGCAGGCTCGGCGAAGGCCGCGGCGCTCGTTGATCCGGCAAACCTTCGGCTGACGCACGGTGCGGCCAGCACCGCGCAGAGCAAGGAGCTTTCGCCGGGCGTAGGGTCCGCTGTGCGGACCATCCCCCGCTGTGCGGTCCCCCAACCGTACGAACCATCCCCGCCCGCCACCGCCACCATCGACAACAACCCAGCTCGCAGAAGAACCCGACAAGATCGACCCCGCGGTCCGTCCTACAGCACAATAGCGCCACCGGCGGCCCGACTGCGGCGCACCTGCGCCAGGCCCCTTGCATCTGAATCCCAACCGTCCGACCACGCACCCGAGGGAAGGAGGACAGCGATGACCCGCACCCCACCGGCACCCGGCCCCAGCTTGGCCCCACTGCTGGCGCTGACGTTGACACTGGCGGCACCGGTATGCGCCACCGCGACCGAGGCCACGAGCCCGCCGCAGGCCGCCGACGGGCCACCGGCTGCACCGTCCGCCGAGCCCTCCGCCGAGCAACTCGCCGCCTGGGTCGCCACCGCACAGGCGCTGAAGGCCGAGCAACCGGCCCTGTTCGACGGCGCCGAGGGCGTGCTGGCCTATCTGGTGCTGCCGGATTGCCAATGCGCCGCCGCCGGCATCCGGCCCGGCGACGTGCTGATACGCTATGGCGAAGTGCCGTTGATGGGCACGCAGCAGCTTATCGACCTAACGGGTCAGACCTCGCCGGAAGAGCGCGTGCCATTGCGCTGGCTTCGGCCGGCGGCGCATGCGCAGGCACAAGCGATGGAGACGCCAGTTCGGGGTGGCCGCATCGGCGTCGGGATTCGGGATGTGGCGCAAACCCCCGCGGAGCGGATGCAGGCGCTGCTTGATACCGGTAAGGCTGCCTGGCAGCACGCCGACTATCCCCGCGCGCTCGCCGCGTTGGAGCAGGGGCTGGCGCTGGCCCGCGAGGCCAGGCATAGACAGGGCGAGGCGGCGTTCACGACTGCGATCGGCGTCATCCTCCGCGACCTCGGCCGCTACCAAGAGGCCCTGGAGCACCACACCCAAGCCCTGGCCGTCCACCGCGAGATCGGCGACCGCCGAGGCGAGGGTGGGAACCTCGGCAACATCGGCAGCGTCTACCAAAACCTCGGCCGCTACCAAGAGGCCCTGGAGCACTACACCCAAACCCTGGCCATCCACCGCGAGATCGGCGACCGCCGAGGCGAGGGCAAGGACCTCAGCGGCATCGGCATCGTCTACGACAACCTCGGCCGCTACCAAGAGGCCCTGGAGCACTTCACCCAAGCCGTAGGCCTGCGCCGCGAGATCGGCGACCGCCGAGGCGAGGGCAAGGACCTCAGCGGCATCGGCATCGTCTACGCCAACCTCGGCCGCTACCAAGAGGCCCTGGAGCACTTCACCCAAGCCGTAGGCCTGCGCCGCGAGATCGGCGACCGCCGAGGCGAGGGCACGGACCTCACCAACATCGGCATCGTCTACGGGAACCTCGGCCGCTACCAAGAGGCCCTGGAGCACTTCACCCAAGCCTTAGGCCATCCGCCGCGAGATCGGCGACCGCCGAGGCGAGGGCGCGGACCTCACCAACATCGGCATCGTCTACCAAAACCTCGACCGCTACCAAGAGGCCCTGGAGCACTACACCCAAGCCCTGACCATCCACCGCGAGATCGGCGACCGCCGAGGCGAGGGCGGGGTCCTCGGCAACATCGGCGCCGTCTACTTGTACCTCGGCCGCTACCAAGAGTCCCTGGAGCACTTCACCCAGGCCCTGGCCATCCGCCGCGAGATCGGCGACCGCGCCGGCGAGTCCCGGGACCTAGCCAACCTCGGCGCCCTGGAAGCGGACCAAGGCCACTACGCCGCCGCCCGCGGCTACTATGAACAGGCCCTCGCCCTGCAGACCGCCCTGAACGAGCCCGAGACCCTCTGGCGGCTCTGGAACAACCTCCGCCAGTCCTGGTCCGCCGACGCCCAGCCCGGCCCCGCCATCGTCGCCGGCAAGCGCGCCGTCAACACCATCCAGGCCATGCGCGCGGCCAGCAGCGGGCTGGAGCGGGCGCAGCAGCAGTCGTTCCTGGAGGACAAGGAGGACGTCTACCTCCGCCTCGCCGACCTGCTGCTGGCCCAAGACCGCCCCGCCGAGGCCCAGCAGGTGCTGGACATGCTCAAGGAGCAGGAGTTCTACGACTACATCCAGGAGGACGACGCCCACGACCCGCGCACCACGCGGGCCGCGTTCAACCGCTTCGAGGCCGACTGGAACGCGGGCTATGACGGCATCGCCGAGCCCTTGCCGGCGCTGGGCGAGCGCATCGCGGCGCTGAGCCGCATTGATGCGAGCGCGCGCACCGCGGAGGAACAGGCCGAGCTTGAGCGCCTCACCGCCGAGCGCGACGCGGCCACCGCCGAGCTGGAACGTCTGCTCACCGAGCTGCCTCAGCACTTCGCCGCCATCGACCCGGCGCAGCAGGCCGAGGCCAACGAGGCCCTGGCCAAGGCCCCCGGTAACAAACGCGCCCTGCTGGCGGCACTGTCGGAGCAGGGCGGCCAGCCCACCGGCCTGCTGCAATTCATCCTGCTGGGGGACAAGGTCCGCCTGCTGCTGACCACGCCCGCGGACTGGCACACCGCCGTCGTCGAGGTGGACGCCGACACGCTGAACACCGAGATCGACGCCCTGCGCAGCGCGCTGACCGATCGGTACTCGGACGCGACCACCCCGGCCAAGGCCCTCTACACCCGCCTGGTCGCCCCCATCGCCGAGGCCATCGACGCGGCCGGCCTGCAATCCCTGCTGGTCCACCTGGACGGCAAGCTGCGCTACATCCCCTTCGCGGCGCTGCACGATGGGGAACAGTGGCTCGCCGAGCGCTGGTCGCTGGTCTACTACACCGCGGCCTCGGAGCGCCAGCCGGAGGCCGCCGGCGGCGGCGACTGGCGCGTCGCCGGGCTCGGCGTCAGCGAGCAGCGCCAAGGCTTCAGCCAGCTCAAAGCGGTCAAGGACGAGATCGACGGCATCGTCCGCGAGGACGCCGCCGACCCCAACGGCGTGCTGCCCGGCCGCGCGCTGCTGAACGCCGCCTTCAGCGAGACGGCGCTGAGGACCGAGGCCGCCGCCCCCGCCAACCGCATCCTGCACCTGGCCAGCCACTTCGACCTGCACCCCGGCAGCGATGCCGACTCCAGCCTGTTGCTCGGCACCGTCGCCGACGACGGCCAGCCCCACACCCTGAGCCTGAAGGCCCTGCGCGAGTCCAAGCCGCCGCTGGATCTCCGCCACATCGACCTGGTGACGCTCTCCGCCTGCAACACCTTCATGGGCGGCGCCGACGACACCGGCGTCGAGATCGAGGGCATGGGCACCATCATCCAGCGCCAAGGCGCCCGCGGCGTGCTCGCCAGCCTCTGGCCGGTGGCGGACGCCAGCACCGGCGAGCTGATGCAGACCTTCTATCGCCTGCGCGCCGAGCAACCGGCACTGAGCAAGGCGCAAGCCCTGCAACAGGCCCAGCTCGCCCTGCTCCAAGGCGCCGACCCGGACACCGACTGCGCCGCGGCCCGCATGCCCGTCTACCTGGGCACCGGCGAGACGGCCGGGGCCCGGCCACGCGCCCGCCAGGCCGGCCTGCCGCTGGCGCCATCCCTACTACTGGGCGCCGTTCGTGCTGATGGGCAATTGGCTATGAAGTCCGTCGATGCGCGCTATGAACGTCTCAGGCCGCGGCTAGCGCTGCTGCGCGACGAGGCCGTGCTGGCCCAGGCTTGGAAGAAGGCCGAGCGTTACAGCCGCTGCCGCAACCGGTACGCGGACGTGCTGGCCTGGGACCTGGCGGCGCTGATCATCGAATCGGGTCTGGAGCGACGGAAACCGTCTCTCGTGCTTCGCCTCGAAAATGCCGAGACCGGTCGCACCTGTGGGAGCGAGTTGCAATCGCGACTGCCGCGACGCAGAAGATCGCGACTGCAAGTCGCTCCCACAGTCCCGTCGGGGCATGTCAGTGGCCGCGGGACTTCCGCGGCGGTGCACTGGTGTGATTTGCAGGGCAAGGAGCGGCCTGGCGCACATGCCTGCTTGCGCCGGGGCAGCGCCGTCACCTACATCCCCCAGACCCGGATCAGCCGCCCATGCAGGTGCTCGTCGCGCTGAAACAGCTTGTCCTCCCAGGCCCGGTCGCCGCGGTCGAAGATCACCAGGTGGGCCTCGTCGGCACCACTGCGATCGGCGTAGGCGCGGGTCTGCTCCAGACCTTGGGCGATGGTCGAAGCCAGGCCTTTGTGCAGCAGCTTCAGCTCGAGCACGACGGTCTGTAAACGGCCGTCGCCGAAGGGCCAGCGCAGCAGCAGGTCGGTGCGCATGCGCCCGAGGCCGTACTCACGCTCGATGCGCCCGCCGCCGTTGACGATGCGCTGCAGGAACGCCTGCAGCAGTAGCTGTGGACCGGCCTCCTTGTAGTCGAAGCGCTTGATCCAGTGCTCGGAGTGCTCGCGGAAGAAGACCTGAAAGGCGGCGAGCAGCTTGTTCATGTCGAGCCGGCCGTCGGGCTGGATGTACCAGGCGGGCTGGTACTGGGCCTCCAGGTCGAGCTGCTGCACCGCGGTGAGCTGGCGCGGGATGATCTCGCGATAGATGGGATTGGCGATCGCCAGGTGGCCCGAGGTGCGATTCACCAAACCGAGGTCGATGACGTACTGCACATCGTCCTGGGATGCCTGGCGCTGCGCGCTGGTGCCGGTCAGGATCGCCTCGACGACGCGGCGCACGCGCGGCTCGCGCAGCTTGTCGGTAAGCTGATCGAGATGGGTATCGCGGCGCTGGATCAGGTCCTCGGCGCCCTGGTCGATGGCCTCGCGATCGATGACCCGGGTGCGATCGCGCAGCTCCCGCCGCCTGAAGGTGACCTGGTAGCCGATGGCATTCACCAGCCAGGGCTGGCCCCGGGTCCAGTGCCAGACGCGGGCGACGGCACCGGCACCGAAGGGCTGACCGGTCTCGTCGCTGTGCTGGCGGTAGAGGCGCTGCACATCGGCCTCGGTGAAGTCGCCCAAGCGGATCGACTCGGCCTTGATGTTGAAGGCACTGCCGCCGGTGATGATCTCGTGGGAGCGCACGGAGTGGATGCGGTAGTCGCGCACGTCGCGCACGCCGCAGAGGATCACGGTCTGCGGAAAGGCACCGGGACGTGCGGCATAGCCGGCACGGATTTGGCGCAGCACCGAGACCAGGGTGTCGCCGATCAGGGCGTCGATCTCGTCGATCAGCAGGACCAACGGCTTTGGGTCGCGCCGTGACCAGGCGCTCAGCATCTCGGCGAGGCCGCCTTCAAGGCCGCCGGAGGCGGCGAGGCGATCGCGCATCGCGGCCAGCCCCTGCTCGCCCAGATAGATGTCGGCGTTGCGCACCAGCTCGTCCAGGATCAGGCGCATCGCCCGGCCGACCTCCTCACGGGCCGCCTGTGCCGCCTCGACATTGATGTAGATGCAGCGATAGCGTCCTTGCCCATTGAGACGGTGCATCAGCGCCAGCAACGACGAGGTCTTGCCGGTCTGGCGTGGGGCATGCAGGACGAAATATCGCGCTTGGGCGATCAACGCCTCGACCTCGTCGATGTCGATCCGTTCGAGCGGGTCCAGGCAATAGTGCGCGGCGCAGTCGACCGGCCCGGCGTTGTTGAAGAAGCGTTCGCTCATAGCCAGTTGCCCATCACAACGAAGGGTGCCCAGTTAAAGGGATGCGCGTAATCATTCATGGCGGCCTCCTCGGGCGTTGTCTTCCCGGCCAGACTGTAGGGTCTGCGCTGGTGGACGAATCCGAATCCGGCCGCATCGAGCAGCCGATGCAGGTCCGAGCCGCCCGCGGCGGTGCGCACCGTCTGCTGCTTGGGCTGTGCCAGGTAGGCGACATTGGCCTCGGCACCCCCTCTTGATGGCTCCGCCATCCGTGTCGGTGCGCAGCGAGCCCGAAGCACGCACCGGCGGTTCCCGGGCGGCAGAGCCGAACTGCCGGCGCAGTGAGCCTGTCAGTCCGGAACCGGCATCTCGAATGTCGAAGCTTCCGCTCGTGATCAGGCCGTCGAAAGATGGGGCCGGTGGGCAGTGTACCGCGATGCAGGCCCGGGCCGCTCCCCGCCTGCATGCAGTGTCAGAACCCGACAAGATCGACCCCGCGGTCCGTCCTACAGCACAATAGCGCCACCGGCGGCCCAAGTGCGGCGCACCGGCGCCGGGCCCCTTGCATCTGAATCCCAACCGTCCGACCACGCACCCGAGGGAAGGAGGGCAGCGATGACCCGCACCCTAATGGCACCCGGCCCCAGCTTGGCCCCACTGCTGGCGCTGGCGTTGACGCTGGCGGCACCGGTATGCGCCACCGCGACCGAGGCCACGAGCCCGCCGCAGGCCGCCGACGGGCCACCGGCTGCGCAGTCCGCCGAGCCCTCCGTCGAGCAGCTCGCCGCCTGGCTCGCCACCGCACGGGCGCTGAAGGCCGAGCAACCGGCCCTGTTCGACGGCGCCGAGGGCGTGCTGGCCACCCTGGTGCTGCCGGATGGCCAAGGCGTCCCCGCCGGCATCCGGCCCGGCGACGTGCTGATCCGCTATGGCGAGACGCCGCTGGACGGCGCGCGGCAGCTTGTCGGCCTGACCGGCGAGACCCCCGCCGAGCAGACCGTCACGCTGCGCTGGCTGCGCCCGGGGTCGCCGAATGCTGCCGTCGGCGCGCAGGGGCTTGAAGCCCGCATCCGGGGCGGGCGCATCGGGGTCGGCATCCGGGACCTGGCGGAGACGCCCGAGGCCCGCATGCAGGCCCTGCTTGATGCGGGAAACAACGCCTGGCAGCGCGCCGACTCCGCGCTTGCGCGTCGACAACTCGATGCCGGCGTGGAACTGGCCGAAGCCCATGGAGACCTGAACTGGCAGGGCAGGTTCGCGATCGCTATCGGTGCGCTGCTCAACCATCAGGGCGCCTATGAGCAGGCGTTGCGCCAGGTCAACCGAGCCCTGGAAATTGCGCGGACGCGGCATGATCGCAGCATGGAGCGGGTTGCGCTGACAAACCTGGGTGCCTTGCACACCAAGCTTGGCCGCTACCAGGAGGCGTTGGAATGCCTGCGCGCCGCATTGGCCATAGCGCGCGAGATTGGCGACCGCGCGGGCGAAGGGAATCTGCTCACGAATCTCGCAAGTCTCCAGGTCTTGGTTGGCGACTACGATACGGCTATCAGCAACTATTCGGGGGCGCTGGCCATATACCGCGAAACCGCAGATCGGCAGGGCGAGAGCGCCGCGCTGAGAGGACTGGCCGCAGCGCATGCAAGCCTCGGCCGACACGAGGATGCCTTGCGCTCATACGAGGCTTTGTTGGCTCTTGTCCGCTATATCGGAGATCGTTTCGCGGAAGCTGAGGTCTTGAACAATATCGGTGTTGTCTACTGGAACCTCAGCGACCATCAATCCGCGCTGGATACCCTGTCGTCGGCCTTGGAAATCCGGCGCGAAATCGCCGATCTCCCCGGTCAGGGCCAGACGCTCGCGAACATGGGGAACGTTCACAACAGCCTTCGCCGTCATGACAAGGCCCTGGATATACACGAACAGGCCCTTGCCATCTTCCAACGCATCCACGATCGTCGGAGCGAAGGCGTTGTGGTTGGAAACATCGGCCTGGCGTATGCCGACGCCGGTCGGACTAAAGAGGCGCTCGCTCACTATG
Source organism: uncultured Gammaproteobacteria bacterium (assembly GCA_942491465.1). Lineage (GTDB taxonomy): Bacteria > Pseudomonadota > Gammaproteobacteria > Chromatiales > Chromatiaceae > CALOBA01. The sequence continues at coordinate 119,571 of CALOBA010000002.1, forward strand.
TGAAGGCCCTCGATATTCATCGGGAGATTGGCGACCGGTCCGGAGAAGCGAGAAGCCTTCTCAATCTTGCCGAGCTGTATCTGGAGAAATCAGAGTATCAACAAGCGCAGCAATTGTTGACAGAAAGTCTGACCACGCAGGCAGATCTCGCCGAGCTGGAGATCGTCTGGCGCATCTGGGACGGATTTCGCAGATTGTTTACCGCCGTCGGATCGATCAGGCCGGCGATTGTCTCTGGCAAGCGTGCCGTCAATACCATACAGGCCATGCGCGCAATGAGCAGCGGGCTGGAGAAGCACTTGAAGCGCTCCTTTTTGCAAGACAAAGATCAGGTCTACCGGCGTCTGGCCGATCTCCTGATTGCAGAGGGCCGCATCCCCGAGGCGGAGCAGGTGCTGGCGATGCTGAAGGAAGAAGAGCTGTTCGAGTTCATCCGCCGCGACGCCGCCCGCGACGTCAAGCAGAGCCGGGCCGACTACACCCCGGCCGAGGCGGCCTGGAACGCCCGCTACGACGCCGTCGCCGCGGACCTCGCGGCGCTCGGCGGCGAATACCGCCAGCTCAAGCAGAACCGCGCCCGCACGCCGGCCGAGGACGCCCGCCGCGCCGAGGTCAAGCAACAGCTCAAGGCCGGCCAGCAGGCCGTCACCGAACTGATCGCGGCGCTGGAGACCGAGTTCGCCGGGCAGACCCCCGCCGACGCCACCCGCCTCGCCGCGCAGGCGTTGCGGGAGCTGCGCCTCCAGCAGGCCCGGCTGCGGGAGATGGGCCAGGGCGCGGTGATCCTGAGCACCGTCATGGGCGATGAGCGCGCCGAGCGCTGGCAGGTGGCCGGCCTCGGCGTCAGCGAAGGCCACCCGCCGTTCACGCCCCTGCCGGCGGTGCCGGCGGAGCTGGAGGGCATCGTCAAGCGAGACAGCGCGGACCCCGATGGCGTCATCCCGGGCCAGGTGCACCTGGACCAGGCCTTCGACGCCGCGCGCCTGGCCTCGGTGCTGGAGGACAAGGACGCCTACCCGGTGCTGCACATCGCCAGCCACTTCGCGCTGAATCCCGGCAACAACCTGGACAGCTACCTGCTGCTCGGCGACGGCAGCCGGCTGACCATCGCCGACATCGACGCCGACCCGGACTACGCCCTGTTCGGCATCGACCTGCTGGCGCTCTCCGCCTGCGACACCGCCGTCGGCGCCGGCATCGAACGCGCCTCCGCCGGCGCCGAGATCGAGTCCTTCGGCGCCCTGGCGCAGCTGCGCGGCGCCCGCGGCGTGCTTGCCACGCTGTGGTCCGTGGACGACGCCAGCACCGGCGCGCTGATGCAGGACCTCTACGGCCAGCGCGCCGAGGACGACCGGCTGTCCAAGGCCGAGGCCCTACGCCAGGCGCAGCTCGCGTTGATCGAGGGCCGGATCAGGCCGGAACAGGCGCAGACGGGGAACCCGGCGGACTGCACCCATGTGCGCAGACCGTTCCATCTCGGCGGCGGCGAGGCAGGCGCCGGCGCCACCTGCCGCTGGACGCATCCGTACCACTGGGCGCCCTTTGTATTGATGGGGAACTGGTTGTAAGTCAGCGCAACACGGCCTGGATGCTGTCCTCGGTCAGCACCCGGTCGGTCCAGTCCTTGAGCTGTTGCAGCCCGGCGGCCTGGATGCGCTCACGGTCGGCGGCGGCCAGCTCACCAAACTTGCGCTCCAACAGCCGGACCAAGGTATTGCGCGCATAGTTGACCTCGCCTTGCTCCAAACCTTGGCTCAGCCCGGCCTCGTGGCCCAGGGAGTAGGACGGCAACTCTTCGAGGGAAACGGTCAGCATCTTTTCTTCCTCGCGAATGGTCGCGACAAGGTCGCGGTTGGTGGAGAGGATCTCCAGCATGCCCAGGTACTCACGGAAGCGGCGCGGCGAGTGGTGCGTCAGGGCCTGCAGCCGGGTGAGGATCTCGCGCACCACGGCACGGGGCTCGCGGCCCCGGAAGTCGCATAGCACGGCCAGCACCAGCGCATCCGGCGTACCCTGATCCATCAGCACCCGGCAGTCCACGGCGTGCATGTCCACCAGGGCGTAGTCGTAGTCGAGCCGCCAGTCCCGGACGCCGTCTCCCATGCTGAGCGCCGCCTTGCCGATATAGACCAGATACTGGCGCACACTTCTCCCGGGCCAGGCGAGCATCAGGTCCGTGCGATAGCGCAGCATGCGCAGCGGCATGCGCCGATCATTGTCGTTCTGGATCTCGATATGGAGCAGGAACTCCTCGTCCCCCGCGCGGGCCAGCACCACCAGATCGGCGCGCCGATCCTCGACGCGCTGCTGTTCGGTGTCTAGGACCTCCAGCGCCTCGATCTCGACATGGAACAGATAGCGCGCCAGGTCCACGACGATGCGCTTGAGCAGATCCTTGGAAACGGTGTCTTTGCCGGCCATGGCCGAAGTCTATCATCCATCCGCCGGATATCCCGGCTGCGCCGCGTGGGGCGGCGGGCGTTGCGGCTGCGGCGGTTTCTCAATCCCTTTTGCCTGCACGGTTGGCCCCCGAGCCCTGAGGGCCCTCGTTGGCGATCTGCGGCCTCGTTGACCGCGCCGGACCACCGAGCGCCTTTGGTGCCGATAGGGACGGGCCAGGTCCGCGAGCGCATCGCGGCGAGGATGCCGGCCGACTCGCGATAGGCAGGACAACCTGAGTGCTGATCGTTGCGCCGCTCCAGCGGGCTCTTCTGGACGCGACGCGCCCGACCGTTTGTCCGTCGGCGGGCAATACTTTCACAATCTCAGAGCCTCGGCACGAGATGGAAACGACAACGATCGCGAACGGCATCGGGACGTTCGCAGTGATGCACTAGGCCGTTGTGGGAGCGGCCTGTGGCCGCGATCGCGACGATTGGGCGAGCCCGCAGCGCCGGCCCCGCCCCCGCCGTCGCGATTGCAAATCGCTCCCACAGGCCCCGCTATGCCGGCACCGCCGTATTAACCGTCATCCTCACCACCCCCGACACCCAGGTCGCGCGCCAGTCCCAGACCGGCCGGGCTGGGCTCAACCGCCTCATCGGCGACTTCCGCCAGGCCCTGACCGACCGCACCAGCGACCCGCTGCCGCTCGCCAAGCGGCTGCACGCCATCCTCATCGGCCCCATCGCCGCCGACCTGGCCCAAGCCGAGGCCGGCACCCTGATGTGGTCCCTGGACGCGGCGCTTCGCTACATCCCGCTGGCCGCCCTGCACGACGGCGCGCACTGGCTCATCGAGGACCACCCGCTGGTGCTCTACACCCTGGCCGCCCGCGAGCACTTAAGGATCGATTCAAAAACAAGTGGTACAGACGCCCGCTCGCTGAGCCTTTGTATTGGCCGTTTCGTCGTTGCGTCTGCACCACTTGTTTCTGAACCTTGACTAAGCGACGACAGCGATCCCGCCTGGCGCGTCGCCGGGCTCGGCGTCAGCCGCGCCCACGACACCGAATGGGGCCATTTCGATGCGCTGAGCGCCGTGCCCGCCGAGCTCGACGGCATCGTCATCCGCGACGCCGACGAGCCCGACGGCGTCATCGCCGGCGAGGTCCATCTGGATGATGCCTTCGACAAGGCCCGGCTCAAGGCCATGATCCGCGCGCGCCTGCCGGTGCTGCACATCGCCAGCCACTTCAAGCTCAACCCCGGCGACAACAGCGCCTCGTTCCTGCTGCTCGGCGACGGCCAGGCCCTGCCCCTGGCCGACCTCGAGGCCAAGGCCGCCTACCGGCTGCACCACGTCGACCAGCTCACGCTCTCGGCCTGCGACACCGCCATGGGCAACCCCAACCGCAGCGGCAGCGGCGCCGAGGTCGAGCGCTTCGGCGCCCTGGCCCAGAAGCGCGGCGCCAAGGGCGTGCTCGCCACCCTCTGGCCGGTGGCAGACAGAAGCACCGGCACCCTGATGCAGACCCTCTACCGGCTGCACGGCGCCGACCCCAGCCTGACCAAGGCCGAGGCCCTGCGCCAGGCCCAGCTGGCGCTGCTCCAGGGCGAGGCGGGGGAGGGCGATTGCGGCGGCGCCCGCCGACCGCTGTGGCTCGGCGACGACGTCGCGACGAGCGCCGAAGGCGAAGCGCCGGCCGATGCCTGCGGCTGGACGCATCCCTATCACCGGGCGCCCTTTGTGCTGATGGGGAATTGGCTGTAGCGCCGCGATGCCCTCGACCTCGTGCCGCTGCGCCCAAATGATACAAACAAGCTTCCTTCGTTGTCGTTGTCGTTGTCGTAATCGAGTCCGAAACGGCGACAGCGATACCGATTACGACAACGATTACGACAACGACAACGACAACGACAACGACAACGACAACGACAACGACCAGCGCTGATTCGGGAAACTTGAGCGCAGCGGCACTAGCCGCTGTGGGAGCGGCCTCCGGCCGCGATCGCCGCGTCGGAGTGCCCGGAAGGCGGATGCGCTGGGCTTATCCGCCCTACGCTGTTCACCTTGTTTCCGACTCGTTCCCACGTCAATGGCGCGACAGGCGCGGGACATGGAAACGACAACTACGGCTTGTCGGTCCGTCCTCTTTCCACAAACCGGACTGGCATCGATTGCGGAGGTAGACATCGTGGTTTCAAGTATCGGTCGAGCTGAAGACCCCGTTCGGCGCAGGCGGCTGCTGGCCGCACTGGTCCTGATCGGCATGGCGTTGCTTGCATCGGCGGCGCTCGGCGCCGCATCGGGCGCCCGACATGCGCTGCTGATCAGCATCTCGGACTACAGCGGGAGCGGTTTCGACGATCTGCCCGGTGCGGCCCGCGACATCGAGCTGGTGTCGGCGGTGTTGACCTCGCGCTTGGGCTTCGTGCCCGGGGAGATCCGCATCCTGCGCAACCGGGCCGCCACCCATCGCGGCATCGAGCGTGCGTTCGCCGAGTTGGCGGCCTCCGTCGCCCCCGGCGACACGGTCTTCATCCACTACTCGGGCCACGGCTCCCTGGTGCGGGACCTCAACGACGACGAGCCGACCGGCGAGGATCAGACCCTGGTGCCGTTCGGCGCGCGATGGGAGGCGAGCGAGGGGATCGACCGCTTCGACATCCTCGACGACGAGCTCAACGGCTGGCTTGGCCGCATCAGCGACCGGCTCGGTCCGTCCGGGCAGCTGGTGATGGTGAGCGATGCGTGCCACGCCGCCACCAATACCCGCGGCCCCGCGCCGCTGGTCTCCCGCGCGCTTCCCGCGGCGGTGCAGGAGTCGCATCCGCGGGCGCGGGGGCCCCGCCGATCGGCATGCGCTGACCAATTTGGTGGAGATCGCCGCGGCGGACGTCCACGAGCAGGCGTTCGAGGTACCGATCGGACAACGGCGCGCCGGTGGGGCTGTTCACCTGGCATTGGGTCGCCGCCCTGGAGGGCGCCGCGGCGGACGCGACCTGGCGCGGTGCGTTCGAGCGCGCGGCACTCGGTCTCTCGACGCTGATGTCGGCGGTGCAGCACCCGCGGATCACCGGCGGCAACGCCGACCGGACCATCCTCGGCGGCGAGCTGCGGCTGCGTCGGGGTGTCAGGGTGGTCCGGGCCGACGAGGATGGCCTGACCCTCGATGCCGGGCTGCTGGCCGGGGTGAGTGTCGGCAGCCTCTACAGCTCGATCGACCCCGAGGACGACGCCCGCGTGCGGATCACCGACGTGGACGATACCCAAAGCCGTGGCCGGGTCGAGCGCGGACGGGTGGGTGTCGGCGGCGTCCTCACCGAGTTGGAGCACGCCTACACCTCCGAGCCGGTGCGGCTGTTCCTTTGGACGCTGGATGACGCCGTGCCGTCCGGGCTGTTGCAACCGCTGCGGCTGCGCTTGGGCGAGCTGCAAGGCTTCACCTGGGTGCATGACCAAGCCCAAGCGGATCTCACGGTGTCCATCCTGCGACCGCGGCGCAGCGCCGGCGAGGCGCAACCGGCCTTCACGGCGGGCGTTCGCGAGTCGATCCCGCAACTGGACGCCGTGGCTGCGCCGGAGGCCTGGATACTGGACCGCGGCGAGCGCCTGATCCACCGGGATCTGATCGCGCGGCTGGGCGGTGGCGACGACGATCAGGTGCTGCGAAGACACCAATGGCAAAACAGGCACTTGGCTTTGCTTCAGAGCGGTCAACTGCTCTTTCTAGGTTGAACGCTCCCCCGCCCCCTCACGCTGCTCTTCAAGGCGGTTGTGTGCCAGAGGTGGAACCCTGGTCCGCAACTGGCACTGCCGATCGCCGGCACGCAGGGCGCTGCGCCGGCGAGCGTCCGGATGCCGCACAAGCGCCGGTCGGCCCGCCGGCAGGCCTGCTGATCGTCGAGGACGACCGCGATAGCCTGATGCTGCTGGAGGCCCTGCTGCGGGACGACGGGTTCGTCATCCGCACCGCCGCGTCCGGTGGCGAAGGGCTTGAGCGCTGCCGGCAGCGCGCGCCGGACCTGATGCTGCTGGACATCGGCATACCACCGCCGGACGGCCTTGCCGTGCTCGGCGAGCTGAAGGCGGATGTCCGGCTGCGCCAGATCCCGGTGCTGCTGCTGACGGGCCGCGTCGACCCGGCCAGCAAGGCCCTGGCCTTCCGGCTCGGCGCCCACGACTACCTGACCAAGCCGGTCGAAGAGACGGAGCTGCGGTCGGCCTGAGCCAGCGGGCGCTCGCGCGGGGCTTCGCCACGCTGTTCGGCACCAGCATCCACGGCCACCTCCGCGAGGCCCGACTGCAGCGCGCGCGGCGGCTGTTGCTCGGCACCGACCTGCTGGTGAAGAGATGCTGGGTTTCGTTCCTCAACCGACTACGGGGATTGCTTGCCCAGTCTCTGGAGCTTTGTAACCAGAGAAAAAGCACGGTCCGTCGAGGTCTAGGCTAAAGGCGCCCCTTCGGTTACCGGTCAGCTCGGGACATCAATGCGGCGGATTGTAGGGCGGCGGGAGAACGCCGAGATTCGGGATCAGTCAGTGACTGACCCCGCGCCGACCTGGTCGGCACTCAGGGCCGTCGGCGGCTGGCCGGCATGATGGCGCAACGCGGTAGGAGTCATGCCGTAGTGCTCCTTGATGGCGCGGCTCAGGTCGCCAGTGGAGCGAAAGCCGATCTCGGCGGCGATGGTCTTGATCGGCATGCAGGTCCGCTGCAGCAACTCGCGTGCCCGGAGCATCCGCAGTTCCCGGATATAGCCGAACACGGTGGTGCCGAACAGGGTGCGGAAACCCTTGGACAGCTTGGGCTGATTGGTGCCGACGGCAGCGGCGAGTTCTTGGAGGAGCGGCGGGTCGGCGAGCCGACTGCTGATCATCTGGCGGACCTCGAACAACCGGGCGACCTCTTGCCGCGGCAGGTCGTGCCGCTCAAGGTCGACGGTGCCTATCTGGTCGATGTCACCAAACTGGTCGCGATACTGGCGTACATGCGATTCCAGTGTGTCGAGCAGGCTCTGCTGGCGCAGGTGCAGGCTCAGGCGCGCGCACAGTTCCGACGTGGCAACCGGCTTGGTCAGGTAGTCACTGGCGCCCAGACCAAAGCCCTGGACCTTGCTGTGCACGTCGTCGCGCCCGGTCAACAGCAGCACCGGGATGGAGCGGGTCAGCTCAGTGGCCTTGAGTATCCGCAGTACCTGCATGCCGTCGATGTCCGGTAGTCCCAGGTCGAGCAGCACGGCATTGGGTCGGCTGCTGCGTGCCAGGTCCAAGGCCGCTTCGCCGGTCTCGGCGATGCTGACGCCAAAGCCATAGCCGCGCAGGTGGTCGATGTAGAGGTCACGGCCGTCGGCATCGTCTTCGACGATGAGCAGGTGGGCCGGCTCAGGCCCACTGCCCTGCTCCGGACTCAGGCAGACCAGCTCGTCGATACGCGGCTGCGTTGCCTGCTCATCAATGAGGGGATAGCTGAGTATGGTCACGTCGAAACACCTTAATCTTGTCGCCTGATCACATCTGCGCTGTCACCGCTGTGAATGGCGCGTCCGACGGCCGCTCAGGTGTTCTAACTCAGACGATTAGCGAGGCGACGCATCAAACCCACGAGCGCATCGCACTTGGGTTTTCGACCTGTTGGCGCCGGAAAATTTGACGCATCTGTAAGCTTTTGGCGCCAGCAAGCAATCTAGTGGGCGCTGATAAGCTCGCTTGGAGGTACAAACATAGAGACTTCCGAGCTAGGGTGCAACCGGCTGCGCGAGCGATCTTCTACGGTCCAGTGTTGCCGTCCGGCTTCGGTGGGGTGCTGGGGGATGCGGGCGACGCGGCGGGCTCGGCGCCTAGGAAGATGGGCACGGAGATATCCCGGCCGGCACCGATGACCACGGTCTTGGGGTTCTCCGACGTGGCCAGTTCCCGCGTAGCGGTGATGCCCTGATGGGCCAGCAGGCGCTCGGTCAGGGTCTCGTCGACGATGCCCTGATAGTCGCGGATGCCGGTCGCCTCAATGCGCACCCGCTCGGCCTCCTGCACGGCGATCTCGCGGCGAAAGACGTAGGACAGCAGCAATTGCTGCTGGACCAGCTTGTCCTCAATGGCCCGACGCACGGTCTCGGGAAGCTGGATGCGGCGGATGATGATGTCCTCCACCTCAACGAAATTGCTGCCGATCTCTTCCATGGCCTGGAGCATGGCGCGGGTCAGCAGCCCGCCCTCATTGGTGTAGATCTGCTCGGCGGTGGCATTGCCGAGCTCCTTGCGCAGCACCGACTCGGTCTGTGGAATGACCACCCGGGTCAGATAGTCCGGGCCGACGCGCTGGTGCAGCTTGCCAAGCAGGGCGCGCTCGGGGCGGTAGCGGATGGCCAGTTTCAACTGAAGACGCATCCCCTCCACCGACAGCACGTCGAGGCTATGCTCGACCACCTGCTTGCGCACCTCGTAGATGATCAAGCGATCCAGCGGGCTGATGATGTTCAGCCCGTCACCGCGCACCGAGTCGATCTGGGTACCGCTGAAGCGACTCCAGTGCACGCCGGCCTCGCCAGGATGGATGACGATGAAGATGCGATCCCAGAACAGGACCAGCACCAACAGCAGGATCTGCAGCCCAATGGTTGCGAAGGGGCCACGGCGCAGTAGCCAGCGGCGCAGTTCGCGCCGGGCCTCGCCCCGGCTCTGCTCAGGTGCGCCCTGTTCGGGGATGCTCTGGTTGGGCATCGGACTGGGTCAGCCCGCGGCGGGGGCCAGTTGCGGCCGGCGCGCCAGCTCGGCGCGCAGTTGCTGCCTGAGCTTGGACCAACGCAGGTCGTCGAAGGTGCCGCCGCCCTCGAAGTGCCTGATCAGCACCTGGCCATGGGCGTAGGTCAGGGTCGCGGCCAGGGTGGACAGCGCGCCGGCGCCGGCGAGCGAGCCGAACACCGGCACCACCTTGAGCAGCGACAGCCCCAGGCCGGCGACCGCCACCGGCAGGCTGCCCGTCACCAGTGCAATGACGGTGCGACGATAGACGGCGCGAAACGGGACGCCGTAATGGTCGGCCAGACGTGCGGCCAGGTTCATCTGCAGATCCACCAGGGCAAGGGCATCGAACAGCGGGAACGGCAGCAGCCCAATGGACAGGCCAGCGATGCTGTAGCCTCTGACGATCCCTTCCGCCGCGGTGCGGCCCTCGGCAGCGCGGGCCAGGGCCAAACGGGTCTCGGCGCTGAACGGGACGGACTCGAACGGTGTAGCAGGGTTCTGGCGTGGCGTCATCGGGTTGTCTTAGTCATGTTGCAAGAACAAGTGAACCGTTCCTCAGTACCTCGCCGCAAGACGAATCCGGGTGATTCAGGTTAACCGCGGCGGAGGATCTCGTAGGCCTTGCGGATGCGTGCGGTCTGTGCGCTGGCTTCGGCGAGTTGCTCCGGCGACAGACCGAGACAGCCCAGCCGGTCCGGATGGTGGCGGCCGATCTCGCGCCGGTAAGCCTGCTTGATCTCGGCCGCGGTTGCCCAGGGTGGCACCTTGAGCGTGGCCCGGGCCTCGTCCGCCGACATCGACGCCCGAGGCGCCAGGTGACTGCGCCCGAATGTGCGGCGCCCTTCGGCAAAGGCATGCAGTCGCGCCTCCGAGAGGCCGATGCGCCGCGCGATGTCCTCCAGCAGTCGGCGCTGCGCCGGGGACGGCTCGCCGCGCTGCTCGGCGGCGTCGAGCAACGACCACAGCAGCAGATAGTGCACATCGAAGCGGCGGTGGAAGACGCGGCGAAATTGATTGACCACGGCGGTGAGCGGAAAATCTGCGCGCAATCCATCGTCGAACAGGGCCCTTGCCTTGGCCCGGGCGGGCTGCGGCAGTTCCAGCCGGCGTATGCAGTCATCCCGCGCATCGGCCAGGGCCTCAGCCGACAGCTCGCCGGCGCGGGCCAATGCGCCGGCCAGCGAGAGTTCCGCGGCGCGCAGCGTGTCGCGTTGGCGCCGACCGATCCGCAGCGCATCAGGTCGCAGCCAGGTCCGCGCCAGGCCGTCGATCTCCCGGTCTAGGACGTGGCCCATGCCCGCGGCGATCAGGCCGGCGGCAGGGCCGCCAATCAGGGTGCCGAGCAGGCCCGCCGAGGCCTTGCCCCACCAGGATCGGTAGTGGATGGTGGTGCTGGTCATTCGGCAATTACCCAGTGGCCAGGTAGCGCGCGCAGCGCGAGCGCGATCAGTGTCCCGGCGACCATGGCGACGACCAAGACCGCGGCCAGTCCCAACGCTTGGGTCAGCAATCCAGACAGGACGCCAGCGGCGAGCAGCCCCTCGGGCCCGAACAGCCCAGGCGCAAGGGCGCCGCTGATCCCGCCGACGGCAAACACCAGGGCCAGGTCCGCGGCGGCGCCGAACCGCCGCCGCACCGCCGAGCTGGACAGGGCGTAGATGGCGCCGGTCACCAGGCCGAGCAACAGCAAGGGCACCAGCCCGGCCAAGGCATAGGCGGCGGAGGCGGCGAGCACGCCGGCGAGCAGCCCACCGGGCAGCCGCTGCTCCCAGCTGCGCTCATCGGACCGTAACAGGCCGACCAGGACAACGGCGACGGCGGCCCCGGCCGCGGCGGCGGCGCTGGCCAGAGCCAGCCATGGCACAGTGCCCCTGTCCGCCCCAGTCGCCACCACCGACACCAGCCAGGCGGCCCAGAGCACCAGGGCGCCCACAGCGATCAGCGTGCCGCCGACATCCGCACCCGAATCCGCGCTTGCGCCGAGCGAAGCCGTCCGGCCAGCCGGCCCAAGCCCCCGCGCCAAGGCCAGCGATGCGACACCGGCGAGCGCGGCCAAGCCAATGGCGTCACCAGCATCGCTGAGACCCGCGACGGCCAGCCATCCAATCGGACTGTCCACGGCATCACCAGTCCCCAAGGCGATCAGCGTCCAATGGCCCACCAAGGGGTAGAGGAGCGCCCCCATGACGAGTGCCGCCAGCAGACAGGCGCCAGGGCTCAGCCGTCCGGCGACGGCGGAGCAGAACAGCAGCGACGCGGCACCGGCCAGCGGCAACTGCATACTGAGCTGGCGCAGCGGCTCGCTCAGGACCTGATCGGTACCGACTTGCAGCAGATCGGACAGGACCTCCACCGGCATGCCGATCAGGCCGAGCCAGCTCGGGCCGAACATCAGCCCGAAGCCGATCAGCACATAGCCCGCGCCGCCGGCCAGCCAGGGCACCAGCCCGCAGTCGATGGTGTCCACGCGTGCATCCGTGCCCGGCCCCACGCCGAGATAGAGAATCACACCGATTGGAAAGGCGAGCCCCAGGACTAAGGCCAGCAGCAGGCCGGAGTCATCCCGCGCGCCGGCTGCCGCATCGACGGCCACCTCGGCGCCCGCCTCAACACCGCCTTGCGGTGGGGCCGACCGACCGCGACCAAGGGCGTCCAGGCGCTCACTCAGGGCGGCAAGCTGCTCGCCCGAGTTGTCGACCCCCATTAAGGTCTCGAACAGCTTCAAGCCGTTATCCTCCAGCCGGACCTCGTGCTGCTTGAGTTGCTCGTCGGCACGCCCGAGCCCGTCGGCCAGCCCGTCCACGCGCACGCGCAACGGGTCGATGCCGGCAAGCCCGGCAGTGATGCGCTTATCCAGGTCATCGAGCGCCTTGCGATTCTCGTCGATGGCCGTTTGCAGCAGTTTCAACTGCTCAACCGTGCCACCGAGCCGCGGTTCGATGGTACCGAACTGCTGCTCAATGCCCTGAAGACGGTCTAAGGTTGCTTGGCGTACCTCGTCCAGTGCGGTCTGGAGCGCGGCCGCCTCCGCCTCCGCCTCCGCCGCTGCGTCTGTCTCTGCAGCGACCGCTGCCTCTGCCGCTGCCTGCGCCTCTGCCAAGGCCTGCTCCAGTTGCTCGCGAACGCCATCGGCGAGTTCGCTGGCCTTGGTATAGCCACGTTGACCGAGCAGCGACTTGGCGCGCTTCATGTCGGCATCATCGACCAGATCCTGGAGGCCGGCCTCCTCTGCCGTGGCGATGATGGCGTCGGCGGCGGCGATGGCGGCCTCGGCCTCCGCGCGCGTGGCCGCCTGGGCCAAGTCGGCACCGGCCAGCAGCAGCATTGTGATCAAGAACCCGAGGCAGGAGCGGATCAGCCAGCCGCGGCAAGCATCGGCATTGGCCGGCGCCGCCAGGCTCATCGCCCGCCCCCCGGCTCACCTGGACGCGGGCGCGGCGCCGGATCCGATGCCAGCAAGAACAGGAATCCCATGGCCGGCGTAAACAGGAGCGACGACCAGAGATAGCCCCAGTAGCCCCATTTGCGCCGACGACCCAGGTAGGCGATCAGGATGCAGCTGCCGATATAGGCCGCGGCGATGATCAGGTAATGCATCATAGTGACGGTGACCCCTCGCGGGCATCTTGGGTTGTTGCGGATGCCGGGTCCGGATCGGGGCTCGGCTCAAGGTTCGGGTCCGGCTCCGGGCTCGGCGCTGGACTTGGCTCGGGGCTCGACTCGGGGCTCGGCTCAGCACTCGACTCTGGGCTCGGTGCTAGGCTGCTCGGCGCTGGACTTGGCTCGATCACCGAGGATATCAGCACGAGTTCCTCGGGTTCTGGACGCCTGCCAATCGCCTGCAATGCCTGCAAATCGACCCGGATGGTCGGCAGATTTACCAGCTGACGATTCAGCTCGCCGACCCGCAGCCCATTCAGCAGCCCATTGAAGCGCAGCGCCACGGCAGGGTCATCGAGATTGATGCCGGCGGCCACCAGAGCCAGGGTCAGCCCAAGCTCGGCCTCCAGCGTATCGGCTAGCGTGAAGCTCGGCACCTGGAAATCGCGCAGGGCGCGATTCAACCGGCGCACCAGCGCTGGCTCCAGCGGCAGATCCGCGGGTATGAGCAAGGCGTCGGCCTCGATGGCCAGGCGGCTCCAGCAACCGATAGCGGCGCGTTGCCGCTCGTCTTCTCCGAGTGGCGCCGTCGGCTCTGCCGGCACGGCTTGATCTGATGGCGCCGTCGGGCTTGGAGGCGCTACCTGATCTGATGGCGCAGTCGGGCCTGGCGGCTCCGATTGATCTGGGTCCGCCGAGGCGCTCGCGGCGGCCATGCCCTGCTCGACGGGCAGCTCACAAGTCACGATCTCGAAGTCGCGGACCGCGGCAACGCCGCGTGCCAGGCTGATCATGGCTCTGCCGTCAGCGTCAGCCGGCACCACCAGACCGAGTCGGCGAAAGCTGAACAGGTCCTGGGCCAGGGCCAGCCAGATTTGGTCGCGCCGTGATCGATCGAGCCGGCGCTCGGAAAGACCGGTCAAGTCGAAGGGATCGGGCCCTTCGACACTGCTTGGGACAGGCCCTTCGGTCCCGCTCAGGACGGGCTCCGCGGCTTGGCTCGGGGCCATCTCGTTGGTGCTCGCGGCCCCGGCATCGGCGGCCGGCGGCCCCGCTGCGCTCGCCGCCGCCTGCCCCGAACCGGGCTCAGGGGGCGCGGGGCTCACTGCCTGCTCGCTCAGCTGCTCGCGAAAGGTCTGTGTGAGTTCGGAGGTCAATGCCCGCTCACGCAGTTGCTCGCGGAAGGTCTGCAGTTGGTAGGGAATCGTCACCCCAGGCATGGCCCACCAGCGCCCAAAGCGCAGTACCTGGAAACGATAGCGCTTGCCATACAGGTTGCCGCTGGAATCGAAGGCGTAGATCCCCGTCAGTCCTGCCCAGGGCGGTCCGTAGTGGGCCGACGTGGACAGCACCTGGGGCGCGGTGTTGCCAGCGCGGGTGATGATGTCGGCCAACAGGCCCATGGAGTCGTAGCCCTGGGCGGCATTCTGGTTCGGTGCCGCAGCGAACGCCTGGGCGAAGGCGGCAATGAATCGGGCATTGCGTGGACTGGGGTCGTCGATGTTGTAGACCACCGGCACGATGGTGCGCTCACCGGCAGCCCCGGCAAGCTCGGACAAGGGGCCGAAGTTGAGCCGATCGGAGCCGACAACCGGTGCATCGACCCCGAGTTCGCGCAACTGCGACAGGATACGGGCGCCGGCATCGGTCTCGGCGGACAGGTAGACGGCATCAAAATCCAGGCCGGCCAGTTGGCCGAGCAGACCCCGGTAGTTTTGCTCGTCACCGAAGAATGATCCGCGGAAGACGATGTCGATGCCTTCCCGCCGGGCCGCGTCCTCGAACAGAAAGGCGGCCTCGCGGGAGTAGTCGTCGCGGGCGTGTAGCACGACCATGCGCCGGTAGCCGAACAGCCGTGCCAGGCTGGCGGACTGGCGCGCCATGGCGGTGTTGTCCGGCAGCATCCGCAGCACGAATTGAAAGCCGTGCAGAGTGAGCTGCTCGCGGGTCGCGAACGGTGGCATGAACAGGACCTGCCCGGCGTCGTAACCGACCGAGGCCGGAATCGCAACCGCGGAGTCGCGATGGCCAAGCACGGCGCTGATGCGCGGGTCGTCCGCAACTCGCCACACGGTCCCGCGGACCTGCTCAAAGTCGTCGCCGCCGGGCATCACCCGGAGCGTCAGCTCACGGCCGAGCAGGCCGCCAACCTCGGCGGCGACCTCATCGAAGGCGAGGCGAACCCCGTCCAGATAGCCGGGCAGCGTCTGGTCATCGATGACGGCGACCACGATGCGACCCTCGGCACGGTCGGCGTAGGCGGTCCGATCGGCTGCCGCGCCCTCAAAGGAGCGCCCGCAGCCGGCGAGCAGCGTCATGCCGAGCAGGATCAGGCTGAGACCATGCATCCTTTTCATGATCCGTTACTTCGCTGACGGCAGCGGCAGCGGCAGCGGCAGCGGCGCACCGGGGATGACCGGCAGTCCGCCCTCGGCGGCCCCCAGGATCACGACGCGGCTGTTCGACGCGGTCGCCAGTTCCTTGGTCGCAGTGATCGCCTCATGGCGCAGCAGCTGGTCACTGAGGGTGGCATCGACGGTTGCCTGATAGTCGCGGATACCGCGCGCCTCGTCACGCTTGCGCTCGGCCTCCTCCGCCGCCGTGCGCAGCCGAAAGACATAGGACTTCAGCATCGCCTCTTGGGTCTGCTTGTCTTCGATCGCTTCACGCACCGCGTCCGGCAGCTGGATGGTGCGGATAACAATGTCGTCGGCGTCGACGAAATTGCGCCCGACCTCGTCGCGGGCGAGCAGGATGGCCGCATTCAACAGCCCGCCGGCATTGGTATAGATCTCCTCGGCCGTGCGCAACGACAGCTCCCGGCGCAGGACCGACTCGGTCTGCGGGACGACGACGCGCTGTGCGTATTCCGGCCCGATGCGCTGATGCAATTGCGGCAGCAGCTCCGGATCAGGCCGATAGCGGATCGCCAACTCCATCTGCACCGGCAGCGCACGGACCGACAGTACCTCGAAGCTGTGCAACACGATCTGTTTGCGCAACTCGTAGCGGATCATCCGATCCCAGGGCGGGATGATATGCAGGCCCTCGCCGTAGGTTCGGTTCAGTTCCATGCCGGTGAATAGCCGAAACAGGACCCCGCCCTCGCCGGGCTGGATCGAGATGAAGACATGCCGCCAAAGGATCGCCGCCCCCACCAGCACAACCAGCAGGAGCAGCGCGAGCAGCAGCAGGCGGGGCTTGAGCCAGCGCACCAGGGGCATCGCGCCCTCGCTGCCTTTTCGGGGGCGACCTCTTTGGGCGCCACCGCTCTCGGGGCCACCTTCTTGGGGACCGGAGTCGGCGAGCGGTGCCGACCCGCTCGCCATGGGCTCGGAATCCATCATCCGCCGGTCGTGCCTTGCTTCGCATCGACAGCCTCGGCGCCACGCTTACGCCAAGGCCGCCAGCCTACTTTTCCTTCCTTGCTCTTCATCTGGTCCTTCAGGCGCTCGGCGAATTCCTTGCCCCGCGCCAGCTCATGCTTCAGACGTGCACGCAGGGCTGCGACGTCCGGCGCCAGCAGGTCGCCGCCCTGCTCAAAGTGGCTGGTGAAGACCGATCCGAGCGCATAGGTAGTGGCACCGGCGCTCACGGCCACCCCACCGCTGCCGACCAAGGTGCCGATGCCGGGGATCAACTTGGCACCGGAACTCAACCCCACCACCGTGAGCACAGGCGTTGCGCCGGCCAGCACGGAGAGGACGATCGACCTGACCCGAGTGGTGCTGTAATCCACCTCGTAGATGTCGCAGAGCGCCTTAATCATCGACAGATGGTTGCCGAACAGCGCGGCCACGTCGAACACGGGCAGCGGCACCAGACCCAGCGTCATTGATGCCATCACGTGGGACTTGATCCTGTTCTCGGCCTTCAGTCGACGCTCGCCGGCAATGGCCGCGGCGATCTCCGCTTCGGTGAAACCAATCACTTCATCGGGGTTATGTTGATCGCCGGAGTCGTCATCCATCGCTGAGACGGTGTCTGTCGCATCGTTCATGATCGGACCTCGTAGGGTTGGGTAACGGCGACGCGGCCGATCGATCCTGGAAGATCGCACGACGCACATCAGGCGACGCCGCCGGACGCTGCAGATAGACTAAATCCACCGACGCCTGCCGGCCAACACTAGGCCAACGATAATCTGGGAAACATAACACTCTGTTTGGATTTGCTACAGGCGACGGTCGCAAATGCGACCGTCGGGCTGCGCCTGCGCTGACGTTCATGGCAGGGTGCAACCCCGCGAGATGAAGCCCCTGCTTCAAACCAAACGAGCGGCATGGGCGCAGCCAGACAAACTGTTAGCTTTCCCAAACAGCTTGCGCATTAGGATCGGGGCGCTTGCTATGCTTGCAGCGGCCGTGGAGCGTGGCACCCAGTATACCTGCGCCACACCACGATGCACTGAGACATGCTTGACCGGCCGGCCTGCCAGTCTGTCAGCAAGACACCCACCACCTCGACATGAGCAATTTGGAGTCAGCGATGAGCACCGAAATCACCACCGCAGCGACCGCTGCCCCCGCCGCCAGCAACGGCAGCCTTGCCGCTGTCGGCACCGCCGCCAAGGCCTTCGTCCTCGCCCATCCCGTGAGCCTTTCCATCGCCGGCGGGGTCCTCCTAGGCGCTGGCGCCTACTGGGGTATCCAACGGCTGATGCGCAAGGACGCGGCCGAAGAGTCGGCCGGCACGGCCGCGCCCGCCACCGCCTAACCCCAATCTTCGCCCCGAATCCGAGCCCCGGATGAGGGGCAGCGGCACAATCGCCCTGTAGACGGCGGAGGCGATGCGAACGTCCCCGGGTCGGTCGCACCGCTTCTTCGGCCGATGACAGCGCCGCCGTGGGCCCCATCGCGCCCGAACGACCAGACGCGACGCCGCGGCGGCTGCCCCGGTGGTCCAGCCGCCACTAGACGACAACCTCCCCCCCGCGATACTCAGCGACAAGACGCCAGATCATGATGCACCGTCCAAGTCTCATTCAATCGATGTCTAACAATCCCCGTCCTGCCATCAGCACCAGACCCCGCCGCCCCGCCGCGAGCACGCGCTGGATCGGCGCGACCCTGCTCGTCCTCACGACCACGATCAACGCCCAGCCCCCAGCGGAGCCTGTAGCGGTGGTCGCCGGGAGTTCCGCGGTGGGCGCCGATGCCAGCGGTAGCGAGGCATCTGCCAGGCTCTTTGCCGTCTATGACGTTCCCGACCCCGACGGCCCAAGGGTCTGGGAAGGCAATGCCCAGCTCGGCTACTTCGCCAGCTCCGGCAACAGCGAGACCAGCAACGTCAATGCCTCCGCGCTAGTCGCCTACACCAGCTTCCCGTGGCGACACTACTTCAGCGCTGAGGCGAACTTCGGCGAGAACGACGGCACCAGCAACACCGAGCGTTGGGCAGTGGGCTATAAACCCGAGTACTTCTTCTCACCGCGAACCTTCGCCTTCTTATTTCTCGGTTACGACCACGACAAATTTGCCGACGTCGACGCCCGCTACTCGGCGACCGTCGGCATCGGCCACGTCATTTGGCGCAACGACAACAACATCCTCATCGGCGAACTTGGCGCCGGCTACCGTCAGACCAACTACATCAGCGAAACCGAAGACAACGGCGAAGCCATTGGCCGCATCGCCCTCAACTACAGCGGTCGCATCACCCGCACCGTCAACTTCAATCAGAACCTGACCACGCTGCTCGGCAGCCAGAATAATTACTTCGAATCGGTCACGGGTCTGCAGGTCTCCATGACCGATACCCTTGCGATCAGCCTGAACTATACCGTCCAATACAACAGCTTCGTGCCCCCTGGTTTCGAGACTACCGACACCTTTACCAGCGTCAATCTGGTGGCGGCCTTTTGACGACTGACCAGGGTCCGCGCCCCAGCCAGCCCAGCGCGACGGTCGCCGCGCCGCGCTGGCCGCGGCATCGCCGCCAGCAGCGCCTGCACGGCGCAGCGCTGCTCGGCGTGTCCTGTCTCGACGACTTTGCCGTCGTCGCACTGACTCGTCGCGGCTGGGCCAAGGGCGCCTTGGTGCTGGCGGGGGCCAAGGGCATCGCCGTTGGCGTCGCCATCGGCGTTGCTGCGGGCATGCTCTGGCGGCACATCGGGCAGCGGCGTCATCGACCGCCGGACTCTGGCGCTTAGTCAAGGTTCAGAAACAAGTGGCGCAGACGCAACCAAGGTCCGCGCCTACCTCGTCGACACCGCGCTGCCCCTGCAGATGGTCGAAGGGGTGGAGGTCCAGCGCCATCTGCTGGCACTCGCGCTCGTCACCGAACAGCGCGCTGCGCAGCAAGGGGTCAAGCAGCACTCGCAGCGTACGGGCCTGAAACGGCGTGCCCAGGTGCGCGACCTGCGCCTGCACATGGGCCAGGTCGTCGTCGGTTGCGGCGCCGGGCAACAGGAAGCCGCCGCAGGTGCCGCTGTGGGTGGCCAGGACGCCGAGCACGTCCATACGTGCCGCCTGCTCCAGCAGCCGGGCGAAGAATGCGTTGTCAGTGCGTGCAACGTGCAACTCGGTGGAGCGCAGCGCGCAGCGCGCGATGGCGGCGTCGTCGTGCTCGCGAAAGGCATCGAGCACCTGCCCATGCAACAGGTCGTACGCGTCGAGCAGCGCTGGGCTGAAGGCCAGGTGCCGGTTGTAGGTCCCGGTGCAGACCTCGCCGCCACCGTCCACCGCAAGGATACGGAAGTCCGGAATGTAGTCCAGACGCTCCAGTAGGCGCCCCTGGCGGTGGTTGTAGACGACGCACATGGGATAGTGCAGCGCGTCGTGGGGCTCGATGGTCGCGAACAGCCGCGAGATAAAGGCGTCACTGACGACGACGCCGAACAGTTCCTGGCAGGCGCGCACCACCGCCAGCATGTCCGCCGTGCTGGAGCTGAGCCCCTTGCCGATGGGGATGTCGCGCTCCAACTCGACGCGCAGCCGCAACCCGCGGTCCTGCCCGAGCAGGCGCAGCATCTCGGTGGCGACGCGGCGCGACTTTTCCAGCGGCGCCTCGACCACCGACGGGCCGTCCGCGGGCTCGCACCGCACCCGGCAGTGGCACCACATATCAACCGGGATCGTGACCAGAAAATCCTCGCCATCAGCGCGGCGTCCCTGGACGATCTCCCCGAAGCTCGCGAAGGACTTGCCCTGTCCGATGCCGCGGTGAGGCTCAGCCGCACATGATCGCGGGCTTGGGGCGTGGGCGGTCGCGCCGATGGCGGCGTCGGCATGGTCGCATAGTAAAGGGCTGTTCAATGCCTCAAGCATGGGGGCTTCCCGGCTGTCTTTGTCATGGGACGTTGCATGATGCTACAGGAGGTGCTTCTTCAGCACCTTGCCGAGGGGGCTGCGAGGGCTCTCGCTGCGCTGCTCGATGACGTGCGGCACCTTTCTGAGGGTGCGATGCCGGAATGTTGCGCCGCTCGTCGCGGCTCGGCGCCGACGAGCGCGGCCAGTGCGGTCTGATCCAGCGCGGCGACCGTCACCTGCTGCGATTGATCGAGGACCTGCTCGACAACGCCGTCAAGTACACCGATGCCGGCGGCGTCGGGCTCCATGCGGCGCTTGATTCGGCAGCACCGCAGGGGGCTCGCCGTCGACACCGTCGAGACGGCCGCAGCGGCCCTCGCCGTCGCCCGGCAGCGCGCGCCGGACCTGGTGATTGCGGACCTGCGCATGCCCGATACCTGCGGCTATGCGGCCACCTGGCAGCTGCGCGAGGCCCTGGGTCGTCCGGCCCTGCCCGCCATCGCCGCTGCCGGCAGGCCCGCGCCCTAATCGAGCGCATCGACGCCGAGCCGGACGCGGACGCCCCGTTGGCGGCACTTCAGCGGCTGCTCGCGGATGCCGAATAGCCCTTGCCGTCCCGTCTGAAGTATCCATTGTACGTGCCGATCAAATTCATCGAGCATGCGCATCCCGAGCTCGTCTTGCTCGAACTCATAGTAGTCAACTGCATCATCAATCTCCTTATGCGCCTGTTGCCGTATGACGGCCTTCATTGCGGACATGGGGCTCTGATCTTGGCTAGCGCTTCGCCGTAATCGATGCCTCTTGCTGTTCCCTCCTTCACCGAACGGACTCGATCGGCGCTCTCCAATTCCCAAAGCGAATCGATATCGTCCGAGTCCGACGGGTGACTGTCCAGAAAAGAAGAACTTGCGCAGCGACGCAGAGGGCCGCTCGTTGCTGGTCGAAACCACGACTCGGCCTTCCACAGGGCTCCGCTGTGTGCTGTCGCGGTCCAAACGCTCCGCGCTTGGCACCGCGGGTGATCAAGTTCGGAACGGGAAACTGCGGCAATCATTGGCGTACACGGAGAAAACGTAGTCTGTCCCTGAACTATCCCCTCGTTCCGCGCTGCGGCCGAGCCTGCATCTGCGGATTCCACTGTGCGACGCTGGACATCCGTTGCAGCGCTGCCGGAACCTCCTGAGCGAAGCGCAGACCCGAGCGCCTGAGGGCGCGGCACTGCGGCGCGCGGGTTGGCCGCTGGCGCTTGGCTGACACAACAATTTGTTTGGCAAAGCGCAACCCCGGATCTGGTAAGCGCTACCCAAATCGTTATCATGCGGGCTTCGACCAGTGAGCTTGAAGGGCGCTGGGCTTGGATATTCATGGCAAGCGCCGTTGCGACACCTGCTGCCTTCTTCCGAGGACACAATCGGTTCATCTTGCGGGTTGGCGCTGCGCCATGATCATTCGCTCAGCCGCCACCCCAACAGCCGCAGACTCTGATCAACAGCCTCAGACCCTGATCACATGTTAGTTACTCACACAGACGCATCCCGGTCGTCGCGCGCAGACAGGCCGACCGCGCACGATGTGGTGCTCGCCACCGGGGAGACGCTGCGCGTGTCTAACGGTTCCTTTGCCGCGACCATCACCGAGGGGCTGCAGCCGGCCATGCTGGCGGCGCTGGCCGAGGGCAGCGTCCCAGCGCTGTGCATGACCGATGCCGTCGATCCGGCCTGGTGTGACTACGTCTCGGAGCGATTTGCGCAGCACCCGGCAACCAAGCGTGAGGGCGTGACGCCGCCCATCTACTCCATGGGATCGCACCTCTATTCCTGGCCGAAGGGCCAGACCGCGGCCTACTTCCGGGATATCGAGGCGCGCAACGCGGCGATCGCCAGCGTGCTGCCGGACGGCCATGATCCGATCGTTGCCTTCCTGCGGGACGCCTGCGCCATGAGTCAGGCCAAGCTGGAATATCTCTCCAGCGACGGCGCCAGTGTGCGGCACGGCGCACTGCGGCGCTGGGGCGACGGCTCGCGTGCGTCCCAAGCCGAGCGCTGCTACTTCGCGGTGCCGCACGAAGACTACGTGGAGACCAATGCCGATCATGGCCACCTGGATCAGCTTCGCAAAGCTGATAACGTCTACAGCATCATCTTGTGCATCGACGCCGTCGCCGACAAGGAACCGGAGACCATCGTCTGGAACCGTCGTCTGACCCTGGACGAGGTCCGCGACCCCGGCAACCGGCACCCCTGGGCCTCCTACGGGTACAATGAGACCCTGCTCGAAGGCGTCGACGCCCTGTCGCTGCGTTTGAAAAAGGGCGATGCCGCAATCATTCCCGCCCACAATGTCCACTCCGTTGTCGGCTTTCCTGGGTTTCGACGTTGTACTTACATGGCCTTCTTCCATTTCGTCGGCAGACGGTCGGGCGGATTCGACAAGCTGATCTTTCGCACCTGATCGCGCATCGCCTGACCTCGCATCATTCGAGCCTCCGCATCCGCCTCCATCCGATCAACCATCAGCCAAACCGCGCGCTATGACGAATACCATCCTGCAGTATCTGGACGACACCTACATCGACACCGGCGAGGCCAAGCTGCTCCGCACGGGCCAGGACGATCGCGGCAGCTATGTCGTTTTGGACCAGACCGTCTTTTATCCCCAAGGCGGCGGCCAGCCGGCGGACATGGGCTCGATCAGCACCGGCACGGTGGACATGGCCGTGAGCTTCGTCGGCTTCGACAACGGCGAGGTGCTGCACTACCTGGCGGAGGCGCCGAGCGAGCCCGATGCCTTGGTCCGACAATCCTGCGCGCTTCGGGTGGACAAGGCGCGCCGGCTGCACCACGCCCGGCTGCACACCGCCGGCCATGTGATCTCCAGCCTCGTCGATGCCCGGCGCGGCCCGCTGCGGGCGGTGAAGGGTTTCCACTTCCCCGACGGCCCCTACGTGGAATTCGAGGGCAAGCTGGAGGAGGCGTCGGACGCATTCCTGGCCGGGCTGCAGGCCGAGATCGATGCGCTGCTCGCCGAGGCGCCGCCGGTGACCGCGGCCACGGTGACCTACGACGAGCTCAAGGCGCGCTGCTGGAGCGTGCCGTCCTACCTACCCCAAGACAAGCCCCTGCGGGTGGTCACCATCGGCGCGCTGGACCCGGTGCCCTGCGGCGGCACCCATCTGGCGAGTCTGGCCGAGATCGACACCATCACCGTGCTCAAGATCAAGAGCAAGAAGGGCAACACCAAGATCAGCTACCAGGTGGGCGGCGAGGCCTGATCGGGCCGCCGACGGCGACACCACCCATCGAGCAACCCATCGAGCAATCAAGCGAGAAAGCACACCATGTTGGACAAGATCCTTGCCGTCTGGGGCACGCCGCGGACCCGATCAACGGCGTTTCTGTGGATGATGAAGCAGCGCGGCGACTTCCATACCTTCCATGAGCCCTTCGGCAAGTCCTTCTATCTCAGCGAGGACCGCAGGAGCGACCGGG
Source organism: uncultured Gammaproteobacteria bacterium (assembly GCA_942491465.1). GTDB lineage: Bacteria > Pseudomonadota > Gammaproteobacteria > Chromatiales > Chromatiaceae > CALOBA01. The sequence continues at coordinate 143,037 of CALOBA010000002.1, forward strand.
CGAGCGACCAGCCGCAGCAGGCCGAACTGAACTATCAGGCGATCCTGGAGATGCTTGAATCCCACATCGGCGAGCGCTCGGTGTTCATGAAGGACCTGACCTACCACGTCGCAGGCATGTGCGACGCCGCGTTCATGTCCCATTTCCACAACACCTTCCTGATTCGGGACCCGGCCAAGACCTTGCCGTCGCTCTATGCGCTGCTGCCCGACTTCCGCGACGACGAGGTCGGCTACGACACCCAATACGCGATGTACCAAACCGCGCTCGCGGCTGGCGACGGCGAGCCGCCGGTCATCATCGACGCCGACGACCTGGCCGACCACCCAGAGGCCGTCATCCGCGCCTTCTGCGAGCGCGTCGGCATCCCCTTCATCGCCGAGGCGCTGCAGTGGGACAACATCCCCCGGTCCGAGAAGATCACCTGGTGGATCGGCGGCGATGAGCACCACGACAACCTCAAGGCCAGCACCGGCTTTCGCACCAACCGGTTCAAGGACTACGTCAATGTCGCTGACGTGCCCAAGCTGGCCCGAACCTACGACGAGTGCCTGCCGTTTTATCAAAAGCTTCATGCCGAGCGGTTGCAGGTCGCATCCTGATTCGGCGCCATCTCGAGGATCCAGCCGTGCAACACTTCCCGACGGAATCGACGCTCGACCACCTGTGCAAGCCCTCGCTGGTGCGTCTTCAGCCCAACCTCTACGCGGCCAAGTTCGATCTGATGAAGATCGTGCCGGCGCGCCACATCGTCGAGGATGCCCTAGCCACCGGCAAGCTCAAGCCTGGCGGTCTGGTGGTCGAGAGCAGCTCCGGCACCTTTGCGCTCGGTCTCGCGCAGGTGTGCACAACATTGGGGCTCAAGCTCACCCTCAAGACCGGTCCTCTGGAGCCCATTGTGGAGTGGCGTCTGCGCAACTTGGGCGCTCATATCGATACGGTCACCTGCGCTGCCGGAAACCTGCGAGAGATGCAGGAGCAGCGCTTCGAGATGGTGCGCAAGACCCTCAGAGAGGTTCCGGGATCGTTTTGGACGAGACAGCACGACAACCCCCTGCACCCGGCCGGCTACGGCACCGCCGCCCGAGCCATCGGTGCCGAGTTGGGCAAGGTCGACATCCTCGTTGGCACTGTCGGTAGCGGGGGCTCCCTATGCGGCTTTGCCCGGCCGTTGCGTGAGGCCAATCCCGATCTTACCGTGGTGGCGGTGGACCACAACATGTCGGCCTGTTTCGGCCTGACCTCGGAGCGGGTCTATCCGCTCTGCGAGGAACAATGGCTGACGCTGTTGGGCATGGGCTCCGACATCGTTTTCCCCAATGTCTGTCATCGCGAGTGCGACGAGGTCCACTGGGTTCCCATCGCGCAGATGATCAACAGCATCCATGAGCTGCATCGCACGACCGGGCTCCTGGTTGGGCCGACCTCCGGCGCCGCACTCTCCGTGGCGCAGTGGATGGTGCGCAATCATCCGCACAGCACCGTGTTGACGATCCTTCCGGATCATGGGGTTCGTTATATCGACACGGTCTACAACCCGGCCTGGTTGGACCAGCGCCGCGACGAGCTGGCACGAACCTGGTCGGAGCCGGTGCGCTGCGATACGCCCACTGAGGTGGCCGGGGAATGGACCTGGTTGCCCTGGCAACGCCGCAGCTACGACGAGGTCTGCGGGCATCCACTGGCGCACCGGGAATCCCGCGCCGGCGCGGATGGCTGATGGTCTAACGGGGGCACTATGAGCGACGACGCACTGACATCCAGAACCCGTGTTCCGCATGCATTGGAAGTGGTCTTGAATGGGCCGGTTGGGCCGCAACGGTTGCGCGAAGACACGGTCGTCATCGACGCGGACGGTTGGTATCGCACCATCACCCCCGCGGCAGCCTTTTCCACCCTCAACGACATCTTGTTCTGTAGGCTCGACAGGCACAACACTGAGCGGCAGGTGGATGCGATCATTGCCGAGTATCACGACCGCGGGCTGCCACTGACCTGGAGTGTCTATCCCTGGACACAGCCTGCCAACCTAGGCGAACTGTTGTTGGCCCGTGGTGCCGCGGCGATGAATGTTCGCGCCTACCTGGGGAGCACTTCGCTGCCCCTGGAGGTTGTTGACGGCGTCGAGGTTGAGCGGGTCGATCCCAACGTACCGGGAGCCTTTGACGCCTTCTTCGATATCCTCGCTTCGGGATACAGCATGTCCGCCGACGAAGAGGCCTTTCGCCGCAGCCGCTATCGTCAATTGTCCAGCGGGACCGATCCGGTGATGCAGCTCCATGTTGCCCGTTGCGATGGCGAATACGCGGGTTGTGCTGGCGTGATGATCAAAGAAGACTCCGCACATTTGACCACCGCGAGCGTGCTGCCGGCGTTCCAGGGTCGGGGTGTCCTGCAATCGTTGACGGCATCACAGCTCACCGCCTTGCGCGACCTGGACATCCCGATTGCGGATGGCCATGCCAATGACCTATCGGCATTTTGGATCCAGCGTTTCGGATTTGACCTGATCTTTGCCTATCGCATCTATGAAATGAAGCCACCAAATCAGAAATAACGTGAACATGTCAGCGTTGTCGTTGTCGTTGTCGTTGTCGTTGTCGTAATCGAATACAAAATGCAATTCGGACATGAGCATCTCGATGTCTATCGGGTATCGATCCAGTACGTGGCTTGGGCGTACAAGGTGGCCGAGAGTCTGAAGGGCATTGATCGCCATGCCCGGGACCAGTTGCTCCGCGCCTCGCAGTCGATTCCTCTGAATATCGCCGAAGGCAACGGTAAGGGAACCAACGCTGATCGGCGCCGTTACTTCGAGATTGCGCGTGGTTCGGCGTTGGAATGCGCATCGATTCAGGACTGCCTGAAAGTCTGTGAAGTGCTGAGTGCTGCTCAAGACACGCAAGGCAAGACGATGTTTATTCGGATAGTCTCCATGCTCACAAAACTCGGGCGGCGAAATCACGAGATGCGAGAGACTTCTGCCTTCTATGGCGATTACGACAACGACAACGACAACGACAACGACAACGACGACGACGACGACGACAACGAATCCTAGTCGTGCTATGGAGTTGTTTAACTTGTTAGTGAATCGTTACTAACCCTACCTACCTTCGGAATTCCGCAACATGACCGACACAACACAGTTCCGGCGCGAATCCGCCGATTTCCAGCTTGAGCTGCGCCTCAAGGGCGATGAGTTTCTGGGCTCGCTGCAAGACTTCCAGCGTGAGTGGCTGATCAACAAGTTCATGAATGAATCGGCGCGGGACCTCGAGCAGCTGGGCCCGCTGGCGAAGCGCTTCGTGCGCGGCACCAAGCGCCCGCCGCTCCCGGCGGACTGGGACAAGCAGGAAGTCGCCTACGACGACGCCCAGCTCGTGCTCAAGGGTCACCAGGTGATGCAGGCCTGGGAGCACAGGATCATGCAAGCAATGGCCGCGGCGATCACCGAGACCCACGGCGATATCCTTGAGATTGGCTTCGGCATGGGCATTTCGGCGACCTACATCTGCGATGCCGACGTGCGCTCATACACCGTCGTCGAGCCGAACAGCGGGGTCATGCGGGCATTGGACGACTGGAGCAAGGGTTATCCGGACACGCCGATCAAGGTGCTGAAGGGCTTCTGGCAGGACGTCGCCGGCGACTTCGAGCAGTACGACGGCGTCCTCTTCGACCCCTACTTCGTCGCCGACCCCGGCACGGTGGAGGTGGAGTCGAGCACCGCCGTGGGCGCCTTCCTGCCGCTGGTGGTGCCGCACATCCGCGACGGCGGCGTCATGACCTGGTTCAGCCGCGAAATCGACTCCCTGAGCCGGGCCCACCAGCGCATGCTGTTCAAGTACTTCAGCCGCGTCGAGCTGCTGCCGATCAATGGCTTGACGCCGCCGGAAGACTGCAACTATTGGTGGGCGGATTCGATGATGGTGATCAGGGCGACCAAGTAGGGCAGCTTCCCGGGTCGCCTTGACGCGCCGGCTCCCAAGCTCCGGCGCGGGATCAAGGGCGGACGCACTGCGTCCAGGAGCTGTCTGCTGCGGTGGCCGGGACGGTGATCAACGCCGGTCTGGCCTCAGGCCCCAACGCTGGTCCGCAAGATATAGCCGGCAATCGCTCGACAATGGCAATCGACGGAATCCACCGTCGGGATAGGGCTTCGGCTGTCCTGCATCAGCAACGGGAGCTCGGTGCAGCCGAGGATGACGGCCTGGGCGCCGTTGGCGGCGAGGGCTTCGACGAGGCCGAGGCACCAGGTCTTGGTGGCGTCGTCGAATCGGCCGACGACTAGCTCGTTGTAGATGCGCGCCTGCATCTCTGCCTGGTCTGGGGACGCGGGTACGATGGTGTCGATGCCATGGCGCTCGCGAAGGCGGTCTTTGATGAAGCCTTGGGACATGGTGAAGCGGGTGCCGAGGAGGCCGACGGTGGTCTGTCGGTCTTGTTTGAGCTTGGCGGCGATGGCGTCGGCGATGTGCAGGATTGGGCAGGAGACGGCGCTGCTGAGCTGATCGTAGAGCTTGTGCGGGGTGTTGGCGCAGAGGGCCATGGCGGCCACGTCGAGGCGTTGCAGCTCTTGGGCGGCGGCGATGTAGATGTCGGCGATGGCGTCCCAGCGCTCCGCGCGCTGGAGGTCGTGGATCTGTTTTTGATTCAGACTGACGATGCGCAGGGGCGGGTTGGTGTTGTCGCCGTGGTGCGCGTTGATGAGTCGGTTGATGGTCGCGTAGTAGGCGACGGTGGAGTGCCAGGATGTCCCGCCGATCAGACCGAACTTGCGCATGCTTGTGCTGGCGTCGCCGTCTGCGCCGTTCATGCCCATCGCAATTGGTCCAATACGCGACCGATGCGCGCCAGCGCTGCCTCCAACGCCGGCGGCTCTTGGCCAAAGGAGATACGCAGGTAGTGGTCCATGCCGAAGGCGTCCCCGGCGCCGACGAAGACGCTCGCCTCATTGCAGAGGCGTTCCATCAGCGCCGTGGAGTTGATGGGCAGCCGGTAGCGGATGAAGGTCATGGCCGTCGCCTGCGGTGGGGTGTAGTCGAACAGCCCGTCTTCTTCACTTCAGGGCGCCGGTTGCCGAACAAGCGCAGCGATCCGGTGCAAACGCCTTCGGGGGCAACAGCCGCGCCGCCAGTTGATCGCAGAGGCTGCGCTTCAACGCAACAATCCGGTCGGTCTGTGGTTGACGATGGTAGTAGCGCATCAGCAAGCCGGCATAGTGCATGAACACGTCGTCGCTGGCTGGGGGTGCGTCCTCGAACCGATAGATACCGGGCTCCTGGACATTGAAGAAGGCGCCCCCGGTGGTATGCGCAACGCGGTCGAATTCCAGCTCGAAGGTCTTTGCGTCCGCGGTCACGCAGCTATCGAGTTCGTTCGCGCCGTACAGGTGCAGCGTCAAGTACGGTTGTGACGTGGTATTGCCCATCTGGTGAATGAGCGCGTTTTCGACGGACAAGATAGAGCCCTTCGGCAGGATCTCTATGGTCGCAAACTCCATCGCCCCGTCTTTGATCTGGTAGACCTGGTGGTGGACAGGACCGAAGACCTGCACGGCCCCCCACTCGGCATATCCGTGATTATGGATGGAGGAATAGTGTCCGGGCTTCCAGGACATGACCATCACCTCGAAGCGCCCCTGATCCACCACCAGTCTGCGCCCGTAGCAGTCAGCGGCGGCATACTCGAAATCCGCGAAGGGCCGCAGGTCTGCTTCCTGGATGTCCGCGGCCCGCAGTATCTCGGCGGCACGCGCGGGGCTGATATTCTCCTTTGCCTCGACGGCGCCGGCCAGGTCGCTGATGAGTCGCTGGAGTGAGTTGGGGATACTGCGTGGCTGCATAGCGGGTGAAGCTCCGGATAGATTTGGAATATCAATACAATGAATCATTTTAATATCAACTGCATAATGACAATATCAAGCCACCGACCATGCTTGAAGCCCACCTCGTTCTGAGTGCCGACAATGCTATAGCCCAATTGCAGGTTGTAGCGGATGCTCGCCTGGTTGGTGGCGAATACCTTGGCCACCATGTGACGGTAGCCAAAGGCCCTCGCCTGCGCAATGAGATGCCGCTTCATGGCCGAGCCGTAGCCCTTGCGGGTTTGCGTTTGCCGCAAATACACCGCCGTCTCGCAGGCGAACCGGTACCCCTCACGGTCACTGTAGCGCTTGATGATGCCCCAGCCCACAACGTCGTCGCCCTGAAGCTGGGCGTACAGGCGCTCGCGGGAGTGGAAGGCGTGCACCCAGCCGGCGATGTCCGAGGGCGCCTTCAGCGTCTCTTCCATTGAGGCGTCGCCGCGGCGGATGGCTTCGTTGTAGATGTCCGCGATGGCCGAGTAGTCATCGGGGCGGGCTTGGATGATGACGGCGGCACTCATGCCGCATCCGCTGTCGGCTTCAAGACCCGGCCGGGGGTCTCGCGGCGGATCTCGCGTGCGTCGATCATCAAGCGTCCGTTCACCCAAAGGTATTCGACGCCGGAGGACAGACGCCGTGGCGATGTGTAGGTGGCGTGCGCTTGCAGCCTGTTGGGGTTAAGCAGGACCAGATCGGCAAAGCACCCATCCGCGATCCGGCCCCGGTTGTGCAGCTGAAACAGCTGCGCCGGCAATTGCGTGATCTTGTGCACGGCCGATTCCCAGCTCAGCGCCTTGAGCTCCAGCACGTAGCGGTGCAGATATTCGGTGAACGCGCCAAAGGAACGGGGATGCGGGTGGCCGATGGTCTTGGGCGCATTGATCGGGTAGCTCCACGAATCCGTACAGATCATGCTGTGCGGCCAAAGCACGGCGGCATCGACGTCGTCTTGACTGATGCAATGGTAGACGATCCAGGTCTCGCTGCCCTTGATCAGGATGTCGGCAATCGCCTGCGCCGGCGTGGTCCCTTGTTCACGGGCAATGGCGGCGACCGTCTTGCCCGCGTATTCGGGATGCTCGTCCGAGGTGATGAGCATGGACGCCAGATCGTAATTGCGCTCGGCGATGTAGCGCGCGATGTCTTGCACGGCCGCGGGCGCGCGCAGCCGCTGCGCCAGCTTGTGGATGCCGTCTTGCAGATGCTGCTTTGGGATAAAGGCGCGCAGCTTGGTCGAGATGGCGGTGTAGGGATAGACATCGATCGCTGCCGGCATCTGCGGATGCAGCGCGTTGAACTGCTCGATGCGCTGGAGCACCTTCGGAACCTTGCCCCAGTTCTGCCTTTCCGCCGCCTTCAGGTGGCTGATCAGCGTGCGGGTACCGGTGCGCTCGCTGATGATCAGGGCCTCCTCCACGGCCGCCTCCAAGTGGTTGCGCTCATCGCGAATATGCGATGCGTAGATGCCGCCGCGCTCGCCCGCGATCCTGGCCAGCGCGACCAACTCGTCCAGCTCGGCGAAACAGCCGGGCGCATAGATCAAGCCCGTGGAGAAGCCCAGCGCGCCTTCATCGAGGGCTTGGCGCAATGCCGACTGCATGGTCTGCAACTGCCCTGGCTTGAGCGCCTTCCAGGAATCCATATGACCGTGTCGGAGCGTGCTGTGGCCCACCAGCATGCCGATATTGAACGGGAGCCGGCCTGCGATGCGCTCAAAATACTCCGCGGTGGTCTTCCAGTCGCAGCGAAAGCCGATGGCATCCGCCTGCTGGCGCATGCTGGCTTCCAGATGGGGGCCGATGGGGGCCGCCGAGGTGCCGCAGTTGCCGAAGATCTCCGTGGTAATGCCCTGATAGAGCTTGTGGTCCGCCGCGTTCGGGAAGAAGTAGCCCAGTCCAGTGGAGGCGTGCGGGTCGATGAATCCAGGGGCCAGGATCATCCCCGTGCCGTCGATGACGCGCTGCGCCGGGGGTCGATCGGCTCCCGCTTCGAAGCGGACGATCCGGTCTCCAACGATGCCGACGGCCGCTCGCCGAGCCGGCTCTTGCAGCCCGCTGCAAACGCTGGCGTTGATGATGAGAAAGTCGAGCATGGCGTTTGCGGTTCAGTAGTCGTAGGTGTACCGAGCGCACTGCAGGCGCTGCATGACGTCCGCTCGCGCGCGGTAGTCGATGCAGCCGGCGGGTCGCACCAGACCTGCGTCCATCTCGACCTCGGGCGTGATGATGTCCTCGATGAAGTAGCGTGAGGAGGGGCTCAGGTCGTGGGCTGTCGCGTCCGGCAGGAAGCGAGCGAACTCCAGATTGAGGACGCGGCCGATCCCGGTTTCGAACATGCCGCCGATCCAGCAGGGAATACCCAGGGCTTGGCAGTCGTTGAGTATCTCGACGCTCTTTGCGATCCCCCCGACGCGCCCCGGCTTGAGGTTGAGTTCGTCGATCGCCCCCAAGGCATGCAGCTTGAGCAGGTCGCCGATGCAGCTCACCTCCTCGTCGGCGCAGACGCGCAACTTGGGGTAGCGCGCTTTGGCGGCCAGCAGGAGATCGAAGCGATCGGGCGGCAGCGGCTGCTCAATGACGCTGTCGTAGGCGTCGACAAACCAGCCAAGCCGGTCAAGATCGTTGGCGAAGAAGCTGCCGTTGGCATCGAAGGCGACGGGGACCGCATGGTCGAGAAACAGCGGGCGCAGATGCTCGTAGACCGCCGTATCCACGTTGGGCGCGATCTTGAGCTTGATCCTGCGGTAGCCCTCTGCAATGGCCGACTGCACCCTGTCGTAGGCTTCGACCTTATCCTTGAAGAAGCCCAGCGAGATGCCGACCGGCACCGCGTCGATGGGGGACGCCTGCAGGTCCTGACTCAGCGGGTAGCCGCTGAGCGTGCGTGCCACTTGGAAGGCGGCGGCCTCGACGGCGGCCTTGGTGAAGTTCCAGCCGCGGATACGCCGGAGCAGGTCCAGGATTGCACGCAGATTGGTGTTTCGCGTGAGCTGCCCGACGATGAAGCGCTGCACCAGCAGCAGCGCCCCATCAAGGTATTCTTCGGAGTAGTAGGGGTCGGGTCGACAGGAGCATTCGCCGTAGCCCTCCAGGCCTTGGGCATCGATCCATTTCACGATCAGCGCCTTGCGAGATGTACGCACGCCGATGCCGGACGTAAAGGATGCCTTCTGCGGCAGATCGAGGACCAGCAACTCCAGTCGGGCCAGTTGCAGCGGCTGATTGAGAAGCTGGGAGGCTAAGCATGATCCTGCGATGTCGAGCCGCGC
>CALOBA010000003.1:0-24399 GCA_942491465.1 uncultured Gammaproteobacteria bacterium
TCATCCCCGCGCGTGCCGCGACGCGCGTTGAATCTGCTCATCGCCCGGGCGCACCCCGAACGCAGAGGGCGAACTCCTCGGCGGCCTGTAGGGCGATCACCTCGGCGCCGGTGATGACGAGCTTGCCGTGGGCCTCGGCATAGCGGATCAGCGGCGTCCGCGCCGGCATCGCGACCATATCCATGACTGCGCCGGCCGCATCGACGAGCGCCGCGAAGGGCATGTCCTCGGCCTCCAGCCCGCCGGCCATGCCGATGGGGGTCACGTTGACCAGCAGGCCGGGTCGCTCCTCGCCCAGTCCGGGCTGCCACCGATAGCCGTGCTCCGCCGGCCAGATGCGGGCCGGCGCTGCGGTTGCGGGCGACGATGATCCCGTTTTGGAGCCCCGCGTCGCTGAGCGCGCCGGCGACGGCCCGAGCGATCCCGCCGGTGCCGCGCAGCGCGAAGGACAGCAAAGACGACAAGCCGCGCTGGTCGAGCAGCTTGCGGATGGCGAGATAGTCGGTGTTGTAGCCGCGCAGGTGCCCGTCGTCGTTGACGATGGTGTTGACCAAGCCCAGCGCTTGGGCGAGGAGAGGTCGAGCCTGTCCAAGTGCGGGATGCAGGCCTCCTTGATTGGGGTGGACATGTCGCAGCAGCGTATGCCCAGGGCGCGGATTCCGGCGATGGCCGAGGCCAGGTCGTTGGTCGTGCACGCCTTGTAGATATAGTCGAGCCTTGACTGTGCGTACAGGAAGTTGTGGAAGCGGGTGCCGGTGCTCCGGGGTTCACCGGCGAGCGAGATGCACAGACGCGTGTTTTTGCTGATCTGGTACGACATGATGGCTCGGGTCGGATGGATGCTGAGGACAACAGTGCCGCAATATGACCAACGAACAGGAACCCGTCGGGGCGAGTCGGTATCGGTATCGGTATCACCCCGGATCGATTGCGGTATCCGCGTTTCTTTCCGATCTCGATCAGATCCCGACGTCAATACTCAGCGCGGCTTGACGTGCGGCTGGGCGAAACCTTGCCGCAGTTGCGCTAGCCCCCCGACCAGGCGCGCCTTCTCCTCCAGCCCCGACAGCCCGAAGCGGCGGGTCGAGCTCGGCCAGCACCGCCTGCGGGCCCAGATCCTGCTGCGCGAGCAGGACCAGGCTGTGGAACCTGAGGTCGGCAACCTCCGAGACCAGCCGTTCGGCGGCACGCCGTCCCTTGGCCGCCATCACGGTCTCGGTGGCCTCCTCGCCGATCTTCTTCAGGATCGCGTCCAGACCCTTGGCGTAGAGCTTGGCGACGTAGGAGCTGTCGGGATCGGCCTGTTTGCGCGCTTCGAGGACTTCGGCGAGGCGTTCGAGGGTGTCGGTCATGGTCGGTAATTCCGCGAGACAAAACCTCTTAAGTATAGCCTGATGGGTCCGCGGCTGCGGTTCGCTGTCGACGGCGGAGGGCCCCCAGCCTGTCGCTTGCACAGCGCCCCCGAATGGGCCACTGTGCACGCCCGTCGACACGCGTTTTGGGTTTGTTCGGGGGGGGGGGGGGGGGGGGGGGGGGGGGGGGGGGGGGGGGGGGGGGGGGGGGGGGGGGGGGGGGGGGGGGGGGGGGGGGGGGGGGGGGGGGGGGCGTCGCCGCATGTGTCCGTCTGCTCCAAGCCCTGTGCATTTCTGCTGATACGGCATGCCCCAGCCCCCAATCGATCCCCCCAAGCCCCCGATCTCCCGGGCCGCTGATGCGCGGGACAGACCCGCCGCGCGTCCTTTGCGGGGGCGGATGCGCCCGCTGAGGATCTATGGCGGCCTGCTGCTCGCGGTGCTGGTGCCGGTGCTGGCGCTTGAGTCGCTGGTGGAGGGCATCGCCGCCGACAGCGCCGAGCAGCGCCAGCGGGCCGCGGCCCTGCAGGCCCTGCTGGCGGTGCGCGCCGGGATCGAGGGACAGGTGCATCTGAACATGTTGCTGGTGCACACCGTGGCCGGCGCCATCGCCGCCCAGCCGGGGATGGATCAGGCCCGCTATGCCCGGCTGGTGCGGGCCCTCGCCGACCACAGCGTGGGCCTGCGCAACATCGGCGCCGCGCCGGACCTGGTGGTGCGGCTGGTCTATCCCCTCGAGGGCAACGAATCGGTGATCGGTCTCGACTATCGCCGCCACCCGGAGCAGGGGCCGCGGGCGATCCGGGTGGCGCAGACCGGGGAGCCGGCGGTGATCGGGCCGCTGCCGCTGCGCCAGGGCGGTCTCGGGATCATCATCCGCCACCCGCTGCTCAAGCCCGACGCCGCCGCCGGTGCGGCGGCCTACGAGTTGGGGCTGGTGTCGGCGGCGCTCGATGTGGACCGGCTCTATCGCGCCTCCGGCCTGACGGCGCTGCTCGGGCATTTCCGGGTCGCCGTGCGTGGCACCGACGGCACCGGCGCCGACGGCCCGGTGTTCTTCGGCGAGCCGTCGGTGTTGGCTGCCGATCCGGTGCGCCAGGAGGTGCTGCTGCCCGGCGGCAGTTGGGACCTGGCGGTGGTGCCCAAGGCCGGGTGGGGGATCAGGGCGCCGATCCAGTGGGGGATGCGCGCGGCGGCGGGACTGGTGATCCTGGTCGCGGTGTTGGCCGGCTGGCTGATCCTGCGTGCGAACGACAGGCTGCGGCGGGTGGTGGCCTCGCTGGGGGATAGCGAGGCGCGGCAGCGCACGCTGCTCGCGAGCCTGCCGGACCTGATCTGGCTGAAGGACCCGCGGGGCGTCTATCTGGCCTGCAATGCCCGTTTCGAGCAGTTTTTCGGCGCCCCGGCGGCGGCCATCATCGGTCGCCGGGACAGCGATTTCCTGACCGCGGAGCAGGCGGCCTTCTTTCGCGCCAAGGACCAGGCGGCGATCGATGCCGACGGCCCGACCCGCTATGAGGAATGGGTCACCTTCGCCAGCGACGGCCACCGCGAGCTGTTGGACACGATCAAGACGCCGGTCCATGGCGATGACGGTGCCCTGCTCGGCGTGCTCGGCATCGGCCGTGACATCACCGCTCGGCATGCCGCCGAGGTCCATCTGCGCCGACTCAAGCACCTCCACGCCCTGATCGCCGCCGCCAACGAGCGCATCGTGCGGCTGCGCGATCCGGATCGGATCTACCGTGAGGTCTGCCGGCTCGCCGTCGAGGCCGGCGGGCTGAAGATGGCCTGGATCGGCCTGCTCGCCGACGACGAGGAACGGGTGCGCCCGGTGGCCCGCGCCGGCGGCGATGACGATTATCTGGACCAGCTGCGCATCCTGCCCCGCGGCGACGGTCCCCTCGGTCGCGGTCCCACGGGAAGCGCCATTCGCGACGGTCGGCATCAGTGCTGCAACGACATCGCCACCGACGAGCGCATGCTGCCCTGGCGGGACGCGGCCCTGACCCAGGGCTTTCGGGCGGCGGCCGCCTTCCCGCTGCGGGTCGGCGAGCGGGTGCGCGGCGCCATTTCCCTGTATGCCGATGCCGCCGGCTTCTTCGACGACGCCGTGCTCGGGCTGCTCGATGAACTGGCCAGCGACCTTGGGCTGGCGCTGGAGCTGTCCGAGGCCGACGCCGCCCGCCGGCACACGGAGGCGAAGCTCCAGGTCAGTGAGGAGCGCTTCCGCGCCCTGGTGGAGCATTCCATGACCGGGATCTACGTACTCCAGGAGCGGCGCGTGGTGTATGTCAATCCACGCTTCGCCGAGCTGTACGGCTACGACAGCCCGGAGGCGCTGATCGGGCTGGATGCCTCGGCGTTGATCGCGCCCGACCAGCGGCACCGGGTCTTCGCGCAGATGCGCAAGCGCGAGAGCGGCGAGGAACCGCGGATGCACTACGAGTCGGTGGCCTGCAGGCGCGACGGCAGCCTGTTCCCGATCGAGGTCTACGGCTCGCGCATCCGCCTCGAGGATGGGCCGGCGATCATCGGCAGCATGCTCGACATCAGCGAGCGGCACCAGGCGGAGCTTCGGGTCCGTGAGCTCAACGCCGACCTGGAGCGGCGGGTCGCCCAGCGCACCGCGGCCCTGACCGAGGCCAACCGCGAGCTGGAGACCTTCGCCTATTCCGTCTCCCATGATCTGAAGGCGCCGTTGCGCGCCATCGGCGGCTACAGCCGGCTGCTGCTGAACGACCATGCCGCCCAGCTCAATGACGAGGGTCGAACCTTCCTGGGCAACGTCCGCGAGGGCGTGGCGCGCATGGACGAGCTGATCGAGGACCTGCTGGCCTACTCGCGCATGGACCGGCAGCGGCTGCGCCGCCAGGTGATCGATCTGCCCGCGCTGATCGACGAGCTGATCGCGACGCGCCGGCACGACATCGACGCCACCGCCGCCCGGATCACCCGCGCCATCGCCGTGGACGCCGTGGAGGCCGATGTGGACGCGCTGGCCCTGGTGCTGCGCAACCTGCTCGACAATGCGCTGAAGTTCCATGGCGAGCAGCCGCCGGCGATCGAGATCGGGGCGCAGCGCCGCGACGGATCGACTATCCTGAGCGTCCGCGACCAAGGCATCGGCTTCGATATGAAATTCCACGATCGCATCTTCGACGTCTTTCAGCGCCTGCAGCGCGGCCAGGCGTTCCCCGGCACCGGCGTCGGGCTCGCCCTGGTGCGCCGTGCCGTGCAGCGCATGGGCGGTCGGGTCTGGGCCGAGAGTGCCCCGGGGCAGGGGGCCAGGTTCTTCGTGGAGCTGCCGGCATGAGCGGCGACGCGGGCGCCGACTTCGATCGCTTCCGGGACCTGGTGGCGTTGCCCCGCCGCTACTGGTGTCACGTCAATCTTCCGGCGCCCCGCGGGCCGGATGGAGATACGGTGAATGGTTGACATCGCGCGACAGGCCTTCGAGCCCGGCGTCATGCGCGTGCTGCACGTCGAGGACAGTCCGGTGGACGCCGAGCTGGTGCGCGGCGCCCTGGCGTCGTCCGCGACGCCGTTCGCCCTGACCCAGGTCGGCACCCTGGCCGAGGCCCGCGCGCTGCTCAATGCGCCGGTGCCGCCCCACCTGCTGCTGCTCGATCTCAAGCTGCCCGACGGCGACGGCCTGGAACTGCTCGGCTGGCTGCGCGAGCGGCGGTTGGCCACGGCGGTGGTCGTGCTCACGGTCTGCGACGACCAGGAGTCGACGGCGGTGGCGCTGCACGCCGGGGCCGACGACTATCTAATCAAGGGCGAGGGCGAACTCAAGCGGCTGGCCTCGACGTTGGCCTCCGCCCGGCGGCGCTTTCTCGACAGCGCGCGGCGGCGCAGCCAGCGTCTGCGGGTACTCTACGCCGAGCATCACCAGGCGGACATCGACCTGACCCGGCGGCACCTGATCCGCTACGCCCCCCATATCCGCCTCGCGGTGGTGCCGGATGCCTCGACGGTGCTGGAGCGCCTGCCGAGCGCCCCCGACGAGGCGTGCAGCTACGACCTGGTGCTGCTCGACTATCGCCTGCCCGGCATGGATGCCCTGGAGCTGGTCAAGGTCCTGCGCGCCGACCGCGGGCTGCAGATCCCCATCGTCATGGTCTCGGGGCAGGGCGGCGAGGAGATCGCCGCCCGTGCCCTGCACCTGGGCGCCGACGACTATCTGACCAAGCACGCCACCTATCTGCGCGAGCTGCCGTCGACGCTGGAGCGGGCCTACCGCCAGGCCGAGCTGGTGCGCGAGCAGCGCAGCCTGGCCGAGGCCACCGATCGGCTGAAGCTGATGATGTCGGCCAGTCCGGTGGTGCTCTACAGCCGCGGCCTGGGTGCACCGACGCCGTCCATCGATTGGGTCAGCGGCAACACGCCGCGGCTGCTCGGCTTCTCCGAGGCCCAGGTCAAGTTGCCGGGCTGGTGGCCGGAGCGGCTGCACGCCGACGACCGCGAGCGCGTCCTGGGCGAGGTCGAGCAGCTGGGGGCGGTGGGCAGCCTGAGCCTGGAATACCGCTTCGTCGACGGCTGGGGCCGCATCCGCTGGATGCAGGATGAGCTGCGGCTGCTGCGCGATCCGCAGCGACGGGACCCGTTCGAGCCCGACGACGAGGTCGCCGGCCTGCCGCAGGGGGCCATCGGCGTGTGGCGCGACATCACCGAGACCAAGGAGTCTCAAGCCCGGCGCCAGGCCCGGTTGGCGCTGCTCGACCGGCTGCTCGACGGTGAATCCTTGCCGCGCCTGCTCACGCAGCTTGCCTTGCAGCTGGAGCAGATCCGCCCGGAGCTGCGCGTCTGCATCCAGCTCGCGGATCGGGACGACGGCAGCTTCTGCACCGCAGTTGCCCCGAGTCTGCCCGACAGCCTGGTGGCGCTGCTGGGGTCCGGCGTCGACGGCCCGGGCCGCCCGTGCTGTATCCCGGGCCGCGGCAGCGTTGTACCGACGGTGGTCAGCGACATCGCCTCGGCGCCGGATTGGGCCGGTTGTGCCGAGGAGGTCCAGCGGGCCGGGCTGAACGCCTGTTGGTCGGTGCCGTTCAAGGAGGAGCCCGGTCGGCTCTCGGGTCTGTTCTCGGTGTTCCTGTCCGAGCCCTTGGAGCCGCTGGAGTCCGATCTGGACCTGCTCGGGGAGTTCGCGCGGATGGCCCAGCTCGCGCTGCAGCGGGTGCGCGATGCCGAACATCAGCGCGAGGCATCGATCCTGTTTCGCGGCGCCGGCGAAGGCATCTTCATCACCGATGCCCGTTGGCGGGTCATCGCCGTCAACCCGGCGCTGGCGGCGTTGCCGGGCTATGGCGGCGGCGATCTGGTGGGGAAGGACATCGCGCGGATGCTGGCGGAGGCCGCAACGCCGATCTGGCGACGGGAGGTGGAGCGCCAGCTCGGCGCCGCGGGACGCTGGCAGGGCCAGGTCCGCGGTCGCCAGGCCGATGATCAGGCGGCCCCGGCGCGCTTGGAGCTGGTTCGGGTGGACGATATCGAGGGCCGGCCCAGTCGCTACATCGGCACGGTCCGCGCGGTCGGCGGCGGGCTGGGTACGGAACCGGCGAGCGCCCCGTCCCTGTACGACGCGCACACCGGCCTGCCCGGACCGGAGCTTGCCACGGCCCTGCTCACGCAGGCGCTGCTGGGCGCCCGTCGCCGCGGACAGGCCTTGGCCCTGTTGCTGCTGCGGCCCGAGTCGGTGCCGGAGGATGCGCAGCAGCGGGATCTGATCGGTCGCTTCGCCGTCGTGCTGCGTGATCAGCTACCCCAAGAGTCCCTGCTCGCCCACGCCGCCGACGGTGCGCTGTTGGTGTTGCTTGAGGACGCCCATGGGCCCGGCGAGGCGGATGCGATCATCGCCGAGCTTGAGGGACGGGTTGCAGCGTCGCCGGATACGCAGCTGCCGAGCCCCGGGTTCAAGGTCGGTCGGGCGGTCTATCCCGCCGATGGCGAGAACGTCGAGGCGCTGCTGCGGCACGCCGGCAAGGCGACGATTGATTCCGGCGCTGCCGCCTGAGGCGCGGCGTCTCAGGGCTCGAGCAACTGGTCGCCGTCGCGCTCCTTGCCCGCCAGCTCCTTGAGGCAGCGTGAGCACAGGCAATCGCTGTAATCGTCCTTCAGCGTCCCGAGCAGCTCGGGTGAGACGGGGACGTTGACGCACTGGCAATGGGGCAGGTCGTCGACCTTGCAGATGAAGCTCGCGCCGCAGCGGGCACAGTGCTTGGGGCCGGCGGAGAGATCGTTGGGGCTGGCTTGGCTCATGGGCGTTGGCTCGCGGATACGGTGGAGGTTGCAGGGGCGCGGTTGCCGTTGCGGTGTGCTTTTCAATCGTTCGCCCTGGGGAAATAGATAGGGTGAGGGCTTGCGCACCGCCGGGCAAGGGCGATGCTGGCCCGGGGCATGGTCAACGGGGGTGGCGCTTGCCTAAAATTGGCGACCGAAGCCCCCGCTCCCGCCATCGCCTTTCTGTCGGTCCTCGATGATGCCAGCCCCCCACACCCCGTCGTCTCCGTCGCCGCGTCCCGTGCTGACCCCCGGTTTGCGCCGTCTGCTGTGGGTGGTCCTGCTCTTGTTCGGGTTGCTGGTCATCGACTCCGCCTATCTGGTCGCCGTGACCGTCGCCGAGGCGGTGACCGGTCGGGTGCTCCAGAACGGGGTCTATCTGGGCCTGTTTCTACTCCATCTGGGGCTGGGGCTCCTGCTGCTGGTGCCGGCGCTGCTGTTTGGCGTGCTGCACTTCCGTCGCGCCCGGCGGCGCCCCAACCGCTATGCGGTGCGGGCCGGGATGGCGCTGTATGCGGCGTTGACTGCGCTGTTGCTGTCCGGCGTGCTGTTGACCCGATTCGGCTTGTTCGAGGTCAATGATCCCGCCCTGCGCGCGATCTTCTACGGGGTCCACGTCTTGGCGCCGTTGGCGGTGGTCTGGCTGTTCGTCCTGCATCGGCTGGCGGGTCCGGCGCTGCGCTGGCGCATCGGCGTGGGCTGGGGGCTGGCCGCGGTCGCCGCCGGCGCGGTCGGGGTCGGCCTGCATGGTGCCGATCAGGGCGGGGCGCGACCCCTGAGCCGGGGGTTCTCGCCGGCGTTGGTGCAGGTGCCCGCCGCCGCTGCGGCGGCATCCATCCCGGCCGAGCACCTGATGCGCGATGAGGTCTGCGCCGAGTGTCATGCCGACATCGCCGCCCGCCACGCCGGCAGCGTGCATCGGCTGAGTTCGTTCAATAATCCGGCCTATCGCTTCAGCATCGAGGACACCCGCAATCTGGTCGCCGCCCGCGACGGCGACGTCGCGGTCACCCGTCTGTGCGCCGTCTGTCATGACCAGGTGCCCCTGCTCAGCGGTCATTTCGATGATCCCGCCTACGACCCCGATGCCGACCCCGGCGCCGATGCCGGCATCACCTGCCTGGGCTGCCATGGGGTCAGCGCCGTCAACAGCCCCCGCGGCAACGGCGACTACCGGCTGGAGGACCCGCCGCGGTATCCGTTTGCGTTCAGTGAGCAACCCTTTTTGCGCTTCGTCAACCGCCAGCTGATCAAGGCCAAACCGGCGTTTCACAAGCACAGCCTGCTCAAGCCCCTGCACCGCGAGCCCGCATTCTGCGGCGCCTGCCACAAGGTCCACCTGCCCGAGGCGTTGAACCACTACCGTTGGCTGCGGGGCCAGAACCACTACGACAGCTTCCGTCTGAGCGGTGTCTCCGGCCATCGGGTGGACAGCTTCTACTACCCGGAGCGGGCCGAGACCGGCTGCAACGGCTGCCATATGCCGCCGCGGCCGTCCGCTGATCCGGCGGCCCGGCAGCTGCCCGGGGCCGATGCGCCGGCGGTGCACGATCACCTGTTCGCCGCCGCCAACACCGCCGTGCCGGCGATGCTGGGCCGGCCGGCCGACGAGAACGCCGAGCGGGTCGCCATGCTGCAGCGCGCCGCCCGCGTGGACATCTTCGGCTTGAAGGAAGACGGGCGCATCGACGGGCGACTGCATGCCCCGCTGCGCCCCGAGCTGCCGGCCCTGCAGCCGGGTCGGCGCTATCTGCTGGAGGTGGTCGTGCGCACCCTGGGCATCGGCCATCACCTCACCCAAGGGACGGCGGACTCCAACCAGGTCTGGCTCGATCTGACCCTGCGCGATGGTGGGCGCATCATCGGCCGCTCCGGCGCGTTGGATGCGGCCGGGCGCGTCGACGACTGGGCCTGGTACGGCAACGCCTATCTGCTCGATCGCCACGGCAACCGCATCGAGCGGCGCAATGCCCAGGACATCGCCGTCGCCCTCTACGACCACCAGATCCCCCCCGGCGCGGCGGCCGTCGTTCACTACGCCTTCCAGGTGCCGGACGATGTGCGCGGACCCATCCAGATCGATGCCGCGCTGCGCTACCGCAAGTTCGACAGCCGCTTCTACCGCTATGTGCGCGAGCACCGCGGGGCGCCTGGGGCCTTCGTCAACGACCTGCCGATCACCACCCTCGCCGAGGACCGGCTGGAGCTGCCCGTCGCCGACCAGCCCGCCGATGCGGTGGACCGCGGCCTGGCGACCTGGGAGCGGTGGAACGACTACGGCATCGGCCTGCTGCGCGAGGGCAAGCGCGGCGAGTCGCGCCAGGCCGAGGCCGCGTTTCGCAGGGTCGAGCAGCTCGGCCGGCCCGACGGCGCCATGAACCAGGTGCGGGTGCTCTACCGCGAAGGCCGGCTCATGGATGCCGCCGCGGCCCTGCAACGCGCCCGCGAGCAGGGTGCCCCGCCCTGGGTCGCGGCCTGGTACACCGGCCTGATCGCCCGCGACCTGGGCGACCTGGACGCCGCCATCGCCGCCCTTCAGGCCCTGGCCGAGACCCGCTTCAACGCCGCGCGGCGCCGCGGCTTCGACTTCAGCCAAGACGAGCGCATGCTCATCGAGCTGGCGCGCACCCTCTACGAGCGCGCCCGCCAAGAGCGCGGCGAGGCCCGTCGCCCGGCCCGGCTGGCGTTGCTAGAGCGGGCCAGGCAACGCCTGGAGCAGGCCCTGGCCGTCGACCCCGAGGCCGCCGCCGCCCACCACAACCTGGCCCTGGTGCTCGGCGAACTCGGCGAGCCCGACGCCGCCGCCGAGCATCGCGCCCTGCACCAGCGCTACCGCCCCGACGACAACATCGTCGAGCGCGCCGTGAGCCTGCACCGCAGCCGCAACCCCGCCGCGGACCATGCGGCCGAGGCGGTGGCGATCTACGAGCTGCGGCGCAGCGGCGTGCGGTAGCGCTTCGACACCCCCGCAAGCCGAGAACGTGGTCGTCTATGCCGAATGGCCCGATTTTGCCGGCGATGTCTAGGGGTTCGAGCACCGGGACGGCCATCCCGATCTCATTGGTGCGTTTCAGCTCGTCGCCGCCGCCGACGGGCAGGTCGCCGACTTTTTTTGGGTGTGGCAGACCCGGGTCTGGGGCAGACTGGCCTCGGGCCAGCGAAAGTGCGCAGCGGCGAGCCCGTCTTTCATGCGAGCAGGGCAACGATGGGGGAATGCGTCGCCTCATAGCTGATCGTCCGCGCCACCTGGCGCCAACCTCTGGGTGACAGGACGCGCCCCATCTGGACCGACATGGCACTGGCCTGGTGGAGCTGGAACAGCGAGGTATTGCGCACCCACGGCAGGTGCTCGTCGAGGAAGGCGTCGTAGTCCGCGACCGCATCCAGCAGCCGCTGCTGGGCCGTTTCCAGCTCGCCGAGCCGGCGCAGGTGTTCGTCGTCGGCCGCGACGGCCTTCTGCAACAACTCCCGGCGATCCACCGCGAGCGCGCGCAGCTACCGGCGCAACAGTGGCGTGGGTCCCTCGGTCGCCCCGGCCATCAGCTCGGCCATCAGCTCGGCCAGGTAGTGCTTTGCCGCGAAAATTCCGAGACCGCCCGCAGCTGTGGGAGCGATTTGCAATCGCGACCGCCGCGGCGCGCAAGTCGCTCCCACAGCACCGAGTGGGCATGCCGGCGGTCTTGGGACTTCCGCAGCGGTGCAGTAGTCGTCCAGCTCCAGCAGCCGGTTCTCCTCCTCCCAATGGCGCAGGCGCCGCACGCCGATCTCGGCGGCCTCGACCTCGGCGATCTTGGCACAGCACTCTGTTGGCGCCGAGCGAGCAGCTGCTGTTGGCCGGACGGGTGCCACCGTCGCTGCGCACCCTGCTGGAGCGCGAGCCGCGTCGCGTGGCTTCGGCGTTGTCGGACCTGGCGGGGATGCTGGTGGCCGACGGGCTCCCGCCCGGCGCGGTCTATCTGTCGGTGGGGGATTCCGCGGCGACCGACCTGCCGGACCGCTCGGTGGATGCGGTGGTGACCGACCCGCCGTTCTTCGACAACGTCCATTACTCCGAGCTGGCCGACTTCTTCCACGTCTGGCAACGCCTTTGGCTCGATGATGGCGACGGACCGCGGATTGAGACCACAGGTTGCGAGCACGAGGTGCAGGACACCGATTGCACGCGCTTTTCCGATAAGCTCTCCGCCGTCTTCGGCGAATGCCATAAAGTTAGCGAGCGATGGGAGCGCTTTGTGGGAGCGGCTTCAAGCCGCGACTCGGCTCGCGCGGCGACCGTCGCGGCTGGAAGCCGCTCCCACGGCTTAACTTAACGGCATTGGTCTTGTGCCGGGGCTTTGCCGCGCATCGTTGGCGTCAACGGCGGAGCCGTCAAGTCGGGATACCGAGGCATCGAGGCAGAGCCCCGTTACCACACCACATTGATCGCCATATCACCGGCATCAGGGGTGCCTGGGCCATCAGCGTATTTAAGCGAACGGTACCGCAATGCACTGCGCTCTCGACTGCTCCACGGCGTTGATAAAGAGCCGTTTCGTGTAACGGCTCCGGTTCCTTTTCTGCTTGCTTCCTCTGAATGTGGCATTGCAAGACCCTGCGCCCGAGCGCGCTCACCGAGCCCTTGTGCCCCTCCAGCGCGTGCAGCAGGGCGCCACTGCCCGGGTCCCAGAGCCGCACGACACGATCATCGCCCGCCGAGGCGAGCCAGCGCCCGTGCCCTCCGATACCCTGACAACTCAGGCCGCGAGGACCGGCGGCTTCAACTCCAGTCGCTTGGCCAGTTTGCGGAATCGTGCATCGAAGGTCGCCAAGTGGCCGCAGTGCCCGGCCTGCGCCAGGTGCAATGCATCGGAGAAATCCATGCCCTGGCGAAGGCCCTCGACCGCCCGGGCGACGGCGGCAGCCCGATCGACCACCAGGTTGTCGATCGCCAAGAGATCTTCGAGTAGGGCAACGATCTCTGCCTCGGGCAGGTCGTAGACGCCGCGCAGCACCCATTCCAGCTCCTCGATCACGGTGACCGGCAGGAACAGCGCTTGACCGGATGAGAGCAATGCCCGCGCGGCCTGTTGTTGCGCCAGCGTGGCCGCGTCCGCGTCGGCTTCCTCGACGATCGCGCGGGCGAGCACGTTGGTATCCAAGGCGATCATGCGTCGTCTTGGCGCTGCGCCAAACGCGCCGCGCTCACGGAACCCTGCAGTTCCTCGATGGCCACCGGCTTGCCTCGGTGCACGGCCCGGCCAAACAAGACCGACGCCGGTTTTCCGCCCGTCTTGCCGACGGGCTCGATCAGGATGGCGCTGCCGTCCGCCGCCAGACGTACCTGGACCTGAGCACCGGGAGAGAGGGCGATCTGTCGGCACAGATCCGCCGGCAGGACGACCTGCCGTTTCGCCGAAAGTGTCATTGTGGCCATGGCGTTGTCTCCGAGTTGGTCAGCAGGCTGGCAGCTTAGTCCTTTGTCGACCGCTGTTCAACGCCGTTCAACGCCCCGGCCAGGGTGCCGCGCCCGATGGGCACGCTGCGCTTTGCCCATCCTACGGGGTCGGCGTGGTTTCCGGCAGCGGGGGAAACAGGCGGGGGAAACAGGGACCGGGGGAAACAAGGGACAGTGCGGCCTGGCAAGGTCGCATGTTCTAGCGGGTGAGAATCCCGACTGGGTAGTCGTGCACCGCGAGCCCAGTATCGAGCCTTGCGGTGTAGCTGTTTTCCCCAGGTCGCCATGGTCCCGACCCGTGATCGTCGCGCCGCTCCAGCGGTACCTGTCTCGGCGCCTTGCGCCGTCATCGCGATCATCGGCCCGCATCGGCTGGAATCGGCCCATGGACGAGCTTTCTCGGCTCTGAGACCTTCGTCGAAGCGCTGCGGCGGAAGCTGCCGCCCCGGACCCCGTCGAACGGCCGCGCGCGCTGGAGCCCCCCGAGGGCGCCTCGGGGTGATCACGAGGAGGCGATCGCGACGGAGGGGGACGGCGCGGCACACGCGAGCGGCGCGGGGCGTGGGGGGAGGGAGGGGACAACGGGGGACCGTGGTGCGAGACCCGCGCAAGAAACAAGACCTGACCGCGGTGACATTCGTGACCCCGGGGGCATTGGGCCCCGGGGGGGGGGGACCCCGGGAAGGGGGGTGGGGCCGGCCGGGCCTTACGAACGGTCGCAACCAAGCGATCCGCATTCCGCGGGACTTTGAACTGCCGGGCAAAGAGGCCCTGATCCGCAAGGACGGCGATCGGCTGATCATCGAGCCCGTGCCGCCGCCGCGACTGCTGGCCGTCTTGGCAACGCTCGACCCGCTCGACGAGACCTTGCCGACGATCGACGATCAACCGCCCGAGCCTGTCGATCTGTAGCGGGCTCCAAGTATGGCAAAGCCGCTGTATCTCCTCGACACCAACATCCTCTCCGATCTCGTGCGGCATCCGGCAGGTCGCATCCATGACTGCATCGCCGAGCGCGGAGAAGACAGCGTCTGCACCAGCATCATCGTGGTCGCTGAATTGCGCTTCGGTGCCGCCAAGAAGGGCTCGGAGCGACTGACTAACCAGGTTGAAGCCGTCCTGGGCGCCTTGGATATCCTGCCCGTTGACCAGCCCGTTGATCGCAAGTACGCCGAGATCAGAACGGTGCTGGAACGAGCCGGCACCCCGATCGGGGCGAACGACCTTCTAATTGCGGCGCATGCGGTTGCAAACGGACTGACCGTAGTCACCAGTAACGAGGCGGAATTTCGGCGGGTTCCTGATCTGAGGGTGGAGAACTGGCTATTGCGTGTTGACCCAGATCCCGACGAGATCGACCGGTGAGCACAGCGCTGAGATTTGTGCAAAAAACCCCTCCAGCTCAAGAGATCCTCGTCCCTTTCCTGAATTCCTCTTTATAACAGGGAGAAAACGTGGTCTGTCCCTGTTTTCCACTTGCGGCATTTGCTCGCCGAGCTGCATCAGGTCGAGCATGCGCTGCGCGTCGATCTTGTCGCTCTTGGCCGCCGCCGGGAACATCTCTTTGAAGCGCTTGAGCTTGAGGTTGTTGACGTTCAACAACGGCCATCCGCGCTCGCCCACCAGGGTGTCGAGCGGGCGTGCATGGCCGTTGTAGCCTTCCATCGCGACCGTCGGCTGCGCAGCCGGGTAGCGCCGGTGGTGGCGCTCGATGCGCCGGAAGAAGTCGGCAAAGCCTTCGGGACGGTGGTCGATGTCGAAGGCTTCGAGCAACTCGCCGTTGGACAGGCCGATGGCGACGCTGTGGCGGCGGCAGCCGACGTCGACGGCAACTTGGAGTTTGGGCGGAACAAGCATGGGGGGCTCCGTACTCGATCGAGAGAATGGGGAATCATCCGCCGGTCTCGTCTACATACAGAGCCACAACCAACTAAGGTCGGCACCATCCCGGACGACATTCACGGATGATGCACGGAGGCGGAGGCGGCATTTCAAGTCGTGCGAACCGGACGAACCGACCGCTGACCCCTAGAGCCACACCCCCGCCTCGGGCATCAGGATACGCCCTTGGCGGGGGGCTCCGCTACCTGCAAATTCGATGGTAGACCCCGCTTTCTGTGCGGAACAAGATCCTCTTGGCCGGCGGCAATGACCCTCTTGGCGGCAACCGTTCAGAAATGCGCGCACAGATGCTCGCTTCCCCTTACCGCGAGCCTTCCTGCACGTTCCATGTCTCGCCGACAATTTTCCCGCCTTGACTGAAATAGACGCCGCTTACGACTTGCGTAGCCCAGAAGTCACTTGGATTCTCGGCGTAAAGTCCCTTTTCTCCTGCGACGATCCAGACAACGGCAAGATTCTCGCGATCAAGGAGAGATAGGAATCTGGTTTGCTCGACGAGGGCAGCCGAGGGGCCTGGGTCGGAGACGGACGGATCAAAAAACACGCATTCCATTGAGTTGTCCGTATAAATAATGCGGCGTCCGTCCATTAGCTGCAGCCCCATTTTCTGGCACAACCACGCAGACGGCATACTGATGCTAACGGTCCGGTCGATGGAGCAATCTTTGCTCCCACTCTCCCAGGAATACTCCGCCGTGGGAATCAACGTAGGCACGGGAATTCCCCGACGCCAAAATCTCTCCGGCTCACGCCAATGGTTCGAGAAATCTCCGCAAGCTGGATGCCAAGGATACTCACCGAGGAAGAACTCCCCCCACCCGCCGGCCGACTCGAATCGGTCGGGGTCCCTCAAGTCTCGTCCCGAGAGGGACTCTGTCAACCTGGAAATATCGTCTTGCCGCACCAGGCAAGATTGGACGCGGAACCAGCAATCTCGCTGTGTATCTCGATCACGATGGTGATTTTGCCCCCAGTCTTCTCTCCAGTGCGAGAACGACTGCAACACTAACCATGTGTGGCTATCGTTGGGGCGGTACACTTTGATAAGGGACGGGAAGTCCGGCAGATCTTCCGTGGACCGCACCCATTCGACCTGTCTCTCTCGTTCGGCGGCTTCAAGCCTCAATCCGAATGGTCGCCACCAGACGGGGGCCTCCCAAACGTCCCATGCACCATGAGATGTTTGGTGAATAAGTAGTGATGGATCGATATCACGCCGCATGATTTGCCATGGCCCGTCGTATGGGACGAGTTTCTCGCCGAAACTCCCGCTGAAGTAAAGGTTGTCCGCGAGCCTAGCAAGCAGTTCATGGAACGCTATCCACTGGTATTTTTTTCCGATGCGCTCAACACTGGGGCGACTACGATCCACCCTGCCTGCGTAAGATCGTTCGAAGCGCTGGAACCTCCCAGATGTCCAGCCGAGTTCGTAAGCTCGCTTGCACACCCACCGCTGAGCCCACTTGCGGCTGAAGGCGGCGGGTCGGTTATCAGCGGTACCGGCGATCCAACGGAAATGCTCCCGATCATCGGAGGCAAGGCTATCCATGAAAGCCCTGCGAGCTTCCCTGGATCGCTCGCGAACGTCATGGAAATCCTGGATTCGGGAATCCGTTCTGGTGCCTAGGTTCCGATCACGTAAATCGGTCTTCGTCCCAGACGTGCCTGCGTCTTCGCGTTCTAATCCCGCAACAATTGGTCGGATAACCCCATCCTCAATCGCCGCCGCTTCCTCGACCTTCAGCGCTTCCTCAAGCAACCTGATCTGCTCGGGGCTACCGGTTTCACGAATCTTCTCGTAGAAGCGCGTCAGCAGTTCCAGTCCCGTGCGCGGTTTGGCTTCTGTGAGCGGTGTCTCGCACCAATCGTGAACGCGGTTCATCGTGTAGATTCCGAAGTCGCCACCGAACCCGGAAACAGAGGAGACGATATCGCTATGGCCGTCACCCGCAATCTGCTCCAGTTCCTCGTCAGATGGATTCTCGATTGGCCAGGGGCTGCTATAAGGCGGGCGTGCAACGTTTAGGTCCACGGAATCGGGAAGACAGCCTACGGCCTCTGCCTTCTCGATGATGCCCCGAGCGCAATCGCGAAGGAGAATATGCGGCGGCGGTGAGCCTTCGCGAAACACGAGATCGTAGACCGTGCTGGCCAGATCATTCAACGGTTGTCCACCGTGCTGTTGAAGGGCGACGCCGTAAGCCACAGCGTATAGCCTCTCGCGGACATAGGGATCGTTGACGGGATCGAACATGCGGACCAGCGGCAGTAGTAGGGCGGGACGTTTCGCGAGCAGGCTCGCCAGGGCCTTTGTCGCCTTGTCGCGCACAATCCGGTGGGACGTGGCCAAGAACCACATTAACGCAGTCGCACAGAGTCGTACGCGATCGTCTTCCACCTTCGAGCTATCCGCATCCCACGCCCAGTTGATCAACACGTTGATCGGACTCGTCTCCACTTCGACAGCGTCATCGACGAACTGCTCGGCAAGGAAGACTGACCAGAAAGCGTCACGGTCTGCGAGCTCACGACGCATCAGGTTCCTGTGTAGGAAGTCCGCATTAAAGGGATGCTCCGGTTCAGTGGCAATCCTGAGCAGCGTCTCTTTAATGACGGTATCGTGCCGCGACCTCTGCAGTCGATTCAACCAATATAGCGTTGCATCACCGCACTTCGCCGGATCGCGCCAGAGGATACTCTCAATAAATGCCTCCTCTATGAGCCAGTTCTCCCGGTGCTGCTCAGGGAGCAGCGCTATCAACTCCCGGTCGCACCGCTCTGGAATCTGAACAGACAGGGCATCAAGGATTCCCGGCTCCGGCCACGATTCTGGATCGGCAAACAGACGCCCCATCGGCGAACATGGCTCGAAACTCTTTTCCGGCTCTTCACGGTGAAGATGGTCGTCGAGGAGTTTGGCCGCGATGTAATGATCGCTGAAGCGCTGGTAAGTGAACCGAATGACGTCAGTGGCGCAGTCTTCACTGTTATCGGCAAAGACCATGTCCTCGGCCAGCGCCCCCTCTTGGAGAAGGTGAAAGATCAGGCTTTCTCTGTAACCTTGGGCAGGGACAATTTTCTCTAAGAGCGCCTTAGCCTTGTCTCGAGGCACCCACTCAGATTCCTGAGCGGCCATCTCTCTGGCGAGGGAGAGCATGGCTCGATTCCCGATGTGGTCCAAAGGATCCACGTTCATCCGCTCACACAGCGCGGATTCAAGGCTTTCAAGGTAAAACTTGAATATCCGGTTCATTCCCCGCAGACCCTTCGGGAAAACCGTCTCGCCCCGTCTGACCAATGCGTCGGAACAGGTCTTGAGAAACAGCGGGTTCGCGAACTCTGGCGCCATCAGCGGGGCGCTTGGGCGCTCAATGCCCCGGCGTCCGAGGTACATGTCCGCCGCGCGGTGCTCGTATCCGGCAAATCCGGTGTGCGTGACCCTGAGCAGTCGCTCGGCGGGAATGGAACTTGGGATTAGGCGCTTGTCGTATCTCGTCCGGCAACTAATGGCTATAGCGACATGCGGAAACCGCGAGACCTCCTGCAAAAAACCTGGAAGTCTAGTCTGCCATTGCCCGCTCCCTGGTCCCTCGTTGATCGCATCAATCAGCAGCAGTGTACGGACGCGTGCCGACTCAGCAGCCGCGTCGAGGGCGCCCAGGAACTCCGCCACTGTGGCCCGCCGAAGATCAAGCTCGGACAAGAAGAAATTCCAGGGATTACCGCTTCCGACATGCTGACCGAGGAGAAGCAGAGCGGGCCGTCCATCAGCTAGATGTCTGTCTGCTATGTCGCAAAGCAGGTGGGACTTCCCGACGCCGGCTTCGCCGGTAATTGCGATGGCTCGTGCGTTGGCCGCCAACGTTTCCTTGCCCTCAAGGAAATCCGAGAATTCAGAGAGGGCCGATTCAAGTCGATAGAGGTATTGACGGAGATCGCGACGGGAATCACTATCAGGAGAACCGTTGCCGGCGCGATGGCGCTCCACAGACGGTGCGAAGTTGTGTTCCAGTTCGGCGAGCGCTTGCTGCAGTTCCCCGCATGCTGCGGTCAACGTTTGTGTCGGTAGTCCGTCGCGAACAGTCGCTGACGCCCCGGAAAGACGGTTAAGCGCGGTTCGAGCTTTTTCCTCGTATGCCCCTGGCAAGTCCGGAAGCTCGTTGTTCTCTTTTCCCGAAAAGGCTTTCAGGTGCGACCCAAACTTGCTGGCTGCGTCTAGCACATGCCGGTGTGCTACTTCAACCTTGTGTAGATATTGCGGTGTAACAGCGAGTCCATCGAAGACCATCGAGATCGGTAACTCAATGTTCAGTTCCGGCGTATAGCGCTCACCGATGTTCGCTATCGCGTGCTCGACCATCCGCCGGAACCATCCGATTCCGAGAATTGCTGTGTCGAACCAATAGAGTGTCCGACCGCTGTATTGAGGATCATCCCTTGTCAGACGTGTCACGAGTTCGTGCTGCCCCCAAAGCCCGAATTCCACCCGCATGCCAAGATCCCTTGCCCATTTTTCCCACTTCGCAACCCGAGAGTCCCAACATGCGCGCTGCGAAAACGTGTTCTGCACACGCTGTTCTGAAAGGTCGATGGGCAAGCAGACCGTGTAGCGGCGCAGAGCACGATGCTTTTTCAGCGCGGTTCCGACCGAATCGTCAATCTGTTGCCACTGGGACTTTCCCAGCTTGAAGAAGTACTTCGCCTGCCAGGCATGCTCGGTACCGTCGCCAAGCCGCCAGTAGCATTCAACGCCCGCATCACCGCCGCTACCTTCTTTTCGGACGAATTCCGCATCGTCCGAAGGAGGCTCCAAACCTGCGAGTTGGCAACATACTTCCTCGAACCCGTTGTTGCGAGATCCGCGATACGGGCGAATACGTTCAAAGTTGATATCAACCGGCACATCAGCCTCTCGTTGGCCTTAGCGTTCGCGTCACAGTG
This sequence comes from uncultured Gammaproteobacteria bacterium, assembly GCA_942491465.1. GTDB lineage: Bacteria > Pseudomonadota > Gammaproteobacteria > Chromatiales > Chromatiaceae > CALOBA01. The sequence goes on from CALOBA010000003.1 coordinate 19,912, forward strand.
TACTGATCCGTCGGACGTCTAAAGCGAGGACGCAGGTCAATCCAGGCTAAGCGCGGAGCAGGTGCCCCCCAGCCGGAGACTCAGCGATGGTGGGCGGAACACACAAGGAAATGCGGAACAGACCACGAAAAATCTGGGCGACCGCGATGAAAGTATACGAAATTTGGGCGGAGCCTAGCCCAGTCGGTACCCGACGCTCGTGGAGGAGACTGCGCGTTCATCTGCTGTCATACGTCATTGGTGGTCGGACTCCGTCAAGTCCATCCCGCGGATGATGCCGAGCAGTTCATCTCGGGAGATGTCGGACTGGTCCGACTTGGAGTAGATTGAGATCAAAAGCACCTCGTCGGGCCTGGTGAGGTAGTAGATGATCCGATAGCCGCCGCTGGTCCCCCGCGATGCGTCGGTGTTCGGGGCGCGGACCTTGAACAGGATGTGATCGACACCGGGTACACGGGTGCCGGGTGTTTCGCCGGCCTGAAGACGGTGGATGATCGGCTGTACATCGTTGCGGATTCGTCTGTAGCGGCGGCTTAAGCGTTTGAGCTGCCGTTTGAATGCATCGGTGTACCCTATGGTGGCCACGTTAGTCGGCGTCGATGCCATCCCAGAGGGTGTCAACGGGCTGCAAACGACCGGCTTGGACATCGCGCCAGCCCTCGCGGAAGGACTCGGCGGCGCTCGGCCACGGCTCGTCATCCTCGATGCCTTCGCGGAAGGAGTGGACGAGGCGCAGCAGGAGTGGCCGATAGCGCTCGGGGGTTCGCTCGATCTCGGCGTGGAGCTGCGAGGTGATCTGCTCGGCGGTCATGTTCATCTTTTGCTTACGCTCTGGCAGTCTCGCAGACCGCTGTCTCGTAAAGTTGCTTTGCCGCAGAGTGTAGTTGATGTGCTGGGAAAAAAAGCGGCCCGCGGGCCGCTTCCTCAAGGTCCAGCGTCCGGCAGCGCTCCCGACGCCGCCGCCGGTCAGCGGGGTAGATCACTCGCCCCCATCAACCACTCGTCAACAGCCCGCGCACATTGGCGCCCCTCGGGAATTACGGTGACAGAGAATTACGGTGAGAATTTACTAAATGCACCGAATACAGCTCGCAGCTCGCGGATAATCCGCCTCGCCGCCGCTCGGCGCATCCAACTCGCCGCCGCCGGTTGGCCGCCGGCGCAGCCGACCCGCTCCCGCGCACCTCCCGTCTCATGTCTCACCCGCACCCTCAGGCTGGCTCGGCCCGGCCGTGTGCCGCAGCTCCACCTGCAGCGGTCGGCTCGTATCCAGATGCAGGTCGCGCTGGGGGAAGGCGATGACGATGCCGGCGGCGTTGAACTTGTCGTTGATGGCCTGGTTCAGCGCGCTGATGGTCGGGAAGCGCAGATCGGTCGAGTCGACGAAACAGCGCAGCAGCAGCCCCAGGGCGTTGTCGCCGAAGGCCTCGAAGATGACCGATGGGGCCGGGTTCTCCAGCACGTTCTCGTTCTGCCGGGCGGCCTCTTCGAGCAGGTGCATGGCCTGGCGCACGTCGGAGCCGTAGGCGATGCCCACCGAGAGGATGACCCGCGTCGTTTGGTCCGACAGGGACCAGTTGAGCAGGCGACCGGTGATGAACTCCTTGTTCGGCACCAGCAGCTCCTTGCCGTCCCAGTTGCGGATGGTGGTCGCGCGGCTGCGGATCCTGGTCACCACGCCGTCGGTATCACCAACGGTGATCACGTCGCCGATGCGGATGGGGCGCTCGAACAGGACGATGATGCCGCTGATGAAGTTGGCGACGATCTCCTGCAGGCCGAAGCCGATGCCCACGCCCAGGGCGGCGACCAGCCACTGCAGCTGCGACCAGTCGGTGCCGAGGGTCTTAAACACCAGCGCGGCGCCAACGGTGACGATGACGTAGTTGGTCAGGGTGGTGACGGTGTAGCGGCTGCCCGCGGACATCTCGGAGAGCTTGAGCAGGATGATCTCCAGCACCGCCGGCAGCTGCTTGGCGAGCACCACGGTGATGGCGGCATAGAACAGGGCCAGCGCGAGACTGGCCAGGGTGACGGGCAGAACCTGCGCCGCGCCGTCGACCGTGACGGTGTGATGCCACAGGGTGATCTGGTCGAGGATGCGCAGGGCCGGAAACAGCTCCGACCAGAGCAGCCACAGACCGAAGAATCCGTACAACAGAAGGGCGGTGTTGACCAGCTTGCGGCTCGTGTCGCTGAGGGCGACCAGGTCGACCTCCGCCTCTTCGGCGTCGAAGGAGCTGCCTTCCTCGCCGACGTGCGGTGCGGTTTCGGAGCGCCGCTCCGCCTTCTCGGCCCGGCGCCGCTCCATCGCCGCATCGAATGCGAGTCGCCGACGCGCGACCAGCAGCCAGCGCTGCCCCAGCGCCGCCAACAGGATCAGCTCCACCAGGAACCAGGCGGTATCCAGCAGCAGAACGGTCAAGGTGCCCGCGGTGTAGAGATAACCCAACAGGGCCAGTACCCCCAGCGCGATGGGATAGACCACCAGCAGCGGATACCAGAGCCGTTGCAGTTGCTTGAAGGTCCGCCGCTGCCGATGACGCGCGTACTCCGCCAAGACCCCTCGCCGCGGGTGCAGCAACCGCGCGAAGGCGACGGCCAGGGAGCCCATCGCGATCAGCGAGGGGATCATCCCGAGCGCCCAGCCGGCGTCGAGGGGATCTAGTCTCGTGGCGACCATGGCCGCGAGCGCGGCAGGCAGGAAGATCCAGCTCAGCTGCTGGAGCTGCGAGCGCAGCAGCCGCAGACTGGGCTCGGGCCAGCGCAAGTGCGCGGCGGCGAGCCCGTCTTTCATGCAGATCAGGCGGAACAGGCGCAGCCAGTAGAACTGAATCGCGAAAGCGAGCAGCGCAGCACCCACCGCGGTGGTGAAGTCCGTGGCCTCGGCCGACACCCCGAGCTGCCAGCCGGTCGCCGCCACCAGCAGCGGCCAGGGTGCGACCGCGATCGCCGTCAGGCCGAGGGCCAAGAGCGTGTAGCCGAAGTGGTCGGTGGTCGGCTTGCCGAGCTTGTGGTTCAGGCCCCGAATCATCGCAATCAGGCGCCCGCGGCCCCACAGCGACAGGGCGAGCAGCGCCGCGAGCAGGGCGTAGATCGGGGAGTGCGTTGCCTGATAGCTGATCGTCCGCGCCACCTGGCGCCAACCTGCGGGTGACAAGACCCGCCCCATTTGCACCGCCATGGCGCTGGCCTGGTCGAGCTGGAACAGCGAGGTATTGCGCACCCACAGCAGGTGCTCGTCGAGGAAGGCGTCGTAGTCCGCGACCGCATCCAGCAGCCGCTGCTGGGCCGTTTCCAGCTCGCCGAGCCGGCGCAGGTGGTCGTCGTCGGCCGCGACGGCCTTCTCCAACAACTCCCTGCGATCGACCGCGAGCTCGCGCAGCTGCCGGCGCAACAGTGGCGTGGGTCCCTCGGTCGCCCCGGCGTCCGCCCCGGCCATCAGCTCGGCCAGGTAGTCGTCCAGCTCCAGCAGCCGGTTCTCCTCCTCCCAGTGGCGCAGGCGCCGCACGCCGATCTCGGCGGCTGTGTCCTCCCGTGCCCGGGCGGCGCGGCGGTAGTCGACCAAGTCGGGCAGGGCATGGCGCTGCTGTTGGAGCAGCCGCCCCAGCTCCTGGCTCAGGCCGCCGATCGCGACGGTGTCCCTGGCGCTCTTGAACTGGGTCTCGATGCGGCGCGCCAACTTGTCGGTCTGCTCCTTCTGTTCGGCCAGCGCATTCTGCCCTGGCGCCGCCTGTACCAGCGCCTCGGACAGCGCCGCATTGCGCTCGGCGAGACCCAGCACCAAGGGGTGCTTGCCCTGCGCCTCGCGCCGGGTCGCCTCGGCCGCGGCCAGCGCCTGCTCCGCCTCCTGCTGGCGCTTGCGCCCGACCAGCGCCTCGAGCAGCTGCACGCGGGCACCCACCCACTCGACGCTGGCGGTTGCCTTGTCCCGCTTGGCCTTGAGCAGGTCGAGCCGCGCGGGCTGACTCAGCAGCTCCTGGTCGAGCTGTTTGATCTCGGCGCTCAACGCATCGGAACCGGTCTCCAGCGCCCAGCGCCTGGCCTCGGACGTGGCCGGGCCCTCGTCGGCGGGGGGTGGCAGCTGCAGCTGGGTCGCGACCTCATCCTGTTGCAGCTTGGCCTCGGTGAGGCGTTGCCGGATCAGCGCCGGGCGGGCTGCCTCCTCGTCGAGCCGCTGCTCGAAGTCCGCGCGTCTGGCGTCCACCGCCGCGAGATCGGCCTTCTCCTTCGCCAGCAGCTGCTCGACCTGGCGCAGGGGCGCCGAAAGGTCGAGGTCCAGGGTGTCTTCCGGCGGCGTAGCGTCTGCCGCGTCCAGCGCCTCGCGCAGCGCGTGCACCTCGGCGGGGGCGGTCTCTGCCGCCCGCCGGAAGTCTTCCGCCGCCCGGGCGTTCGCGGTCGCCGTCTGCAGGTTGCTCAGCGCCTTGCGGTAGAGTTCCACCAGCTTGGTTCTTGCCTCCTCCTCGATGCCCGTGGCGGCCTCGACCT
>CALOBA010000004.1:0-18962 GCA_942491465.1 uncultured Gammaproteobacteria bacterium
GGCGCGATTGGCCTCAGGGGCGGCACGACGTCGCCGTTCTGCGCGCGGTTGCGCAGTGCGTGGTCGGCCAGGACCAGGGCCAGCATGGCCTCGGCGATGGGGGTGGCGCGGATGCCGACGCAGGGGTCGTGGCGGCCTTTGGTGACGATCTCGACCGGGTTGGCGTCGAGGTCGATGGTGCGTCCGGGTAGGCGGATGCTGGAGGTGGGCTTGAGGGCCAGGCGGGCGACGATGGTCTGGCCGGTGGAGATGCCGCCTAAGATGCCGCCGGCGTGGTTGCTGAGGAAGCCCTGCGGGGTCATCTCGTCGCGGTGCTCGGTGCCCTTTTGCTCGACGCTGGCGAAGCCGGCGCCGATCTCGACGCCCTTGACGGCGTTGATGCTCATGAGCGCGTGGGCGATGTCGGCGTCGAGGCGGTCGAAGACGGGCTCGCTCAAGCCGGGGGGGATGCCCGCGGCGACGACGGAGACCTCGGCGCCGATGGAGTTGCCATCCTTACGCAGATCATCCATGTAGGTCTCCAGTGCCGCCAGGGCGGCCGGGTCGCCGCAGAAGAACGGGTTTTGGTCCACCTGGGCCCAGTCGAAGCCGGGCTGGTCCGGGGTCGGCAGGCGGATCGGGCCGAGCCGGGACAGAAAAACCGGTGACCCGCGCCTGCCAGAGCGCCGCGAGCACGGCCTTGGCGATGCCGCCGGCGGCGACGCGGATGGCGGTCTCCCGCGCCGAGGAGCGACCGCCGCCGCGGTAGTCGCGCAGGCCGTACTTCATGGTGTAGCTGTAGTCGGCGTGGCCGGGGCGGAAACGCCGGGCGATCTCGCCGTAGTCCTTGGAGCGCTGGTCCTCGTTCTCGATTAGGAGTCCAATCGGGCTGCCGGTGGTGCGGCCCTCGAAGACGCCGGAGAGGATGCGCACGCGGTCTGATTCGCGCCGCTGGGTGGTGTGCCGCGAGGTGCCGGGCTTGCGCCGGTCGAGGTCGTGCTGCAGGTCGGCCTCGCTCAGGGGCAGGCCGGGGGGGCAGCCGTCGACGATGCCGCCGAGGGCGGGTCCGTGGCTTTCACCGAAGGTGGTGACGACGAAGTTGCGGCCGAAGCTGTTACCGGACATTGACGCTTACTCTCGCGCTGAAAGGCGCGCAAACACAAGTGGATCGAAGTCGTTGCCCCTTTCGGTGTCGGCGCTCGTTGGTGGGACTTGGGGGCCGCGAAATCAGTAGGCCGGCGGCGCCACCATATCCGCGTTGGTCAGCCAGGCGTTGCCCTTGGCCAGGACGTCGCGGGTCAGGGTGCTGGTGGCTTGGTGCAGCAGGACGCCGTTGATGATGTAGTTGTAACGGGAGGCCAGGTAGTCGAACTCGGCCTGGAACAGGCTGCGCTGGGCGTTGAGCACGTCGACCTGGGTACGGGTACCGACCTCGAGGCCGGCCTGGGTCGACTCCAGGGAACTGCGCGCGGAGACGATGGCCGCTTGCCGCGCCTGCACGTCGCTGATGCTGGAAAGGATGCCGCGGAAGGCATCCTTGACCTGCTGGATCACGGCCCGGCGTGTCTGGTCGAGGCGATCCTGGGCGGCGCGGAAGTTGTGGCCGGCCTGGCGGGTGCTTGATGCGACGGCACCGCCCTGGTAGATGGGCACGTTGACGGTCAGGCCGACGAAGGCGCTGTCGGTATCGGTGCGGATATCGGCTCCGGAGCGGCCCATGTCGTAGCCGGCGTTGAGGTCCAGGGTCGGGTAGTAGCCGGAACGGGCCACCTCGATGTTTTTGCGCGCGACCTCGGCGGCCTCCTTGTCGGCGATGATGCTGTAGTTGTTGGCGAGCGCGGTGGCGACCCACTGATCCATGTCGTTGGGTTGCGGCGGGGCCAGCGGCAGGCGGTCACCCAATCGGGCGAGGGGGACACGGACGGGGCCGATGATCTTGCGCAGCGCCTCCCAGGTGTTGCCGAGCTCGTTCTTTGCGCCGATCAGGTTGGCGCGTGAGCGGTCGTAGGCGGCCTGGCTCTCGTTGACGTCGGTGATGGCGACCAGACCGACGTCGAAGCGTTGCTGGGATTGCTCCAGCTGGCGCTCGTCTGCCGCGACCAGGGCCTCCTGCACACGCACGCTATCCGACGCCTCGAGCACGTTGAAGTAAGCCTGGGTGACGTCGACCATCAGCGCGATCTGGGCATCGCGGTACTGGGCCTCGGCCTGGGCGATGGTGTTGTCGGTCTGGCTGAGACCGATCCAGTTGGCGCGGTTGTAAACCGATTGCGACAGCACCGCCGTGGCGCCGCTGGTCTGATAGGTGTCGTTGCGGTTGAAGCGGCCCTGCGTGCTCTGGCCCCAGGACTTGACGTTCTGATACTGGGCGTCGCCGCTAAGGCTGAAATCCGGCAGCAGCAGCGCCCGCGCCTGCGGCTTCTCCTCGCGGGTGGCGTAGAGGGTCTGCTCGGCCTCGCGCAGGGTCGGGTCGCTGTTCACGGCCAAGTCGTAGATCTGCAACAGGTCTTCGGCCGCGGTCGGACCCGAGAGGGCAAGCAGGGCCGTGACCAGCAGCGGTGCGAGAGACGGCCTGCGGCTGGTCTTTGCCCCGGTCGACCGTGCGATCTGGGCGGATAACGGGCGGTTTGAGCTGAACATCATGGACATGTTGTCTGAATGAGGGCGGGCGCGGCGACGGCGGGTTCGACCGTGAGCGGAGAATCGTCGGTGCTGATCGCCCGAGTATAGGCGACGTTGCTGTGCTGCCACAATGGCTTGGCGCCATCGACAGGCCGGGTAGGGTGGTCATTTGGGCGATTGCCGGAAACTTTCATACCAGATGACGCAGGATTGACGTTCGCCTTCAAGGAGGGCTGGCGAGAGCATAGCTCGCTATGTGACCGCCAGCCCGACGCCGAAGGCGGGCGTCAAGACAAGTCAGATGGTATGAAAGTTGACAGAAATCGCCTTAGGGCCGCAGGGGTCGGCGCCTGCCGCAAGCCGGGGCGCTCAGACCATCTTACGCAGTTCGTATTCCAGGATGCCCTCGGCACCGGCGGCGCGCAGCCGGGGGATCAGGTCACGCACGCTGTCGGCATCGACAATGCTCTCCACGGCCAGCCATTTGCGGTCGTAGAGATGGCTGACGGTGGGCGCATGCAGCCCGGGTAGCAGGGCGACGACGGCGTCCAGATTGTCGGTGGCAACGTTGCACTTGAGCGCGACCTTGTGCCGTGCCGTCAGCGCCGCCTGCAACATCAGCGCGATCTGCTCGATGCGCGCGCGCCGGTCAGGGTCCTGCATGGCCTCGGGGTTGGCGATCAGCCGGGTATCGGTGATCAGCAGGTCCTCGACGATGCGCAGGCCGTGGGCGCGGATGGTGCTGCCGGTCTCGGTGATCTCGACCACGGCATCCACCAGCCCCTCGACGCACTTGGCCTCGGTCGCGCCCCAGGAGAACTCCACCTCGGCGGCGATGCCGCGCTCGGCAAGGTAGCGGCGGGTGAAGCCGGTCAGCTCGGTGGCGATGCGCTTGCCGGCCAGGTCCTGCACCGATTGGATCGGCGAGTCCTCGGGCACCACCAGCACCCAGCGGCTGGGCCGGTTGGAGGCCTTGGAGTAGGTCAGGGTGCAGATCTGCTCCACCCGGGCGTCGGTCTCAAGGATCCAGTCCAGCCCGGTCAGGCCGAGGTCCAGGGTGCCGTTTTCCACATAGCGGGCCATCTCTTGGGCGCGGACCAGGGCGCAGCGGATGTCCGGGTCGTCGATGTCGGGATAGTAGTTGCGCGAGCGCGGGCTGATCCGCCAGCCGGCCTGGGCGAAGAGGTCGATGGTGGCGCTTTCCAGGCTCCCCTTGGGGATGCCGAGCTTGAGTAGGGGCATAGTGGGTAGGTCCAGCAGAGAATGATCGGTTCGACGATGCTGTCGATACCGATACCGAATCAGCCGCCGATCCGGGCAGAGGTCGCGGCGCCGGTTTAGGGTTCGATCGCCTCGTCGGTAAACAGCTCGTTCATCCGCTCGAGCTCGTCGGTGCGCACCAGCGTCGGCTGTCCCGCAATGATACCGGAGACGTTGCGGAACGGCCGGCCCAGATGCAGTCCATCGCTGCCGATGGTGATCTCGCGGATGGTCTTGTCGTGGTCGGTGCCGCGCATCTTGAGCACGCTCAGCGCGCGGCGCATCTCGCCGTAGACCTCCACATAGTTCAGCAGCAGCACGCCGTCGGTGATGGAGGACAGATGGCCTGCGGCGGAGGCAAGTGCGGGCCCGACGCCGGCGGTGGTGGCGGTAAACAGTGACGTGACCCGTTGCTCACGCACCAGCTCGGCCAGCCGGAGCACGAAATCACGCTGGCCGGCCTGGTGCTGCGTCCGCTCCAGTGCGCTGAGGCTGTCGAGGGCGAGTCGATCGGGGCGATAGGATGCGATCAGCTCGGTCAGCGTCTGCATCTGATCGTCCAGGGAGTCGTTCTCCGGGGAGATCAGCAGGATGCGCAGGCGATCTTCGCGCTGAAGCCGCTGGTAGTCGATGCCCCAGCTGCGGGCATTGCGCAGCAGCTGATCGCGCTTCTCTTCCAACGCCACCAGGATGCCGCGCTCATGGGGCCCGACGCCGCCCAGGAACTGGGTCGCGATCAGGGTCTTGCCGGTGCCGGTGGCGCCGGAGACCAGGGTCAACGAGCCGCGGAACAGCCCGCCGCCGCACATGGCGTCCAGGCTCGGCACACCGAGGGAGACCCGCTCATCGATGGGCGGGCGCTGGGCGGGGGGCTCCGGCAGCAGCGGCAGGACGATCCCGCGCCCGGGCACGATGGTGAAGACGGACTCGCCCTTTTTGTGCTCGGCACCGCGGTACTTCAGCACCTGGATGGTGCGTCGGACGGTGCCCTCCTGCAGCAGATGGCGCAGGACGATCACGGAGTCGAAGACGAACTCCTCGATGCCGTGGCGGGCGATGCGCCCGTATTCCTCGGTGCGCTCGACGGTGATCAGCGTGGTGACGCCGATCTCGCGGCAGCGCAGGATGAGCTTGCTGAGCTCGTTGCGCATCAGGGTCGGGTTGGGCAGGCGCGCCAGCAGGGCGCCCACGGAGTCGAGGACCAGGCGGCGCGCCCCGATGGTCTCGACCGTGCGGCGGATGCGCAGCGACAGCGCCGAGAGGTCGTAGTTGCCGACGGCGGCGGCGTCCTCGACGAGCTGCGGCGAGGCATCCACAAAGGCGAGCTGACCGCTCCGTTCCCAGCCCGCCGCATCCCAGCCGAAACCGGCCACATGGCGCAGGATCGCGGCCGGGGTCTCCTCGAAGGTCACAAACACGCCCGGCTCACCGAAGTCCTCGATGCCGCGGGCCAGAAACTGATTGACCAGCACGGTCTTGCCGCTGCCGGCGCTGCCGGCGACGAGTGTCGCTTGGCCCGCGGGCAGGCCGCCCAGGGTGAGGTCGTCGACTCCGGGTATACCGGTGGGGTGCTTTTGCGCAGGGCTTGAGGTGATCATGGTGGGGCGAATCGATGGCTGGTTGACGGCGGTACAACCTGAAAATCCCGGCGCGCTGCATGCGCGTCCGCTGCTGACCGCCCCATGTTCGTTGATAATGCCTCTGCTGGGCAAGGGGATCGGTCTATCGTGCCGCTTGGTTAGTGTTGACAAGACACCAACAGCGGCTAAACTCCAGCATTGAGGTTCACCGCCACGGGCGCCGATAGACGGCGCCGCCGGCACTCTCACTGGGGGATTCCCATGAGCCAATTCGACCTCGCGGTCTACATCGGCCGCTTTCAACCCTTTCACGACGGGCACCTCGCCTGCGTCCGTCAAGCCCTGACCACCGCGGATCGCTTGGTGGTGCTGGTGGGCTCCATCAATCGGCCACGCAACATCCGCGACCCGTTCGGCTACGCCGAGCGCCGTGAGATGATCGAGGCGGCCGTCCCCGAGCCGCTGCGCCAGCGCATCGTGGTCACCGGTGTCGCCGACCGACTCTACGACCTGCCGGCCTGGGTTGCGGCGGTCCAGCAGGCAGTGGCCGAGATTGCCACGGCCAGCGTCGGCGAGGGGGCGCGCATCGCGCTGATCGGCCATCGCAAGGACCACAGCTCGGAGTATCTGGACCTGTTCCCGCAGTGGCCGCTGCGGCCCGTGGAGCCCGTCGACATCCTCAGCGCCACGCTGATCCGTGACGCCTTGCTCGGCGGCCCCGAGGATGCGCTGGACGCGGCCATCGATGCGGCGCCCGTGCCCGCCGGCGTCGCCGCCTATCTGCGTGCCTGGATTGGTACCGAGGTGGGCGCCTGGGCCGATCTGCGCGCCGAGTGGGCGTTTATCCGCCGCTACCGCTCCCAATTCGACGGGCTCGCCTATCCGCCGATCTTCCAGACCGTCGATGCCGTGGTGCTGCAGGCCGGCCATATTCTGCTGGTGGAGCGAGGTGCGCAGCCGGGACGCGGCCTGCTGGCGCTGCCCGGCGGGTTTCTTGGCGCCGACGAGATCCTGGCTGATGCCGTCATTCGCGAGTTGCGCGAAGAGACCGGCATCAAGGTGCCCGAGGCCGTGCTGCGCGGCAGCATCCGCGCTCGCGAGCGCTACGACGACCCGCTGCGATCGCTGCGTGGGCGCACCATCACCGATGCCTACCTGTTCATGCTGCGCCCGGGGCCGTTGCCGCGGATCAAGGGCGGCAGCGATGCGCGCAGGGCGCACTGGGTCTCGCTGGCCGAGCTGCAATCACTGGAGCCACGGCTGTTCGAGGATCACTTTCACATCATCCAGGCATTGCTCGGCAAGGCCTGACGTGTCTTGCCGGCGTGTCCGTTCTTCACCGCAAAGATATAAAGGGTATTGGAACAGGATGTGCATGACATCCAGGCACCCGCCGCGCGCCGGGATACCGGGGCGTTTTCGGCGGCAGCCTGCGTCGGGTCGGAATGATCCTCCGATGCCCTTCGCGCCAGCGGTCATGTTCCGCCAGCCGCCAGGCAAGACCAGACAACAGGCCGGGGAGCCCGGCAGCAACGGGAGAGACCCATGCATACCTTCGATGGCATCCGCAACAACTTCATCCTGAACACCGACTCCTATAAGGAGTCGCACCACCTGCAATTCCCGCCGGGCACCGAGGCCATCCAGGCCTACGTCGAGTCCCGCGGCGGGCGTTTTTCCCAGACGCTCTTTTTCGGCCTGCAGATGTTCCTGCGCGAGTACATGACCCGGCCGATCACGCCGGCGATGATCGACGAGGCCGAGGCCTTCTACAGCGCCCACATGCCAGGCTCGGTCTTCAATCGGGCGGGCTGGGAGCACATCGTCGAGCGCCACGGGGGCCTGTTGCCGGTGCGCATCCGTGCCGTGGCCGAGGGCGCCTTGGTGCCGGTGCGCAACGCGCTGGCGACCATCGAATCCACCGACCCGGCCGTGCCCTGGATCGGCCAGTACATCGAGACCGCACTGCTGCGCGCCCTCTGGTACCCGACCACGGTCGCGACCCAGAGCTGGCACATCAAGCTGATGCTGCGCCGGGCGCTGGAGCGCACCGCCGAGTCGGCGGCGGGGGTGGCGTTCATGCTGCATGATTTCGGTGCCCGCGGCGTCAGCTCGCTGGAGTCCGCGGCCTTGGGCGGGGCGGCGCATCTGGTGGCGTTCCAGGGCTCGGATACGGTGCCCGGCGTGATCGCGGCCAATCGCTACTACGACGCCGCCATGGCCGCATTCTCGATCCCGGCCGCCGAGCACTCCACCATCACCGCCTGGGGCGAGGCGTGCGAGATCGACGCCTATCGCAACATGCTGACCCGGTTTGCGCGTCCCGGCGGGCTGCTCGCCGTGGTGTCCGACTCCTATGATCTGGCCCGCGCCATCGGCTACTGGGGCCGGGAACTGCGCGAGCAGGTCATCGCCTCCGGGGCCACCCTGGTCATCCGCCCGGACTCCGGCCACCCGCCGACGATCGTGCGCGAGACCCTGGAGCAGCTCGCCGAGCACTACGGCACCGACATCAACGCCAAGGGCTTCAAGGTGCTGCGCCATGTGCGCGTCATCCAGGGCGACGGCATCGACTACGACGCCATCGGCGAGATCCTGGCCGAGAGCGAGGCGGCGGGCTTCTCGGCGGAGAATCTGGCCTTCGGCGCCGGCGGCGCGCTGTTGCAGAAGCTGCATCGCGACACCCAGCGTTTCGCGCTCAAGGCCTGCGCCATCCGCCGCCACGGGCGCTGGCACGACGTGCAGAAGAACCCGCGCACCGACCCCGGCAAGGCGTCCAAAGGCGGTCGCCAGCAGCTGCTGCATCGGTCGGACACCGGCGAATGGCGCACCCAGCGCGAGGACGCGCCGCTCCCGGACGGCTGGCAATCGGCGCTGGAACTGGTCTACGAGGATGGGCGCATCTGTCGCGACGAGCCGCTGGACCTGATCCGCAAGCGGGCCGATGCCGCGCTGGAGCTGGAGCTGGCGCAGGCGACCGACGGATAGTCATGCCCCGGGCGAGAGAACGGCCGTAAGATCCTGCTGGAAGCCCGCTCGCTGGTCCTGCATCCGCAGGATCGCATGGCGATTGACCGGTATTGAACAGGAGCGCACCGCAACCATGAACCCCGAATTTTGGCACGCCCGCTGGGAGCGCGGCGAGATCGGCTGGCACCTGGATGAGATCAACACCCACCTGCTGCGCTATTGGCCGGCGCTGGCCCTGCCGGCGTCGGCGCGGGTGTTTGTGCCGTTGTGTGGCAAGACGATGGACATGCTCTGGCTGGCCGGCGAGGGTCATCGCGTGCTCGGCGTGGAGATCAGCGAGATCGCCGTCCGCGAGCTGTTCGCCCAGCATGAGCTGTCGCCGACGGTGACCAAGGTCGGCCGCTTTCAGCGCTGGCAGGCCGATGAGTTGACCGTGCTCTGCGGCGATTTCTTCGATCTGACCAGCGCCGAGCTTGCCGACGTCGGCGCCGTCTACGATCGCGCCTCGCTGATCGCGTTGCCGCCGGCCCAGCGTCCGGCCTACGCCAAGCACCTGAAGGCGATCGCGCCAGCGCAGGCGCCGATGCTGCTGATCACGCTGGCCTACGATCAGCGCGAGATGCGCGGACCCCCGTTCTCGGTCCACGCCGACGAGGTCGCCGAGTGCTTTGCCGAGCGCTACGGTATCGACCACCTCGATACCATCGACGCCCTCGCCGAGGCCCCGGGCTTCCGCCGCCGCGGGCTGACGGCCCTGACCGAATCGGTCTGGCACCTGCGCCCCCGAATCGAGTCCGGCGGCTGATTGCGGCGGGTGTGGATGGGCGTCGGCGTCCCCATCTGAAGGACCTAACCGCGGGGCCGCGTGCAGCTTTCGAGATCCTAGATACCCGCGTGCATGGCCCCCGCCAAGGCGACCCTCGCGGCGCGGTCGCCGCAGATCCACACAACCCGACGAGACTGATGAAGAACCGAAAGACCCTCGCACTCGTGCTCACCGTGATCGGCCTGGTCATGACCATCGCCGGTCCCTTCCTGCCCGGTGGCGTGCACCTGGCAAAGAACGACCCGCCCCGGGCCGACCATGTAACCGACCTGATCACCGATGGTGCCGGCTCGGTCTATGCCGGTACCCAGGCCGGGGAGGTTTGGCATCTGCGCCAGGGGGTTTGGCAGCCGGTCCCCCTCGACCTGGGTGGCCAGCCGGTGACGGCGATGCTGCCGGTGCCGGGTGAGAAACCCGTGGGCACCGCCGACGGGCTCTATTCGCTGCCGTTCGGCACGCCGCCGCTGACCGGGCGGATCAGCAGCCTGCTGGAGACCGATGCCGGGCTGCTGGTGGGCACGGGCACCGGCCTGCGCCTGCTCGCCGACGGCGGCTGGCTGCAGGCCGCGGCGGACACCAACATCTACAGCCTGTTCGCGCAGCGCCGCGACGGCGAGGCTAGGCTCCACGCGGGCACCGTCGGTGCCGGCGCGCTGTCTGCGTCGGCGGCGGACGGCACTTGGCGGCCGAATAATGCCGGCCTGCCCGACGGGGTCAACGTGTTCAGCTTCGCACAGACCGACGGCGGGCTGATGCTCGCGGGCACCGACAACGGCCTCTACTGGCAGGCCGAGCCGGGGCAGGAATGGTCGCTGCTCTCGCCGGGACTCGCGGGCCGACGGATGCTGTCGCTGTATCGCGCGCCGGCGGAGAGCCCCGACCAGCCCCAACGGCTCTGGGTCGGCAGCGACGATGGGCTGCACTGGATCGATCTGAACGAGGACGGGGCTACCCTGTCGGCCGGCGGCGCGCTGACCGCCGCCGATGATGCGGCCCATCAGCCGCGCTACGGGGTGAGCTGGATCGTGCCCACCAACGACGGGGTCATGATCAGCGCCGGCGACGTCTATGCCTTCGGAGGGACTCGGTTGCCGGGCTGGTATTGGGTGTCGCTGATCGGGATCGCTCTGGTGCTGATCGCCGGCTGGCTGATACCGCGGCCGCAGCCGTTGGACGCCGGCTGAGGCACCTTTTCAACGCATCCGTGCTCGGTCTGGTCCGCCACGGGCGGCGCCGGCGCGGGTCCTTGGTTGAGACCGAATTGTTATGAAGATCCTAATCATCATCATCGCCGCCCTGGTCCTGCTCGGGGTCGTCGGCATGGCCGTGTTCGTCTTCGTTGTGCAAAACGTCGAGACGCCGGACTACAGCGTCGTCGAGCAGGAGGGTGCATTCGAACTGCGTGACTATCCGTCGATGGTCGTCGCCGAGGTCAGCCGCGAGGGCGTGCGCGGCGAGGCCCTGAGCGCCGGCTTCGGTCCGCTGGCCCGCTATATCTTCGCCAAGGAGCGCGACGGCGAGCGCATCGCCATGACCGCACCGGTGGAGCAGCAGCGTGCCGACGCCCTGGCCGCGGACGCCCGCATCGCGATGACGGCCCCGGTGACCCAGTCGCGGACCGGGGGCGACGGCTGGGCGGTACGCTTCATCATGCCCGCCGAATACGACCTGGAGCAGCTGCCGGCCCCGGCCAACGCCGAGGTGTCGCTCAAGCGCATCCCGGCGCGGCGCAGCGCCGTGGTGCGCTTCAGCGGCCGGACCGACGACAAGCTCATCGCCGAACAAGAGGCAACGCTGCTGGCATGGATGGCCGCGCGGGGGCTGGCGGCCGCTGCGGCGCCGGTCTATGCCTACTACAACGACCCGTTCACGCCGGGCTTCATGCGCCGCAACGAGGTCATCGTCCCGGTGCAGGCCGAGGCGCCGTCGCGCTAAGTCAAGGTCACTCCCAGCTCGACCAGCGCGATGCGGTGATCGATTCCGGGTTCAATGGCCCGGCCCGAAGCCAGTCGCGCAGGCGCCTGGCATCGGCAAATGGCGTGTACTTGCCAGACGCGCCCAGCAGCACGATGCGCAGCCGGTAGCCGCCGATCAGCGTCTGCATGACCAAGCAGCGGCCGGCCTCATTGATGTAGCCGGTCTTGCTGACCTCGACCTCCCACTCGGCGTTGCGCACCAGCGGATTGGTGTTGCGGTAGGGCAGGGGGCCGCGCTCGGTGAAGGGCTGCATGGTCGTCTCGCCGGTGGACGTGATGGCCCGGATCAGCGGATAGCGCCCGGCGGCCTCCACCATCCGCGCCAGGTCCTCGGCGGTGGACTGGTTGCCGGCATCCAGGCCGCTGGCGTCGGCAAAGCGGCTGTCCCACATCTTCAGCGCCGCCGCCTTGCGGTTCATGGCGTCGACGAAAACCGGGGTGCCGCCGGCAAAGGTGGTGCGGCCGAGGGCCGCCGCGGCCCGATTGTCCGAGGACATCAGCGCCACCGTCAGCATATCCTTCCGCGACAGGGCCGCCTCGCCGATGCGCAGCCGCGAGCGGCTGTGGCGCAGCCGGTCGCGATCCTGCTCGGTGATGGCGATCAGGTCGTCGAGGGGCAGGCCTGCGTCCAGCACCACCATCGCCGTCATCAGCTTGGTGATGGAGGCGATGGGCCTGGGTTGCCTGGTGTTCTTGCCGTAGAGGCGATTGCCGAGTTCGTCGATCACCAAGACCGATGCCGAGCGGACGTCGGGTCGGTCGGCGGCCAGGCCGGCGGCGGCGGGAAACAGCAGGAAGAGCGCGACGGCGATCAGCAGCGAAACGCGCGTGAGGGCCGAGGAAACGAGTGCGTCACGCGCAAACAACATTGTTGGGGTCCGATGGCTGGCCCGGCGGCAGCGTTCGGGCTATTTCAGCTGGGCAAGCACGCAATTGATGGCGGCTTCGTTGTTGCCCGCCGGGTAGAAGCTGTTGATCATCTGGCGATAGCCCTCCGCTGAGACGCGGCCATCCGAGAGCTTGCCGGTCTCGTCGAGGAAGGTCAGATCGTTGCTGTCCTCATCGAGCAGGTAGCGGATGGAGCTTGCGCCCACGTTGAGATCGCCGCAGGCGCGGTCGACCTGATCGAGGAATGCGTTGCTGGCCGAGCCTTCCGGGGCGACCAAGTCCGAGCCGCAGCCCGCCAGCGCAGCGGCGAGGGTGGCGGTGATGAGCATGCGATGCATGGCGTAGCTCTGTTGGTTGACGGCGCGTCTCGGCCGCGGGGCTCCACCGAGCCCGCGGCCGACGAGCGGCCTAGGGCTGCTTCGGGGTCTTGTACTCGACCTCTTTCTGGAGATCGTCCCAGATGGTCTGATAGCCGACGAACCCCTTCTCATTGGGCTCCATCTGCTTGGTCCGATAGTACCGCGCCTTACCTTCCGGAACTTTCGGTCGGGTCTTGGGTTGCTCGCTCATAAGTCACCTTCTGTCAACATGCCACGATGGCTGAATCGAGCGCGCCAATGATTGGGTGCGCGCTCACCGAGGGTCTCGAATTTCGATGTTCAATGCCGATCACTAGGTACCGAACAGCTGCTTTACCGCGTCGTACACAAATTCGTGGGTGTACGCGTTCTCGCCGCAGTGGGTCAGCGCGTCATCCGCCGTGCGAAACGCCAAGTACGGATGCACCTCGGTCCCGTCGATCTCGATCGCCGAGGTGTCGTCGATGATGCTGGCGACACTGAATGCGACGCCCGCGGTGACGTCGGCCAGGGTATTGCCTTCCAGGCCGGCTTCCTGCAGCTTGACCCGGATGTTCTCAACCAGATCGCGCACCAGGAGGGCCTGTTGTTCTTCGAAGACGGACGGGTCGAGGTTTAGCTGCATGATGGATTACCTGGGCTGAAGGGTTCGGCGTGCACGGGGCGACCGCGTGCTAGATCGGGACCTTCCTGGCGCCCGGCACATCCGGGGTCTTCTCCACCTTGCCTCCGGCCGCAATCTCCGCCTCCGAGGCCGCGCGCACCGTCAGGATCTCCAAGTCGAACACCACCTGACGGCCGCAAAGCGGGTTGTTGCCGTCGATGGTCAGCGTCTTGTCGTCGATCCTGGTGACGATGAAGGTCTTGGTCTGACCCTGCTCGTTCTCCATCAGGATGCTCATCCCGACCTCGCGGAACTCTTCGGGAACGTTCTCGATCAAGTCGGTAATGACCATTGATTCATCCCTGGGGCCGAACAGCGCGTTGCAATCCAGGTCCACCGAGATCTTGTCGCCGGCCGCCTTGCCTTCGAGCTGGACCATCACCTGAGGCGAAAGCACCTCGTTCACGCCATGGACATAGCCCAGCGGAAACTCGACTGCCGTCAGCACGCTGCCGGTCTTGGCATCGATCACCTTGTAGGTGAGTTCGACGTATTTATTGAGCTGAATCGTCTCTTTCATGGCGCTAGAAGATCGATGCGGCAAAGATGCGGACTTCGCCCTTTTCGTAGCCGAGGACCATGCGTCCGAGCCACTCGCCTTCCTTCTTGCTGCTGCGGATTCGATACAGGCAGGTGACGTGCTCGCCACGGCGGATGAAGCCGAGAAAGTCGCGTTCTTCCACCAAGCCGCGTGCCAGCTCGCTGTGGGCGAATTGCTTGCCGAGCTCAACCTCGTTCAGGCCGAGCAGCAGATTGTAGGAGAACTTCCTGATGAACTTGCCGTACTGTCCCTTGTTGGAAAACTTGATGAGATCGTCCCACATCGGGTGGGCGATCTCGCCGAGTTCGTCGTCGGATAAATCGATGATATTCATTGCAAATCAGGATCGGGAAAAAGGCCGAACCCCCGCTCCGCGGGGGCCCGATGCCTCAGGACCGGATTACTCGTCCGCCACTATGTGGTAGCAGGGCGCCTTCTCCATGGTGTAGTCGCCGGTCTTGGGGTCGCGATGGGACACCGTCAGCACGTGCCAGTTGTCGTCGTCCACCCTCATCGCGTCACCGCGATAATAGTAGCCGGGCCAGCGCGTCTCCTTGCGGAACAGGGTGTGATGCATCACCGACTCGGAGGTCAGCTGACGATGCTTCAGCTCCCAGGCGCGCAGCAGCTCGTGGACGTTCTCCGCGGCGATCTTCTCCAGATCCTCTTCCAGCAGCTTCAGCTTCTTCAGGCCGATGTGCAGCAGCTTCTCATTGGTCATGTAGTTGACCGTGACGCCGCCGCAATACTCGTCCATCAGCTTCTGCAGGCGATCCAGGCCCTGGCGCGGGTTGATGTAGTTCGGGTTGACCGAGCCCGCGGTGATCTCGTTGCGATAGACCTTGTAGTGCTCCATCGGCTTGTACACCTCTTCCTTGCGGCGGTTGATCTGATCCTCGGAGATGCGGATGCCTTCCGCCTTGCCGTCGTCGATGTACTTGCACGCAGCCTTGGCGGCGAGACGACCCTCGGTGAAGGAGCCGGACGAGAAGGCATGCGGGGTGCCGCCCACGGCGTCACCGGCACCGAACAGACCCTCGACGGTGGTCATCCGGTTGTAGCCCCAGTAGTACTCCGGCGGGGAGAGGTCCTCCGGACCGGAGCACCAGGCGCCGCAGCCGGTGGCGTGGGAGCCCATGACATAGGGCTCGGAGGTGGTCAGCTCCGGGTTCTCGTACTTCGGGTTGACGTCGGTGGCCGCCCACAGCACGGCCTGACCGACGGTCATGCCGAGGAAGTTGTGCCAGCCGATCTCTTCCAGATGCGGGTCCTGGAAGGCCTCCATGGTGACCATGTGGATTGGACCGCGACCGGCGTTCACCTCGTTCAGGAAGGCGTGGTTGCGCAGGCAGGTCGGGATCGGCCGATGGGTACGGTGCGAGGCCTCGACGTCCAGATAGCGGGTGCCCACCATCTCCTGCAGGGCCGGGAACCACTTGGACTCGTACTCTTCGCCCATGCCGTTCTGGGTGTAGGTCTTCAGGTGCAGGAAGTAGGCACCGACCGGACCGTAGCCGTCTTTGAAGCGGGCGAGGACGATCCGGTTCTCCATCTGGGTCATCTTGGCGCCGGCGCCGATCATCAGGCCGTAGGCGGAGCCGGAGGACCAGGGCGCGTACCAGACCCGACCGGCACCTTCACCCACCGAGCGCGGCTTGAAGATGTTGGAGGCACCACCGGC
Organism: uncultured Gammaproteobacteria bacterium; assembly: GCA_942491465.1. GTDB lineage: Bacteria > Pseudomonadota > Gammaproteobacteria > Chromatiales > Chromatiaceae > CALOBA01. The sequence continues at coordinate 15,347 of CALOBA010000004.1, forward strand.
GGCGACGACCACGGTCTTGGACTTGAAGACGTGGAAGTTGCCGGTGCGGACGTTGAAGCCCACGGCGCCGGCCACACGGTTGTCCTTCGACTCATCCATCAGCAGATGGGTGACGCAGACGCGGTTGAAGACCTTGTCGGCGGACTTCTTGGCGGCCTCGGCAACGATCGGCTTGTAGGACTCGCCGTGGATCATGATCTGCCAGCGACCTTCACGCTGGTAGGCGCCGGTCTTGGGGTTGCGCATCAGCGGCAGGCCCCACTCCTCGAACTGGTGCACGGTCGAGTCGACATGGCGGGCCATGTCGAACAGCAGGTCCTCGCGGACCATGCCCATCAGGTCGATACGCGCGTAGCGGACGTGATCTTCCGGGTTGTTCTCGCCGAAGCGGGTGCCCATGTAGCAGTTGATGGCGTACAGCCCCTGGGCCACGGCACCGGAGCGGTCGATGTTCGCCTTCTCGGCAACGACGATCTTCTTGTCCTTGCCCCAGTAGCGCGCCTCGAAGGCCGCGCCGGTGCCGCCCAGACCTGCACCGCACACCAGGACGTCGATGCCGTCTTCAACGATTGTCTTGTAGCCCATTATTCGTAACCCCCGAGTTGCATCTTGAGGCCGTTCGACTTCAGTGTGTGGAGACCGCCTTCATCGAAGCGAAGATACTTCGGCTCGTTGAACAGCAGCTGGCTGTCGCGCATGTCCTGGCTCGGCGCCGCGGCGTCGGCCAACTGGGGAATGTGCTGGCCCCATGGCTTGGTGGTGATGGGTGCCAGAAGGTTCATATCCTTCTCGCCGTTGCGGAAGAGGATGCGCCAGGCGATGACGCCCTTTTCCTCATCCCGATTGACGCGTACGGAGTGGCCCAGCGGTGCGAAGTCGGCGTAGCCGCGCACGTCGATGGCGTTGTGCGGGCAGGCCTTGACGCAGGAGTAGCACTCCCAGCACATGTTCGGCTCGATGTTGTACGCACGGCGCACCACCGGGTCGATATGCATGATATCCGACGGGCAGATGTCGACGCACTGACCACAACCGTCGCAGCGGGTCATATAGACGAAAGTTGGCATGTTCGGTTCCTCTTCGTGACCTCAGTCAGCGAAACAAGATTCAGTAGTGGTTCGGAGCTTCGCGCTTGATGCCGAGACCCATGTACGGCGGGTTCTCGCCCATGTACTCGGGGATGTCCGGGTACAGCCGCTTGGTTTCGGCGCTGGTCAGATCCGGGATCTCGGGCAGCTTGTCGCGAGAACCGTCGGCCACGGCGACCTTCTTCTGGAAGGCGGCGGCGGGCTTATAGAACATGTGCGCGAACTTCGACCACAGCAGCGTGCTGAACAGCGTGGTGGCGGCGAGGATGAACACGACGAACGCCAGGGGGCCGAGCAGCGGAACGCCGCCCAGGAACGACCAGACCAGCGCGGAAGTCGCCATCAGCAGCAGCGCGACGATGAACAGGTCGGACTGATGCACGTCGTACCACTGGTGGCCTTCGGAGCGGACGTCGGCGCGGATCTTCAGCCAGAACCAGTAGCCGCCGATGCAGATCGACAGGGCGCCGGCATGCCAGAGGAGGCCGACCAGGCCACTGCTCTCGCCGGGCAGGCTGAAGATCAGGATCGCGGTGGTCACCACAAAGACGATGAAGCCGTACATGGTGAACAGGTGGGAAATTCGGCGCTCGGGGTTGGCAAACTCGCTGGATGCCAACACCTCATTGGCGAGGGTGTGGACGGCCATGCCCATCTTCTGGCTGCTGCCGACCTCGCGCTTGGCGAGCTTCTTCAGCGCTTTGCCTTTCTCGAAGAAGTATTTGGCGCTCTTTTTGTGTACAACGTCGAGCAATGTGCCGCCGATGACCAACAGGACCATCAAGACGACGTAGCCCTGCATAACGGCAGGTGTGAGCGAAAGCTCCGCGAAGGGGTTACTCATCAGATCGTGACTCCGATTACCTCAGGGGAAATGTGGCCCGGCCAGGCCCAACCCTGCAACATGCCAACCACCGAATGTCCGGGGAGCAAATAACCGACGGCTCCGCGGGGAGATGCACCGGCGACTAGGCGTCAACTAGATGCAGGAGGCCCGAAGTATAAGCACTTCTATATATACTCGGCGAGTCATACTTTTTTCGGACATCATAACCCGCGTTAATGATAGGCTGATCGGGACCGACGTTTTTATGATAAGGATATGAAATTTAAACCGATTCTAAGATGTCCAGCGTTCGGGTCGCTTTGCCCCTGCGCCACAGCGATGCGTGCACGATACGGATACAGTCGCGCTTGCGCGAGCCTGGGCCGGTTGGAGTAACGGCTCAGCGGCGAGACGCCGCTGCTCCTAATCCCCGGAGCGGGGGCGTCCCGCCCCCGAACTGCCGCAGGTTGCCGCCGCGGCCAATCGGCGGCAAAACGCCGCTGCTCAAGCCGCAACCCGTCCCCGACTTTTTGAGAAGTTACGAAAAACCTATCCAAGCGCTTGGCTTCCTTCGCGCCTTCGCGTGAGATTCCTGAAATCTCCGCGCCAGGGTGAAGTGGATGCTGGAACCGGGAAGGACCACGCCGGGTTGGCCATTTTTCCGACCAATCAGGGGGATGTCATGGCCCCCAGCCCCCCGACGCGATGCGCCTGTTCTCCGGCGGCCATCCGAATCCGCGCCTCCACCCGAATCTTGTCGACCGTCTCCCGATCGGCAACCGCCGGATAGAGCGGGTAGAAGCGTGCCAGATCCAGCGCATGGGCGCGCGCCGCCTGCTCCAGCCGGGCGCGGTCGCCTTGACTGATCCCATGCAGCATCAGCAGCCTTGGCGACTGCCGATCGAGGTAGCGTCGGCACAGGTCCTGACCCTCTGCATCCCCCCAGTCTTCGCGCAGCAGCAACGCCGGAAAGTCCAGGGCATCCTCCGGCCGACGTGTGAACCAGCGCGCTCGGGGTCTTGAGCCGGCCCGATCGGCGACGCAACGCTCCAGGCGATAGTTCACGGGCCCGTAGGAGCGGCTGCGTTCCTGCTCCGAGGTCTCGATGGGCATCCGTGCCGCGGGCAGGGCGGTCCACTCCGTGATCGGCGGGAACGAGCCTATCTGCATCGCGTCGACACAAGAGAAGATCAGCGCCAGCGGGGTGTCATCCTTCGGGTCCATCAGCCAATACTCGTAGCGATCCGCGGCCGGGAACGGCAGCCGCGCCTCGGCCAGGAAGCCCACCAGTTCCAGTAGGCCATCGTCCACCGGCTCACCCTGCACCGTCCCGGTCCTGACCACGTCGCCGAGATCGCGGTGGCGGATGTGTCCGGCGCGTAGGAAGCGTCGCGCGTCCCCCGCCGGCCCCCGCTCCCTGCTCGACCCGGTGGAGTAGATGTGCTGAAGCTCCCAGATCTCGCCATCCAGCGTGACGGCCCGCGCCTGGTCGGACTCGGCGATCTGCACCTGCGCCGAGTACGGTTGCAGGGCGCGTTGGGAATGGGCTCTGATCATTTGCATGGACCCTGGCAGGATGACGGTCTGGCGAAGCCGGCTCGCGGGGCAGGACGTCGGCCGTTCGCCGACGTCATCGGCGTTAGGCAGTCCGCGACCCGCTACAGGAGGAGGTGGATAAGGACATCGGCGATTTCAACCATGT
>CALOBA010000005.1:0-26384 GCA_942491465.1 uncultured Gammaproteobacteria bacterium
AGCAAGAGAAAATGCTTGAAATCGAGATCGAGAAGCTGCCGTCCTACGGTATCGGACTAGAGCGAGGGATGATGCAGGGCATGGAGCAAGGCAGCGCTTGAACAGGGCACCGCCGAAGGCGCGCACGCCAACGCGGAGTCCCTGCTGCGGCGGTTGATCGCGAGTCGCTTCGGCGTCGTCGATGATGCAACCTGGGAGAAGATGGCCGGGGCCTCCACCGAGCAGCTCAATGCCTGGGCGGAGCGGGTTCTGAGCGCCGATTCCGTTGGCGCCGTGTTCACTGATCCCGACCCATACTGATCGGCGAAGCTACGCGATCGGCCGCGACCGCGGCGCCGTGGTCAAGCTGTGCGCGGTACAGAGCACAGCCGCGTAGCCCGGATGAAGCGAAGCGGAATCCGGGGTCCGTTGCGCGCACAAGGGCACGGTTGCGGCGTTGCCGAGGCGCCAAGACCTGGATTCCGCTGCGCTGCATCCAGGCTACGTGCTGGGGACTGCGCGAGGAGGTTCTCCGACGCTTCGTCTGGTGACCGCATGTACGTTTAGCTGGCGTAGGATGGGCAACGCGCAGCGTGCCCATCTTTCCATGAGTTAGGCGCGTACTCTGGTGGGCACGCTGTCGCTTTGCCCACCCTACAAGAAAATGCGCGTAACCGCGCTGCGCGCGGTAAAGAGCACAGCGAATCCAGCGTCCAGTGACCAGCGGATCAGTGGTCAGCGGATGGGGGACGCGCACAACACCCGGAAGCCGTTGCGGTCGAGCCGGGAATGCGGGTGGTCGAGGTCGCGGAGGTCCGCGCGCGCGAAGTCCCGGACGCTGAACCAGGAGCCGCCGCGCACCACGCGGGACTCGGCACCGTTGGCCTGGATGTGTTCCGGGGAATGGTACTCGTTCAGACACCATTCCCAGACATTGCCGGCGAGGTCCAGCACGCCGTCGGGCGAAGCGCCTGGCGGATAGATGCCGACAGCGCTGGTCCGCGCCAGATCATGGGGGCCGGCGTCGCCGTGCGTTTCGTCGATATTGGCCATCCCTTGCTCGTACTCCCGGCCCCACGGATACACCCGACCGTCGGTGCCCCGTGCCGCGCGCTCCCACTCCCACTCGGTGGGCAGCCGGACCTCGAGCCCGGTCTTGTGGCTCAGCCAGGCGCAGAAGGCCATGGCCTCGAACCAGCTCACCGTCTCGCGGGGATGATTCGGGATGTCCCAGCTGGGCTGTTCGGGGTCGCGATCCGGCTCGGTCAGGCCCTGCCACCAACGGTCGTCCCGATAGCCGTCGTCGGCGTCGAGGAAGGCGCGGAACTGGGCGTTGGTGACCGGGTACCGGGCGATGCGGAAGCTGTCGAGCCGGCGGCGCTCGCCGTCCTGGTAGATGAACTCGCCGCCGGGGATGGTGACCCAATCGATGTCCGGCAGGCCGTTGGCGTCCAGGCCGACGCCCTTGCGGTCGTCGAGGCCGAGCCGGCCCAGGGCGCGGCCGATGGCGGCCCGGGCCTCGGGCCGCGGCTCCCGCTCGACATCGGTCAGGCGGGGCAGCCAGGCGTCGTGCAGCTCCCGGAACAGGGCCTCCCGGTCGGCAATCGCGGCGCCGCTCTCCAGCACGCACTGGGCGCAGACCTCGGGCTGGGCGTCCTTGAGCCAGCGCAGCACCGGTGCGCAGTCGTCGGAATAGAGGCCCGCGAGCAGCACCGCCGCCTCCTCCCAGCCGCTGCGCTCCCACCAGCGCTGCGCCGGCCAAAGCTTTGCTGCGAGCAGGGGCGGCGCGTCCTGGATGCGGGATCGCAGCGCACTGGCGGTGAAGTATTCCTGCAATAGCTGGTGACGGAAGCGGATCTCCTCGCCGCCTTCCACCAGGGTGGCGTCCTCCGCCCGCTTGAGCAGCGCCTCACCGCCGAGCTCCCCCAGGGCAAGGTCGCGGGAGACGACGGTGAGGACACCGAAATCCGCCTCCGCCGTCGCGCCCTCCTCCAAGCGCTCGCCCTGCATGAGCCAGGCGAGCGCGGTGAGACCCGTCAGCAAGCGCTCGCCATCGGACGTGCGCTCCCAGGCCTGGGTCTGGTCGTTGCGGACCAGCAGGCCCTCGCGGCGCAGCAGGCGGTCGACGAACCGGGCGAACAGGTCGCCCCGGTTGCGCGGCAGCTCGCCGTCCAGGGCCCAGACCTGGTAGAGCATGGTGAGCATGAAGGGGTTGGCCGCCAGGCGCAGCAGGCTGCGCGGGTTCGGGACGTTGCGACGCCAGATGGCGTCTTGCTGGCCGCTGGTCTTCGCGTAGGCCTGCTTGTCGTCCTCCGGGTCCGCGACGGACCAGAAGGCGTCCTCCGTACTCCCCGCTTCCAGCCATGTGGACAGCACATCGGCGAGGCGCTCGTCCCCCGCGAGCTGCCAGAACAGGCGCTGCGCGCCGCCCGGCGGGACGCCATCGGCGTCGTCCGGGAGCCAGTGGCACAGCACCTGGCGAATGCGCTGGGGCGTCAGGGGCTCCAGGCTCAGGGTGTCGAGTCCCAGGTCCAGCTCGCCGACGTAATCGTCCCGCCGGCAGGAGACGATGCAGGGCGTGCCCGCGGGCAAGGCGTCCTTGAACGCCAGCAGGTCGGCGGCCTTGGCCGCGCGCTTGGCGGTCGGTACCTCGTTGAGCCCGTCGAGCAGCAGGATCAGCCGGTCGTCTTTGGCCAGCGCCGGCACGGCCCAGCCGATCTCCGGGACACGCGCGGCGAGGAACGCGGACAGCGGCTCGTCGCCGCGCCAGTCGCCGAGGCTCACGAAGATCGGCACGGGGGCCCGCGGGTTCGCCAGCGCATCGCGTCCCAGATCGGCGGCGAGCCTGCGCAGGGTGGTGCTCTTGCCCGCGCCCGGGGCGCCCAGCAGCGCGGCCTGCTTGACCTCGCCGAAGGCGCTGAGGACGTCCTCGTATTCGCGCTGCTCGGCCGCCTCGACGCCGGCGCGTTGCCGGGGACGATGCATCAGCAGGGCGATATCCTCGTCGTCGCCCCAGGGCGCCAGCAGGGCCGCCGCCCGAGCCGCGGGCTGGACATCGGCGATGCCGCGCAACGGGGCGTAGAGTCGCGCCTTGGCCTCGATCTCGGCCAGCAGGCGCTGGAGGTAGCGCAGCTCCTCGTCGCGGGTCGGCAGGGCGCAGTCGGCGTCGAGCAGCCGCGGCAGCTCGGTGTAGTCCGGGTCGGTCTGCCGGCCGCGGGCGCTGGCCATGGCCTCGATCAGCAGCGATAGCCCGTGCCGCCCCCGACCGGCGCAGCCGTGCCGCAGCAGGGTCTCCACCAGGTGATCGGCGAAGACCATCGCCGAGCCCGCGCACTGGAGGGCCGGCCTCGGATCGCGCTCGCAGTCGCCGAAGGCCAGGTTCAGGATGACCCGGCGACTGCGCGCGTCGTCGTCGGCGAAGAAGGCCTGCAGCAGCCGGACGGCGCGGCCATGGACGGCCTGAGGAACCGGCATGCTCGCGGCCCTAGCCCTGAGCGGTGCTTGGGTTGGCGGGGCCGGAGTCGGCGTCGGGTGCGAAGGTCAGGGTGATCGCCCCTTTGCCACCGGCCTTGGCGCTGCCGATGAGATTGAAGCCGCCCTCGGCGGAGACCTCCAGCGACACCTGCACCTCCTGCAACTCGTAGCCCGCCACCGCGCGCAGGCCGCCGAACAGGTCGCCCAGCTGGGTGCTCAGCGCCCGCAGCGACTCGGCGAGCTCCGCGGTATCGAAGGGGACCACGCGGGATGCGCCGCCGGCGAAGATCTCCTTGATCTCGCGCGTGGTCTCGGTTGGTGGGTCGTCGGTGGTGGGGCCGAAGGTCTGCGTGTCATCCTCGACCCGAACGCGAATGGTGCCCATGATGCGGTTCCCGTTGCTGCTCGACAGCGGCCAATGTTACCTCAGCGCGGCGTCGATGGAGTCGGCGGTGAGCATCCGCTCGGACCAGTCGAGCAGCGTCTCGGCGTCGGCGGCCTGGATGCGCCTGCGTACGGCGCCGCTGGGGCGACCGAACCTGCGCTCGATCAGGCGCAGCAGCATGTCTTCCGCAGCCTGTTTGCGGCCCAGACCGATCGCCCCCTGTTCCAGGCCCTTTTCCAGGCCCTGCGCCAGGCCCTGTTGCCGGCCTTGTTCCCGTCCCTGTTCGATGTAGCGGTCGATGAAGGTCTGCATTGCGGGTTCTCCGGTGGAGGTCTGTTCCAACAGTTCGCGCACCTCGGGCTCGTCGACGGCCCTGGTGCCTTGGACGTAGTAGCGCAGCAGCGATTCGAGGCACCTCGACCTGCGGTCTCGCGGTCGTCGATCTGCTCGTTCGATAGCTAGCGGTCGATGGGAAGGTTGCTGAACACCCAGCGCAGGGCGAGCTGTGCCAGGCGTGTCAGCACCGCGCCCTTGATCTCGGCATTGGTGCGTTCGGACAGGTCGACCAGATGATAGCTGAAGCTCGGCACCAGCCCCTTGATGTCTGCCGGCAACGGGTCGATGAGCCCGTGGAAGCTGCTCGGCGCCTTCCAGCGTTCCATGCCGTGGTGGATGACGATCGGATAGACCGGCGGCAACCGATCCGCCTTGGGGTGCTGCTTGCGGTATTGATCGCCTTGGGCGGCGATGTAGCGCAGGAGCTGGAGCAGGGTCCAGTACTCCGGGTGCGATTTGTGCTCGAACAGCAGATAGACGAACAGCTCGCCGTCGCCGTGACGGACACGATAGACCAGGTCGGAATAGGCCGTGCGCAGTTCTTTGGACACGTAGGTGTCTTTCGCGATCTCCAGCGAGTCGAGGTCGATGTCGGCCAGCAGGCCGGGCGGCAGCCGGCAGGACAGGAAGTCGCGGGCGATCTCGCGGCGGCCGAAGCTCTCGCGGAAATAGGTGTCGTGGGGAGAGGGGATCTGGTCCATAGCGGCTGAGTTTAGTCGAGAACGTTGTCAGTGAAAGTCCCGCGAGCGCACCACCAGCCCCCCGAGCAGCCCGGAGTAGTCCTGCATCCGCCGGACCACCAGATGGGTCACGCCGGCCTCGCGCTGGACCTCGGCGGCGACGCCGAGCAGGCGGGCGCCGAGCAGCTCGGCGCGTTGGCGCTCGGCGATGTGCTTGAACACCACCAGGTTGAGCTGGCCGGTCTCGTCCTCCAGCGTGACGAAGGTGACGTTGTTGGCGGCGGCCGGGCGCTGGCGGTTGATGACCAGGCCGGCGGTGCGCACCTGCGCGCCGGGGGCGGTCTGCTGGACCTGCTCGGCGCTGCTTAGACCCTCGGCGCTGAGGCGCTCGCGCAGCAGGGCCAGCGGGTGGCGGCGCAGGCTGAGCCCCAGCGCGGCATAGTCGGCGACGATGGCCTCGCCCTCGGTGGGGACGGGCAGCGGCGGCAGGGGCTCGGGCTCGGCGTTGCGGTCCACCAGCGGCAGCGGCTCGATCAGGCCGGCGACCTGCCAGGCGGCGAGGTGGCGGTTGCCGGTGAGGCCGGCCAGGGCGTCGGCGCCGGCCAGGGCGTCCAGATCCCGTCGGTTGAGCTGAGCGCGGCGCTTGAGGTCCGCCAGGCTGTGGAACGGGGACTGGTCGCGGGCCGCGGTCAGCCGCTCGGCACCCTTCCCTGAGAGCCCCTTGACCAGCCTGAGCCCCAGCCGGATAGCGGGCCGATCCGGCTGCGCAGGCTCCAGCGTGCAGTCCCAGCGGCTGTGCCGGCAGTCCACCCCGCGCACCTCGACGCCTTGGCGCTTGGCCTCGCGCAGGAGCTGGGCCGGGGCGTAGAAGCCCATGGGCTGGCTGTTGATCAGCGCGGCGAAGAAGGCCGCCGGCTCGTGGTGCTTGAGCCAGGCCGAGCAGTAGACCAGCAGCGCGAAGCTGGCGGCGTGGGACTCCGGGAAGCCGTACTCGCCGAAGCCTGAGATCTGGCGGTAGATCTGCTCGGCGAAGGTGCGCGGGTAGCCGCGGGCGACCATGCCGCCCACCAGGCGCTCGCGGATGGCCTCCAGCCCGCCGCGGCGGCGCCAGGCGGCCATGGAGCGGCGCAGCTGGTCGGCCTCGCCGGGGTCGAAGCCGGCGGCGACGGTGGCGAGCTTGATCACCTGCTCCTGGAAGATCGGCACGCCCAGCGTGCGCCCGAGCACCGACTCGACCTCGGCGCTGGGGTAGGTCACCGGCTCCAGCCCCTGGCGGCGGCGCAGGTACGGGTGGACCATGTCGCCCTGGATCGGCCCCGGGCGGACGATGGCGACCTCGATGACCAGGTCGTAGAAGCGGGCCGGTTTCAGTCTGGGCAGCATGGCCATCTGGGCGCGGGACTCGATCTGGAACACGCCGGTGGTCTCGCCGCGCTGGATCATTCGGTAGACCTCCGGGTCCTCGGCCGGGATGTCGGCCAAGTTGAGCCGGCTGCCGCGGAAGCCGTTGATCAGATCGATGGCGCGGCGGATGGCGCTGAGCATGCCGAGCGCCAGGCAGTCCACCTTCAACAGCCCCAGCGTGCCCAGGTCGTCCTTGTCCCACTGGATGACGCTGCGGCCCGCCATGGCCGCGGGCTCGATGGGCACCAGCTCGGTCAGCGGCCCGCGGCTGATGACGAAGCCGCCGACGTGCTGCGAGAGGTGGCGCGGGAAGCCGATCAGGGCATGCACCAGCGCCATGACCTTGAGCACCCGCGGGTTGAAGGGGTCCAGCCCGACCTCGCGCAGCCGCGCCGGCGGCACCGACTGGCCATCCCACCAGTTGATGTTGCGCGCGAGCCGATCGACCTGGTCCGGCGACATCCCCAGGGCCTTGCCCACGTCGCGCACGGCGCTCTTCGGCCGATAGCTGATGACGGCGGCGGCCAGGGCGGCGCGTTCACGGCCGTATTTGGCGTAGATGTACTGGATCACCTCCTCGCGGCGCTGGTGCTCGAAGTCGACGTCGATGTCCGGCGGCTCGCCGCGCTCGCGCGAGAGGAAGCGCTCGAACAGCATCTGCATCCGCGCCGGGTCCACCTCGGTGATGCCGATGGCGAAGCAGACCGCCGAGTTGGCCGCCGAGCCCCGGCCCTGGCAGAGGATGCCCCGGGCGCGGGCGAAGCGGACGATGTCGTAGACGGTGAGGAAGAACGGCGCGTAGCCGAGTTCGGCGATCAGCTTGAGTTCGTGCTCGATCAGGTCGCGGACCTTGGCCGGCGTGCCGTCCGGCCAGCGTCGGGCGCAGCCCTGCGCGGTCAGCGTGCGCAGCCAGCTGTCCGGCGTCTCACCGTCCGGGGTGATCTCGCGCGGGTACTCATAGGCCAGCTCGGTGGGCTTGAACCGGCAGCGCTCGGCAACAAGCAACGTCTCCGCGAGCAGATCTTCGGGGTAGAAGCGCGCCAGCACCGGGCGCGGGCGCAGATGGTGCTCGCGGTTCTGCCGCCCCGCCGCACCCAGCCGATCGACCCGGGTGCCGAGGCGGATGGCGGTGACCGTATCCAGCAGCGCCTGGCGCTCGGGCCGATGCATCAGCACGCCGCCGACGGCCACCAGCGGCAGGCCGGTCGCAGCACCAAGCCGACGCAGCCCGGCGAGCTTGGCCGTATCGTCACCGTCGCGATGCAGCGCGACGCCGAGCCAGGCGCGGCCGGCACAGTGCTCGGCGAGCCAGTGCCCCGGCTCGGCGGGCGCATCCGCCGCCGCCAACCAGATCAGCAGGCAGCCCGGCAGGCCCTCGGCCAAGTCCTCCCGATACAGGCGATAGCATCCCTTCTGCGCGCGAGCGCGGCCGCTGGAGATGAGCCGGCACAGTCGCCCATAGCCGGCTCGATCTTCTGCCAAGGCCAGCAGACGGGGCCCGTCGTCGAGGGCCAGCTCCGCCCCGACGATCAGCCGGATACCGCTCGCCTCCGCCTCCTGATGCGCGCGCACGATCCCGGCCATCGACGCCTCGTCGGTGATGGCGATGGCCGTGTAGCCCAGCCGCGCCGCCTCGCGCACCAGCTCCTCCGGCTGCGACGCGGCGGTCAGGAACGAGAAGCTGGAGCGGCAGTGCAGCTCGGCGTAGGCGGGGGCGGGCATCGGCGAACGGACCCATAAATACTGTCTTTTTTAACAGTATAGGCGGCTTTGCCGAGCAAGTCCCTCCCACAAGTCGATCTTTTCGTGGCACTCGGCCAGGGCGAGGGGGCCATCGGCGCCGTCGAGGTCAGCGAAGGATGCGATGCAGGGAAGAGATCGTCGCGCCGGCTCGGGATGTGGCGGTAGAGGCCGAATGTCTCGCCGGGCCAACACAAGGGGCCAAGTCTTGCATGACACCAGGGGATGATGCTTGATTGCGAGACCTGACGCCGCACCAGCTTGGCGGCACTGCTGGCGCGGGCGCGCTACGACGTCGCCCGGCAGCTGCTGCGCGACACCCGGCTTCCAGTGCAGGACATCGCCTGCATCCTCGGCTACGCCGGCACGGCGCCCTTCACCAGCGCCTTCCGACGCTGGTCGGGCACCACCGCCGCGCGCTGGCGCGGGCGGCCGGGAACCGAAGCAATTTGTCGCGAATTGTGACTCCTGCGCCGAGGGCATGGTCTAAGGCGATTGCCGGAAACTTTCATACCAGATGACGCAGGATTGACGTTCGCCTTCAAGGAGGGCTGGCGAGAGCTGAGCTCGCTATGTGACCGCCAGCCCGACGCCGAAGGCGGGCGTCAAGACAAGTCAGATGGTATGAAAGTTGACAGAAATGGTCTAAATTCCCAGGCACCGACAGCAACCGCGCCCGAGGAAACCGATGTCCCCCCGACCGAATCCCAAATCGAGCCATCATCGCACCACGCCCCTTGCCCCCATCGCCAAGCTCACCGCCGCCGGCCTGCTCTGCCTGCTCGCAGGCTGCGCATCCTCCGGCGGCAGCGGCGACGACAGCATCTCCGGCTTCGACCAGATCACCCTGGCCCCCGGCGACACCGGGACCTGCAACTCCAGCCCCTGCACCGTGTTTCTGAAGATGCCCGCCGGCACGGGCAGCTACAGGGTCATGAGCAGCAGCGACGGTCGCGTCGGCGACTATCCGGCGGGCAAGACGGTCAAGCTCGGCAGCTTCTGGAGCACCCAAGCCTTCACCATCGAGGGCATGGACGCGCCCAAGGCCTACGCCTACATCCCCGACCAGCCCTGACCAGGCAGCTCACTGCCCTTCAGGACGATACACCGCCGGGCACGCCGGGCAGCATCCTCCAACCCAACCACCATCATTGCAGAGCATTCTCATGTTGCACTTCAAGACTTGTGCGGGGGCAACGCCCCGGCGCATGGCCGCGGGCCTGCTCCTCTCCTGCGCGCTGCTCGCGGCTGCGGCCGACGACTAGGGCGCACGCCGCCATGCCGAGGGCGCCTACGACGCGTCCACCGCGACCTACACCGTCGCCAAGGACGACGACCTCGAGGCGATCGCCGCGCGCTTCGGCACGACCTTGGCCGACTTCGCCTACACCTTCGACGCCGAGAACGCCGAGGCCCCGTCGCGCCACACCACCCAGTACTTCGAGATGATGGGGCAATGGGCGCTCTATCACGACGGCTGGCTGCTGAGCACCAAGGTCAACCGCGCGCCCTGGCAGGCCTTCCAGGCCGCCAACGCGGACCCGCTCAACAACCAGGTGTTCCAGCTCTACAACCTGAACGAGAACTTCAACCAGTCCGTGGACATCGCCGCGGACCACCCGGACAAGGTCAAGGCGATGCGGGCGATGTTCCTGGAGGAGGCCAAGCAGTACCAGGTGCTGCCGCTCAGCGCCTCGGTGGCCGCGCGGGTCGCCGCACCGCGCCCGAGCCTCACCGCGGGCCTGAACGAGCTGGTCTACACCCGGCCCATGACCGGCTTGCCCCAGGGCGACGCCCCCTACCTGCTCAACACCTCCTACACCATCAGCGCGGACATCACCGTGCCCGAGGGCGGTGCCGAGGGCATGATCGTCACCTCCGGCGGGCGCTTCGCCGGCTGGGGCTTCTATCTGCTCGACGGCAAGCCGGTGTTCAACTGGAACCTGCTGAACCTGGAATGGGTGAAATGGGAAGGCCCGGATGCGCTCACGCCCGGACAGCACAACGTCGAGTTCGCATTCGAGTACGACGGCCTGGGCCTCGGCACCATCGCCTACAACAGCTTCGCCGGTGTCGGCAAGGGCGGCACGGGCCGGCTCAAGGTGGACGGCAAGGTGGTCGCCGGAGGACATCGAGAAGCTGGAGACGGGCATGAAGAAGGCAGCCCTCGGTATCCAGTAGCGCGGAACGCGAAGACGCTTCCGCCGGGCTTGGGTGAAAAGCCCGGCGGATGCAAAAAGGGGAACGCGCCTCCGAACACCCGATCCACTGTTACTAGCCGCCGGCGACCGCATCCAGCAGCGCCTGTCGGCGCGGACCTACGCCAGCAGTTCTGAAGCCCCTCGCCGACTCCCACAGCCGGGGTTGACCGCGAAGACCCGGAGATGCGGGGTCGACCCGACCGCACAGCCAAGGCGACCCGTGATAGTCTCACGGCAACACAACGGCGGTTCGGAGTTTGGGCTGCAATCGCCCTATCGCATCGCTCAACTCCGCTCAGACGATCAGCAGCCGGAACCAGTGGGCAGTCTCACCTACATCGAAGCGCAGAACTTCTTGAGCCTGGCGAAGGTTCGTGTCGATCTTGGACCGCTCAACGTGCTCGTCGGCCCGAACGGGGCAGGCAAGACCAACCTGTTGCGCACCATCGAATTCCTCGGCGAGACCGCACGCACGGACTTGATTCCGGCGGTGAGCCGGTTCGGCGGCTTCGATGCGCTGTTTTTTCGCGGAGACATCGGCAGGCGTCCCCGCAGCATCAGGCTGGCCATCGGTGCACAGATGACGCGCTACGCGAGCGCCAATGCCCCTGACGAATACGTACTGGCGTTCTGGAGGCTTGGCCCGGTCAAGCGCCGGACTGACCGGCGCGAGATGTTTCAGCGCACCGAGTCCTTTACGTTCAAGCGCACCAGTGGCCGGGGTCGGAGAATCAACATTAACGGCGCTCACGTGGACTTCGCGGATGATTCTAAAGGTGGAGCCCAGGGCCGTCTGAATTTGGATGCCGTATCGTCTGGATTGTCTACCTTGCGCCGACTGGGAAAACAATACGGTGCCGATCAGGTCGACGAGCTGGCAACCCTCCTCGATTCCTTTCGTGTCTTCGAGCCGAATGTCGCCAAGGCACGCCAGCCCAATCGGTCCGCCACCGGGAAGACGGTCCGCCTCGCCTCCGACGCATCGAACCTCGCGGCCTATGTGGCGTGGCTCGGGGAGGTGCATCCGGATGTCTTCGAGGCCCTGGTGGATGACTTGCGCTACGTTGCACCGGGGCTCACCGAGCTGCGCCTGGTGCCGCTCGGCGGCGCCGGGCCGGGCGTGTCGATAGAGATCGCAGAGCAGGGGCTGCGCGGGACGACGCCGCTCGCGGCCGCGTCCTTCGGCACGATTCGGGCGCTGGCGCTGCTGGCCATGTTGCACGACCCAGACCCACCCAAGCTGACCTGCGTCGAGGAGGTGGATCATGGGCTGCACCCCTATGCGCTGGACCGTATTGTCGATCGTCTGCGCGATGCCAGCGCCCGCACCCAGATCCTTGCCGCGACCCATTCCCCAGCGTTGGTGAATCGGCTGCGCTCCTCGGAGCTGATCGTCTGCGAGCGCGACCCGGAAACCGGGGCATCGCGCATCCCAGCGATCGCTCCCGCTGTCGTGCGCAAGATGTGCGATGAGGAGGAACTGCGTCTGGGTGAGCTTTGGTTCTCCGGTGCCCTGGGTGGGGTCATTTAACATGGCGAAGCCCGTGGTGATCCTGGTGTTCGGCGAAGACGGGAACGACACCGCCGCCATCAAGGAGCTCATTCTCGCCTTGCGACAAGATGTCGACCGAGTCGAGACCCGTCGCACGCCACTCGTACTGGTCAAGGGAAAGGACAAGGCACGCGACCGGAAGAACCTCGCGGAGATTGCGCGGGTTGTCAGAGCGGATCAGCGCCGTGGCAGGCACTGCATCGTGGTCGCCCATCGCGACTGTGATGCGGTCGAGCCGGCCCATGAGCCAATCGCCGAAGCACTGGAGCAGGGTCTCCTCGATCAAGGCATCACACAGGCGGTCGCCGCGGCGCCGGCCTGGGAGATCGAGGCTTGGTGGTTCCTGTGGCCGGAAGCCGCGCTGGCTGTCAATTCGAAGTGGCAGCGCCCGCAGCCAACCATTCGAGAGCCCCGATGCCCGCGCCAAGCACCGGGTAGTGGAAAGCTCAGTGAAGATGCTTTTTCCGGGTTGAATCCAGGGCAATCGTGGGTGTCCTGCACAGCTCGACCCATGGTTCGGCCGCCGCTGCGGTCATCGGCTCCGCGAGCTGGAATCCCTGTGCTTGATCGCACCCGAGCTCGCGCATCAGGTCCTTCTGGGCGTCGGTCTCGATCCCCTCGGCAACCACGGCGCAGCCCATGGTCGAGGCCAGCGCGATGATGCCCTGAACGACCTCCTGGGAGCGAAACACGTTTGACGCCCCCTCGATCAAACCAATGTCGATCTTGATGAACACCGGCTCCAGCTGACCCAACAGCCGCAGGGACGAGGCGCCTGATCCGAAATCGTCCACCCCAATCTGCACGCCGAGTCCGCGCAGGTCGCGCAGCGCGGTGCAGGCCGATTCCAGGTACTTCTCCAGCAGATCCTCGGCGATCTCCAGGCGAATGGACGTCGGGTCAACGCTGTAGGCCGCCAACGCCCGCTCGATCTGAGCGGTCAGGCGCTGATGGGCCAACTGCTGACGGGAGATGTTGATCGAAACGAATGCCCCCGGCGCCCAATGCCCGGCCCGTTGCCAGCGCACGATCTGGGCAAAGGCCTGATCGATCACCCAGGCGCCGATATCCGCCCCCAGGTCCATCTCGTCGGCCAGGCGGACGAACTCCGCGGCCGGCAAGGTGCCCCGCTCGGGATGATGCCAACGCAGCAATGCTTCGAAACCAACAGGCCGCGCGGTGCAAAGGGCGAACACGGGCTGGTAGTAGAGCTCCAGCTCACCGCGCTCCAACACCCCCAACAGCGCCTCACGCAGACTCGAGCGGTCATCCGCCTGCGCCCGCATAGCGGGGGTAAACTCCTCGACCCGCCCGCCGCCATGGCGTTTGGCGGTGTAGAGCGCGATGGCCGCATCGGCAATCACGTCGTCGACGGTGCGATAGGCGCCGGACAGCGGGACCACGCCGACACTCGCGCGCACCGCAACCCCCTCCGTGCCGCTCCATACCGGTTCTTTGAGACGCTCGACTACCGTATGCGCCGCCCCCAGGACCTCGGCCCGCCGCGAGGGACATTCCATCAACAGGACGAACTCGTCGCCCCCGAATCGACCCAGGGCGCGCTTGTTCACGGCGAGCGCGTTCAGCGCCGAGGCCACGCTGCGCAATACATCGTCCCCAACGGCGTGACCAAAGCGGTCATTGATACGCTTGAAGCCGTCCAGATCGATGAACAGCAGCCCGCAGGCGTCCTCGGAGTCCCGCAGCAATCTCAGCACATCCTCGATCTCTTCGCGCAAACGAAACCGGTTTGCTGTCCCGGTCAAGGCATCGTGGTTGGCGGCATACACGAGCTTACGCTGCAAGGTCTTGTGCTCATCATTGAAACGGATCAGCAGTGCGATCAGCCAGGCCGACGACTCAACCAGGGTTGCGACCGGCATCGCGATCGCTACGGCGGCACCGATGCCGGCACCTGGTGTCACGACCGGGAGGGCTTGCAGGAGCGCGGCAAACAGCATCGCCGCCAAGCCGGCGGCAAACCAGCGCGCGGCGGACTGGCGGCGGCGCAGTCGCTCGATCAGGACCGCCATCGCCACCACCACCACCACGATGAACGCGATCATGCTGATGCGATAGAGCACCGGCAGAACATACGACCCCGCAAAGCCCAACAGCATTAAGGCGCTCGCAACCATCAGCGCGACCCTTGCCACCCCCTTTGGCTCGAGGAACGCGATCATCATCAGGCTCATGAAGAACAGGACTGCGACGAGCCACGCCACATGCTCGAGGCGGAAATAATCGGGCCCCGGCCAGAACGGAAAATAGGCGGGCCCGAGGCCCGTCATCTCCGCCTGATAGAAGAATATCGCTGCGATGTACAGGGCGTAGGCAACGGCGGTCGCATTGCGCCGCCACAACGCAAGACCGGAGCCCAAGATCAGCAAGATCGTCAGCATACCCATGTAGACGCCGCCAAACGTCCACAGCCAGGCGCTGAACCTCCCGAAGGCCTGTCGGTCCATGACGCCCAGCCACGGCAGCGCCGTCTTGGTATCGATGACGACGGCAAGCACGGGGGTCTTGCCGAGCTCGAGCGGCAACGCGCTATTGGCCAGCGGACTCCAAACGCTGCGCGCGGACATCGGCAAGAGCCGTCCGGATTCGCCGACATGGATGCAGCCGCGTGCGTCCTGCGACAGGATCAGCAGGCGTTCGACGATGGTGTCTTTGGAGAAGGCGATGCGCTCGGTCTTGGCCCGCGGCTCGACATCGAGGACGAACTCGCCCTGCAACGCGCCGGGGGGGATCGTCGGAATGACGATCTCGGGGCAGTCCGCGGGGGCCTGCTCGGCCAAGGCCCGGTAGAGCGCCAGCGACGTCGGCGCGCCGCCATCCGCATCGTCGAGCGGCTGAGCAAACGCCGACGCGCAGCCCAGCACACAGGCGGCGGCCAAGACGACGCCGAGCAAAAAAATATGATGCCGCACCAAGACCCTCGCGAAGCAACTACCTGCACTGAACGACGGATAGGGAATCCGTCCGCCTCTGCGCGTGCAGCCACGCCCGCGTGCGGGGATCGTAGCGAGGGTTCGATGATCGGTCAACACAACTTGTAGCCGCCCATGCGAGCAACCGATGGAGCAGGCAGGCGGACGCTGGGGCGAGTTCGGCGCGTCACCGAAAAGGGATGCTCAGACGGAGACACGGCGACACGGAGGTAGAAAGGCGAGCGGTTTGCGGGCGACGTGCCTAGGCGAGTGAGGTGGATCAGGTGCGTTGGGGGCGCCGTCGTCGCAGATCCGGAATTTGAACCACGAAGAGCACGAAGGATCGGTCCAGGAAGAGGGAACTACGAAACACGCGAAAAACGCGAAAAAGGACCCTAAAGCCCGTCCATCCACCTCCCCCTTTCGTGTCTTTCGCGTGTTTCTCAGTTCCGAAACGGTGATCGGAGGACGCCCGGGCATCCCTGCCTTCCGACCTACGCCGGGGCTGCTTGCCGAGGACTCAAGCGTAGGCCGGCTGGAACGCCTGCTCCGGGTCGGCCAGCGGCTTGTCGCCGTCCCAGTACGGCGAGAGCTGGCGCAGCTGTGCGACAACGGGGGGCACGGCGGCGATCACGCGGTCGATCTCATCTGAGGTGTTGTAGCGCGACAGCGAGAACCGGGTGGTGCCGTGGGCCGCGGTCAGCGGGATGCCCATGGCGCGCATGACGTGCGACGGCTCCAGCGAGCCCGAGGTACAGGCCGAGCCGCTGGAGGCGGCGATGCCGAGCTTGTTCAGCAGCAGCAGGATCGCCTCGCCCTCGATGTACTCGAAGGCGATGTTGCAGGTGTTCGGCAGCCGGTTGGTCGGATCACCGGTGACGAAGCAGCTCGGCACCGCCTCCAGGATGCCACGCTCCAGCCGATCGCGCAGGGCGCGGACCTCGGTGCGCTCGGCCTCCATCTCCGCCATGGCCAGCTCGCAGGCGACGCCCAGGCCGACGATGGAGGCGCTGTTCTCGGTGCCGGCGCGCCGACCGCGCTCCTGATGCCCGCCGCGCAGCAGCGGCCGGAAGCGGGTACCACGGCGCAGATAGAGCACGCCGATACCCTTGGGCGCATGCAGCTTGTGCCCGGACAGCGAGAGCATGTCGATGGCGTTGTGCTTCAGCTCGATGGGCACCTTGCCCACCGCCTGCACCGCGTCGGTGTGGAACATGACGCCGGCGGAACGCGCCAGCTCGGCCATCTCCTCCACCGGGAACAGGGTGCCGGACTCGTTGTTGGCCCACATCACCGAGACGATGGCGACGCGCTCGGAGAGCAGGTCCATGTACGCGCGCATGTCGAGCCGTCCCTTGGCGTCTACGCCGAGCCGGTGCACGGTGTAGCCCTGCTTCTCCAGGTGGTCGCACAGCGACAGCACGGCCGGGTGCTCGACCACGGTGGTGATGATCTCGCGCCGATCCGGCTGCGCCTCCAGCGCGGAGAGGATCGCCGTGGAGTCCGACTCGGTACCGCAGGAGGTGAAGATGATCTCGGAGTCGTGCTCGGCCCCGAGCAGCGCCTGCACCTGGCTGCGGGCGCGCTTCAGGGCACGGCCGACGCGATCGCCGAAGCGGTGCAGAGACGACGGGTTGCCGAACTGCTCGGTGAAGTACGGCAGCATGGCCTCGACCACCTCGGGGGCGACCATGGTCGTGGCGTTGTTGTCGAGGTAGATGCCTTGGGGGATCGGGGAGGTGGTCATAGTGGGAGGATCTTCGGTGGTGCTGGTCGGCTTGGTCGCTGCGAAAACGCTGCGCCTGTGCGGCTCGTTCGTCGTCACCGCGCCATCCGTGGCAAATGCGGCGGCTCAGGCGGCGACGTGGCGCCGGGCGGGCAGGACGCGGACGAACTCGCCCAGATCCTCGACGATGCGCTGCTGTATGCCCTCCATCGTGGTGGAGGCCATCTGACAGCCGGCGCAGGCACCGGTCATGTTGATGTAGATGTCCTTGCCGTCGATGTCCACCAGCTCCACGTCGCCGTGGTCGCGCTGCAGGTTCGGGCGGATCGCCTCGATCGCCTGCTCGATGCGGCGGATGCGCTGCAGGTTGGTCATCTTCGGCTTGCCGATGGGCGGCGGTGCCGCCGCGGTCGGGTCGAAGGTCTTGCCCTGATCGGCCAGGACCCGGGTGAGGATGTCCTCGACACCCTCATGGCAGGCGGTACAGCCGCCGCCGGCCTTGGTGTAGTTGGTGACCTCTTCGACCGTGGTCAGGTTGTTGGCGCGAATGGTGTCCTCGATCAGCACCTCATCGACGGCGAAGCACTTGCAGACCAGGGCGCCTTCTTCGTGGTCGTCCTTCCACTCCTCGCCGCGGTAGTTGGCCACCGCCGCCTGCAGCGCCTCACGCCCCATCACCGAGCAGTGCATCTTCTCCGGCGGCAGGCCCTCCAGGAAATCGGCGATGTCCTGATTGCTGACCTCCAGCGCCTGATCCAGGTTCTTGCCCTTGATGATCTCGGTCAACGCCGAGCTGGACGCGATGGCCGAGCCGCAGCCGAAGGTCTGGAAGCCCGCATCGAGGATGGTCTCGCTCTGCGGGTCCACCTTCAGGGTCAACCGCAGGGCGTCCCCGCAGGACAGGGAGCCGACCTCGCCGATGGCGTTGGCATCGGCCACGACCCCGGCGTTGCGGGGGTTGAAGAAGTGCTCTTTGACGGTCTCGGAATAATCCCACATGGTCGGCTCCGGGTCGGTTCGGGTGGATTGAGGTCCCCGAGACGGACGCTGGCGGTTGGATCGGGTCCAGACCGCCGGAGATGGCCGCGTCGGGTTGACGAATGTCATTGCGGAACTTCATAGCAAAACCGGTGCCAGAACCCAGATAGCGACTTAAGCGACTGATTTTAAAATTTTTAATGACTATCGCGGGTGACCGGCTTGTCACGGCAGCGACAAGAACCAGGCGATTTGGTCGGGAATCCGACACCGCCGGCGGGTGCCGGGCGTCTGCGATCGCCGCGTCTTGCCTAGGGCTGGCCCGCCGTACCTTCCGCCCCAATCTCTGCGCCAAACCAAAGCCGTTGTTTGCTCTCGGAACACCATGATCCTGTCTGACCTGTCCGTCACCCGACCCGTCCTCGCCTCAGTCCTGTCACTGCTGCTGGTCGCCTTCGGGCTGGTGGCCTTCGACCGGCTGCCGCTGCGCGAATATCCCGACATCGACCCGCCGGTGGTCTCCATCGAGACCGTCTACCCGGGGGCGGCGGCCAACGTGGTGGAGACCCGCATCACCCAGCTGATCGAGGACCGCATCGCCGGCGTGGAGGGCATCCGCACGGTGGAGTCCCAGAGCCAGGACGGGCGCTCGAACATCACCATCGAGTTCAGCATCGACCGCGACATCGACGGCGCCGCCAACGACATCCGCGACCGCGTCTCGGGCATCTTGGACCAGCTGCCGGACGAGGCCGAGCCACCGGACATCCAGAAGGTCGACAGCAGCGACGACGTCATCATGTGGCTGAACCTGGCCAGCCCGCAGATGACCGTCCCGGAGCTGACCGACTACGCCCGGCGCTATCTGGTGGATCGCTTCTCGGTGCTCGACGGCGTCGCAAGGGTGCGGGTCGGCGGCCAGCAGACCTATGCCATGCGCGTGTGGATCGACCGCTCGGCGCTGGCCGCGCGCGGCCTCACCGTGGCCGATGTGGAAGACGCCCTGCGCGCCGAGAACCTGGAGCTGCCCGCCGGCAGCGTCGAATCCATCGACCGCGAGCTGACCGTGCGCCTGGACCGCAGCTTCCGCTCCGCCGACGATTTTTCCCAGCTGGTGCTCGACCGCAGCGACGATGGCTACCTGGTGCGCCTGGGCGATGTGGCCCGGGTGGAGCTGGGCACCGAGGAGGACCGCACCTTCTTCCGCGGCAACGGGGTGCCCATGGTGGGGCTGGGCATCATCAAGCAGTCCACCGCCAAC
Organism: uncultured Gammaproteobacteria bacterium; assembly: GCA_942491465.1. Lineage (GTDB taxonomy): Bacteria > Pseudomonadota > Gammaproteobacteria > Chromatiales > Chromatiaceae > CALOBA01. Next base: position 18,650 of record CALOBA010000005.1, read on the forward strand.
ACCATCGCCGTAGCCAACGCCGCCAAGGCCGAGATGGTGCGGGTCAACCCGACCCTGCCCGACGGCATGCAGATCAAGCAGTCCTACGACACCTCGGTGTTCATCGACGATGCCATCGACGAGGTGTTCAAGACCCTGGCCATCGCCATCGGTCTGGTGGTGCTGGTGATCTTTCTATTCCTGGGCTCGGTGCGGGCCATGCTGGTGCCGGCGGTGACGGTGCCGGTGTCGCTGGTGGCAACCTTCACCGTGCTCTACGCGCTTGGGTTCTCGATCAACATCCTGACGCTGCTGGCCCTGGTGCTGGCCATCGGTCTGGTGGTGGACGACGCCATCGTGGTGCTGGAAAACATCCATCGGCGCATGGAGCAGTACGGCGAGACCCGCCTGGTGGCAGCCTTCCGCGGCACCCGCCAGGTCGGCTTCGCCGTGGTCGCCACCACGGTGGTGCTGGTGGCCGTGTTCGTGCCCATCGCCTTCCTGCAGGGCGATGTGGGCCGGCTGTTCGCGGAGTTCGCGCTGACCATGGCCGCCGCCGTGAGCTTCTCGACCTTCGTCGCACTGACGCTGTCGCCCATGCTGGCCTCCAAGATCCTGCCCGCGGCCCACGGCGGCAACGGCCGCCGGCGGCTGAGCCTGAGCGGCGGCGTGGATCGGGCCTTCGGGGGCCTGCGCCGGGGCTACGGCGCGGTGCTGCGATTGCTGCTGCGGCAGAAGTGGCTGGTGCTGATCGCCTTCGTCGCCACCGTCGGCAGCGCCTACTGGTTGTTCACCCACACCCCGAAGGAATACGCCCCGCGCGAAGACCGCGGCGCCTTTTTCGTCCTGGTCAACGGCCCGGAGGGCGCGAGCTACGGCTACATGGAGGAGTACATGACCGAGATCGAGCGCCGGCTGTTGCCCTATGCCGAGTCCGGCGAGGCGATCCGCGTGCTGGTGCGCACGCCCCGCGGCTTCGGCGGCGGTGCGGCCTTCAACACCGGTATCGTCATCATCGTGCTGAACAGCTTCGATGCGCGCCGCGACGCCTTCACCATCATGAACGAGATCCGCGGCAAGCTCGCCGACCTGCCCGGCGTCAAGGCCTTCCCGGTCATGCGCCAGGGCTTCGGCGCGCGCATCTCAAAGCCCGTGCAGTTCGTCATCGGCGGCGGCACCTACGAGGAGCTGGCCCAATGGCGCGACACCCTGGTCACGGCCATCGAGGCCGACAACCCGGGCCTGATCGGCCTGGACTGGGACTACAAAGAGACCAAGCCGCAGCTGCGGGTGCAGATCGACTACGACCGCGCCGCCGATCTGGGCGTGAAGGTCGGCACCATCGGCCGCACCCTGGAGACCATGCTCGGCTCCCGGCGCGTCACCACCTTCATCGACGCCGGCGAGGAGTACGACGTCATCCTCGAGGGCGAGCGCTCGGCCCAGCGCACCCCGGCCAGCCTCTCCAACCTCTATGTGCGCTCCCAGCGCAGCGGCGAGCTGATCCCGCTGTCGAACCTGGTGCGGGTCACCGAGCAGGCGGACTCCCAATCCCTGAACCGCTACAACCGCATCCGCGCCATCACGCTGGAGGCCAACCTGGCCGACCACCTGCCCCTCGGCGAGGCCCTGGCCTATCTGGAGGCCAAGGTGCGCGAGGTCCTGCCGGATCGGGCGCAGGTCGATTACAAGGGCCAGAGCGCCGACTTCCGCGACAGCAGCGCCGGCATCCTGTTCGTCTTCCTGCTCGGTATCGCCGTGGTCTACCTGGTACTGGCGGCCCAGTTCGAGTCCTGGGTGCACCCGTTCGTGATCATGCTCACCGTACCCCTGGCCATGGCCGGCGCGCTGGCGGGGCTGTGGCTGACCGATCAGTCCTTGAACATCTACAGCGAGATCGGCCTGATCATGCTGGTGGGCCTGTCGGCCAAGAACGGCATCCTCATTGTCGAATTCGCCAACCAGCTGCGCGACCAGGGCCGGCCCTTCCGCGACGCCCTGCTGGAGGCCGCCGACGTGCGCCTGCGCCCCATCGTCATGACCGGCATCACCACCGCCGCCGGCTCCATCCCGCTGCTGCTGAGCAGCGGCGCCGGCGCCGAGACCCGCGCCGTCATCGGCACCGTCATCCTCGCCGGCGTGCTCGCCGCCACCCTGTTCACGCTGTTCGTGGTGCCGGTGGCCTACGACCTGCTGGCGCGGCGCACCGGCTCGCCGGGGGATGTGCGCCGGCGCTTGGAGCAGGAGGCCGAGGCGGCGACGCAGGCCGGCTGACGCCGGCGCAACCGGGGCCGGCCGGGTTAGCGATGGGCGCTTGGTGCACGGCCCGCGCCGCCACCAACCTCAGGCCCAGCGTTGCAGCCCGGAGTCGATCAGGTCCGTGAGGCGACGGCGCTGGCGGGCGTCGAGGCCGGCGGGGTCGAAGCGGTCGCGGTAGTAGAGGGCGATCAGCTCCAGCAGGTCGGTACCGGCGGGCTCACCGTCGCGCTCCAGGCGCTGGGCCCACTCCTTCAGCGATTCTGCCGGGCGGCGGCCGAGGCCGCGCTCGGCCAGGGCGGCCTCGATGGGGGCCAGGCGGGTGATCAGCTCGGCGGCCAGCGCGTCGCCGTCGTGCTCGCGAAAGCCGCGGCGCGCGCGCCGCGTGATGCGCCAGGCGAGCAGCAGCACCAGGCCGGCCAGCGGCAGCAGCAGCCAGGTGCGGTCCCCGCGCTTGTCTTCGCCGGCGCCGGAGAGCTCGAAGCGCAGCCAGGCGAGTAGGTCGCGGGCCTGGCCCCACCAGGGGCGGTCGGCCTGCTCCAGGGCCTCCCAGTCCGGCGGGGTCGGGTCGAAATCGTGCCAGGCGCCGTCGATCCAGACCATGACCCAGGCGTGGGCATGGCGGTCGCGGACCAGGTAGGCGTCTTCCAGGTCGCTGTATTCCTGCACCGACCAGCCGCGGGCGTAGCGGGTGGGGATGCCGGCGGCGCGCAGCACCAGCGCGGCGGCGGTGGCGAAATACTCGCAGTGGCCGGCGCGATGCTCCAGCAGGAAATACCCGAGCGGCGTCTGCGCGACCGGGATGCGCGGCAACACCAGGGAGTAGCGGAAGTCGTCGTTGAACCAGCGCTCCAGCCGGTCGATGGCCGCCCGGGGCGGCAGATCGGCCAGGCCGAGCCGGTGGACGACGGTGGTGAGGGCCTCGGTCTCGGCCCGGGGCAGGCGCAGGTCGATCGCGTCGGCCGCTGCCGGGTCGGCATAGGGGCCGCCGGCGGGGCCGAAGCGGACCCGGTATTTGGACAAGGCCGGGCCGCCGCCGACCTCGAAGCGAATGGTGCCGAAGTCGTTGCGGAGAAGCTCGGTCTTGGCCAGTCCCTTGAGCGCGAAGGTGCCGCCGGGGGCCGGCAGCAGCCCCTCCGGGCGACGCCGGTTCAGCAGGATGCGGGCGTGGCGTCCGGCGCCGTCACCCGGCGGCTCCGCCAGGGTCCAGCCGTTGTCCCCGCCGGGCAGGGGCTGGAAGGTGGCGCCGCCGCCGAACCAGCTGGTCTCGATATAGCGGTCGTAGCTGGCGGTGCGCAGCAGCAGGGGCTCGAGCAGTCGGTGGTCCGGGTAGACCCGCAGCCGGATGGCCTGGGCGCCCTTCAGCTCACCGACCTCGCCGATGGCGGTGGTGGTGCGATAGGGGTCCTGCGCCGGGCCAAGCCAGTACTCGACCCAGCGCATGATCAAGATCTCGGCCTCGTCGTGGGCCAGGCGCAGGCCGCCGGCGAGGGCGAAGCCCAGCGGCAGGGCCAGCACCAGCAACAGGGCCCAGCGCCGCGCGGCGCCCACCGGCCGCAGCCCCCACAGCGCCCAGCCCGCGAGCAGGGCCAGGGCCGGGTAGAACAGGCCGTCGTCCGGGTCCACCATGGATGCGGAGACGATGCACAGCAATAGAAAGCCCCAACGCAGGTCGACGATCTGATCGCCGCCGGGACGACCGCCGCGCAGGCTGAGGAACAGCACCGCCATCTCCAGCCCGCGATGACGCCCGTAGAGCTGGACCGCCAGCAACGGAAAGATCAGCGCCGGCAACCAGCGGATCAGCGTGATCAGGGCCGCGCCGAGTCGGGGCTGATTGAGGAACAGCCAGACGCCGGCCAGGGCGATCAGGACGGTGCAGAGATCGGCGACGCGCTGGCGCTCCTTGGGCTCCAGCTCCCAACGCCAGCCGCGCCAGCCCGGCAGCTCGGCGAGTAGCGCCAGCACGGCAGCCAGCCACACCAGACCGGCAAACCAGCCCCAGAACAGCAGGGCGCCGGTCAGCAGGTAGGGCGGCGGCGCGAGATCGGCTTGGTCGGCGGCGGACATCGGATTCACCTAAAACGCGGCGAGGGCCGGTCCGGGGTCCAGCGGGTCGACCCGGACCAGGGCAGCGGGGCGGTGGGCCAACGCCCCGGCTGCCGGCACATCGGTCCGGTCCGGCGTGCCGATGATCAGCGCCCGCACCGGGATGCCGCGGGCACGCAGCCTGTGGATGAGCGCGCGGCGCGGTGGATCCCAGTCCAGCAGCACGCAGATGCAGGCGCTGAGCCCGTCGGCCTGGCCCAGCACCAACTCGGCGAGCAGCTCGAAGCCCGGGGCCTGTTCGCGGCCACGGGGCTCCAGGCAGGCCAGCACCTCGAGCATGGCGTCGTTGGTCAGCAGGCCGCGTCCGCCGGTGAGGGTGTGGGCCTGGTCGGCGATGAACATCAGGTCGAGCAGGCCCTCGGCGCGGTGCAGCGGCTCCAGCAGCGATGCAGCGACGGAGACGGCGGTCTCGAAGCGCTCGGCGTCGTCGGCGCCGATGAAGCTGTCGAGGATCAGGGCCTGGCGGCTGAAGTATTCATCTTGGTATTCCTTGACGACGGGCTCGCCGCAGCGCGCCCAGGCCGCCCAGTGGATGTGCCGCGGGGAGTCGCCGGGCAGATAGTCGCGCAGGCCGATGAACTCGCGGGACTCGCCGACGGCGCCGGCGAGGCTGATGCCCCCCGGCTGCAGCCGACGCCGACCCGCCGCGGGCTGGGGCCGCACCGGCCAGCGCTTGGGCAGCACGATCAGACGATCGCCGCCGGATTCCGCCGGGCGGGTGCGCCGCAGCAGGCCGAAGGGGTCGTCACGCCCCAGCACCGGCGCGCCGAGCCGCAGCACGCCGCGTCGGCGGGGCGTGAAGGTCATCTTGAGGTCGCAGCGGCCACCGGCCACCAGTGGCGGGATCGCGGTGGGCCGGTCGTCGTCGCGGAAGCGACCGCGACCGACCAGCCAACGCCAGCGCGGGTAGCCGAACAGCCGCTCCGGCGGATGCAGGCGGTGTTCGCCGGGCATGCGCAGGCGCAGGAACGCCCCTAGGTCCGGGCGCGGGTCCGGCAGCGGCTCGCGCAGGTCGATCCCGTCCACGGGCCGTTTGCCGGCGTGGTGCAGCCGCACGCGATAGGTGCAGGGCTCGTCGACGCTGGCATAGCGCGGCAGCGCCCGCTCGGCCTCGATGCCCGGCGGTGGCCGCCGGGAGCCCAGGCCCGCCACCAGCAGCAGTGCGAAGGCCAGCGCGAAGACCTGATGGGCCGCGGTCTGGCGGGTGTCGAGCCCGAACAGGGCCGCGGTCATGGTCAGCCCGAGCAGGGCCTGACCGGCGAGGGTGAAGCGTCGGCGGATATGCTCCTGGACGTTGCTCGCGATGCGCAGGTTGAACCAGGCCCAGATCAGGATGCCGCGGCGCAGCTTGGCGATGGTACGCCGCCAGGCTTGGCCGGCGCGTGCGAGCAGGGTTATCGACTCAGGCATGGGTCAGGATGCGGGGCAGGGATGCCTGAATCGGCGCGCAAATCCCGAGGCAGCTCAGCCCAGGCCGCGCAGGTCGCAGCGGCCGTCGGGGAGCATGAGCGGCGCCATGGCCGCGAGGTCATCGGCCCGCCGGGCCTTGGGATCGGTTCAAAAACAAGTGGTGCAGACGCCCGCTCGCTGAGCCTTTGGATTGTCCGTTTCGTGGTTGCGTCTGCACCACTTGTTTCCGAACCTTGACTTGGCGTAGCCATCCGCCTCCGGCCGGCGATGGACCCAAAGCGCCCCCCGTTCAGGTCCACCAGCCAAACCTCGGGGATGCCGGCGCGGGCATACAGCGGCTCGGCGACGTTCATGACAGGCCCCCCGCGGGTGCGTCTCGGCTCAGCGCTTCTTCGGCGGCAGCAGATCGGTGATGCTGCCGTGGGCCATCTCGGCGGCCAGGCCGATGGTCTCGGTCAGCGTCGGGTGGGGGTGGATGGTCAGCCCGATGTCCTCCATGTCGGCGCCCATCTCCAGCGCCAGCACCGCCTCGCCGATCAGCTCGCCGGCGTTCGGGCCGACGATGCCGGCGCCGAGGATGCGCTTGGTCTCCGGGTCGAACAGCAGCTTGGTCATGCCCTCGTCGCGGTGCAGGCCGAGCGCCCGACCGCTGGCGGCCCAGGGGAAGACGCCCTTCTCGTAGGGGATGGTTTTTGCTTTTGCTTCGGTCTCGGTCAGGCCCATCCAGGCCACCTCCGGATCGGTGTAGGCCACCGACGGGATGGTCATGGGATCGAACAACGACGGCTCGCCGGCGATGACCTCGGCGGCGACCTTGGCCTCGTGGGTCGCCTTGTGCGCCAGCATCGGCTGGCCCACCACGTCGCCGATGGCGAAGATGTTCGGCAGGTTGGTGCGCATGTGCTTGTCGGTGGCGATGAAGCCGCGCTCGTCGACCTCGATGCCCGCGGCCTCGGCGTTGATCCCCTTGCCGTTGGGGCGCCGACCGATGGCCACCAAGACCTTATCGTAGACCGCATCGCCGGCCTGCTTGCCCTCGAAGCGGACGTGGATACCGTCGCCGGCGGCCTTCATCTCGGCGACCTTGGTCTCCAGCAGGATGCGCTCATAGCGCTTCTTGACCACCTTCTGGAAGGCGCGCACCAGATCCGGGTCGCAGCCGGGCATGAGCTGTGGCTGCAGCTCCACCACGTCGATCTTCGAGCCCAACGCGGAATAGACGCTGGCCATCTCCAGGCCGATGATGCCGCCGCCGACGATCAGCATCCGTTCCGGCACGCCGTCCAGGGCCAGGGCATCGGTGGAGTCCATCACCCGCGGGTCCTCGTGCGGGAAGCCGGGGATGCGGATCGGGCTGGAGCCCACGGCGATGATGCAGTGGTCGAAGCTGACGGTCACCTTGCCGTCGGCGGCATCGACACCAATGCGGTTCGGCGCCTCGAAGCGGCCGAAGCCGCGCACCACCTCGACCTTGCGCTGCTTGGCCATGGCGGTGAGCCCGCTGGTGAGCTTGTTCACCACCTTGTCCTTGCCGGCGCGCATCTTGTCGATGTCGATCTCGGGCAGGGCGAAGGTCACGCCCATGCCCATGGTCTTGGCCTCCTCGATGATCGCCGCGGCATGCAGCAGCGCCTTCGACGGGATGCAGCCCACGTTCAGGCAGACCCCGCCAAGGGTCGGGAAGCGCTCGATCAGCACCACCCTCAGGCCCAGGTCAGCGGCGCGGAAGGCGGCGGTGTAGCCGCCGGGGCCGCCGCCGAGAATGGCGACCTCGGCCTTGATTGGGTTGGATTGGGCGGTATCGGTCATGGGGGCTCCCGTCGGGTCTTGCGGATTCGCTGCCGCCGGCACGCTGCGCGGGCCGGCCTCGTAGATGGGCGCGATTTAACCGCAAAAGGGGGCGGGGCCGCAAAGCGATTACGCAGCCGGCGGCGTCGGCGCGGCGCCGGCCGGTGCGACGGCGCGGGCCCTGCACATGCCG
>CALOBA010000006.1:0-82123 GCA_942491465.1 uncultured Gammaproteobacteria bacterium
CGGCTCGACGGCATCTTCGACGCCGACGGCATCGCTGGCCATTGATTGGCCCGCCGATCCGCCCGAGGGGGCTGAGTCCGGTCCGGTGCCGCTCCAAGCAATGAGCACTCCCATTGTGGGCAACTGCGGCTGGCCTATCTGGTCTCTCGCTATCCTGCCTGTTCGCACACTCATCCTCTGCGCCTCTGCGCCTCTGCGCCTCTGCGCCTCTGCGCGAGACAGAGAAAAGCGCGTAGCCGCCCCGCGAAAGCGACGCCAATGCACGCCGAGCGCGACGTGGGGATTTGCGACGGTTTCGCGACCGGTCGGGTCTCGGCACCTTGATGCCGATCACCAAGACCCACCGGTTTCACCCCGTCGCGCTGTTGCCGGTGGCCGGTCCGCTGTATCTTCTCGGCTGACGCGGGGCCGGTGCCGGAGCCGTGGGCTCGGCAGCCTGAGCATCGCGTCGGTGTCGATCGAGTCGGTCCCCTGTGGTTGCGGGCGGGCCGACGGCGCTTCGGCCTCTTCCGCCCCGTTTCCTTTGCCGTAACCACGGAACCCAGCCATGACCGACCGCTTCACCCACTTCATCGATATCCAGGTCCCGTCGGAGCTGACCTGCTCGCCTGAGGGCCGGGGGCCGGCCTGCGCCATCGAGATCGAGGCCGACGGGCCGATCCCGTTTCCGCAGGTGATCCTGCGCCAACACGGGCGCGAGCATCTGATCAATGGGGTCGCCATCGCGCCGATGGACCGTGCTCCAAGGCGGGCGACGCTATCGGGCGAAGGTGCCGGCGGGGATGCTCGGCGAGGGGGAGGTGCAGGTGCAGGTGGAGGGCTGCCGGCGTGAGGATTGGCAGCAGTCCGGCGGGGATGATTGGTCAAGTCCTTCCACGCGCTGCGGCTGCTGCCGGCCCCGCCGGCCCCTAAGCCTGCGGTATCGCCGGAGCCCGCACCGGAAGCCGGCAGCGGCGACCGAGCCGAAGCCGGAGCCTGTGCCTGCCCCCAAGCCCCCGGCAGCAGCCCAGCCGAAGACGCAGCCGAAACTGAAGCCTGCACCCAAGCCGGCGGCAGCCGCCAAGCCAAAGCCCGAGCCGGCATCGCGTGCCGCGCCGAAGACCGCGGAACAGCCGACGCCCAAGCCCGCGACGGACCCGGCGCCCAAGCCGGCGGCGCGCATCCAGGCCGGCGACCAACCGAAGCTCTACTTCGGCATCCACAAGCACATGCACCAGCCCTACTACAACACCACCGACCGTAACTATTGGGACGGCGAGAAGGACGCGATCTTCGGCTCCCGCGGCGGCCCGTATGTGGACTTCGTGGCCGCGGCCATCGATCAATACGCCGCCGCCGGGCTGCCCTACGGGGGCCTGGAGCTGCGAGCTGGAGCGGATCGCTGGTGGAGCAGCTCGATCGCTGTGCCGACCAGGGCCGCTGCGGCGGGCGGTTCGGCGATTGGGCACGGGAGCTGAAACGGGTCTCGGGGCTGAAGACCGACGCCGGCAACCCGCGCCTGGACCTGACCGCGTTCGGCTTCTATCACCCGCTGATGCCGCTGATCCCGGAGCGCGACATCGTCCGCCAGATCGTGCTGCATCGCGCGCTGACCCCGCGCGCCTTCGGTGCCGAGGCGTCGACGCTGCTGTTCCCGCCGGAGACCGCCTTTCATCCGCGGATGATCCCGGCGCTGAATCAGGCCGGCATCCGGGCGGTGATGTACGACTCCATCCACCGCAACCGCACCTGCCGCGACTATCCCTACGCCGGGCTGCCGGAAGGCATGCTGCCGCCGAACCCGGCGGACCAGGTCAACCCGCCGGTGAGCGACTGGCTGCGGCTGCACAACGTCTGGACCGGTTCGGAGATCGCGCCGAGCCTGCTGCGCCCGGAATACCTGGTCTACACCGATCCGGACGGCGAGGAGCACAAGGTGATCGGCGTGCCGGCGGAGCGCTACATCGGCAACGAGGACGCCCGCGGCGGCTTCGGCGCGCTGCAATACCCCGACGTGCTCGGTCAGGTCTACGACCAGCTTCAGCGCACCGGCGGCTTCGACCCCAAGCACCCGCCGTTCTTCCTGCTGCATTCCGACGGCGACAACCACGGCGGCGGCGCCGAGAGCTACTACCGCCACAACACCGGCGCCATGATCGCCTGGTTGCAGCAGGACCCGCGCTTCGAGCTGACCACGGTGGCGGACTACCTCGACCGCTTCCCGCCGGACCCGGCCAGCGCCGTGCATCTGGAGCCCGGCTCCTGGGCCGGTGCCGACAACGGCGACCCGCAGTTCATGAAGTGGTTCAGCCGCTACCGCGAGCCCTATTCGCCGGACCTCAACTCCTGGGCGGTGCTCACGGCGCTGCAAAACGCAGTGCACACGCTGGAGGACGCCCACCCGGACAGCCCGCTGCTCGAGGAACTCGTCCGCCTGCTGCTCACCGCCGAGGCCAGCGACTATTGGTACTGGACCGGCCAGACGGTCTGGGACCAGCAGGTCACCAACGCCGCCAACCGGGCCTGGTCGATCGCCGGCAGCGAGTTCGGGCGCCTGGCCAACAGCCGCTTCGAGAACACCGGGCCGACCATCTTCCCGCCCTGGGTGACGCCGGAGAACCGGGCGGCAAGCAATGGGGACAGGGCTGCCTGGAAGATGCCCCGCGCCAAGGCCGGGTGCACTGCTTCGTCTACGACCTGTCCGGGCTGGAGTGGGTGCGCCTGCACCTGCGCAGCGACGCCGGCGAGCAGACGTTGGTCATGCACGACCAGGGCGATTACCCCTGTGAGACCGGTGCCCAGGTCACGGCGCGCTACTACACCGTCGACCTGCCGGAGGGGCTGGGCGACTGCCGCTATTTCGTCGAGGCGATGGACCACCGCAACAACCGCAGCCGCGGCGCCCTGGAGCGCATCTTCCTGGCCTGAGGTTGCCTGGGTCCGCCGGCGGCGGCTAGGAAGCCCAATGCCCCCTGAGCCCGTCGGCTGGGTTTCGGTCCTCCGCCCAGTCGACGTGCCAAGGAATGACTCAAAAATTACTGAAACACATGGGGTGTAGGTTGAAAAGCGCAGCGTATCCACTGACGGCGCTGCTTTCCCGATGCCCAGGGCAAGCGTGCCCTGCTCCAGTGGGTCGAGCGCGGTGCGTTGCGACTGCGCCCGATAGAGATCGGCGACTTGGCGGCAATCGGCGATGTCGTCATGCGCTTCGCCGAGCACAACATCGACCTTGCCGACGCAACGCGGCTCTTCATCCTGCGGAGCTGAGAGCTTCATCGCCCTCATTCCTGGCGCAAAATAGCTGCTCTAAGCGCAAGATACGGCCTGCTAAAGACATTATTTCATTATTAATCATTTGCTTGCAGTGGTCCGACCCCGTAGTTCCGTATTAATCATTTGCTTGCAGTGGTCCGACCCCGTAGTTCCGTAGTTCGGCCCGCGGCACCCAGCAGCCGTGGAAGCCGAGGGGCAGGGCGTGCCCAAGCGAGGCCGTCGCGACCACCGTCAGGTCCGCCGCGCGCAGCACCACCAGGTCGGTGCGGCCCTGGTCGGCGCGGAAGACCAGGCTCAGCAGCCAGCCCTCGTCGCCGTCGGCGCCGGGCACCAGCATGGGCTCGCCGACCAGGTCGAGGCCGAAGTCGCGGATTGAGAACGCGCCGGTCTCGGTGTCCAGTCGCTGGATGGCGGTGAGATAGGGCGCGCGCCTGGCCGGCGGCGCGCCGACGCCGTAGAGCAGACGTCGCGGCTGGCCGAGGGGACCGGGTGCCGCGACGGGCAGCTCGAACGGGTGGCCGTCGAGCTCTGCGCTTAGGCCTGAGCGCTCGCAGCTACGCCGGGCCGGGTCGAGCACCAGGCGCTCCAGGCGCGGCATGATGCCCGCGGGCGGGTTTTCGAACAGGGCGTCCCAGGCGTCGAACTCCGGGTAGCGGTCCATGCGGATCAGATCGATCACCAGCCGCCCGTCGTCGTCGTCGAAGGCCTGGGCGATGTGGAACACGAAGCCCGGCGGCCCGTCCATCAGGATTGGCTCGCCGGCGCCGGGGTGGCGCGGCAGCAGCAGCAGCTGCATCGGTCGCTCCGTGGCGATGCGCAGCGAGCCGACGGCGGTCTTGAGGCCGATCAGGGCGCGGGGTACGTCGAAGTCCGCATAGGGCATCGGGAAGCACAGCCAGCGGCGGCTGACGGCGAAGTCGTGGATGAAGCTGAAGCGCTGCAACGGATGCGCTCGCGGCGCGTCCATGCGCCCGTCGGGGCCGACGCGGTAGACCAGCAGCCGGTTCGGTGCCCCGGTGACCACGCCGAAGTTGAACAGTTCGCCGGTCTCGGCGTCGATGCGCGGATGCGCCGAGAACGGCAGCAGCGGTGCAAGCCGGGCCAGAGGCGAGCGGCTGGTGTTGTCGAGCCTGCCGGCGAATGCCTCCGGACCGATGGTGGCCAGCGTGCGCACATCGAGCCGATGCGGCGGTCCGCCCTCCCACAGCGCCAGCAGCCGACCGGCGTGCCAGCGCACGCTGGTGTTGGCGGCGTTCTTGAACCGCAGCCGAAACAGGTTGGCCGCCAGCCCCCCCGGCAGGTTGGTGCCGAAGGCCCGATACAACATGCGCCCGGCGCGCGCCTCCTCCTGATATTCGCGGGTGCGCACGAAGCGGTTGGTGTAGCGCACCGCGCCGTCTGCGAAGTCGAGCCTGACCACATGCCCGTCGCCGTCGAACGGATGCGCATAGCGCTGTGCGCCGCGCTCGAACAGCCCCGGTCCGTTGCGCAGCAGCACGCCGTCGAGGGTGGCCGGCAGCTTGCCGGTTACCGCCAGCGGCACGTCGGTGTACTCGTCGGTCACGCTGGTGGTGGCCTGCGCCAATACGCGCTTCATGTCGGCACTGGTCAGGTCTTGGGGCATGAGGGCTCCTGGGGTCGGTGAGCGATGAGCGCGTCGTTAGGCCTGCGCGGGGGAGGTTGGGCCGGAACGCCCAAGATGCCAGGTGCCAGATGCAATCGAGCACCCGCATGTCGCCCCAGATCGACCAGTCGACGGTGAACGGCCTGGTGATGGAGCCGCACACCGGGTTCGGCGTCAGCGTGCCGGCGAGCAGGTCGTTGTCGCGCAGTAGGGCCTTGCGGTGGCGCATCATTCTGAACCTTGACTTAGGGGCCCTAGCAGCCTCGGTGCGCCTCCGTGATCGCATCATGCAAGCCGCGGCTTTGAGCCAGCTCGGCAGCCAATGCCATTAAGTTAGCGAGCGATGGGAGCGCTTTGTGGGAGCGGCTTCCAGCCGCGACTCGGCTCGCGCGGCGACCGTCGCGGCTGGAAGCCGCTCCCACGGCTTTGGAATGTAAGGCTGCATTCGGACATGCCGCGCAACCGTGGTTGACCTGGAACATTCTGCATCTGATCGAGACTGACGCGGGTGCACCCGAGAGGGCTTCGGAAGCTTGGGCTAAGGCTCGCGCAACCTACCTCGCCTACCGACGCGATGGCGGTGAGAATCACTCAGGCTCAGGCCGGCTCGCGTTGGTTGTCGCCGATCAACTCGTCGCCGGCCAGGCGGCCGACGCGGAAGGACAGCCAGCAAAATTGTGTGCCGATCCAAATCAGCCAGATGAGGATGCGCCTTTCTTTCGGTGCTTACGGGCCATAACCCAAGGCCGCCGCGACCCGGCCCTGGCCGAGGCCGCGGGCCTGAGCTACGACCAAGCCGCCGAACTCCTGCTGCTGATCGAGCGCCTGCCGCCAACCGCCGGCGATGGCTGACCCGCCCGGCCGCGGCGGGGCCTACTCGGGCGGCTGTTCCGCCGCTAGCCCTGCGGACGCCGAATCGGCTGCTCCGAGCCGGGCCGCTTGCCCTCCTGACACCGCTCCGGCCGCGCAAGCCGCCGTTGACCTTGGAGCGGGGGCGTCTCGCCCCCGACCGCCGGCGGCTCGCCGGCGCGCCCGCTCAGCGGCGAGACGCCGCTGCTCGCAAAGCCTCGGCGGGTGTCACGAGGATTCGTCGAGGGGATAGATTCGGAACCAGGCGTCGGCCTCGGGATTGAAGCGATCGAAAAGCTCGATCACCATCGGGCCCGCACCGAACAAGGTGTTGCTGTTCTTGCTCGGCCAGCTCATGCAGGTGTCCGTCTGTTGATGGAAGGCCCAGATGGAGACCTCGGCCAGGGTTTGGCCCGGCTGGTGCGGGACCCGATCGAGGATCAACTGCGGCTGATAGGGTCCGCAGTAGAGCGGCGGCGCATCGGGCCCGTGGATGCTTGACAGCCTGATGACGAGGATGCTCGATTGGAGCCTCGGATCATCCGGTCGCGGGCGCATCCGAAGCTCCAGTCGCGTCCGCGGCAGGCCATCGTCATCCGCAGTACGGGCTTGGGGGCCGACGACCCGCTGGAAGACGGCCTCGTCGCAGGGATACCAGGGGAATGCTTCCGGTTGCTGTCATAGGTTTGCCTGCGTCGATGGCCCGCAGCAGGAGGCCTGCCGCGAGTAAGGCCCCACCGACGCGACGGCGAGCGCCCAGCGGGTTCGGGACGGTCGAGCCTATAGACGGTATAGCCGGAGGATTGTCCCGGCATGAAGGGATGCATACCCGCCGGCATGTTGCCCTGATTGCTGTTGCCCGTCGAGTAAACCCCGCCATCTGCACCGTCGGGTTCCCATACCGCGCCATCGATCAAGCGTCGATGGCCGGTCCAGTCGTCGATCCGGCCGCCGAGGCCGGTGCCCCACGCCAGGGAAGACCAGCCCATCCCACCGAGAATCCTTTCACAATCTCGTGGCCCGGGACCTGGCAAGCCGCTTATTGATCGCATCGCCCACCAGGCCCGCCGAGAGGCCGCCGATAGCGATGATCATCCACAACGGCAGGCCGATACCACCACCGAGTGGGAGGACTTCGGTGGCCTCATTCCCAATCGCGGTGAAGGTCGCCACGACCGAGCCGATACCCAGCCTGAATTTCCAGGAGCGCGCGTCCCATACCAGGATCTTTACCGCCCGCAACATCACCTTGACGAGGGGCCATGTGGCCTGGTTATCCCGCGTCAACCTCAGCAGCGCACCCAACTTCTGGTGGAACCGCAGGTCGCTTCGCCGAATGACGCCCAGGCCCCGAGACCAGGCCAGAAGCCGATGCTGCTCGGCCGGGTTCGCCCGCAGGAGTGCTTGAACCAGTGCGGGTTCGGGCTCGGTCTCATGTTCTTGGGTCACGGAAATCTCCAGACAATCCATACAAATAGCACCCACTGGCATGTGCTCTAAGCGGTGGGTGCGTGGCACATGGCGCCAATTCTAGCCGGTTTCCAGGTTCGCAGTCGGCGGCCCGACATACAATGGAAGCCTTCACCGTCGCGATGCGCGCAAACCAGGGGCAAGCCGATGCGATTTTTCACCACCGAGGGGCCGGTTCGGGCCGAGGATCACTATTGCCTGGCGCCCCTGCGGCGTTGGGACTTGGCGGAAGTGCTTGGGCTGATCGCGCAGAAAAAATACTTCCTGCTGCATGCCCCGCGCCAGACCGGCAAGACCACCTGTCTGTTGGCGCTCGCGGACCATTTGAACCGGGAGGGACGCTACCGGGCGCTGTACGTCAACATCGAAGGCGCCCAGAGCGCGCGTGAGCAGGTCGAGCAGGGGATGGCGATCATCTGCAGCGCGCTGGGGCGCGCGGCCCGCTTGTATCTGGACGATGCACGCCCCGGCGACTGGTGCCGCACCCACGGCAGCGACGTCGCCGCGGGGGATCGGCTGGCGGCGCTGCTGGAGTTCTGGGCAGGTGTCGATCCGCAACCCCTGGTGCTGCTGCTCGACGAGGTGGACGCCCTGGTGGGCGA
Organism: uncultured Gammaproteobacteria bacterium; assembly: GCA_942491465.1. Classification (GTDB taxonomy): domain Bacteria; phylum Pseudomonadota; class Gammaproteobacteria; order Chromatiales; family Chromatiaceae; genus CALOBA01. Next base: position 7,798 of record CALOBA010000006.1, read on the forward strand.
CACCCTGATCTCGCTGCTGCGCCAATTGCGCGCCGGCTACACGCAGCGCCCGCGCCACTTCCCGCACACCGTGGTCCTGTGCGGCGTGCGCGATCTGCGCGACTACCGCATCCACTCCAGCGCGCAACAGGCGATCATCACCGGCGGCAGTGCCTTCAATATCAAGGCCAAGTCGCTGCGGTTGGGGGATTTCAGCCAGGCCGAGGTGGTGGCCCTGCTCGACGAGCATACCGCCGAGACCGGGCAGGGGTTCACCGCGCAGGCGCTGGAGCGGGTCTGGGCGCTGACCCGGGGCCAGCCCTGGCTGGTCAATGCCCTGGCCTATGAGACCTGCTTCGATATGCCGGCCGGACGCGAGCGCACCCGCCCCATCGACATCGCGATGATCGATCAGGCCAAGGAGAACCTCATCCTGCGCCGCGTCACCCACTTGGACCAATTGGCCGACAAGCTGCGCGAGGAGCGCGTGCGCCGGGTGATCGAGCCGATGCTGGCCGGCACCGCGCTGGGCGAGGTTCCCGAGGACGACATCCAGTATCTCATCGACTTGGGACTGTGCCGCATGGCGCGAGGGCAAGGATTGACCATCGCCAATCCCATCTACCGCGAGGTGCTGCCGCGCGCACTGACCTTTACCCCCCAGGCATCGCTGCCGCAGATCAGCCCCACCTGGCTCAACGCCGACGGCAGCCTGAACCCGGACCGACTCCTGAGCGCATTCCTGGCCTTCTGGCGCCGGCACGGCGAGCCGCTGCTGGCCAGCGCGCCCTACCACGAGATCGCCCCGCACCTGGTGATGATGGCCTTTTTGCAGCGGGTGGTGAACGGCGAGGGCACGCTGGAGCGCGAATACGCCATCGGCCGCGGGCGCATGGACCTGTGCCTGCGCTATCGCGACCTGACCCTGGGGTTCGAACTGAAGGTCTGGTCCGACAAGGCCGCCGACCCGCTGGCCGAGGGGTTGGAGCAACTCGACGGCTATCTGGCCGGTCTCGGCCTGGACACCGGCTGGTTGGTGATCTTCGATCGGCGCAGCCTGCAACGGCCCCTGGCCGAGCGGCTCTCGGACAGCGAGCAGACCAGCCCCGGTGGGCGGCGGATTCGGCTGTTGCGGCTCTGACCGTGGCCTCTCGTTGCCACGCGACGGGACTACCCGTTGTGATGGGACAGAGCGCCCGCAAGGCGTGTTGATCGACCCTCGATCCTCCTCGAGCCCCGGCGTTGCTGGGTGTGCAACGCCGTTGGCTTTCCTATCCGTCGTGCCGGATCAGTCGCACTGATTCAAGTCCGGCCGATCTTTGTCGCAGAAGTTGATGCCGGCCGCGTCCGCATTGCCCTCGGCGTCGAAGCCGCCGGTGAGCTGCGCGCCGTTGTAGGTGGCGGTGATGACCTTGTACTTGGTGATGTCGAGCCGGGAGTTGGCGCAGGAGGCCAGTGCCGCGGCGGTACATGCCTCGGCCGAGGTGGCCGGCTTGTCCCGGTCGCATTCGGCATTGCCGTCGCACTTCTTGAACGACTCTGCTTCTTGGCCGGCGCAGGCGGTGCGCTTGTAGTGGACGATGCAGCCGCCGTCTTGGGCGAAGGCGGGGGCGGTCAGGCCGAATGCAAGGGTCAGGGCCAGACAGCCGGTGGCGATCAGGTTGGATGGGCGCATGGATTTTCTCCTCTGGGTGGGGCTTGCGGTCTTGTGTGTGTCGGTGACGGTGCGGACCGCTCGCGGACCGTTACCCGAGTCAATGTTGGGTTTCCGATCCCTTGCACAAGGGCGGTCGCCGAAACGGATTGGGAGCTACTGCGCGGGCGCGGCCAAGGGCTTGCTCCACCGTCAACAAGGATCACTCCACCTTCAGCGGCACCGTCGCCAGCACATCACCGGTGTCTTCCATCCGATAGCGGAGCTGGTAGTCCCCGACCGCAGCCGGGGCGAACAGCTGCAGCGGCGAGCCCTGGGAGGCGCGGGCCGAGCGCAGGGCCTTGGTCTTTGCATCGGCGCCCACCGGGACCAGCTCGATGAGATCCTGGTAGCGACCGGGGCCGGTGAAGGCGACCTCGACCACGGCGCTCGGGGCCACGGTCGGCGGTGCGCTGAGCGTGACCTCGGCCGCGCCGACCTCCACCGGTAGGCTCGCCAGCGTGCGCTTGGATTGGCCGAGCACATAGCGGACCTCGAACCGACCCCCGGTCTCCGGGGCGCGGATCTGCACCGGGTTGCCGGTGTTGGTCTTACGGTATTGGGTGCGGGTCCCTTCCGGCGCGCCGGGGGCGACGATGGTGATGGCGTCACCCCGGTTGTTCGGGCCGGTCCAGTGCACGTCGAAGGGTGCGCCGGGCAGCACCGGGGTGTCGACCCGGAGTTCGGCGCTGACCGGCAGCAGTTGGATCGGCTCACTGGCCAGGGTGCGCTTCGACTGTCGGATGACGTAGCGGATCTCGTGCGGCCCGAGGGCGTCCGGGACCTGAAGCCGGATCGGGCTGCCGGTGTTGGTGCGACGGTAGTTGCCGTTAGCGCCTTCGGGGGCGCCCTGCGCGACGATGGCGATGTAGTCGCCCTTGTTGTCGGGGCCGCTCCAGTGGACGTCGATCTCGCTGCCTGCGGCGGCCTCGGCCGGGGTCTCCAGCGTCGCCTGCACCGGGGTCAGGGTCACCGGTCGGGTGGCCAGGGTGCGCTTGGATTGACCGACCACGTAGCGCAGCTCGTAGTCGCCGACGGCATCGGGGACCTGCAAGCGCGCCGGGTTGCGGAAGCGGGTCTCCGTGTAGCCTTCGTAGCTGCCCTCGGGGGCGCCGGGCACGGCGATGGCGATGTAGTCGCGGCGATTGTCGGGCCCGGTCCAGGCGACCTCGATGCGGCTGCCGGCCGGGACGCTGTCCGGGGCTTCGAGCGTCGCCTGCACCGGGGTCAGGGTCACCGGCCGGGTGGCCAGGGTGCGCTTGGACTGACCGACCACGTAGCGCAGCTCGTAGTCGCCGACGGCATCGGGGACCTGCAAGCGCGCCGGGTTGCGGTGGCGGGTCTCCGTGTAGCGTTCGTAGCTGCCCTCGGGGGCGCCGGGCACGGCGAGGGCGATGTAGTCGCGGCGATTGGCGGGCCCGGTCCAGGTCACCTCGATGCGGCTGCCGGCCGGGACGCTGTCCGGGGCCTCCAGCGTCGCCTCCGGCAGGGGCAGGGCGAGCGGGAGGAGATGACGGGCACTGCGACCGGACTGGACCTGGATCTCGGCCGTCGCGCTCGCCTCGCCGACCTGTGCCCGGGCCCGATAGTTGCCGGGCGGCAGCGTCAGTGCGAGTTCGGCGCCGTCGCCGGCGCCGACCTGCTCACCATCGTCGGTGCGGGTGATCTGCCAGCGCGCGGCGTCGAGCCCGGCCGCGGTGTCCGCATCGACGGCGGCGAAGGTGATGCGCGCCGGCTGGGGTGCCGGCTCCGGCTCCGGCGCCACCGCGACGGTGACGCTGCGCAGGGCCTCGTCGAGCTGATCGGCGCTCTCGGCGGGTAGGAAGCGACCGCCGGTGCGCTCGGCGATGCAGGCGATCGCCGGCTGATCCTCGGCGGCCACATCGAAGCCGACCACATGGGCCGTGAAGTGGACGCCGGCGCGCTCCAGCGCCGCCGCCAGGGCGCAGGGGTCGCGGTCGCAGGTCTCGACGCCGTCGGTGAGCAGCACCACCGTCGCCGGCACGTCGCGATAGCGCAGCGCCTCCGCCGCCTGCTCCACGGCGTCCGTCAGCGGCGTGCGCCCCTTCGGCGTCAGCGCCGCGATACGCGCGATGGCGCTGTCGGCGTCCAGCGGCCCCGGGGCGATGATCTGCTCGATGTCGGTGCAGTCGCCCTTGCGCCGATGGCCATAGGCCAACACGCCCAGGTTTCGATCCGCCGGCCAGTCCCCGAGCAGCTCGGCGAACACCCCGCGGGCGATCTCGATCTTGGCGACGCCGTCCACCTGGCCCCACATGCTGTTGGAGGCATCCACCACGATGATGGTATCTCCGGCGGCGGCGCGGGTCGCGCCCCAAGGCAGCAGGGCGCCGAGGCAGGCGCAGGCAAGGACCAATGTGGACAGTCTGGACATGGCAAGGTCTCCGATTCGATCAGACGGCGGCGCGGCGCCGGCCGTGCAGCATGAGCCAGTCGTCTTGTTGCCACTGCGGCTGGAGATCGAAGGCGTCTTGGTAGGCGGATGCGGTCTGCGCACCCTGCTCGGCGAGCAGGCCGGACAGGGCGATGTGGCCGCCGGGGGCGGTCAGCGCGGTCAGGCGGGAGGCGAGCGCGATCAGCGGACCGGCGAGGATGTTGGCGACGACGAGGTCGGCTTGCTCCTGGGGGAGGGCATCGGGGGCGAGGACGCTGATGCGTTCGGCGACGCCGTTGTCGGTGGCGTTGGCCAGGGTGGCCTCCAGGGCCTGGGGGTCGTGGTCGACGGCGATGGCCTGACGGGCGCCGAGGGCGAGCGCGGCGATGGCGAGGATACCGGAGCCGCAACCGTAGTCGATGAGGGTGCGACCGGCAAGGGGGGCCTGGTCGAGCCAGCGCAGGCAGAGCGCGGTGGTGGGGTGGTGGCCGGTGCCGAAGGCGAGGCCGGGGTCGAGCTCGACGATGACCGGTGAGCCGCCGGGCGCGGGCTCGGGGCGCTGCCCACGGGGGCAGACCCACAGCCGCTCGCCGAAGCGCATCGGGCGGGCGTCGTCGAGCCAGACCCGCTCCCAGGGCCGGTCGGCGAGGGGCTCGATGTGGGCGCGGCCTGCAAGCTGAGCCCCGAGGATGGCGGCGGCCAGTTCGGCCTGTCGGCGGCCGTCGTCATCGTCGGCGAACAGCGCGGTGACCCGGACCTGGCCCCAGAGCGGCTGCTGTTGCGGGTCGGGCTCCAGGATCGGGCTGTCGCCGGGATCATCGAGCGTGACCGCCAGCGCGCCGGCGGCCTGGAGCGCGGCCTCGATCGCCTCGGCGCGGTCGCGTTCCACGACCAGGCGCAGTTGGAGCCAGTCTTGGTTGCTCACATCCCGAGCTTCTTCTCCAGATAATGGATATTCGCCCCGCCGGACCGGAAGGCGGCGTCCTTGAGGATCTCGCGATGGAGCGGGATGTTGGTGTGGATGCCCTCGATGACGGTCTCGCGCAGCGCATTGCACATCCGCGATATGGCCGCATCGCGGTCTTCGCCGTGGACCACGAGCTTGCCGATCATCGAGTCGTAGTAGGGCGGCACCACGTAGCCGGAGTAGATGTGGGTCTCCATGCGCACGCCGGGGCCGCCCGGCGGGCTGAAGTCCTCGATGCGCCCGGGACTGGGCATGAAGGTCTCCGGGTGCTCGGCGTTGATCCGGCACTCGATGGCGTGGCCGCGCCAGCTGATGTCCTCCTGACTGTAGCGCAGGCGCTCCCCGGAGGCGGAGAGGATCTGTTCCTTGACGATGTCGACGCCGGTGATCATCTCGGTGACCGGGTGCTCCACTTGGACCCGGGTGTTCATCTCGATGAAGTAGAACTCGCCGTCCTGGTACAGGAACTCGAAGGTGCCGACGCCGCGGTAGCCGATGGTGCTGCAGGCCGTCGCGCAGCGCTCGCCGATGCGCTTGCGCTGCTCGTCGGTGATGCCGGGGGCCGGGGCCTCTTCGATGACCTTCTGATGGCGGCGCTGCATGGAGCAGTCGCGCTCGCCCAAGTGGATGGCGTTGCCGTAGTTGTCCGCCAGCATCTGGAACTCCACGTGACGCGGGTTTTCCAGGTACTTCTCCATGTACACGGTCTCGTTGCCGAAGGCGGCGGCGGCCTCGGCCTTGGTCAGCGAGATGGCGTTGAGCAGGGTGGCGTCGGAGTGGACCACGCGCATGCCGCGCCCGCCACCGCCGCCGGCGGCCTTGATGATCACCGGATAGCCGATCTCGCGGGCCAGCTCCAGGGTCGCGCGCGCGTTGCTCTCGTCGATGGGGCCGTCGGAGCCGGGCACGCAGGGGACGCCGGCCTGCTTCATGGCGCGGATGGCCGCCACCTTGTCGCCCATCATGCGGATGGTGTCCGGCTTCGGGCCGATGAAGACGAACCCGGAGCGCTCGACCCGCTCGGCGAAGTCCGCGTTCTCCGACAGGAAGCCGTAGCCCGGGTGGATGGCGACGGTGTCGGTGACCTCGGCGGCGCTGATGATGGACGGGATGTGCAGGTAGCTGTCCTTCGACGGCGGCGGCCCGATGCAGACCGACTCGTCGGCCAGCAGTACGTGCTTGAGCTCGCGGTCGGCGTCGGAATGGACGGCGACGGTTTTGATGCCCAGCTCGCGGCAGGCGCGCTGGATGCGCAGCGCGATCTCGCCGCGATTGGCGATGAGAATCTTCTCGATCATTCGATGACGAACAGCGGTTGGTTGTACTCGACCGGTTGGCCGTTCTCGACCAGGATGCGCCGCACCGTGCCGGCACGCTCGGACTCGATCTGGTTGAGGATCTTCATCGCCTCGATGATGCACAGGGTGTCGCCGACCTTCACCTCGGCGCCCTCTTCGACGAACGACTTGCTGCCCGGAGACGGTGACCGGTAGAAGGTGCCGACCATCGGCGAGCGGATCAGGTTTGCCTCGTCGGGCTCGTCGGCCGCCGGGGTCGGCTCCGCTGCGGGCGCCGATGCGCTCGCCGGGGGCGGTGCCGACATCGGCGCCTGGGCCATCCCGGCGGTCGGCATCATCATCATCGTCGGTGACGCGCTGCCGTGTCGGCTGATACGCACCGATTCTTCGCCCTCGTGGATCTCGATCTCGGCGACATTCGATTCTTCGAGGAGCTCGATGAGCTTCTTGACCTTGCGGATGTCCATCAGGCGTTGGCTTCTCTAGGTTGGAGTGGGAGCGATGGGGTCAGTTGGCGGTGTCGGGCGCAGCCGACGGGCCGAGCCGCGTCAGCGCGGCGGTCAGGGCCAGCTCGTAGCCCTGGGCGCCGAGTCCGGCGATGATGCCGACGGCGATGTCCGAAAAGTATGAGTGCGAGCGAAACGGCTCGCGCGCATGCACGTTCGACAGATGCACCTCGATGAACGGGATTGCCACTGCCAGCAGCGCATCCCGCAGCGCGATGCTGGTGTGCGTGAACGCCGCCGGGTTGAACAGGATGAAATCGACGGCGTCCGCCGGCGCCCGGTGGATCGACTCGATCAGTACGTGCTCGGCGTTGCTTTGCACCAACCGCAAATCCTGGCCCACCGCTGCCGCCTGCGCCTTGAGTCGTGCCTCGATCGATGCCAGCGTGTCGTTACCGTAGGTGTCGGGCTCACGGCTGCCGAGCAGGTTCAGATTCGGCCCGTTGAGGCACAGGATCATGGGGGGATGTTTGCTTATCGCTATTGGAAGTTGGCGGGATGGCTGCTCAGGATCGATTCAAAAACAAGTGGCGCAGACGCCCGCTCGCTGAACCTTTTGATTGGCCGTTTCTTGGTTGCGTCTGCACCACTTGTTTCTGAACCTTGACTAAGTGGCGGCGATCGGTCGCGAACCGTGCGGCTCGGCGTCGCCGCGATCGAACTGCTAGGTCGAGGGGCCATCAATCGCCGCTGACTTCGTCGAGTCGATCAGTAGGCGCTAGATTAAGCGAAACAGCCGGATTTTACAAAGCCGATCGACGCTTTTTGCGCGGGTTGTCAGCGGCGAGCAGCGATCACCGACCGGCGGTGGTGCCGACCCCGCGCGCCGGCAGCAGCGCGTCGAGCACCTTGCGCAGGCGCTCGTCGTCAAGCACGCCCATGCGGTCGTAGACGCGCCGACCGACGGCGTCGAACACCACCGTGTAGGGCAGCCCGTCGGTGCGGTTGCCGAGGCGGCGGGCCAGGTCGATCTCATCGAGACCCCCGAGTAGGACCTCGTAGCCCAGCGGCTGTTGTTCGGCGAAGCGCGCCACCTCGGCCGGATCATCGATGGCGATGCCGATGACCTTCAATCGTCCCTCGCCGAACTCGCGCTGGGCATCGGTCAGCACCGGGATCGAGCGCAGGCAGGGCGGGCACCAGGTCGCCCAGTAGTGGAGTACGACGACGTGCCCGGCCCACCCATTGCTTGCGACCTCGCGCCCGTCGAGGTCCTGGAGGCGGAGGTCGGGCAGGGTCTCGATCGCGCTGTGGCCGTTCGACTGGGGCAGCGCCGCGGCGGTGGAGCGGCCGTCGCCATCGCCCATCCACTGTTGGCTGTAGAGGGCGATGCCGATGCTCAGCGACCCGGCCAGCAGCGCCACCAGCAGGACCTTGGCCGGATTCATCGCGGGACCTCGTTCAAGTGCGCGGCAAACTCCTCGGCGGGTACGAAGCCCACCAGGCGCCAGCCTCGGCGCTCTTGGCCGTCGGTGCCGAAGAACAGCATGGCCGGCGGGCCGGGCAGCCCGAAGCGCTCCTGCATCAGGGCCTTGTCGTCGGCGTCGTTGGCGGTGACGTCGGCCTGCAGCAGCACGAAGTCGGCCATCGCCGTCTGCACCTCGGGTTCGGGGAAGGTGTAGCGCTCCATCTCTTTGCAGGACACGCACCAGTCGGCGTAGAAGTCGAGCATGACCGGTCGCCCGACGGCGGCGGCCGCGGCCACCTCGCGGTCGAGGTCGGCGCTGGTCTTGATGCGCTTGAACTGGGCGTGGGCCTCGGCAGCGCCGCCGGCGCCGCTCGGGGCGAGGCCGCGCAGCGGTTGGAGGGTATCGCGCCCACCGGCGGCGGTACCGACGAGCATCAGCACGCCGTAGACCAGCAGTGCGAGACCCATGGCCTTCCACAGCTTGGACCAGCCGCCGCTGTCGGCGGTGAGCGGCGTGAGTGCGCCCATGTAGACGCCGGATGCGATCAGCAGCAGGCCGTAGAGCAACATGGTCACGGCGGCGGGCAGGATGCGCTCGAGCAGCAGGATGGCCACGGCCAGCAGCAACACGCCGAAGACGGCCTTGACCGCATCCATCCACAGGCCGGCCCGCGGCAGCAGCTTGCCGGCGGAGGTGCCGATGGCCAGCAGCGGCGCGCCCATGCCGAGTCCCAGGCCGAGCAGGGCGAAGAAGCCGAGCACGCCGTCGCCGGTCTGGCCGATGAAGATCAGCGCCCCCATCAGCGGCGGTGCCACACAAGGACCGACGATGAGCGCGGACAGCGCGCCCATGATCGCGACCCCGGCCAGGGTCCCGCCCTGCTGCTTGTTGCTGATCTCGGTGAGCTTGGTCTGCAGACTGCTGGGCAGCTGCAGCTCGTAGAAGCCGAACATGGACAGCGACAGTGCAACGAAGATGGCGGCAAAGGTGGTCAGCACCCAGGGATTTTGGAAGGCCGCCTGCAGGTTGGCGCCGAACAGGCCGGCGATGACGCCGACCACGGCATAGGTCAGCGCCATGGCGAGGACGTAGACCAGCGACAGCACGAACGCCTTGCGCGCGGTGATAGTCGCGCCCTGGCCGGCGATGATGCCCGACAGGATCGGGATCATCGGGAAGACGCAGGGCGTGAACGCGAGCAGCAGCCCGAGGACGAAGAAGATGCCCATGGCCCCCAAGATGCCGGTCTCGGCCAGGCGGGCGGCGATCTGGTCTTGCTCGGAGACGCGCTCGGGTGCGCCGGTGGCGGGGGCTTGGTCGGCGGTTGTTGCCGCCCCGTCAGCCTCTGCGACCGCCGTCGACGCGACAACGGTGGTCGCCGCCGGCAAGGCCAGCGCGATGCGCTCGGTGACCGGGGGGTAGCAGATGCCGCGCTCTGCGCAGCCTTGGAACTTGGCCACCAGCGTGACCTCGGTGGGGTCGGCGGCAGCGCGCAGCAGCGGCAGGTCCAGCTCGACCAGGCCGTGATAGATGGCGACGTCGCCGATGCTGCCGTCCGGGCGCACGGTATCCGCCTTGATCTCTGCGGCCGGGAGCTCGAACGCGCCGAGCCGGACGTTGTTGTCGTCCTCCAGGCTTAGCGCGACCTTATCCTGATACAGGAAGGTCCCCGGGGCGATGGTCCAGCGCAGCCGCAGCTGCGCCGGGCCGGCGACCTCGGCGTCGAAGCGGAAGGCGTCTTCCACCGCCAGGATGTCGTCTTCGAGCCCGAGGCCGAGCGACGGCGGCTGGGTCAGGGCGGCGAGCGGGGATGCCGCCGCGCTGTCGGTCGGCGCGTCGTCGTCAGCCGCCGCCGCGGTGAGCGTCGGCAGGTCGATCTGCAGGGTCCTGCGCTCGGGGGGATAGCAGAATCCGGCATCGGCGCAGCCCTGGTAGCGGACCTCCAGGGCCAGACGGTCGCCGGCATCGGCGCCGCGGGTCAGCGCAACAGGGACCGTGAGGCGGTCGCGATAGACCTGGACCTCACCGAAATGCTTGTCCTCGCGCGTCTGCGCCGGCGGCAGGTCCGGGCGCCCGGCCTCGATGCCCTCGGTGGCGGAAGCAAAGCCCAGCTTGCTGCGATAGAGATAGTATCCGGGGGCGATATCCCAGCGGACGTTGACCGCCGCCTCGCCATCGGCCTCGGCAGAGAGCTGGAAGGCCTGCTCCGGCGGCAGGAAGTCGTCGGCGACGACCAGGACCGGCAGCAGCGCCAGATAGAGCGCGCCCCAGGCCAGGAGTGATAATGCACGGTTTCGGCGGCTAAAATTCATCAGGATTCGGTCTTGGTGCATGTGCGGACCCACTCCAGGTAGGGTTCATGGCCGTGAGTGATGGGATGAGCGATCAGCTCCGGCACCTCGTAGGGGTGCAGGGCCGCGATCCGCGCGGTCAGATCCGGCAGTCGCGTCGCGGTTGTCTTGATCAGCATCAGCACTTCGTGGTCGCGGGCGACCTGATCGTTCCAGCGGTAGACCGATCGCAGTCCCGGCGCGATGCTGACGCAGGCGGCCAGATGCTCGGCCACCAGGGCTTCGGCGATCTTCTCGGCGCTCTCTTGACTCGGACAGGTGCAATAGGCGAGGCAGATGGGCTCGGACATGGGCGATCTGTTCGATGGTCGATGGTGGCGGGTGGGCATGCGGAGCGGCGTGCCGCAGCGGGTTCTAAGGGTAAACCATCTTCGAGCGGCCAGTTCGGGATCGAAGGGCGCGGTTGCAAGCGGTGTCTGCCCTGGATCTGGCCCCGATCTATCATGGCGACGGTTTAAAACCTCAAGTCCTGGCCGAATTTAGGGGAAATCATGGCGCCCCGGTGCTTTCTCAAGCCGCCGGCGTGCGCGGCTGTGATCGGAATCCACGGCCCGCCCCGTCCTCGGGCGCCTGCCTCAGACCTTCCAACCCCGAGACCATCATTGTGTTTATCGCCCTACTGATCTTCGTGCTGACGCCGCTCGTCGAGCTCTACTTCATGATCCAGGTGGGCTCCGTGATCGGTGCGTTGCCGACCATCGGCCTCTCACTGCTGACCGCGGCCATCGGCGGCCTGATGGTACGCCATCAGGGTCTGTCGGTGCTCATGCGCGTGCGCGCGCAGATGGAGCGCGGGGAGACGCCGGCGTTGGAGATGCTAGACGGCGCGGTGCTGCTGGTTTGCGGCTTCGCGCTGCTTCTTCCGGGCTTTGTGACCGATGTGATCGGCTTCCTGCTGCTGATCCCGCCGTTGCGCCACGCGCTGCTGCGGCGCTGGGTGCATGTCGTCCCGATCCAGGCGCGAGCGCAGCGCGATGACGACCTGCACCGGATTATCGAGGGCGACTATCGGCGCGAGGATCCCTGATCATCGCGTCCGGGCGCGTCGGCGACGCGTTCAAGGTCAACAGAAACGCGGCCAGCGCGCGCTGATAGCCTGGCTGCGAGTGCAGGAAACCATCGTTGTGACCGCCTTGGAGCGTGACAAAGCGCTTGGGAGACGGTGCGGCCTCGAACAGGCGCCGGCCATGGGCGAAGGGCACGATCTCGTCGTCCGGGCTGTGCAGCACCAGGATCGGTGCGCGCACCTCGGGCATCCGTTGGACGGACGCGAAGCGATAGCGCAGCGGCAGCAGATGGGCCAGGGCATGCGGTGGCGCGCCACCGGGCTCAGCCGCCGCGGCTGCTGTCGGTGGGGCCCGGCTCGCCGAGCATGTAGTACCAGCGGCCCTGCACCTTGGCGAAGGCGCTGATCTCGTGCAGCCGATAGGCGCGTCCGCCGACCTTGTAGCGGGCGACGAAGTCGACCTTGCCGGTGTTGTCGTCCGGCCCGCCGGCCTCGGTGGCGCGGATCTTAAGGCCGAGCCACTGCACGGGTTGCCCACCGCTGAAATCGGCGTGGCGCGTGTTCGGATGCCAGGTGTCGCGCAGATAGTCCATGCGTCCCAGGGTGTAGGCGCAGTAGCGCGAGCGCATCAGCGCCTCGGCCGTCGGTGCCTGCGCGGTGCCCGCCAGGTACGGGCCGCAGCAGTCGGCATGGGTGCGGCCGGAGCCGCAGGGGCAGGGAGCGGTGTCGTGCATGGTCTCGCCGTGTCCTCAGGTGTTGCGAAGGGGGTGCGGGATAGGATTATCGCGGATCTCGGGGCTGCGGCAGAATGCGATCGGCCGATGCGAAGGTTGATCGGCGGGCCGATCCCGGTTAGCGTGCGCTGCCGCATTGCCCGCCGGGCGACGGCAGCCCGGCCTTTCTCAACGACACTGATATCGAAGGTGAGCCAATTGCTCGAACTGACAGGCAAAATTGTTCAGGTGCTTCCGGAAAAGTCCGGCACCTCCGCCCGCGGCCCCTGGCGCAAGCAGGAGTACATCATCGAGATCCCCGGCGACTATCCGAAGAATGTCTGCTTCATGCTCTGGGGCGACAAGATCGATCAGTTCGGCATTCAGCCGGGCCAAGAGCTGACCGTCGGCATCGATCTCGAAAGTCGCGAGTACAACGGTCGCTGGTACACCGATGTAAAGGCCTGGCGGGTCGCCCCCGCCACGGGCGAGGAAGGTGGCGATCGGCCGCCGGAGCCGCCGCCGTACAGCCCGGACGACGTCGGACCGCCGTTTTGATCGGCGCCGTCAGGGCTTGGAACGGACCGCTTGGATCGGGGTTGCACCATGTCGTCAAGACCGGCCCGGCGCGACGATAAGCGCCGGCGCATCATCGCTCGGGTCGCCGCCGTCTTTGACCTGTCGGCGGCGCGGGCCGAGGCGCTGCTGACCGGCGGGCGCAGGCAGAGCCTGCGGATCAATCCGCTGGCGGGGGTCGCCGTCGCCGAGGTGGACCGGCAGCTGGCGGACCTGGGCGATGCATTGCGGCCGATCCCCTGGTGCGCTGGTGCCTACCATATCGTCGGCGACAAGGGGCTGGTGAGCGCGTCCGAGCCCTGTCGCCGCGGGCTGGCCTTTATCCAGAACGCGTCCAGCTTTCTGCCCGTGCTCGCCCTGGACCCGCAGCCGGGCGATGCCATCCTCGACATGTGCGCGGCCCCCGGCGGCAAGTCGTCGCATATCGCGGCGCTGACCGGCAACCGGGCGCGGCTCTGGCTCAACGACGGCATCGCCGCACGGTTGCGCAAGCTGCACGAGGTGGTGGAACTGCTGCGGGTCGAGACCGAGGCGATCACGGCCATCCCGGCGCAATACCTCGACAAGGAGCTCGATCGGCGGTTCGACCGCATCCTGCTCGATGCCCAGTGCAGCGGCGAGGGCATGATCGATCTCGCCGACCGCCAGTCCTACCGCTATTGGACGCCGGAGCGCATCGAGAAGTACTCCATGTTGCAGCGCAAGATGCTGATGGTCGCCCACAAGCTGCTGAAGCCCGGGGGCGTTCTGGTCTACTCCACCTGTACCTATGCCCCGGAGGAGAACGAGGTGCCGATCAATCACCTCATCCGTCACCGCCCGGACATGCGCCTCGAGCCCATCCTGCCGGAGATCCCGCAGATGCGCCCGGGTCGCACCAGCTGGGATGGTGCGCGGCTCGACCCTGCGCTGGCGATGAGTCGGCGGGTGGTGGCCGATACCCATCTGGAGGGGTTCTTCGTCTGTCGGTTGCGCAAGGCGGCGGGGGTTTAGGCAATTGACAGAAACGGCTCCAGCAGCGCCACCGCCTCATCGATCCCGGACGGCGCGAGCCGCTCCGCGGGCCCGCGGGCGATCAGCGCGCGGATCGGGTCGATGATCCTGCCGGCGGCCAGGTCCGCGGCGGGCATTGGCGCGCAGGGCACCCGGGTATGGAGCCAATCCACCAGGTAGGGCTCTTCGGGCCAGTCGCCGCGGGGGACATAGAGGACCGGGACGCCGGCGCAGCCGGCCTCGGCGAAGGTACCGTAGCCGGGCTTGGTCAGCACCAGGTCGCAGCTCGCCAGTGCGTCGGGCAGGACGTCTTCGGCAACGAGAAGGACGCGCGCGCGGCCCGCGGCGGCGTCCGCGATCGGCGTCAGCAGCACCACGTCGGCCGGCGGCTCCCACCCGCGCGGCAACCGCAGGCTGCCGGCACCGCCGAACAGCATCAGTACCACATGCGTCTCGGCGGCGATGCCGAGTCGTCGGCGCAGGCCGGCGGGATCGCGAGGTCGGCTGTCGGCGATGGGGCCGACATCGCGGCCGTTTTCCAGCCAGGTCATCGGCATCGACGGGCGCGGGCGGATAAACAGCTCGGCGTTGCCGTAGGCCGCACGCATCCGAGCGGCCATCGCGGTCGGCACCTGAGCGCCCAACGGTCCGTCGACGAGGATGTCGTGCCAGTTCAGCGAGCAGAGCCCGACGCCGGGGATGCCGAGGCGGCGGGCGGCATCCAGCGGCAGCCAGGGGACATCGGCCAGCACCAGATCCGGCGGATGCGCACGGAACAGCGCCTCCTGCTCGGCCAGTCGCGTGGGGTATTCGGCGTCGAAGGCACGATAGACCTCGAGCCCCGCCTGCCACTGCGCGTGCAGCGGCCCGGTCATGGGCAGCGCAACGTCCGCCGGCCTGTCGATGTAGTGGACGCCGGCGGGTAGGCGGGCGACCGCGAACTGGGGATCGATATTGCCCTGAAGGGTGATCTGCAGGTCGGCCGTCCGCCGCCGCAGCTCGCGGACCACCGGTGCCACCTGTGCGAGGTGGCCGTAGCCGTGGGCGGTCACCGCGACGTGCAGATGCGCCATGGGCCGTCAGCGTCCCGGCGGGCTGTCGGGGTCGATATGCACGGCGAGCCAGAGGCATCGCGGCGCGTCGGATGTGGTCAGCACCCGATGCGGGGTGTGTGCGGGGATGAACAGGTGCTGGCCTGGCGCGAGCCTGACAGGGCGACCGGCGATCTCCAGCACGGCCTCACCGGCGAGCAGCAGGACCCACTCGTCCTGGGGCTGGTCGTAGAGGGTGATGTCGCAGCGCTCATCACCCAGCGGGGCGCTGGCGATGCGCTCGATGCGCACGTTGCGGCACTGCAGCAGCGTGTCAAACGCCTCCCCGCTGTCCAGTCGGGGGAGGTCTGCGAACAGGTCCGCAGGCGGCGGGAACATGCTCGGGGAGCGTGCAGCCACATCGGGGCCTTGCGGCCCCGGGGCGTCAGCCCATCGCCTTGATGTGGGCGTTGAGCCGGCTCTTGTGCCGTGCGGCCTTGTTGGCGTGGATCAGGCCCTTGCCGGCGGCGCGGTCGATGAGCGGGACGGCGGACTGATAGGCCGTGCTGGCGGCACCCTTGTCGCCGTCCTTGATCGCATGCAACACCTTCTTCATGGCGGTGCGCATGGTGCTCTTCTGGGCCGCGTTGCGTTGGCGGTGGGTCTCTGCCTGGCGGGCGCGCTTGCGGGCTTGTGCTGAGTTGGCCAATGAGGTCTCCTGGATATCGGCGCTGGCTCAAGCCAGCGAATCGAAAAAGGGGGTTGCCGACGGGTGCTTCGACGACGGTAAACTCGCCAGTATCCTGAGCGTTGCTGATGTTGTCAAGTCCTTGGGGCTGCGTGCGCAGATGCCTTGGTCATCGCCAACGACCGGGATAGACTCCCCGCTTGGCTCGGGCGCACCGCGGCCGGCGCCGGACGGGCCGCACATGGTTTCTCAGGAGCCGCCTTGTCATCGCTCTTCTCCGCCGTCGCCCGCGTCGGCGGCAGTACCCTGGTCTCTCGGATTCTGGGCTTCACCCGCGATCTGGTGATCGCCCGGATCTTCGGGGCCGATGCGGCCACCGATGCATTCTTTGTCGCCTTCAAGGTGCCGAACCTCATGCGCCGGCTGTTCGGCGAGGGCGCCTTCGCGCTGGCCTTGGTGCCGGTGTTGACGGAGTATCGCCGCAGCGGTGATGCGGCGGCGCTGCGCCGGCTGATCGACGACCTGGCCGGCGTGCTGGCGGCGGCGCTGTTGGCGATGACGGCCTTGGGTCTGCTCGCGGCACCGGCCTTGGTGTTGGTGCTGGCCCCCGGCTATGTCACCGCCCCCGAGCAGCGGCTGCTGACGGCGGATCTGCTGCGGCTGACCTTGCCCTATGTCTGGTTCATCGGCCTGACGGCGCTGGCCGGGGGCATCCTGAACACCCATCATCGATTCGGCGTGCCGGCGTTCACGCCGGTGCTGTTGAACCTGGTGCTGATCGCCTGCGCCCTGTGGCTGGCGCCGCTGCTGGAGACGCCGATCATGGGCCTCGCGCTGGGGGTGCTGATCGCCGGGATGGTGCAGCTGGGCTTTCAGCTGCCGTTTCTGGCCAGGCTCGGGCTGTTGCCGCGCCCGCGCCTGGGTCTGCGGCATCCCGGCGTGCGGCGGATCAGCCGTGCAATACTGCCGACGCTGTTCGGTGTGTCGGTGGCCCAGCTCAGCCTGTTGATCGACACCCTGCTGGCGTCGTTTCTGGCCACCGGCAGCATCTCCTGGCTGTACTACGCCGATCGGCTCACCGAGCTGCCGCTGGGGGTGCTCGGGGTTGCCCTGGGCACCGTGATCCTGCCGCGGCTGTCCGCTGCGCACCTGGAGCGATCCGCGGACGAGCTCTCCGCGACCCTGGATTGGGCGCTGCGCTGGGTCCTGCTGCTGGGGCTGCCGGCGGCGGCGGGGCTCATCAGCCTGGCCGGGCCGACCATGGCGACGCTGTTCCTGTCCGAGCGCTTCGGCGGCCACGACGTGGCCATGGCCGCTCAGGGCCTGGCCGCCTATGCCCTGGGGCTGGTGGCCTTCATGGCGATCAAGGTGCTGGCGCCGGGCTATTTCGGGCGTCAGGACCGGCGCAGCCCGGTGCGCTTCGCCGCGCTGGCCCTGGCGGTGAATCTGGTGCTCAGCCTGGTCCTGATGGGGCCGCTGGCGCACACGGGGCTGGCCCTGGGCACCGCGCTGGCGGCGATGGTCAATGCCGGGCTGCTGCTCCGCGGTCTATGGCAGGCCGGCGTCTATCGGCCGGGTCCCGGCTGGCGGTGGCTAGGGCTGCAGGTCGGCGTGGCGACGCTGCTGATGGCCGGGGGGATCGGCTGGGCCGCCGGGCCGACGGCGCAGTGGTTTGATATGACCGCCATGGAGCGTGTGCTGCGGCTGGTTGGGCTGATCGGTGCCGGCATGGTCGGGTATCTGCTGGTCCTCGCCGTGCTTGGGGTGCGGGCGCGGGCGTTCTTGGCGCCCGGGCGTGTGCGAGTCCGCCGGACTTGAGCGCCGGAAGCCCAGCCGCGAGGCGCAATCACCCGCGCGGCTTCAGCGCACAGTCGGCACAGGTGCCGATGACCTCGACCACCGGGCGGTGGGGTTTGAAGCCGGTGTGGCGGGCCATGCTGCGCAGGCTGCCGTCGACCTTCGGGTCCGCCAGTTCGGTAACCTGGCCGCAGTCGGCGCAGATCAGGAATTGGCTGGCGTGGGGATGATCGGGGTGGGCGCAGCCGATATAGGCGTGCAGTGTCTCCAGCTTGTGGATGAGACCCTGATCGAGGAGAAATTCCAGTGCGCGGTAGACGGTTGGGGGAGCGGCCTTGGCGCCGAGTTGCTCCAGCACCTGGTAGGCGCCCAGCGGGCGCTCGCTGCGGCAGAGGATCTCCAGGACTCTGCGGCGCTGCGGGGTCAGCCGGGCGCCGCGTGCGGTGCAGAGCCTCGCGGCATGATCGAGCAGACCGGCGAGGGTGGACTCATCCATCGCTGCGGCGGTCCAGCGCGGCGGCCAGCGCGCGGCGGGCGCGGTAGCGGCCGAGCGCCCCGGCGGCCAGTGCGGAGATCAGGTACAAGGCGCCGGCGAGTAGGATGATGGTCGGTCCGGCGGGCAGGTCGGGGCCGTAGGAGAGGGCAAGTCCGCCGCTGGTCAGGGCGGCGCCGAGGAGGGTTGCGCTCAGCATCATGCCGGCGATGGACTGGGTCCAATGTCCGGCGACGGCGGCGGGTAGGGTCAGCAGCGCGATGACCAGGATCAGGCCGACGACCTGGATCATCAGCACCACGGTGACCGCCACCAGCACCAACAGCAGCAGGTAGAAGGTGCCCACCGGGACGCCCCGCAGCCGGGCCAGCTCTTCGTCGAAGACCACGGCGAGGAACTGGCGGTAGAACAGCCCCAGCGTCAGCAGCAGGACGACGTCGAGCACGGCCATGATGCCGAGCTCGCGGGACGGCACCAGCAGGATGTTGCCGAACAGGAAGCTCATCAGGTCGGTGGTGTAGCCCGGGGTGCGCGAGATGAACAGGATGCCGACGGCCATGCCGATGGCCCACAGGGCGCCGATGGTGGTGTCCTCGCCGGTGTGCCAGGTGAGCCGCACCCAGCCGATCAGCAGTGCCGCCAGGATCGCCGCGGCCAGGGCGCCGAGCAGCGGGTCGAAGCCGAAGTAGACGGCCGCGCCCATGCCGGCGAGCACCGAGTGGGCGATGCCGCCGGCCAGAAAGGCGATGCGCTTGACCACCACGAACGGGCCGATGAGGCCGCAGCCGATGCTGGCGAGCAGACCGGCGAGCAGGGCCTGTTGCAGGAAGGTCTGGGTGCTGAAGGCGAGCCACAGCTCGGCGAGGGGCAGCAGCGCGGGGGAGGTCTCAGGCATGGCGGTCCTGCTCGGCGTGGTCGCCACGCTCAGTGATGGGCATGATGAATCATCCGCACCCGCTCACCGTAGAGGTCGCCGATGACGCGGCCGTCGATGTCGTCGGTGCTGTGGCAGACCAGGGTCCGGTTCAGGCAGGCGACCCGACTGACGTAGCTGGAGATGAAGCCCACGTCGTGGGAGACGACGACGATGGTCAAGCGCGCGTTGAGCTTGGCCAGCAGGTCGAAGATCTCGCCCTCGAGACGCTGGTCGATGTTGGCGGTGGGCTCGTCGAGGATCAGCAGCTGGGGCTCCCCCACCAACGCCCGCGCCAGCAGGACGCGCTGCAACTGCCCGCCGGAGAGGGTGCCGATCTGGCGCTGGGCCAGGTCGCCGGCCTCCACATCGCGCAATGCCGCCCGCGCCGCCTGTCGGTCCGTGCCGCGCCAGGGCCCCAGCCAGGGGCTGATGCCCATGCGACCCATGAGCACCACCTGCTCGACGGTGATCGGGAAGTCGCGCGGGAACGGCGGGTACTGGGGCACATAGCCGATCCGGCGCCGGACCTGGCGGGGCGGGCGTCCGAGCACGCGCACGCGCCCGTGCTGGGGCTCGAGCAGGCCAAGGATCAGCCGCAGCAGCGTGCTCTTGCCGCCGGCGTTCGGGCCGACCAGGCCGAGAAACTCGCCGGCGCCGACGCTGAGCTGCACTTGCTCCAGGACCAGTGCGCTGCCGAACCCGAAGCTGACGTCATCGACCTCGATGACCGGTGTCGTCCGCTCGTCGGTGGCGGCGAGGGCGCTCAAGGCTCGGCCCCGGTCGGCGGCGGCGCATCCGCGCTGACCAACGCATCGGCCACGCGCTTGAGATTGGCGCTGTAGTCCGGCGCCAGCGGATCGATGGCCACGACGCGGCCATCGATGGCCTGCGCCACTCGGGCGGCGGCGCGGCGGTCGAACTGGGGCTGCACGAAGACCACGCGGATGCCGGTGGCGCGGGCCTGATCGATCAGGGCGGCGAGTCGGCGCGGGCCGGGGGTCTTGCCTTCCAGCTCGATGGGGATCTGCTCCAGGCCGTAGTCGTCGGCGAAGTAGCCCCAGGCCGGATGAAAGACGAGGAAGCGCCGATCTTCGAGGTCCGCGAGACGCCGGCTCAGCCAGCTGTCGAGGGTCGCGAGGTCGGCATCGAAGGCGCGTTCGCCGGCGGCGTAGTGGTCGGCTGCGCTCGGGTCGAGGGCGGCGAGCCGAGCGGCGATGCCGCGCGCCATCACCCGAGCCCGGCGCGGGCTGGTCCAGATGTGCGCGTCCAGCGTCTCGGCGTCGTCCGCTTGCCCCCCCTGCCCCTTATGGGGCCCGTGGTCGTGGGCCGGCAGCGAGCGCAGCGCGATCCCGTCGCGCAGATCAAGGACCTCAAGGCCCGGGCTTGCGGCTTCGAAGCGGCGCATCCAGGCGTTCTCGAACGGCACGCCGACGCGCACATAGAGGTCCGCGTCGGCCAGGGATGCGACTTGGCGGGGGGAGGGGTCGTAGGTGGCCGGGCTATGGCCCGGCGGCACCATGACCTCGACCCGCACCCGATCGCCGCCGATGCGCTCGACGAAGGTCTTCAGGGGCAGCACGCTGACGACGATATGCAGCGAAGCGGCGTAGACGCTGCCGAGGCCGCCGACCATCAGGGTCAGCGCAACAACCGCAAGGGCTAGTGTCTTGGGTCGCTGGCGGGATTCGGTCATGCTCGGTGTGCTCGACTGGGTGGTGGATGGCGGGCCGGGGCGGTGAAGGCAATGAGGCCGCGGTGAGAATGCAATATTATAACATCGGTGCACGGCGAGCCTGCTTGGTCATTCTCCCCCCTTGGCGCCCTGGCGCTGCATCGATGCCGCGTCGATGTCCGCGCGCAATCGCGCGATGCGCTGGCGGCTGCGGTCGTTCTCCATGAATGTGGCCACCTCGTCAACGGGCATGGGCCGGCTGATCAGGTAGCCCTGGATGGCGTCGCAGCCGACCTCGATCAGGAAGCGCAGCTGGGCCTCGGTCTCGACGCCCTCGGCGATGGACTGCTTGCCCAAGGTCTCGGTCATGGCGACGATGGTGCGCACGATGGAGCGGTCGTTGTCGTCGGTCTCGATGTCGCGCACAAAGCTGCGGTCGATCTTCAGCGTGCTGAACGGCAGCTGCTTGAGTCGGCCGAGGGAGGATTCGCCGGTGCCGAAGTCATCGATGGCCAGGTCGAATCCGGCGCCTACCAGATCGTTCCACAGGGCCAGGGTCGCCTCCGACGGGCGCATGGCCGTCTCGACGATCTCCAGCTCCAGGTCCGCCGGGGTGATGCCGGCATCGCGCACGATCTGCGTGAGCATCGCCTGCAATGCCCGCGGATGGAAGACGAGCGCGTCCAGGTTGCAGGCGATGCGACCGACCGGCAGGCCGATCTTGCGCCAGTGGGCGCGTTGATGGGCGGCGCTGTGCACCACCCAGCGGTTGATGCCCTGCATCAACCCGGCCTCGCGGGCCTCATCCAGGAATTGGCCGGGCCCGAGCAGGCCGAGTTCGGGGTGCTGCCAGCGGATCAGGGCCTCGAAGCCGAGTAGCGAGCCATCGGCCAGCGACAGCTTGGGCTGGTAGTAGAGCCGGAACTGGTCCTCGCTCAGGGCGCGGCGCAGGCTCGATTCCAGCGCAAAGCGGCGGCTCGCGTCGACGGCCAGCGACGCGGTGAACAAGTGACAGCCGTCGCGTCCCTGGCGCTTGACCAGGTACATGGCGCTGTCGGCGCTCTTCAGCAGGGTGGTTGGATCATCGCCGTCGCTGGGGTAGCGGGCGACGCCGATGCTGGCGGTGACGTGCAGCTCGGTCTCCTGGATCGACATCGGCTCGCGAATGACCGTCAGCAGATTCCCGGCGATGCGTTCGATGGTCTCCGGCTGGTCCACGTCCTCGAGCAGGATCGCCAGCTCGTCGCCGCCGATCCGCGCCATATCGTCGTGCCGGCGCAGCGCCCGGCGGACGCGGGCCGCCACCTCCAGCAGCATGCGATCACCCACCAGGTGCCCCAGGGTCTCGTTGATGCGCTTGAACCGGTCGATGTCCAGATACAGCAGTGCCAGGCCGCTGCCGCGCTCCCGCGCCCGATCCACCGCGCGGGCCAGGATCTCCATGAACGCGGTGCGGTTGAACAGGCCGGTGAGCTGATCCTGGTAGGCGAGGTCGCGCAGACGGGCCTCCTTGGCGCGCCGCTCGGTGATGTCGGAGCAGACGCCGACATAGCTGAATACTTGGCCCTGCTCATCGCGCACCGCCGTTATCCGCAACCACTGGGGATAGATCTCGCCGTCCTTGCGTCGGTTCCAGATCTCGCCTTCCCAGGTATCGTCGTCGTAGATCTGCGTCCACATGGCGCGGTAGAAGGTCGTGTCGTGGCGCCCGGAGGCGAAGATACGAGGATTTTGTCCGATGACCTCGGCCTCTCGGTAGCCGGTGATCGCCGTAAAGGCAGCGTTGATGGCGCGAATTTTGCGATCCGCGTCGGTCACCATGACCCCTTCGGCCAGGTTGCTGAAGGCGGTCTCGGTCTGTCGCAGTCGGATGCGGGCCTGATATTCCTCGGAGATGTCCCGAAACAGGACGATGCTGCCGCTGACCTTGCCCCGTTCGCGCAGTGGCGAGGCGACCGCGCTGACCTGCAGGAGCGTGCCGTCGCCACGGCGGAAGACTGCGTCGTCGCTGCGGTAGACCTCGCCCGCGAGCGTTTCGGCAAGGATCGGACAGCCCTGGGTCGAGACCCGGGTCGCTGCGCCCGGGTGCTGATGGAACTGTACGTGGGCGTCGCAGCCGATCAGCGTCGCCTTGGGCAGCCCAAGCAGCTCGGCGGCAGCGCGGTTGGCGTACAGCGTACGCCCCTCGCGGTCGGTCACATAGAGCCCTTCGGCCATGTGCTCGCCGATGATCCGCATCTGCTCGCGGGAGGCCAGCAGCCGTCTGAGCACCGCGGCGCCGCTCAGGATGAGCAAGCTGCCGATGCTGAAGATCAGCACCGCGCGCGCCAACCGGTCTGGATGGGTCTCGTCGCTGGCGTAGGCCGCCAGATAGGCCGCCGGCGGATCAGTCAGCGTCGGCAGCGGGTGCAGCGTCGCCAGATAGCAGCGAAGCGGCTTCAGGCAAATCCGCCGGCTATAGCGCTCCCCCCGCGCCATGGCGTCAGCGAGGTGCGGGTCGGCAGCCAGGCTTCGATGCAGGGCGGCGATCCATTCATCCGGGTCACCCGATGCACCCTGCGGCGACGTTGCACCCTGTCCGAGTTCGATGTCGGTGCGGCCCGCCCCTTGCGGGTCCGGGGCCGATGATGGCGCGGAGCGGGGAAGCAGTAATCGTGTTGTGGCCGCAGGGGCGAACGGGTGGTGATGGCGAAGCCCCGGAAGCAGGCCGGCTTCGATTTGCAGATCCGCCACGCCGAGCACCTGTCCATCGGTGGTCAACGGATAGGCAAATTGGTAGGTAGGGGTGGAGGTATCCAGGACCAGCCCCTCCGTGGCGCGCGCCGTCTCCAATGCCCGTGCCACGATCGGGTTCGTTGCCGATATGCGTCGCTGCGCCCCTGCGGCCGCGTGGGAGCGCGCCATTGGCTCGCCGGCTGGGGAGAAGAACTGCACGGAGACGATAGCGTCGCCTGCCGGCAGATCCTTGACGCGCGCAAGCTCTGCGCCGAGTACGGCGCCGATGCGGGCGCGCTCGGTATCGTCCGCCGCGGGCCACGAGGCCAACAGGCGCCGGGTTTGCTCGCGTTGCAGGCACAGATTCACCATGAGCCCGGTGATCTCGCGGGCATGCGCCAGCGACATCTCCAAGGCGTTTGCCTGCGCGCGGGCCTGCTTTGCGAGCGCCGCATCGGCATCCGCCCGGAACAGGGAGTACGCCGCCCAGCCCAAGGCAAGCGCGGCGGCGATGGTCAGCAGCAGCGTGACGGTACTTAGGCGCCGCATAGGCTCAAGCCGGGTGCGTGACGCCGACACAGCGTTGTCGAGGAGCGGTGTTGAGGTCTGCGCGCTGCGATCGATCGCTTGGGCATCGGGGCTCGGTGAATGAGAGGTTAAGCGGGGCTGAGCCCGAAGGGGTCTCATGCCGGGCCGCTATGGTGCCAAATTTCCGTGCGCCGTGGGGCGATCCGCCGAGCACCAGTCGTGGATGATCGGGAAACAAAAAGACCTCGGCTCAAGCGAGCCGAGGTCTTGCGGTGGGCTGGTTGTGCACAGCCGCCGCCCGCGGGAGGACGGGCGGGCCTGTGCTCATCGTCGACTAAGGCGATTTCTGTCAACTTTCATACCATCTGACTTGTCTTGACGCCCGCCTTCGGCGTCGGGCTGGCGGTCACATAGCGAGCTATGCTCTCGCCAGCCCTCCTTGAAGGCGAACGTCAATCCTGCGTCATCTGGTATGAAAGTTTCCGGCAATCGCCTAAAGCCCGTCGACCTCCAGAAACGGATTGCGGGACGCGCCTTCCTCGGCGTGGACTGGGGCGGGCGCGGCCTGCTCCACCACCGCCGCCGGCTCTTGGACCGGGGCGCTGTCATTGGTAACCGAGAGGGTGGCACCAACACCACCGGCGACGGCGGCGACGACTGCAAGGGCTGCCAACATGGTGAACCTCCAAATGGGTGTCAGCGTTAAGATGGGTTTTATTATATAAGCAAATTCTAATATTTCAACCCGGATTGTCATGGCAGGCGAGCCGTGTTCCTGAACGAGATCGGCAAATCCGGGCTGTGGGTACCGAGGCGTGATCGCTCCTCGGCGTGCCGGTCAATCCGTTTGCGAGGCCGCGGGCTCTATGCTCGCCTGCCCGGTCGTGCGGTCGATGGTCACGTCCAGCGTCGCCGCCGCCGGGACTTGGTAGGGCTCGTCGCCGCAGCTGCAGCCGCCGACGGTCTCCGAGAACAGGACCGCGACGCGCAGCCGGATGATCTCGGGATCGGCGCTCCGGGCGGTCAGCGTAATGGTGATGGGGCCGGTGATCATGCCGCCTTGGCTGGTACAGCGATGCAGCCCCAGCCGCTCGGGTCCCAGCGCCTCCAGCTCGGCCTTGAACGCGGCCTCGAAGCCGTCGCCGCCCCAGTGCTCGGCGGCGCGGCTCAGGTCGATGCCGGGATCAGCCCTCATGATCGCCGCGGGCCGGATTGCTCAGGTGCGAGCCGGAGGGGGCGCTATCCGCGCCGCGGAGCGCACCTCGGGTGGCGGTGCCGGTGGGGTATGGGGTGTCGGCCAAGCGTCATCCTCTGTCGGCAGGCTGCCGGGCGCAACGGCGTCGTCGTCCCTCGGTGCCGCGGCCTCTGCCGGGATAGGCGCAGCATCGGCCGGCGGGGTCGGTCGCTGTGCGGGGGCGGGCCGCGGCAGGGAGCGCTCGGCGGCGATCTCCGCATCGAGGGCATCGATCGGGCTGCCGCCGGCGGCCAGGGCCTTGCGCCGGGCCTCTGCCGCGACGCGCTCGCGACGGACCCGGGCGGCATAGTCGCCGTAGTCCGGCCCCGTGCCGATGATGGTGACCGCTGTGCCGACGCCGACCTCCGGGAACAGCGCCGCGGCGATGCGGGCGGGCATGCGGATGCAGCCGTGGGATGCTGGCCGACCCGGATGCGGGATTGGGCCAGCATGCAGTCCGATGCCGTCGTAGGTCAGCCGCATGAAGTGGGGCATGCTGGCGCCGACGAAGCGTCCTCCCGGCGGGACGCGATCGCGACCGGCCTTCGCGTTGCCGCGTACCAGACCGCCGCCGCTGTTGTAGATCCGGCCGTACAGATTGGAGCGTTTGTCTTTGACCTTCTCCAGCACCTCGAACTGTCCGCTGGGCGTGGGGTGGCTGCTCAGACCGGTGGCGACCGTGGTCCAGCCGATCTGCTCGCTGCCGTTGTAGAAGCGTGCCTTCTGCTCGTTGGTGTCGATGATGATCCGGGTCACGCCGCCTGCGCTGCCGGGCCAGTCGTAGAGCTGGCCGGGCTTGGCGATCTCCTGCGGTGGCGGGATCGGCTCGGCTTCGGTCTCGGGTTGGGGCTCGGTCTCGGTGACCTCGGGTGCCGCCGTCTCGCCCGCCGAGGTTTCGCCGTCAGGGCTCGGTAGCTGGAGCGGAAAGCCCGCGCAGCCCGTGAGCAGCAGCGCGAGGATGAAGGCCGGCAGCGTCGCCGCCGGCGTTGGGCGGCGGCGGTCGTCGCCGGCCGAGTTGCGGACGGGCATACGGGAAGCTGTGTTCATTTGGGGTCAGTTGCTTGGTCTCTGGGCGCCGACGGCACGATGCTGTGCAACATAACCGATCAGGGGGGGCGATGGCAAAGTCCCGCACCCGCCGGGAACGCCGAATATCGTTGGCCGGACAGCGGGTTGCGTCTGCCGAGCCGGGGGTTCGGCGCGCGCCTCACAGCGGCGGCGATGCCGTGGCCGGCCGCTCGCCGGTTTCGCGCGCTTTGAACCTAGAAAGAGCAGTTGAACGGCCTCGAGGGTGCGTCCCGCGTGGGTCCTGGCGAGGCACAACGAGGCGGAATGGTCGTTCCATTCCAACGAGTTGTAACGAAGCCAGGGGCCGCGCGGGGCGTGCACTCGGGGTCGTAGCGGCCTTCACCCAATGGGTGAGCTCCGGTACTGGTAGTCATTACTGGAAAAACAGATGCTTGAGTTTGCCTCAGAGCGGTCAACTGCTCTTTCTAGGTTGAACGTTCGTCCACCGGAGCGGTCGGAACGACGGGAGTTTCGAGGGGCGGGTGCAGCTGCTTGCGGTGGAGTTCGTCAGGATCTCGGCGCCGTCCGCCGAGCGGATGGCGACCTCGGCCTTGGCCGGGAACGCGCCGGTTTCCTGAACGAAGACCAGCCCTGGCTTTTCCAGGTCGACGCAGAATCGGTATAGTCGCAGCGAGGGACAATTCCGGCAGGGGCCTTCGGGCCGGTCGACGACCAGCGGAGATGTTTCGATGCCCTTAGATGACGTCAAATTTCCCTGTCCATGCTGTGGCCACCTGGTCCATGATCGGGTGCCGGGATTCCACCAGACCTGCCCGATCTGCGGCTGGGAGGACGACCTGACGCAGCTTCGCTTTCCGCAGATGCCCGGCAGCAGCAACACCGTCAGCCTGCAGGAGGCGCAGCACAACTATCGGCGCTTCGGCGCCTCGGAGCGGCGCAACCTGGGGGCGACTCGGCAGCCGTTGGCTGAAGAGCCGCTGGAGTCGGCCTGGCGACCGCTGGATCCTGCCCGCGACAATCTGGAGCAGCCGCGGCGGGGTAATCGCTACGCCGACAGCTATCCGTGGCCGGATACCACAGTGCTCTACTATTGGCGCCGGACCTACTGGCGCCGACTGGCCAGCTGATGGGGTGCGGGCGGATGCGCATTGTACTGGCGCCGAACGCCTTGACGGACAGCCGCAGTGCCATCGCGGCGGCCGACGCCATGGCCGAGGGCCTGTTCGCCGCCGATCCGGGTATCGACGTCGCCAATCCGCTCACGGGTACCCGGGGCGCGGCGCGGGTCTTTGCGCCGCAGAGGGGGGCCGAGGTTATACTGAAAGAGATCGGCATTGACGCCTTGTTCAGCCTCTGTCCCAGGGCCGTCGGCCTGGCGGAGGCGCAAGCACAAGTGCGTGCATTATTGGCTGCGGCGACCGAGCAGGTGCTCCGCGCCTTTCTGATCGGCCATCGGGCGGAACGTGGGGATCGGTCGCCTAACGATCCGACGCCGACCCTGGGTCCGAGCGTCGGCTAAGCGGAGGCTGAAGATGCTTGAAGAACGTTTGCGCATGCTGCGGAAGATGCCCATCCTGGGTGGAGTTCGCGATGATGTGCTGACGCTGATTATGCAGGGCGCCAAAGAACGGCGCCTTGCCGCCGGTGAGGTGTTGTTCGAGGAGGATGCGTTGGGCGAGGCGGTCTATTTGATCGAGTCCGGCGAAGTTGTAGCGGTGCGCAACCGCGATAACGCAGACTATCCGCTGAACCGGCTGGGCGCGGGTGATTCCGTCGGTGAGATGTCGTTTATCGACATGGGACCGCGCAGCGCGACGGTCATCGCCGTGGTCGACAGCAAGCTGCTGGAGCTGACTCACGACACCTTTTTGCAGCTCTATCGTCGCGACATGGAGCAGTTCGCGTTGATTCAGATGAATATGGCCCGAGAAATGAGCCGCCGGCTGCGGGCGGCCGACGATCTACGCTGCAGTCCCGTGGGTTCCGGGAACATCTGATGGCACGCCATCCGCTGGTCAGCTGCTTAGTCAAGGTTCAGAAACAAGTGGTGCAGACGCAACCACGAAATGGCCAATCAAAAGGTTCGGCGAGCGGGCGTCTGCGCCACTTGTTTCTGAATTGACAGAAATCGCCCTAGTCCTCTGCCGGGATCAAGTCGCGGTAGGCGTGCCAAGTGGCGTGGCCGACCAACGGCATCGCAACAGCCAAGCCGATGTAGAAGGTGGCCAGCCCCAATCCGATGAACAGGACGATGAGCGACGCCCACAGCAACATCGGCGCCAAATTCACCGTGACGGCCTTGAAGCTGGTGCGGATGGCCGTCCAGCCGTCCACCTTTCGATCCATCAGCATCGGCACCGAGGTGGCGGTGATGGCATAGGCGACAAAGGCGAGCAGGAAGCCGACGGTGACACTGGCCAAGACGAAGATATTCTGCTCGCCGGAGAGGAAGACGTGGCCGAAGAAGTTCTCAAGCGGCGGGTGCATGCCCTGGTAGAGCAGTGCAAACAGCACGAAGTTCGACATCATCCAGAACTGCATAATGATCAGCAGCCCCGCGGTGATGATGCCGAGCTGGCCTTGATTGCTGCGCCAGGCTTCCAGAAAGTTGCAGAAGCGTAGCGGCTCGTCGCGCTCCAGGTGCGCGCTCATCTGATATAGCCCCAAGCCGATGATCGGGGCCAGCAGATAGAAGCCGGCAGCCAGGAACGGGACGACATAGAACATGTCCTCGCTCACCAGGCCCAGGGTCATCAGCCCGCTGAGCAGCACGATCATGGCGCCGTAGGTGAGGCTGTAGCGCTTGGCTCGCAGCATGTCGTTCCAGCCGTCGGCGATCCATTGCCAGGGATGCGACAGGCTGATCTTGTTGACACGTATATCGGTTTGCCGGGGGATATCGGCGATGGCAGTACTTTCCACGGTGGAGTCCTCCGTTGGGGGCTTTGGCTTGAGATCTTTTCTGCCCGAGTCGTCGCAGCGGGCTTTCTAAGTCAAGGTTCAGAAACAAGTGGTGCAGACGCAACCACGAAACGGCCAATCAAAAGGTTGAGCGAGCGGGCGTCTGCGCCACTTGTTTCTGAACCGATCCTAAGGCTGATCCGACGCAGGGTGTCGGACCACGGACCACAGGCCCGACCGCCGAGGGCGCTTGGCCAATGGCAAACCGGGCTGGTGGAACTGGCGTAAGGGACGAGAAACAGGCATCGGCGGCGTGCCGGCCGATACCAACGGCGTCTCGCTGGAGGCTAAGGTTGAGCCATTTCAAGGAAAAAGGCAAGGTTCACTGATCTATATCAGTAATCGATGAAAGACCAAAGGAGGGTTGAGGATTCGCATTGCGGTGCTAGGCCGCCTGGCGCGTACCGTCGTCGGCCAGATCGTTGGCGGCCGCCGGCCCGGTCTTCTCGCGCTCACGCTCCACCACGCCCCAATCGATCAGCTCCAGGCTGCCATCCATGTGCTCGACGATGGCCGTGCAGCTATCCACCCAGTCGCCGCAGTTGACGTAGGTGATGCCGTCCAGGTCCTTGATGGCCGCGGCATGAATGTGGCCGCAGATCACGCCGTCGACGTCGCGTTGCCGCACGTAATGGGCGACGGCATGCTCGAACTCGAAGATGAAGCTGACCGCCTCCTTGACCATGCGCTTGGCATAGCCGGACAGCGACCAATAGCCGGGGATGCCGAGCCGTCGGCGCGCCCAAGACACGAGGGTGTTGAGGCGGACGACGAAGGCGTAGGCGTGATCGCCGAGCACTGCCAGCCAGCGGTGATAGCGGGTCACCTGGTCGAATTCATCGCCATGTACCAGCAACCAGCGGCGCCCGTCGGCCCCGACGTGGACATGGTCCAGCTCCAGGCGGATCTGGCCGAAGGCGATGCCGACGTGTTCGCGCAGGGCCTCGTCGTGATTGCCCGGCACGAAGACCACGTTGACGCCATGGCGGGCGCGCTTGAGGATCTTCTGCACCACGGTGTTGTGGTGCGTGGACCAGAAGATGCCGCGCTTCATCGACCAGAAGTCGATGATGTCGCCCACTAAAAAGAGGTTCTCCGACTCATGCTCGCGCAGGAAGTCCAGCAGCCGGGCGGCCTGGCAGGCGCGGGTGCCCAAGTGGATGTCGGAGAGAAAGATGGAACGGACCTTGGTCATCGGCGGGTCTCCTGGTCACTGCTCTTGTGGCCGACGAAGCGGTAGAACGGCACGCGCAGCCCCGGCAGGTAGGGCACGGGGGCGCGACCCTCGGTCAGCCTGTGCTCGGGGAGGCGTGCGCGCAGGGCTTCGATGTGGGCCGGGCTCAGGTGCACGCCATCGTGGCGGAACCAGCGCGGCCAGAAGGCGCGGGTGAGCGCGCCGTGTCGCGTCAGCCCCGGCCCCGGGGCGGCCGAGGAGACATGGAAGTCGACCACGCCGAGTCGGCCCCCGGGGCGCAGCATGGCGACGGCGTTGTCGATGGTGGCGCGCCAGTCGGGGATCATGGTCAGGGCATAGGACAGATAGACACAGTCCACCGGCTGCCCCGGCCGCCAGCGCGTCGCGTCTGCCTCGACCACATGCAGTCTCGGCATGCACTCGGTGCGCGCGCGGGCCTGCTCCAGCAAGGCCGGACACAGGTCCACCAGCGTCACCGAGCCGAGCCCGGCGACGCGCTCACCCAGAAACAGCAGATTGCGCCCGGTGCCGGCGCCAAGCTCCACCAGGTGCTCGCCGGGTTGCGGGTCGAGCTGCGCGATCAGTTCCCGGCGGCCATGCAGCAGCCGCTCGCGGAAGGCGTCGTAGGCCGGGGCCTGAGGCCCGTAAAAGGCCTGCAGACGCTCGGCGTGGGTGCCGCGGCGGGGCTGGCCGCGCAGCAGGTGGAGCAGGATGCGGGCGTCGTTGAGGGACACGAGCCCCGGCCCTCAGCTGCGCACATCCGCGATGTGGAACCCGGCGTAGGTATGCACACGGTCCAGCGGCTGCATGGCCGCGGCCAGCTCGGGCTGGAAGCTCAGCCTGTCCACCAGGCGGCTGCGCTCGGTGCCCAGCTCCAGGGTCTGCAGCCAGCGCGGGGCCTGGTGGGCGCTGCGGAAGATGATGCGGGCATCGGCCCTGGCGCGCTCCAGGATCAGCGACCACTCCTCGGCCAAGGCCCCGGGGTGGTAGGAACTCATCCAGTCCATATGATCGAGCAGCACGAACTTGGAGATCGGCTGGTGGCTGCCGGTGAGGAATTCGGCGACGGTCTTGGTATGCAGGTGGATGCGCTCGGCAAGGCCGTGCTTGAGGGCGGTGAACTGCGCCGGCTTCAGGTATTCCGGGCAGCAGGTCTCGGTATAGTGGCCGCGGACATAGACGGTCCAGAAGTAGTTGGTCCACACCGGCAGCTGGCGGAATACGTAGTCGATGGCCTCGCGGACGAAGCCGGCGACGCCGCGCTCGTGCTGGTCCTGGACCTCCTTGCGCTGCGGGTGGGGTACACCCAGCATGCTCATGGTCAGCTGTCGCGACAGCGTCCAGTTGACCGTCGGCGTCCAGATCAGCGGCTGGACTCGACGGTCGTAGACCTCGCGCTGATCCTCCAGCGAGCGGGTCTCGAACAGCTCGGCGATGCCCGCCGCCAGTCGCGGGCGCAGCTTGAGGTAGTTGCGGAAGCTGCCGGCGACGATGCCGGACAGGCCGTGGAAATAGAAGCTGCCGCGCGGGTTGCCGAACCAGTCCACGCGCCGATCCCAGAAGCCCTGGGCGAACGGGCTGAGCAGCGGGCGCAGGCGCTCCCGATACAGGGTTGGAAAGCGGGCGTGGTAGCCGCGCCCGAAGGCGGCGAAGAAGTCGTCGTGATCGAGGCCGCGGATGCCCGCCAGCTTCAGCTCCAGCAGCGCGTTCTGGCGCGGATTCGCGTCCACGGCATCGATACGCTGCGGCCCCAGCAGGGCGTAGTCGAGCACGTTGCAGCCGGCGCTGGTGATCACCAGCATGCGATCCGCCGGTGCGATGTTCAGCACCTGGCGATCGACGGCCGGGTCTTCCCAGCAGGTGTTGTAGACCAGGGCGCGCGAGTAGATGGCGTCGAAGATCGCCTGGTCGAAGCGGTCGCTGATGGTGGCTTTTGTTCGATCGGTCACGGTGGGGTCCGGGCGGCAAAACAAGCCTGCGATGGTACCCGTCGGCCATGACGCCCCCATGGCCGTTAGGCGACCATGGGGTTTCGATTGTGTTGCCCCGGCGTTGCGATGGGATATTCGGCGCTAAAGCCTGTTTCAGCGCGCGGTCGCCGAATCCGTGGCTGGCGGTCCCGGGCGCAAGGCCTCGCCGCAGCGCCGGCACAGGTAGCGCTGGCCGCGGGCGATGCGGTTGTGGCGGATGCTGCTGAGCTGGTGGGGGCCGCAGTCGCAGTGATAGAGAAACCGGCGCAGCTGGCGGGCGCTGAGCCCGGAGGTGTCGTAGTCGTGGCAGCGGCTGGGATCGGCGCCGAATAGCTGCATGATCTGCCGCCACTCCGGGCCGTGGGGGCGGATGCCGCGACCATACAGCCGGTAGGCGACATAGTGGGCCGTCTCGTGGGGCACGGTATCGCGCAGAAAGGCCTCGCCGTGGCGGTCGAGCAGGGCGAGGTTGTAGCGCACGACGCAGGCGCCGCGGTTGTCGATGCGCAGCTGCCCGGCGCTCTTGCCGCGCAGATCAAAGCGGATCGGCGGCAGCGGCAGCGGCTTGCCGGTCAGCGCGCCGGCGCGCTTGAGCAGGGCGCGGGTCTGGTCGACGGCCTGCTCTGCCAGTCGGTGGAGCTGGTCCCTGGTATGGCGGGTCGACATCAGAGGTCGCGTCCTTGGGCGTGGGCTAGCGCTTGGGCTTGGAAAAGGCGGCTCACCGGGGCTTGGCGGATCGAGATGGTTGACGGAGGACCGATGGTTGAGGCAACGACGGTCGATTTCAGTGATTCGCGCCCGGGCACCTATCTGGTTCTATTGCGGGCGCCATTGCGCCGGCGGGTGCGGATCGGCCGTGCCGGCCAATTAGACCTGTCCGGCGGCGTGCTTGTCTATGTCGGCAGTGCCTTTGGGCCGGGTGGTGTCGGCAGCCCGCTGCGCCCATCATCGTCGTGTCAGCCCGCAGTCGCGCCGGGGCTTGGCTCGGGGGGCGCGTTGCCGCGCCGCCGTGACCCGGGCGATGATGACCGAACATCGGCCCCACGGGCTCGACCCATCTCCGTCCGCCGTCGAGAGCAAGCGCATGCAAACAGAACTCCCGCAGTTTCGAATGACTTGGCAAGCGAGGGGCGCGTGCTCGGCGCCTGTGTGCCGGCGCGGCTCCCCGTGCGTTGAGTCTGTTGGGAGCTAGCCCGATGGATCTCTGGGGGGAGTGCGGCGCGTCGTTGCCGATGACGCCGCTGAACGGCGAGCTGTTGCGGATGGTCGAGAGTCAGCAGCAGGTGGCGACGCTGTCGCTGGTGGACGATCTGGCCGAGCAGGCCCTGCTGGAGGGCCTGATCGAGCAGTCCAAGCCGGCGCCCCCGGCCGGCGGCGATCGGCTGCACTACCTGCTGGCGACGCCGTTTCGCTATCCGCCGCTGCGCCATGGCTCGCGCTTCGGCGGACGGTTCGAGCCGGCGCTGTTCTACGGGGCAAGGCACCTGAGCACCTTGCTGGCGGAGGTCGCCTATTACCGATTCGTGTTCTGGACCGGGATGGAGGCGCCGCCGCAGCGTCGGCTGGTCACCCAGCACAGCTGTTTTAGCGCCCGCTGGCGGACCGACCGCGGGGTGCGGCTGCAGCAACCGCCCTGCGACGTCCATCAAGGGGTGCTGCGCCATCCGGCGGACTACGGTCCTACCCAGGCGATGGGCGCGGCCCTGCGGGCCGCCGATGTCGGCGCGTTTGAGTTCGCATCCGCGAGGGACCCGGAGGCGGGGATCAATGTCGCACTGTTCTCCCCGGCGGCCCTGGTGAGCCGCGCGCCCCTGCGCCAGCGTGCCTGGCTCTGCGAGACCGGTAGCGAGCGGGTCAGCTTTGCTGCCGCTGATGCGCACGAGGTCTATGAGCTGCCGGTCGCGTGGTTCTTGGTGGATGGGGCATTGCCGCGACCGGCGGCTTGATCGGGGCTGCGATGTCTCGGCGAGCCGGCCGATTCGGGGGCGGGTCAGTCGTCGAGGTGCTTGAGCTCGTCGCGGTTGTGGCTGGGCGGTGTGTCGTGGCTGTAGCGATGGCTGAAGCGGATGATCAGGATCGAGCCGCTGATCAACAGGATGGCGACGCCCTCGTAGATCAGGTTGATGAAGGGCACATCCTTGCCCTGCAGAACCACCAGCCGAGACAGCGCGGTGACGGCGATGAACATCGGGTAGGTGAAGGGCACGGCATGCCGGACGAAGTAGACGTTCGCCATGGCCATGATCTCGATGAAGATGAAGATCAGCAGCACATCCTCCAGGCGGATCTTGCCGTGCACCGGGATGCCGAGCAGGACCTGGCCGATGGCGAGCAGCGACAGGCCGCCGACCAGCACCAGCACCGCCTTCTCGACGTAGCGGAACAGGGTGGACAGCATCCGGTCGAGGGTGTTTTCGAGTTTCATCTCGGGTCTCCGTTGCGGTAGCCGGGGTTGTCGGGGGAAGCGGCCGTTCGGGCGGTCAGCCCGTCGCCGGCTTGTCTTCGAGAATCCCTGTCTCGCCCTCCGACTTGGCGATGATGACGGCGCCGCAGGAGTCGCTGGTGACATTGACCGCGGTGCGCATCATATCCAGCAGCCGATCCACGGCCAGGATCAGCCCGATGCCCTCCAGCGGCAGGCCCACCGCGGAGAGGATGATGGCGATGGCCACCAGACTCGCGGCCGGGATGCCGGCGACGCCGATGGACGTCATCAGCGCCAGCAGCACGACGCTGAACTGGGTCGCCAGCGTCATCTCCACGCCATAGGCCTGGGCGATGAACATGACCGCGACGCATTCATACAGCGCCGTACCGTCCATATTCACGGTGGCGCCAAGGGGCAGCACGAAGCTGGTGGTCTTGTTGGAGACGCCGGCATTCTTCTCGACGCACTCCATGGTGATGGGCAGCGTTGCCGACGACGACGCCGTGGAGAAGGCGGTCAGCAGCGCCGGGCTCACGGCCCGAAAGTGTCGCGTGGGTCGCACCCGGCCGAGGAAGCGCAGCAACAGCGGCAGCGTGACCAGCAGGTGGATACCCAGCGCAGCCACCACGGTGAAGAAGAACTTGGCCAGCGGGATGAACGCCTCGACGCCGGTGCTGGCCACGGTCTTGGCAACCAGCGCGAAGACACCGAGCGGGGCGAAGCGCATGATCAGATCGGTGATGCGCATCATGATCTGGAACATACCGTCCCAGAAGCGGTACTGGACCTCGGCATATTCGTTGTCGATACGGGTGATGAAGAACCCGTAGAGCAGCGAGAAGAAGATCAGCCCCAGCATCTGCCCGGCGCTGGCGGCGGCGATCACGTTGGTGGGGATCATGCGCAGGAAGATCGCCACCACATCGTCGGCGCCCTTGTCTGCGAACTGCGCCTCCAGCTCGCTGGCATCCGCGGTCAGCCCGAACACCTCCTCGGCCGATGCCTGCTGGCCTTGCTCGTCGAGCACGACGCCGGGCTGGATCAGATTGACCACGGTCAGGCCGACGACGATGGCGAAGAAGCTGGTCAGCGCGTAGTAGCCGATGGTCTTGCCCCCGAGCCGGCCCAGGTTCTCCGAGTTGCCGATGCCGGCGACGCCGACGATGATCGACGAGACGATCAACGGCACGATCAACATCTTCAGGGCGTTCAGGAACAACTGGCCCACAAAATCGAAGATGGCGTAGAAGGTGACGCCGAAGATCGCGCCGTCCTCACCCACCAGCAGACCGACGACAACGGCCAGGGCCAGGGCGATCAGGATCTGCCAGTGCAGCTTGAGCTTCAGCAATCCCATGTGGATGCTCCTCTCGTGGGAATCGCGGATGGAGGCCGCTGCGCGTGCACGCACACAGCGGCCCCGGGGCTGTGCGGGGCGCA
Organism: uncultured Gammaproteobacteria bacterium; assembly: GCA_942491465.1. Lineage (GTDB taxonomy): Bacteria > Pseudomonadota > Gammaproteobacteria > Chromatiales > Chromatiaceae > CALOBA01. Next base: position 43,781 of record CALOBA010000006.1, read on the forward strand.
ATGGTAGCACGGGCGTCCTCGCCCAACGCCGCCGTCCCTCATCAACGCGGCGCCGACGTTGAGCAGTGGGCCGAGCTTGGGCGAAAAAGGGTTCTGGCCCTGAGGTATCCCCGAACTCAAGCAGACCCGCAAGCCCGTCGACGGCAGCCAGATCCCGGACTTCCTCGCCAAGTGGCAGGACCGCCGGGAGGGCGACAACGCCTGGACCCTGCCCATCGCCAACATCATCGGGCGCGGCTACGACCTCTCCGCCCGCAACCCCAACCGCAAGGACGACTACGAGCACCGTCCGGCCCTGGAGCTGGTGCAGTCCATCAAGACCAAGGAACAGCGCATCCTGGAGCTGCTCGACGAGCTGGAGGCTATGCTTCAATGAGCACGAAAGCGCGCATCCCGGCGGCTTTCTCCGTGCCCCTGTCTTGCGGCAGGTCACGGCAAACCCTGAAATCGACAGCGAACCGTATTCGCCACTTGATCGAGGTCTGAAGATCCATGCAAGCCATTGAATTGGAAACCGCAATCGACGACAACCACGAAATCCACTTGAAGCTGCCCGACGAGATCAAGGCCGCGAAGGCCCGTGTGCTGGTGCTGATCGAAGACACCGAGACCAATGAGCGCTCGCCGCGCGCCTTCGGACAATTTCCCGGGGCGGTGACCATGAGCGAGGACTTCGATGCCCCATTGCCCGACGACTTCTGGACCGGCGACCCGCGGTGAAGCTCCTGCTCGACACCCATTGTTTTCTGTGGCTCAACAGCGAGCCGAAGCGGGTATCACCGACCGCGTTGGCGGCGTGCCTCGATGCAGCCAACCCGCTTCATCTGAGCCTGGTATCGCTATGGGAGATACAAATCAAACAACAACTCGGCAAACTCGACCTCCGCGAGCCCTGGTCGAAGATGCTCCAAACCCAGCAGCACAGCAACGGCCTACAGACCTTGCCGCTTTCGTTGCCGCACATCCAGGCGTTGCAGCAACTCCCGCATCACCACCGCGACCCCTTCGACCGCATGCTCATCGCCCAGGCCCGCGCCGAAGGCATGACGCTGGTCAGCGCGGATCAGGCCATTGCCGCCTACGAGGTGCCTGTCTTGTGGTGACGCCGATGCCCCGTCAGCACAACCTCTTGGACCAGCAACCGCGCCATGCCGACAGCGCGCCGAGCATCGGCCTGAACCTCTGCGGCGAGGGCAAGGGGGCGGTGGTCGAATATGCCCTGCGGGACATCGACAAGCCGGTCGCCGTCGCGGAGTGCCAGGTGTGGTTCACGCGGGAGTTGCCGCGGGAGCTGGAGAGTGGATTGCCATCGATTGAGGAGATGGGACAGGAATTGGGAGAACGGGAGTGACAAGCCGCTGGATCAGCGCCCCGCTCGGTGAGATTTCTCCAGCGCGATCAAATCCGATGCCGGCCGGGGAATCCACCGTCTGGAATCTTTCGCTGGACGAGATCGAACCGGCGACCGGTAGGGTTCTCCGAGAGTCTACTTGCAAAGTCGATGAACTCGGTTCGGCAAAGTGCTGCTTTGACACAAGGCACGTTCTGTACTCTAAGGATCGGTTCAGAAACAAGTGGCGCAGACGCCCGCTCGCTGAGCCTTTGGATTGGCCGTTTCGTGGTTGCGTCTGCACCACTTGTTTCTGAACCTTGACTTAACGGCATTGGTAGTCGGCCTGGGTCTGCTTCACGTCGCGGGCGGCGTCGCGGCGGATGAAGTTGTAGCGCTCTTTTGACGTGCCGGTGGCCATCGGAGCTGACGGGAGGTTGTTGATCGCGACGGCGCTTCAGCGCCGTCGTGGATCTGCGGGCGCTCCAGCGCCCCGTCGGCGGGCGCGGTGATGGCGCCGGGGCACTGCGCAGGCACGCGCCGCTGGAGCGGCGGCGGATGCGTAACGACGCTGGAGCGTCGTTACGATCAGGTTCGGGTTGGAGCGTCGTTACGATCAGCCCGTCACGAACCGCTGCCCTGTGGGAGCGATTTCCAATCGCGATCACCGCGACGGGGCGGTCGCGACTGCAAGTCGCTCCCACAGGCGCTGGAGACCGACCGCGGTCGGCTTGGGTCAGCCGCCGGGGGGGTCGTCGCCGGCCAGGCGGTGGAGGTGGGCGGGGTCGTCGAGGGCCTGGAGGATGGTCTCGACGATCATCGCGTCTTCGGGGTCCAGCTCGGCGCAGAGGGCGTCGGCGTCGCGCTCGCCGGCGAGCAGTCGGCGGATGGCGGCGACGAGGCGGGTCCAGCCGTGTTGGGCCCTCTGGGTCAGGGCCTGGTCCAGGGCCGGGGCTTGGGCCGGGTCGGCGACGGCGGCGACGGTGGCCCGGATCAGCGGCAGATGGCGCTTGAGCTCATGGGCGGTGCCGGCGAAGCGGCGCTTGGCGTCCCGGGCCTGGCGGCGGTAGGCCGCCGCCGCGTCGGGGCGGGACTGGCGCTCGGCGATCTGGGCCAGGATGTTGTAGGTCTTCCAGATCTGCGCCGCGCCGGGGTCCAGGGTCTGCATGATGGCCAGGGCCTCCTCGGCGAGCCGGCGGGCCTCGGCGAGGCGGTCGGGTTGGGCGAGGAGCAGGCCGGCGAGGTTGCTGAGCCCCTTGGAGACGCCGACGGTATCCCCGGTGGCCTTGCCGCCGTCGATGGCCTTGCGATACCAGGTCTCCGCCGCCTCCGGTCTGCCGGATAGCTCGCAGACCACGGCAAGCTGGTTCCAGGTCTGGGCGGCCCCCGCCAGATCGCCGCGCTGCTCCTTCAGGCTGGCCGCCTCCCGATAGTGCCGCTCGGCCTGCTCCCACTGCCGCGCCTGTTGAAAGGCCAGGCCGAGCTGGTGCTGGACCTGCGCCTCCACGGTCGGCTCCCCAAGCCGCTGGAACAGCGCGAGGGCCTCTTGGTAACGGCGGACCGCCTCCGTCAGGTCGCCTTGTTGCAGGGCGAGGGTGCCGAGTTGGCCGAGCGAGACGCCTACGCCTCGCGGATCGCTGATCTCGCGCTTAATCTCCAGGCTGGTCTCATACGCCGCCCGCGCCTCGTCGAACCGCCCTTGCTGCGTCAGCACATCGCCCAGGTCCGTATGCAGCGCACCGCGATGCCGCTTGACCTGCTCCCCCTGCTCCAGCCCCAGCGTGACCTCGATCCCCCGCCGGTGCTGGGCCTCGGCCAGGTCGGGGCGCCCGCCGAACCCATAGCAGCGACCGAGGCGACCGAGGGTCAGGGCCAGCTCATAGCTCGGGGCATCCCCCAGGGCCTGCAGGATGGCCTGGAAGCAGGCGGCGGCCTCGGCCACCTGGCCCGCGGCCAGCAGCTGCTCGCCGCGGTTGGACTGGGCCAGGAACCAGGGCCGGGAGCCCACCGCGCCGCCGGCCTGCTCGGCGCGGCGGGTCAGGGCCGCGGCCTCGCGGGTGCGGCCGAAGACCGTCAGGAACCGGTTGACCGTTTCGACGAACTCCACCGCATCCTCGTCCCCCGCCGCCAGCGCCCGGTCCACGGCCTGGAGCAGGTTCGGCAGCTCGCGCCGGGCGATGGCGCGGGCCTGGTCGGGGCTCTTGCGGTCGGCGTGGTACAGATAGCCGGCGAGCTGGTAGTAGCGCCGGCGATGGGCCAGCGTCAGCTCGGTGCGCTCGTCCGGCGTCAGGCCGGCCCAGAGCAGCGGGGCCAGGGTCGGGTGGAAGCGCAGGAAGGGCGGGCCGACGCCTGGGATGCGTTCGGCCTCCATCAGCGCCGCGGCCTCCAGCTGGCGGCGCAGCGCGGGCCAGGGGTCCGGGTGGCTGCCGGCGGCGGGGGGCGGGGCCGGCAGCGCGGCGAGTTGGTCGCGCAGGGCCTGGAGCTGGGCCTGCATCTCGGGGCTATTGCGCAGCTGCGCCAATAGATCGGGCGGCAGGTCCGGCGGCAGCTCGGCGCCGGCGGGCAGGTCGGCGCCCACCAGCGCGAGCAGCGCGGCGGGGTCGTCGCCGTCGACGGCGTCGAGCAGGGCCTGGAGCCGGGCGCGCTCGTCGTCGGCCGGGGCCGCGCCGCCGAGCCCGGTGATGGCGAGTAGGTCGTCTTCCATGGCCCCGCCCTCGAAGACGCCGAGCCGGCCGATGGCGCGGCGCTGGTCCGGGTCGAGGCGGTCCAGCGACAGCTCCAGCGAGGCGAGCAGGCTGGCCGGGGTGCCGGCCTCGGCGATGGCGGAGCAGGCGTCGGCGGCGAGCAGGGCGTCGAGGCGCTGGCCGAGCTGGGCGGCGCTGCGGCTGCGCAGCTGTTGGGCGAGCACGGCGATGGACAGCGGGTGGAAGGCGACCCGGTGGAACAGGTCGATGAGGGCGTCGCGGTCGGGGGGCGGCAGGGCCGGCTCGTCGTCGGCGGCGGGCAGCGCGGCCAGGGCGGCATGCCAGGCGAGGGCGTCGTCGGGGTCGGCGGCGGAGCCCAGGCCGTCGAGGGCGATGCGCCGGTGCCGATAGCTGCCCTGGATGGGGTAGGCGGGGTGGTCGTGGTCCGGGCGGCGGCTGGTGAGCAGCAGCCGGGTGGGGCGCTCGCTGCCGTCGGCGGCGGGCTCGGTCCAGGCGGCGGCGGCGTCGAGCAGCTCGGCCAGCGGCGCCGGGGCCAGGGTCTCGAGGTTGTCGAGGACCACCAGCGTCGGCGCCGCGGCCAGGGCGCGGCCGGCGGCCTCGGCGTCGGGGAGGTTCTCGCCGAGCACGGCGGCGAGGCTGCCGACGGCCACGGCCAGGGCATCGGCGCCCTGGACGCCGGCGTAGTCGATGAGGCAGGCGCGCTCGAAGGCGCCGATGCGCAGCAGCCAGCGCGCCGCCTCCAGGGCCAGCTCGGTCTTGCCCTGGCCGCCGAAGCCGGTGATGGAGATGCGCCGCGTGCCCTTGGGGTCCGGGTCGGCGAGCCAGCGCTCGATGCGCCAGAGCTCGCGGCGGCGGCCGAAGAAGCCGGCCTCTTGGGCCGGGCGCAGGTTGTGCAGCGGTTGCGGCGGGCGGGGCCGGTGGGTCTCGGCGGTGAGCAGCGGGTGGTCGGCGCCGGCGTGGAACAGGGCGGGCAGGAACCAGTCCTGGAGCTGAAGGGCTCGGCGCTGGTTGCCGCGGCGCACCTGGTGCTTGTCGGGGTTGTTGTCGAGCCAGGCGCGGGCGTCGTCGAGGGCGCGGGCGATGCCGCGGCCCCGGGCCAGGCTCTGGTAGAACTGGCCGAACAGGGCGCGGGTGGTGGCCACCAGCACGGAATGGGTCATGGCCAGGATGGCGGGGATGCCGGTGGCGGTGAGCCGCCCGGCGACGCTGGCCATGGGGTCGCCGTCGGTGTCCAGCGCGGCGCTCTGACAAGCCGACAGCACCACCAGGCCGACCCGGGCGCGAAACAGGTTGGCGTGCAGGTCTTCGGCGGAGATCAGCTGGCCGCTGCCGTCGGCGCGCTCGAACAGCAGGAAGCCGATGCCGACGGGGGCGGCCTTGTCGTCGCCGGCGCCGCGGGCGGCGCGCTCGCGCTGGATCTCGCTCTGCACGGCGCGGCCGTAGCGCTCGGGGTCGGCCTCGGCGTCCTGTTCCGAGACCTGGCGGAAGACGCCGTGGCCGTCGAAGTGGAGGATGTCCACCGCCGGCAGCGCATCGTCGTCGAGGCGCTGCTCCAGGGCGTTGAGGGTGGGCGGGCGCAGGAATTCGCAGGTCACGCGGCCGGGGGCCTGGCCGTCGAGCGCGTCGAGCACGGCGGCGGGGTCGGCGCGGGGGTCGATGAAGCCGGCGTCGTTCGGGCGGCTGACGACGAACAGCAGGTGCAGCGCGGGCTTGGGCTGCACGGCAAAGGGGTCGCGCCCGCCGGTGGCGCCGCCGATGCGCCGACGCACGCTGATGCGCGGGCGCTCGCGGAACAGGAAGACGCCGGCGGGGTCGTGCAGCAGCTCCCAGGGCAGGGCGAGGACGGCGGCGCTCTGGCTGTCGATGGTGAGCACGCGGTGCTGCTCGTCGGCGTCTTGGAAGCGGTCGAACAGCCGCTGGCCGGCGCGGTCGCCGAAGACGGCATCGAACAGCGCCTTGCCGATCTCCGGCAGGCGCTGCTCCACCCGCCGGGCCTCGGCCTCGTCGCCCGCCAGCGACTGCACGCCGTAGGTCTCGATGTACCAGGCGATGGCCTTGCGGTCTTCCTCGGTGACCGGGTTGGCGAACGGCAGCAGGCCGGAGTCGATGCCGGCGAAGGCGACGACCACCTGGTCGGGGCTCGGGAAGCGCAGGATGAGCTCGGGGGCGGGCATGGCCTTGTCTCCTTGCAATGATGCGATGCCGGGGCGCGATGGCGACCGGGGGCGGCGGGGCGATGGGGGCGATGGGGGCGATGGGGGCGATGGGGGCGATGGGCAAACGTCGAACATGGTACCCCAGCGGCGGGGCTCGGCGAACACCGCGGGAGGTCTGCCGCCGAGGGGTCAAGGGCGCGAAGGTTGCAGGGGTTGGCGGTGGCGTCGATGCTTGCGGCATATCCGAGCACAGCTGCGAAACGGGCGGGTCAGTCTGGGTTTGGGAGGGGAGGGCGTGTTACCTCATCGCTGCTGCCGCTGCGCGACGACGACCCGTCGCCGCCGCCGGTTGCCCGGTAAGCCCCGCGGGTCTATGCTCGCAACGAGCAGACCAGCCAGCAGAGGGCGCCGATGATCGACTTGCTCGACCCGAAAAACGACTATGTCTTCAAGCGTCTGTTCGCCGACGACCCGGCGCTGCTCGCGGACCTGATCAACGCCGTGCGCCACCGCTCGGCGCCGATCACCGGGCTTCGGGTGCGCAACCCCACCATCGAGGCCGCGGAGCTTGCGGGCAAGTACATCATCCTCGACCTGTTGGCCGAGGACGCCGAAGGCGCCCAGTTCAACGCGGAGATGCAGGTCCGCCGCCACCGCGCCTGGAGCGCGCGCAGCACCTACTATCTGGCGAAGCTGATCAGCAACCAGCTCCTGGCCGGCGACGACTACGGGCTGCTCTGCCCGGCCATCGGCATCCATCTGTTGGACTTCGACCTGTTCCGCGACCCCGAGCATGCCGATCAGGCCACCTGGTGCTTTGAGATGCGCGACGCGGACACCCCGGCTGTCACCCTGGGCCAGGAGATGGCCCTATACCTGATCGAGATGAAGAAGGCGGACCGCATCCGCGAGCGGCTGCCGGCGCCGCTGGCCGCCTGGATCACCCTGTTTGAGCACTGGCAAGAGGACGACCTCATGGCAACCATAACCCACGAACCCGTGCGCAAGGCCCGCGACAAGCTCGCGGCGCTCAGCGCCGACGCCGAGACCCGCCGCCTCGCCTTCGTGCGCGAGCGCGCCCTGCTTGATGAGGCAAGCCTGCTCAAGGATGCGCGCGAGGAGGGCCGAGAGGAAGGCCGGGAGGCAGGCCGCGAGGAAGGCATGGATGCAGCGAGGCGCGAGACCGCGGTCAACCTGATTCAGCAGTCCAACCTCAACGACGTCGCCATCGCCGCTGCAACCGGGCTGGAGCCGGCAGCGGTGGCGGCGTTGCGTGCAGGCTAGGGCTGGCGCGTTCATCGCGTATCTTCGGGCGCTCCATCGGTCCATCGCTCCGGCGCTCCATCGGCGAGTGCGTCGGGGCTTTGTGGAGCCACGCGCCGCTGGAGCGGCGGCGGATGCGTCACGACGCTGGAGCGTCGTTACGATCAATTGGAGGTGGTTTGACGATGGTCTGTATCTCTCGGCGGTCCAGCGCCGGGTTGGCCTGTGCGAAGTAGCGCAGCAGCGTCCAATACCCTGGGTGGCCGTTATGTTCGGAGAGTAGGTCTATGCTCGTTGTTGGCAACTTGGCTAAGTTGGCTACGATGAGGGGCACCGAGAATCACGGGGGGTCAGCATGCAAGTCAATATGCTTGAGGCAAAGAGTCAGCTCTCGAAGCTGGTCAAGGCGGCGGTTGCCGGCGAGGAGGTGATCATCGCCAGCAACGGCCGGCCCCAGGTCCGGCTGGTCGCCTGCGCGGCCCCTGCGGGTCTGCGGCAGTGGGGCGCGTTGGCCGGGCAGTTTGCGGATTGCGCAGGCGCGCATCGAAGGGCTGACTGCCGTGTCGTCGGATCAGCGTTGGGGCGAGTACGGGGTCGCGTTGCGGCGTCCTCGAACCGGGCGCTGGCGCGTTGGCGAACCGCGTTGTCGGTTTGCGCTTCGCCAACCCGACCTACAGCTATGGCCGGCTAAAGCCGGCGCACCAAAGAACGGGCGGGTCAGTCGTCTTCGTCGGTGACCTTGGCCAGCACCATGCCGGTGGCGGATTCGGGGTCTTTGGTGAAGCGGATGCAGCCCGCGTAGGGCACAACGCGATAGCGGTTCCGCCGCCCGGGGCGAAAGCCGCGACCCGCCCCGCTCGCCCATTGCCAACAGAGCAATCTGAGCGCAGCAGTAATAGCATATCGCCCGATGAGCCAAACCAATCCCACCGAAGGCCCGCCACCCCGCGATCTCACCGACCGCATCGCCCGTACCTGGGCCGCGGACCTGTCGCTGCGGCTCGACAGAGAGCGCTTGGCGTTCCTGAGCGGTATCCACGCCTTTCTGGAGCTGAACCCGGACCCGATCCTGTCCGAGGAGCAGCTGCGCGACATCTTCTCGTTGCTCAACGACATCATGCAGGGCGACAACGCCTCGCTGGCGCTGCGCGCCACCAATGCCATCGATGCCCTGTGCGCTCAGCACCTGCTGGTGCGCGCCGACTTCGCCGGCATCGCCAGCGAGGGCGAGCTGATCCTGAGCCCGCTGGGCAAGGCCCTGGCCGAGTGGTTCGGGGCGCAGGAGGCGCTGACCCGCGAGGGCCTGGAGGTGATGCTCACCCGCATCCGCGGCGACCTGGCCGGGGTGCGCGCCGCCGCCGCGAGCGGCGGCGATGCGGCCCATTGGCGCACTCGCGTGGTCGCCCCGCTGAGGCTCACGGTGGCCGGGCTGGTGGACATGATCGATCGGCGCCAGCGCGGCATGGACGTTCAGCAGCAGGAGACCCGCGAGCGCATCGGCCAACTGCTTGAGGCGCAGTGGTTCGACGCCATCGACCAATGCGAGACCCTGTTGCGCGATACCGGCACCACGCTGCAAGAGCTCAACCGCACCCTGATGAGCGAGACGGAGGGGGTCTCGAACCTGCTCAACGAGGTCTTCGACGCCGCCGATGCAGCCGCGCAGCATTCGGCCCTGGAGGCGGTCAGCCATGTCCGCACCCAGATCGAGCGGGTTGCGGCCTGGGGCGAGAGCCGCTTCCAGGCCTGGTCCGCCTATTATCAGAACGTGCACGAGTTCATCCGCACCATCGTGCGCGTGGACCGCGAGCGCGCCCTGCGCGCGCGGCTGCGTGACCAGCTCAAGGGCTTTGCACAACAGCCCTGGTACCTGCGCCATGCCGCGCAGGCCCCCTACCTGCACCTGCGCGAGCCGTCGAGCCGGCTGGACCGGCGCCCGGTCTCCCGGTCGCGGCGCCCGGACGCGTCGGCCTTGCGCGACGAGCAGGCGCAGGCCGGGCTGCTGGAGCGTCTGGCCGATGCCTGGCACCAGGAGCTTGCGCAGACCGGCCGGCTCGATCTCCGGGAGCTGCTGCACCGGCTGCTGCCAGGCCATTCCCGCGACGAGATCTATCGCCTCGCCGGCGAGCTGATCGCCTGGATGGTCGCCCACGGCGAGCCCCTGCCCGCCGAGGACTGGGCCTGGCGGGCGCTCGGGTCCGACCTGGAGCTGCAGGACCTGGTCGTCGATCGGCCCAAGCCGGGCGTTGCCGCCGATGGATAAGCCGAGCTTCGACGGCCTCGAAGCGGTCATCCTGGACCCGCTGTTCGCGCCGCTGGACCAGCGCCTGCGCAGCGGCTTCCACGTCGACCGCGACGACGTGGCCGACTACGAGTTTCTGGAACTGGCCGCCGAGTGGCTGGAGGGCTTCTACGGCGCCTATCAGTGTCGGCTGGTGAACAGTCCGGAGGGCTACTGGTTCGCAATGTGGGCGAGCCCGGCGCCGGCAGCGGCGGCGACCGCGGCATCTACGGCCGCCTGGGCGAGCGCGGGCCGAGCTACAGCCTGCTCGACCTGCGCACCGCCGACGGGGGCCGGGTGCTGGCCGGGGTCTGCCTGTTGCGCGGCGCCCCGCCGCGCATCGAGCTCACCCGCTTCATCGTCGACGGCCTGCCTTGGGACCAGCCGCTCGATGCCCTGATGCTGATGCGCGATCAAGGCCGCGAGCAGATCCCCGAGATGGCCGACCTGCGCCAGTCCTTCGCCCGCGTCGGCGCCGCGCTGACGCTCTACGACAGCCCCGGGCGCTACTGCGGGCGCCTGCACGAGCTCGGCATCATGCCCATGCGCCTGGAGCAGCCCCAGGAGCGCCAGCGCTACTACCAGATGCTGCACACCAGCATGTACGGCGGCTTCTCCAGCTCGCTGCAAAAGGGCCTGCGCGACTATCTGCTGAACGAAGACCAGAAGCTGCGCAACCACGTCGGGCGTATGCGCGAGAACCTGGACGCCTGCCGCATCACCCGCCGGCGCATCCACGAGGCCGACGCGCGCTACCGCCTCATCGCCGACGTCTTCCGCTTTGGCTGGGGCATGGCCGAGGCCGCCTTTCACGGCAGCCGGCTCTTCTATCAGACCCGGCGGGCCGGCGCCGACGCGAGCCGCGAGCAGCATCGCCAAGCCCGGGGCGCCTTGTCTTTGGCCCATGCCGCAGCCGAGCGGCTGGCGCAGCGCCACCAAGAGGCGCGACAGGCCCTGGAGCGGCTGCGCGACGCCCTCCAGGAGGCAAGCCCAGCTGCTCGATGCCTGCACCCGTGCCCGGCAGTATCGCGCCGAGCTGGATCGACTGTCGCCCCGGCGAGCGCGCGAGACCGAAGCCTTGGAAGGTGCCGGCGAGGCGCTGCAACTGGCCCTGGAGCAGCGCGATGCGGCCCGCGGGCGGCTGCGTGCCGCGGAACAGGAGCGCGACCAGCTCGCCCAAGACCTGAGCCGTGCCAGCGCGGCCTTTGAATCCGTCGCGCGCAAGGTCGGCCTATATCGTGCCGCCATGGGCGCCCTCGACGAGGCCCGGGTCGCGCTGCCGGATCGGGATGTGCAAGTCGAGACGCTCACGGCGCTGTTGGCGGAATGCGAGCGCGAATGGCGGCAGGCATTGCAGGACCTGGCATCCAGCGAGCAGGCGCTGGAGACCGCCGAGACCCGGCGCGCGCGCTTCGACGAACTGCTCGGCGTCGTCCGCCGACTCGCCGGCGAGTCCGTCGCGCCCGAGCGGGCCGGCGCCGAGGCCGCACGCCTGGACCGGGTCTTTCGGGACCTGAGCGAACGCATCGAGCGCGCCCGCGATCTGCCCCAACGCATCGAGCAGGCCCAGCGCGACGCCCAGGCCCAATCCCGACTGCGGCGCCGACTCCAGCCGTTGATCGGCGCATGCGGTCCGCTGGACGATGCGGCGCAGCTGCATCAGGCCCATGGCGCGCAGCTCGCGGAGCGCCGAGCGTTGGAGCAGCGCCAAGCGGCGCTTCGTGAGCGCTGCGTCGAGCACCGCGCCGCGCTGAAGGAGGCCGACGGGCGCATTGCCACCCTGGAGGGCGACCTCAAGGACTGGCGCAGGGCGCAGGCGCTGCGCGCGAAACTCGCCCCGTCCCTGGACCAGCCGCTGGACAACGCGGCTGCCCTGGAGACCCTGGCGGGCGATCTTGCGCAGCGCGGTGAGCACTTGGTCCGCCGGCTCGACGACCAGGACCGAGACCGCAAGCGGCTCATCGAGCAGGCCGAGCAACTGGAGTTCAGCGGCGGCCACCTGGATGAATCCCTGGTCGGGCTCGCCGACGCGCTCGACGGCCGGCTGCTGGCCGAGCTGTTCGACGACTGCCCGGCCGACCAGGCCGCCCGCGTCGAGGCCCGGTTGGGGCCGCTGCACAGCGCCCTGCTGGTCGAGAGCCCGGCCCGGGCCGCACGCCAAGCCGCCAAGCAGCCCCGGCGTCCCGAGCACATCTGGCTGCTCGCCGCCAGCGGCGCCGGCGCGCAGACGCCGGCCGGTGAGACCATCGACGACAGCGAGCTGGTGCGCGCCGGCGATGCCTGGCGGCTGAGTCGGCGCCCGCAGCGACCCGTGGTCGGTCGCGCCGCCCGCGAGGCGGAGATCCGACGCCTGCGGGACCGGGCCGACGCGTTGGAGCAGGCGCGAGAGGAGACGCGCCGCGAGCGCGAGCAGCTGCGCACCAGCCTGGAGGGGTTGAACCGGCTGCGCCTGCTCGCGCGCTGGCTCGACGCCCCGTCCCCGCAAGGCCCGCTGGAGGCCGAGCGCGGTCGCCGCGCCCGCCGAAGCCGCGAGCTGCAAGCCGACGAGACCGCCCGGACCGAGCTGCTCCCGCGCATCCAACAGTCGGCAACGCGCTGCGAAGACCTGGCCGTCTGCCTGCCCGACGCCGCCCTGCTCGATCAGCAGGACTGGAGCGCCGCGCTGCTGCGTCTGCGCCGCGAGCGCGACGAGATCAAGGCGCACCGGGCGCGGCTGGAGCAGGCGGCGCCGGACCTGGAGCGGCTGCGCGAAGGCTTCCTGGAGCTGCAACAGGCGCCGCCGGACGACCACTACCTCCACGCGCTGCGCCAACGCCGCGACGCCGCCTCGCAACGGCTCGACGACTGGGGCATCGCCCGGCAACTGCTCAAGCACCTCGACGACTGCCGCGACCATTTTCGCTTCGCCGACCAGGTGCCCCTGCTGGAGGACCGCCAAGGCGCCCTGGCGACCCTGGAGGTGCAGCTTCGGCAGCAGCGACAGGCCATTGACGGTCTGGTCCGGGAGCAGGACGCGACTCAAGCCCGGCTGGATCAGGCGAGCGCGCAGCGCAACCAGGCCGATGCCGAGCTCAAGGCCACCGTCGCCCGGATGCAGGCATTGGAAGAGCAGCTCGCCGCCACCGGCGAAGACGGCAGCGCGGAGACCCTGGCCGAGGCGCAACAGCTTCATGCCCGAACGAAACAGGAGACCGACCAAGCGGACAACGACGAGCGCGGCCTCCTTGCCGACCTGGCGGTGGCCCGCAAAGACGTCAAGCACGCGGTGGACGCCGAGGCCGCCGCCCGCAAGGAGCGGCGCAAGACCCTGTTGGAGCTGCGCCCGATCTGGCGCAACTGGTTGCGGCTGCGGCGCGAGGCCGCGCGCTTGGACCTGCTGGCGCGGCTGCTCGACCAGGGTGATCACTACCAGGGCATGGCGCCGCCCAACGTCATGGAGCGGGCCGCCGAGAACCGGGCCAGCCTCGAGGGCGTCCTCAAGCAGGCCGACGGCGGTCCCGAGCTGCTGGCGGCGCTCGCGGCCGAACGGCGCACGGGCGCGGGCGAGGGCGGCGCCGCCCTGCGCGACCTGCACGCTTGGCTGCGGGTGCATCGATTACTGGAGCAGAGCATCCCAAGAGACATCGTCCACTGCGATGATCCCGAAGAGGCCCTGGTGCAGATCAACACCCAGCTGACCCTGCTGCGCGAGCGCCTGGAGGACCAGGAGCGCGCCCTGCACCAGAGCACCGAGAGCATCGCCAACAGCATCCAGGTGCGCATCCGCCAGGAAGAATCGCGCATCCGCAAGCTCAACCAGGGCCTGGCCCGGGTCCGCTTCGGCTCCATCCGCGGCGTGCGTATCCACCTGGAGCACCAGCGCCTGATGCGCAAGCTGCTCGACGCCATGCGCCTGCAGCCCGACCTGTTCGAGCAGGACGACCCGTTGGAAGACGTCATGGCCAGGGTCTACACCCACATCGGCGGCGGACAGGTCAAGGGCGAGCACCTGCTGGACTACCGCCAATACATCAGCCTCAGCGTCCAGGTACAGCGTCTGAGCGGCGACGCCTGGTCCGAGGCCAGGGCCGGCGCCCTGTCCACCGGCGAGTCGATCGGCGTCGGCGCCGCCGTGCTGGTGGTCGTGCTCGACGCCTGGGAGCAGCAGGCCGCCCTGCTCAAGGGGCGCAAGGCGGGGCAGGCCCTGCGCTTTCTGTTCCTGGACGAGGCCAACCGGCTCAGCCCCGACTCCCTCGACACCCTGACTGAATTCTGTCACCGGATGCAGGTCCAGCTACTGGCCGCGGCGCCGGCGGCGGATCGGGCCAGACGCGGTCACGTCTACCGGCTGGCGCGACGCAAGGGCGAGCACGGCGAGGAGGTGATCGTGCGCGGCCGACGGATGCGCGAGGCGCCGGCATGAGCGCCCCTGACTGGCGTCGAGCGGAGCACCGCTGGACCCTGCTCGCCCTGCTGGAGCAGGCCGAGCTGAGCCGCAGCCAGCGCAACCGCGACCTGCTGGACTGGCTGGAGGACGCCGGCTGGATCGCACAAGGCAGCCGCCGCCACCAGCGCATCCTGAACCCGGACAAGCGCGACGAGATCGAGCGCCGACTGGACGCCCTGTGGCCGCACTGGCGCGCCGACCTCGCGGCCCTGGACCGGGCCGGCCTGCCTGGCGCCGCTGCCGGCGCGGCTGCATCGCAAGACCCGCTTCGGCGCCCATTCCAGGCCGCGCCCCGAGCCGGCACCGCCCCCGACCCGCCTGAGCGACAACGACCTGCGCGCGACTGCGCCCGGCTGCGGGCGGCGCGACTGGCGGACGGCCCCGACCGACGCCGGCCGCTGGGCCGACCCGTTCGCCGAGCTCATCATCCCCGAGCGCGCCCTCGCCGACGGCATCGCATTCGCAGGCACGCCCCCGCGCTGGATCATGACCGTCGAAAACCTGGGCGCCTACCTGGACCTGCCCGCCCCCCGCCACGCCCTGGTCATCCACCAGCCCGGCTGGAACACCCGCCTCGCCGCCCGCCTGATCGGCCTGCTCCCACCGACGCCGACCTGGTGGCACTTCGGCGACCTCGACCCCGAGGGCCTGCGCATCCAAAACAGCCTGGGCGACGCGCAACGACGCCCCCGCCCGTTCATCCCGCACTGGTGGCAGGACTACATCGACAGCCACGGCCTGCCGCTGCCGGACGGCTGGCCCGCGGGCGACGACCTTGACCGTCGCATAGCGCCGGCGCAGCTGATGGCGCAGCTCCAGGAGCAGCGGGTCTGGATGGAGCAAGAGGCCATCCTGCTCGATCCGCGGCTGATGGAGGACCTGGCGCGGTTGTAGCGCCCGACTGGGCCGCGCATCCAGCGACCCTGCAAGCGCGGGCTTACATCCTTGGGTGCCGTTCGTGCCGATGGGCCGTTGGCAATCGCGCTGCGGATCGCGCCAAGCGCAATCACATGCACGTCGGTCTGTGCTCAAATACGCCCGGTGTCCTCAACCGCAGTCGTACATCGGTTTTCGCGTCCCGCCCATGTCCAAGCCCCCGACCCTGATCAAGCCGCTGATGCTGCTGCTGATGCTCGTCGCCCTTTTGGTGCTGGTAGGTGGCTGGCTTTGGGTGCTCGGCGGCGGCGACTGGATGCCGACCGGGCTCGATCCGTTCCTGGGCTGGCTGGATGGCACCAGCTACGGCCTGCTGGTCAGCGGCGCTGGTCGGCATCGTGACCCTCTTCGGCGTTGCCCTGATGCTCCGCGACGCCGACAACCGGCCGTCGCACCCGCATCCGCCGAGCACCCCGCCCGCCACAACCCCCGCCGACACCCTCGACCCCCAGACCGTCCTCGACGACCTCTTGGAGGCCCAGCTCGCCGAGGCCGAGGCGTTGCCTGCCGGTGACATCCTCGACGGCAACGACGGCGCCCAGGCCGGCACGCCGCCCCGCGCCTCCGACGTCTATGTGCCCATGGACGTCGCCGTCGGCACCCCGGACAAGGTCAATCTGGAGGCCCTGAAGCAACTGTGCTTCCACCGCCACGACCAGGCCCGGCCCATCATCGACGCGCTGACCGAGGCCATCGCCAAGGCCACCGACGGCCTGCGCCTGGTCCTGCTCGGCGAGGCCGGCGCCGGCAAGTCGTCGGTGGTCGGCCAGCTCATCTTCCGCGCCAGCCACCCGGACCGGCCCGGCGAGCGCTGGCCCGATGCCCTGCGCAGCCGCCGCACGCTGCGGCTGAACCTGGCCCGGCTCGCCGGTGCCGAGGCCGCCGACGGCGACCCGCCCGAGGGCACCGCCGCCTTCTGGGCCGCGGTCGCCGTGCAGATCGACGAGCAATGGCAGCGCCGCGAGCGCGAGCGCCGCCCCCGCGCCCCGCGCCGGCTCCAACCCGGTCTGGTCGACCAGGTCGTCGCGCGGCTGCGCGGCGAGCTGACCCGCAACGGCCTGCTGCTGCTCGACGGCCTCGACGAGCTGCTCGACGAGGGCCGCCGGCTGGTCGTCAAGCGGCTCATCGAGGCCCTGGGCCGGCAGCTCGGCCCGGACTGCGTGCTGCTGGTCACCGCCAGGCCCTATGTCTACCCGGATGCCGCGCTGACCGGCTTCCAGGTCTGGCAGCTGCAGGGGCTCGGCCTGGGCGATGCGAAGGACCAGACCGGCGGCCAGGTCGGCGCCCTGGTGCGCAACTGGCACCGGGTGCTCGGCCGACCGGCGGATGAGGCCGACGCATTGGTCGCCGCGCTGCGCCAGGGCCGCGACGGTGCCGACCCCGCCGCGCGCACCCGCGCCGAGATGGCCGCCCGGCCGCTGCTGCTGACGCTGCTGTTGCTGCTCGCCATCGACCGCGCCCGCGCCGGCGCCGACCAGCCCCTGCCGGCAGGCCGGGCCGAGCTGCTGGAGGAGTCCACGCGGCTGTTCATCCACCGCTGGCTGCTGCGCGTGGCCGAGGTCGCCGAGGCCCTGCCGGCGCCGGTGCGCGACGGGCTCGGCCCGGCCACGCTGCGCAACCTGCTCGAAGACCTGTCGCTGCGGGTGCAGCAGGCCCCGGACCGGCCCGATGCCGACGCCGCAGAGCTGCAGGTGCCGGCCCAATGGCTGCGCGAGGCCCTCTGGCAGCAGCTCCCGGACGACCTGACCAAGGCCGAGCTCAAGGCCGTCGGCCGCATCGTGCTGCAGCGCGCCGGGCTCTTGTTCGCCCGCGGCGGCATCGATGCGGCCGAGCGCTACGGCTACATCCACCGCCAGTTCCAAGAGCACCTGGCCGCCTGCGGACTCGCCCGCCGCGCCCCGGACGCGCTCGAGCGCGACCTGCCGGCCCGGGTCGCCGCCGACCCGGCGCGCTGGCGCGAGGTGCTGCGCCTGCTCGCGCTGCGCCTGGCCTGCCCGCCGGACCCGGACGCGCAGGCCGACCCGCGGCCGCCGCAGCCCAGCACCAGCGCCGCCATCGCGCTGATCGAGGCCCTGCTGCCGCCCCCGGCCGAGCGCAACCCCGACGCCGCCTACCAGCGCGCCGTCGCCGCCGGCCTGGCCCTGCTCGACCTGCGCGCGGCCCTGCCCGCGCCGGTGCTGGCCGACAGGCGCGTCGATCTGGACCGGACCAAGCAGGCCTTCGACGCCTGGCTGCTTGCGCTGACCCAAGACCCGGACGCCGCCCCGGCCAGCCGACTTGAGCTTGGCCGGGTCGCCGGCCGCCTGGGCGACCCGCGCCCCGGCATCATCCCCGCCGGCTGGACCCCGCAGGGCGCCTTTGAGCTGCGCCTGGATGACTTCGACTGGGTCTGGATACCGCCCGGTCGCTTCACCCCCGGCAGCCCCGCCGATGATCCCTTCGCCGAGGACAACGAGCTTGGCGGCGAGCCGGTGGACCTGCACGGCTTCTGGATCAGCCGCTATCCGGTCACCTGGGCCATGTTCGATGCCTTTGTCCGCGCCGGCGGCTATGGCGGCGCCGATGCCGCAGAGCCGCCGCCCTGGTGGGGACGGGTCTCGGCCGAGGCCGAGGGTTGGTGGCGCCGTTCCGAGCGTCGCCCGCGGTTGCCAGGCAATCCCGGCTACGCCGACTGGGTGCTGCCCAACCACCCGGTCACGGGCATTGCCTGGTGGGAGGCCATGGCCTTCTGCTGCTGGCTCAACGAGCGCCTGCTGGAGCGCGACCAGCTCCGCCCGGACGCGCTGATCCGCCTGCCGAGCGAGATCGAATGGGAGCGGGCCGCCGCCGGACCCGAGCGCCGAGTCCCCGGCCTGCCGCCCCATCGACGCTGGCCCTGGGGCGACGACTGGAGCCCTGGGATGGCCAACGCAAAGGCCAGCGACCACCACCGGGCAGCGTCGCTCGATTGCCCGACCGCCCCCGGCCTGTTCCCGTTCCCGTCCGCGGTGGAGGGCGTCCACGACCTGGCCGGCAACTGCTGGGAATGGACGCTGACCCGCTGGGGCGATGATTTCGATAAGCCCAGCTACGGCTGGCCGTTGCCGAACGGCGGCGATGACCGCGATGACCCGCGGGGTGATGAGCTGCGCATCGTCCATGGTGGCTGGTCAGGGTCAACGCCGCGTGTATGTCGGGCCGCGTACCGCAACGGGTACGGCCCGTTCCTCTGGGGCTTCAGCCTGGGTTTTCGCGTGGTGCGATTCTCCCTGGCTCCATTCTGATTTCTGTTTTCTGCGTTCTGTTTTCTGTCTTCCGGCCCCCGCCAGGCCCCCACCAATCACCCCAGCGCAGCGCCGCCGAGCCCCTGCCACCGCAGCATCTCCCCCGACGCCGAGCCCCGTCGGCCTGGAGCCCCACACCCCCGGCGAGCCCCGCGCCCGCGCCCGCAACCCGCGACCCTCGCGCCGAGGGTCCAAGATCACTGATCGCGACGGCGCTCCAGCGCCGTCGCGCATCCGCGGGCGCTCCAGCGCCCCGCCGTCGCGAACGCCGGGGCATCGCGGAGCCACGCGCCGCTGGAGCGGCGGCGGATGCGTAACGACGCTGGAGCGTCGTGACGATCATCCTAAAAGGAGCAGGTGGTCCCGCCGTAGGTGCGACTTCAGTCGCACAATCAACGGCTTCGATGCGGCTGAAGCCGCACCTACAGGCGCAGGCAACCCGTCGATTATATTTGCCCAGGAAACGCAACTGGCGAATTTGGGATCAAAAGGTTGAAGCCGTCGGCCTCGCGGATGGGGGGATGCCGTCGCCGATGTCGTCGTCGGCGCAGTAGGTGAAGTGCAGCTCGGGCAGGGCGTCGCGCAGGGCCGCGACCGAGTCGGGGGTGAGGCCGGCGCGGTGGTTGTTCTTGTCGTCGCTGACCTCGGCCGCGCTGTCGTCGATCTCGCGGCAGTCGATCAGGCGGTGGCCGTCGGCGGCGACCTGGTAGACCAGGAAGCGCCGGGCCGAGCCGAAGTGGCCGTCGATCCGCTCGCCGCCATTCGATGCGCAGGCGCCGCGGATGGAGCCCGGCACCAGGTTGACCTTGCCTTCGCTGGTGCCGTTTTCGAGTAACATCCAAGGCGAACAAGTTCGGCCTCGAGCAAAGTGGCTGCAATCAAGCCAAGCCCCATACAAGAGCAGATGCGCATGTCCGTCACCGTAGAAACCGTCGTCTCTATCGCCAAACAGTTGCCGCCGGAAGACCAGGCCGCCCTGCTGTCATCGCTCTACGAGCTTGTTGCTAGCGATAGCGATAGCGAGTGCGCAGCCGCCGCCCATCGACGAACAACGAGGTAAGAGCACCATGCAAGCCATCGAGCTAAATACCGAAATCGATGACAACCACGAGATCCACATCAAGCTGCCGGCAGAGGTGCGGGCACGCGAGGCACGGGTCGTCGTGCTCTACGAACAGCCCGCAACCGAGGCATCGCAACAGCAACCCGAGCCAAAACCCATCAAGCTTGGCCTATTCCGTGACGCGATCTGGATGAGCGACGACTTCACCGAGACCCGTTCGATCGAATGCTCGTTGCCCAGGCCAAGGTAGAGTCCATGGCGATCGTCACTGCGGATGCCGCAATGGCACCCTATAGTGTATCGATCATCTGGTAGCCGCGATCAAGCGCTGCAACCTGATCGAGATGAAGTAAACTGTCCCCGGAACTGTGAAAATATACGCGATTTGCGTACACTTCGTCAGATCTGGTTCTTCACCATCTACGGCAAGAACGAAGCGGCGGATCTGACGGCCGACGAGAAGCAGTTACTGAAGCGCGCAATCCAGGCCGAACTTGGGGCCAGGAGGAAGAGTCGATGACCAGCAAGCGTAAGTTGTTCGATGAACTGATGGATGGGGTCGAATCCATCCAGCAGCAGCGCGAGGCCAAGGTGACGCTGCGCTCGCACGAGGTCGAGGACCTGCCGCCATTGGAGATCGATGCGGCACTGATCCGCCGGACACGGGAGCAGATGCAGGTCTCCAGGGCCGTGTTTGCCCGCCGTTTGCGCGTCTCCACCCGCACGCTTGAGAACTGGGAGCAGGGCCGCGCGAGGCCGAATGCCCAGGCGGCCGCGCTGATTCTGATGGTGAGGAAGTTCCCCGATACCTTGCAGAAACTCAGCCAACTCGGGCACCGGGCGGCATGAAGGCCTGTGACTAATCCAGGCGCACAACCGCTCGCGGCCTTGTCCGAGGTTCAGAGCCAACTCGACGACGGGAGATCGCAGTGAGCGAGCGAAATTCCTTCGCGCGCTTTTACAAGTGCGCACTCCAGGTAAACCCGGAGAGTTACAGCCGCACCTATCGTGGCCAGGATCATGGATTGGAGGGCGACGACTACCTGAACGCCTTGGTCGCCAAGTGCAAAGAACAGCGCATCGAAGTGGTTGGCCTTGCCGATCACGGCAGCGTTCAGGACGTGGACGGTATCCGCGGTGCGCTGTCGGCCGCCGGGATCGTCGTATTTCCCGGCTTCGAGGTGGCGACGACGGAGAAGATCCACTGGGTCTGCCTGTTTCCGGAGCATACGACGACGGAGCAGCTGAATCGCTTCTTGGGTTCGCTGAAGCTGACAGACCCAGCGGATGGGGTACGCCCTTCGAACCTCAGTGGTAAGGATCTGCTCCACACCGTTGAGGAATGCGGCGGGATCTGCTACGCAGCCCATGCGACCCAGGCCAGCGGCATCCTGACCCAAAAGGCGAACCACGTCTGGACGGACGCAACCCTGAAAGCGGCGCAGATCCCCGCCAGCATCGATGACCTGCCGGTCGAATTCAGGCCGATCGCGAAGAATCAGAACGCGGACTACAAACGCGAGCGTCCCCTGGCCTTGATCAACGCGAAGGACGTCGCCGAGCCGGGTGACCTGGCCGATCCTCGCGCGTCCTGTTTCATCAAGATGACGCGTCCCTGTTTCGAGTCGTTCACGATGGCCTTCAAGGACCCGGAATCGCGAGTTCGCCTTTGCGACCAGATGACGGAGCATCACTACAGCCGTATCGAGTTCATTGAGATCACGGGAGGCTATTTGGATGGGGTCAAAATCCGGCTGTCGGACCACCTGAACACGGCGATTGGCGGCCGCGGAACAGGAAAATCCACCCTGCTGGAGTGCGTGCGCTACGCGTTGGATCTGGAGCACAAGGGCACCGACGCTGGGAAGCAGGGGGCGCGCATCGTAAAAGAGAATCTGGGGCCGGCTGGGACGGTGACCCTGCAGGTCGTGTCAGCGGCAAACCGCGGCAAAAGATACAGGGTCGTGCGACGCTACGGTGAGCCACCGCGGGTGGTAGACGGATCCGGCGACGTCTCGACGCTCCATCCGAGCCGGGATCTGCTGCCGGGGGTGGAGTTCTACGGCCAGAACGAGATCTTCGAGCTGGCCAGAGACCCATCGGCGTTGGTTGAGGTTCTGGATCGGTTTCTGCCGCAGGGTGCGATGGATGCGCCGCGCCTCAACGAGCTGCGGAAAAGATTGAAGGCAAACGCCACAGCATTGACGCAAGCGCTGGAACGCCAAGAGGACCTTGAGGTCGATCTCGAACGCCTGCCGAGGCTCAACGAGCAGGTGAAGCAATTCAAGGCGCTGGGCGTCGAGGAGAAGCTGAAGCAGTTGCCGTTGTTGGAGAAAGAACGGCAGTTGAAGCCACGTATGCATGAGGAGCTGGAACGAGTCGGGACGGCGCTCGCAGCGCTGGAGGCGGCCCTTCCTGACCTGGTGTTTCTCAGCGATACCGCCTTGGCCGCGCTTCCTCACGCCGACAGGTTGCGCAAGGGGCGGGCGCTTCTGGAAGTGCTGAAGGCCGCGGGGGCCAGCGCGGTCGCGGATCTTAAGGTGGCGTTGGATACCACGGCCACGGGGCTGGACGCCGTCGGCGCCGAGTTGGATGCGGCCTTGGAGCAGGCGGAGAGAGGGCTTGAGGTGGAGTTCGGCAAGCTGCCGGACGCAGCAGGAAAATCGGGGTTAGAACTGGGTCGCGAGTATCAGGCGTTGCTCCGCGATATCGAACGGATTCAACCCAAGCAGACGAGTTTGCAGTCGGCCCGCAATCTGACCGAGGCGCGACGGCAAGAGCGCCGCAACTTGCTCGCGGAGCTCTCCGATCTGCGTGGGGAGCGGAGCGCCGAGCTGCACAAGACCACCAAGCGTCTGAGTAAACGGTTGCGTGGGAAGCTCAAGATCACCGTCGTGCCAAACGGGGAACGCGACGGCCTGAAGAAGTGGCTCTGCGATCTTCCGGGCGTTGGCGAAAAGCGCGTGGCTTGGGTGGACGAGGCGGAGGACCTGACCATCCCCGCACTGGTGGCCGCGATCCGCTCTGAAGACGAGGCCCTAAGAGCCGAGAACTGGGGCATTACGTCCAGCATGGCCGAGCTGTTGACCAAACTCACCGAGGCGCAGCTCATGGAGCTGGAGCTGCTCGATTTCGGCGATCGGGTGGACCTGCAGCTCAATGTGTCCCACGACGCGCGCGATGCGCGTTACCGGTCCTTGCATCAGCTCTCGACGGGGCAGCAGTGCACGGCCATTCTGCATCTTCTGTTGTTGGAAAATCCCGATCCGCTGATCCTGGACCAGCCCGAGGACAATCTCGACAATGCGTTCATTGCCGAGCGCATCGTGACCGAACTGCGCGCGGCGAAGACCGAGCGTCAGTTCATCTTCGCGACCCACAACGCGAACATCCCGGTCTTCGGGGATGCGGAGTGGATTGGGGTGTTCAGCGCATCGGATGAGCAGGGACATCTGCGCGCGGAGGATCAGGGGTCCATTGACGTTGCGGAGATCCGCGATCAGGCGGCGCGCATCCTAGAGGGTGGCGAGGACGCTTTTCGTCAGCGCCAAGACAAGTATGGCTATGGCTACTGAGGCAGTATGACCAAGACCGAACTATGGGAGCTGATCGCGAACGGTGAGAACTCCGGTGTGGAGTTCAAGCGCGATGACGTGCGCCCGGAGCAACTGGCGAAGGAGGTGGTGGCGCTGGCCAACTTTCAAGGCGGCGTGATCCTGCTGGGCGTCGAGGATGATGCCAGCATCAGCGGTATCCAGCGCGAGAACCTCGAAGAATGGGTCATGGATACGGTGTTCGGACGCTATGTCCACCCTATGATTCTGCCATTCTACGAGACGGTGCGGGTCGATGACGGGCGCCGGGTCGCCGTGATCACGCTCACCCAGGGAACCGCGAAGCCTTACGTGGTTCGGCAACAGGATCGCGAAGAGATTTACGTGCGAGTCGGCAGTGTCTCGCGGCGGGCCTCGCGGGAGCAGCAAGCACGGTTGTTCTCCCAAGGCGGCATGCTGCACGCCGAAGCGCTGCCGGTTTCCGGTACTGCGTTCGGCGACCTGGACCGGGCTCGACTGCATGACTATCTCGACGCGGGTCATTTCGGACCCCGATGTGCCGCAGGATGAAGAGGCTTGGATCAAGCGCCTGATGGGGCTTGGCTTCATGGTCGCCGGGCCGAACGGCGATCCGGTTTGCACCATTGCGGGCACGGTGCTGTTCGCGAGAAGGCCGCGCCGTGCCTTGCGGCAGGCCGGAGTGCGGTGGATGGCCTTCGATGGGGATGAAATGACCTATCAAGCGCTGGACGATGCGGTGCTTGATGAGCCATTGGTGGGGTTGTGGCGTGTGGATGACGGCAGTCCGTCGTTGGAGCAGCGCGGCTTGTTGGAACGACTGCCCGAACGCATGCGCCCCTTTATCTCGGACGATGCCAGCGAGCTAACCGATGGTGTTCGTCGAGACCGAGCATGGCAGTACTCGGTCGCGGCCGTGCGCGAAGGCTTGGTCAATGCGTTCGCTCACCGTGATTGGACGCGCTTCGAGGATGTGGAGATTGTCCGTTACAGCGACCGGTTGGAGATCAAGAGTCCCGGCGCGCTGCCCAACTCCATGACCGTCGAGAAGATGCTGGTGGGTCAGCGCTCCCACCGCAATCCGGTGATCGTTGAGGTGCTTCGGGACTACGGCTATGCCGATGCGCGCGGGATGGGGGTTCGGAAGAAGATCGTACCGCTGGTGCGCCAGCAGAACGGCGTGGACCCCGAGTTTGTTGCCACGGACGATTACCTGCTGGTTCGGATGCCGCGGGGGGCTGCGTCGGGATGAGCGCCATGGGGCCGGTCTCGGCGCTGCTGGAGCAGCAACTCAGGGAGCGGGTGCGCAAGCATGGCGTCGTCGTCTGGCTGGATCTCGACGATCACTACGCTCCTTTTGTGGACGGGCTGCAGGCCCTTCGGGAACGCGACGAGGTCCCCTACGCGGTCCACGCCTATCGTGGGAGCTTTCTGGAACTGCTGTTGGCAATGGAGCGCGAGGCGGCGGGCGTCGAGTCCGTGCCGCTGGTGATCCATGCGCCGGGCTTCAACGAGGAGTTGATCCGGCACACGCCGCTGCTGGAGCTCTATTCCGCCGGGGTCCGTTTCCGCAAGGCCCTGCCGACGCTGATCCGCGATGCCGCCGTCGGCAAGCTCCCGACCGACCGGATCGATGCCTTCCTGGAGCAGGGGCTGCTAACCTCGGCCGGGGCCGACGATTGGCTTGCGTCGAGGCTGGACGCGGAGACCGGGGCCTTGTCGACCTGGCTACTCCAGCGGGGTTTGAATCGGGCGGTGGACGATCTGCTGTTGGCCGTTGCCGATGACACCGCCGATACCGGTTCGCGATCGCCCTATCTGATTCGAGGAAGAGGTTGTCCTGGAGGCAGCCCTGAACGGTCTTGCCAACGGGGATTGGGCGTCGGTCCTCGCCTGGAGCGGTGCACGCACCGGCGGCGGAAGTTTCTGGTTGCGCCAGGACGTCGCGCGCATGTCCGCGTGGCAGCTAATCGATCCCTGCGCGAAGCTCGGCGCGGCCATCGCGGACGCGGGCGATACGCTCGGCGCGCGTACCCATGCGCAGGCCGTGGCGCGCTACGTCGAGGTCGGGTCCGCGGTGGATCGGGCGCATCGGCATCTGGAACAGCAGCGATTGGCCCTGCTGTATCCGCAGATTCCCTGCTTCCCTCGCGCCAGCTGCCGGTCGCGATTCGCGAATATGCCCCGGGCGCGAACCTGGTGCTGGATGGGAGGGTGTATCGATCCGGCGGGGTGACGCTGAGCTGGCACCTGCCCCCGGATGTACCGTCATGCCTGCCTGCTGAGCGACGACACCCAGCACCCGCGGTGGTCGAGCACGCGCTGAAGGCAAGCGCGACCAAGGACCAGACCTGCGGCCTGACGGTCGCCACCGGCGCCTTGGCCGGAAGACACCCCTCCCAGCCCACGCGCCTGCACCATGATTGGCAAGATGGCTCGGAGCGGGTCGACGTCATGGAACGGCTGTTCGGCCGGTTGGTGCGGATTCAGCAGCCGCAAGAGATGGAGGCGTTCGGTCGAGTTGCTGCGTTGCGTGGACTGAGATCCCCAGCCCCGGGGAGGCCGACCGAAGTCGGCGCGACCGGAAGCAGCTGGGGGAGGGTCAGTCTTCTTCGGTCACCTCGGCCAGCACCATGCCGGTGGCGTTCTCCGGGTCGTTGGTGAAGCGGATGCAGTGCTCGGCGCCGTTGATCGGATACAGGTTGAAGCCGTCGGCCTCGCGGATGGGGGTGATGCCGTCGCCGATGTCGTCGTCGGCGCAGTAGGTGAAGTGCAGGTCGGGCAGAGCGTCGCGCAGGGCCGCGACCGACTCCGGGGTCAGGCCCGCGCGGTCGATGATGGTGGCGACCTTGTCGATGAGCTCGGGCGGGATCATGCCTCGGTGGCCTCGCGCTCGAAGCGCACGCGCTCATCGGTGTCGGCGCCCATGACCTTCGCCAGCCACGGCGGGGCCTTGTGGTTGAGGATGCGCGAGAGTTCGGCCATGCAGGCGGAGGCCGCGGGGTTGTCGGCGAGCTTGATGGGGTGGATGTCGCGCTTGACCACCTTGGCCGCGGCGGGGCCGCCGATGGAGGCGCAGTAGAGGACCTGGCAGTCGGCGATGAGGCCGGCGCGGTGGTTGTTCTTGTCGTCGCTGACCTCGGCCGCGCTGTCGTCGATGTCGCGGCAGTCGATCAGGCGATGGCCGTCGGCGGCGACCTGGTAGACCAGGAAGCGCCGTGCCGAGCCGAAGTGGCCGTCGACCTGCTCACCGCCGTTGGAGGCGCAGGCGACGCGGATGGAGCCCGGCATGTCGCCGTCGGCATAGGGCTCGACCGGCGGGGGCGGGGCGATGTCCATGCCGGCCTCGCCCTTGAGCAGCGCGACGGCCTGCTTGAGGGCGCCGGCGTCGACCTCGGCCAGCTCGCCGTCGGCGGCGGCCTTCAGATCCTTGACCTTGAGCCCGGCGAGCGCCTCGGCGGTGGGCGGCAGGCGGACGGCGTCGGCCAGGACCTTGAGCAGCCGGGCGGGGTCGGTGTCGGGCAGCGTGCGGGCGGCCAGGCCGATGCGCAGCGCGATGTCGTCGGTGAGGGTGGCTTGGCTCATGGTCTTGGCTCGGCTTGGGGTGTTTGGTTCAGGGTGGGGG
The DNA here is from genome assembly GCA_942491465.1 of uncultured Gammaproteobacteria bacterium. GTDB lineage: Bacteria > Pseudomonadota > Gammaproteobacteria > Chromatiales > Chromatiaceae > CALOBA01. The sequence goes on from CALOBA010000006.1 coordinate 70,401, forward strand.
CCTGCGCCGCCGCTGGTGGACTACAAGCTAGGATTCGTTGTCGTTGTCGTTGTCGTTGTCGTTGTCGTTGTCGGAAGCCTCGTCGGAGTCGCTTTCGTCGCGGACTCGATTACGACAACGACAACGACAACGTCATCGAACAGCGCCTAGTCGCTTGACTCAGGCTCCGGTTCAGGCCGGGACGATGCAGTCGTCTTCCATGCAGGCGTCGAGGCGCTGGGGGTGTCGTGGGTGCCTTCGCACTCGTTGCAGGTCTCGGCGTCGATGCAGCTCGCCTCCTCGACGAAATCGATGCCGGAAAACAGGCCATCGCGCGTTTCCCGAACGCCTGGAAACGACTGCCGAGCGGGCCTTCTCGCTGCGGCGTTTGCCTAAGTCAAGGCGGGTGTTCGTGCTGCTTGACACGATGATGAGGTCCTGGTCGCGTGCATGAGACCAGAGTCGCGAGTCGCTCCAGCGTTCGTCCAGGTCGCGGACATGAACGAAGTCATCGCCGGCCCAGAGCGCGAAGCGATAGGGCAGATTGACATCAATCAGGTAGCGGGCCATCAGGCCACGCGCTGCAGCGTATAGCGGTTCGACATCATGTCGGCGGCGAAGCGCAGGCAGGCGTCGATGTCGGCCGCCTCAAGCGACGGAAACTGGCGCAGGATCTCTGCCGGCTGCTCACCGGCACTCAGAAAGCCCAGCACGGACTCGACGGTGATGCGCATGCCGCGGATCACCGGTCGGCCGTTGCACGTGTCCGGGGCGATGGTGATACGACCGTCCAAGTAGCTGAGTGGTTCGCTTGTCATGGTGGGTGCCTGTGGGTTCGCGGAGTTCGGTCACAGTGTATCCGCTGCGGTGACGCCTGCAACTGGGCTCATGCACTGCAAGCCCCGACTGCGCAACACCGATCCGCGAGCGGCTGCCGGCCGCGCTGGCCGCCTGGATCACCCTGTTCGAGCACTGGCAAGAGGACGACCTCATGGCAACCATCACCCACGAACCCGTGCGCAAGGCGCGCGACAAGCTGGTCGACCTCAGCGCCGACGCCGAGACCCGCCGCCTCGCCTTCGTGCGCGAGCGCGCCCTGCTTGATGAGGCAAGCCTGCTCAAGGATGCGCGTGAGGAGGGCCGCGAGGAGGGGCACAACAACGCCCTGCGCCAAACCGCAATGACCATGATCCGCGAGAGCACCCTCGACGATCAGACGATTGCGGCCTACACCGGCCTTGCGGTCGGCGAGGTCGCGGGGCTGCGCCGTGGCGGCTCGACCTGAGCTTCGTCACCCTGACCGGGGCATCTCGGTGGAGGCCCGCTCCGGGCCAAGTCGGCAACCTGCCGGGACCTGACACTTCATCGGTCTCGGAGGTTGGTGACCGCAAGATCGATCGGTGCACCCGCGTCGGGTGACCTGCTCCATCGTCGGCCAGCTTGGCCAAGGCTGGCTATGATGAGCGCCACCGAGAATCACGGGAGGTCAGCATGCAAGTCAATATGCTCGAAGCAAAGAGCCAGCTCTCGAAGCTGGTCAAGGCGGCGGTTGCCGGCGAGGAGGTGATCATCGCCAGCAACGGCCGACCCCAGGTCCGGCTGGTCGCCTGCGCGGCCCCTGCGGGTCTGCGGCAGTGGGGCGCGTTGGCCGGTCAGTTTGCGGACACCGACGAAGCCTTTGGCGAAGCCGTCGATGCCGAGGTCGGTCGGCTGTTCGGTGTCCCATGCGATTGATGTTGGACACCCAGGTGATGTTGTGGTGGCTGTTGGGGGACCGGCGTTTGCGTTCGCAGACACGCGAGCTGGTGGCAAACTGCCCCTGCACGGTGTCCGTTGCCAGCGTTTGAGAGGTCGCCATCAAGCGCAAGCGCGCATGGAAGGGCTGACGGCGGTGTCGTCGGATGCGCGTTGGGGCGAATACGGGATCGTGTTACGGCGCCCATGACCAAGGCCCGCCAGGGCGGGCCTTGTGGTTGAGGAAGTGGCCGTCGATCTGCTCGCCGCCGTTGGCGGCGCAGGCGACGCGGATGGAGCCCGGCACCAGGTTGATCTTGGCTTCGCTGGCGCCGTTTTCGGGTAACATCCAAGGCGAACAAGTTCGGCTTCGAGCAAAGATGCTGCAATCGAGCCAACGCCCCTACAAGAGCAGATGCACATGACCTTCACCGTAGCAAACGTCGTCTCTATCGCCAAGCAGCTGCCGCCGGAAGACCAGGCCGCCCTGCTGTCATCGCTGTACGAACTCGTTGCCCCGACGCACAAGGAATGGGAGGCCGCTTGGGACCGGGAATGTAACGACCGCCTGTCCGCCTATCGAGCTGGAGCCATCGATGCCGTCGACTCGGTGCAGGCGATGCAGGAGCTGCGGCGCAAACACGGGCTCGGATGAAGGTCCGTGAGCTTCATCAGAGCCGGTTACGACGGAACGGTCTTGCGGGAATCCGAGGGATACTTGCCCAGTCTCTGGAGCGTCGTTACGATCATAAGCTGCGACTGCGCATCATGGCACCGCCACCGCCACCGCCTCAGGTTGCCCCGACTACCCGGCGGGACTATGCTCACGGCCACCGGACCAACCCGGAGGCAACGCCGATGAGCACACTGCTCGACCCGAAGAACGACTACGTCTTCAAGCGCCTGTTCGCCGATGATCCGGCGTTGCTGGCAGACCTGATCAACGCCGTGCGCCACCGCTCGGCGCCGATCACCGGGCTTCGGGTACGCAACCCCACCATCGAGGCCGCGGAGCTTGCGGGCAAGTACATCATCTTGGATCTCCTGGCCGAAGATGCCGAAGGCGCCCAGTTCAATGCCGAGATGCAGGTGCGCCGCCACCGCGCCTGGAGCGCGCGCAGCACCTACTATCTGGCCAAGCTGATTCGAGATGAAGAAGGCAGATCGCATCCGCGAGCGGCTGCCGACCGAGCTGGCCGCCTGGATCACCCTGTTCGAGCACTGGCAAGAGGACGACCTCATGGCAACCATCACCCACGAGCCGGTCCAAAAGGCCCGCGACAAGCTTGCGGCGCTCAGCGCCGACGCCGAGACCCGCCGCCTCGCCTTCGTGCGCGAGCGCGCCCTGCTTGATGAGGCAAGCCTGCTCAAGGATGCGCGCGAGGAGGGCCGCGAGGAGGGCATGGATGCAGTCAGGCGCGAGACCGCGGTCAACCTGATCCAGCAGTCCAATCTCAACGACGTCGCCATCGCCGCTGCGACCGGGCTGGAGCCGGCAGCGGTGGCGGCCTTGCGCGCAGCCGAGGGCTAGCCTGCTTATCGCCAAGCTTGCCTGGCTGTTCGGTGTCCCGCGCCATTGATGCCCGACTGCGACCGGCTGATCATCGCGCAGATGCGCAGCGAAGGGCTGACGACGGTGTCTTTGGCTGGGGGTTGGGGCGGGGGTTGCGTTGGGGCGTCCTTGCGCCAAGCGTTAGCGCGTTTTCGCGCCGCAGCGTCGGGTCGGGCCCTGTTGACCCGACCTGCGGAGAGCCGGACCTGCGGCGACGGCGCCCGGGGGCGGCCGGCCAAAGCCGGCGCACCGAGGGGGCCGGCTCAGTCGTCTTCGGTCACCTCGGCCAGCACCAGACCGGTGGCGGATTCCAGGTCGTTGGTGAAGCGGATGCAGTGCTCGGCGCCGTTGATGAGGTAGAGGTTGAAGCCGTCGGCCTCGCGGATGGGGGGGATGCCCACACCGATGTCGTCGTCGAGGCAGTGGGTGAAGTGCAGGTCGGGCAGGGCGTCGCGCAGGGCCGCGACGGCGTCCGGGGTGAGACCCGCGCGCTCGATGATGGCGGCGACCTTGTCGATGAGCTCGGGGGCGATCATGCCTCTGCGGCCTCGCGCTCGAAGCGGATGCGCGCATCAACGTCGGCGCCCATGACCTTGGCCAGCCAGGGTGGGGCCTTGTGGCTGAGGATGCGCGAGAGCTCGGCCATGCAGGCAGAGGCCTTGGGGTTGTCGGGGAGCTTGATGGGGTGGATGTCGCGCTTGACGACCTTGGCCGCAGCAGCGCCGCCGATGGAGGCGCAGTAGAGGACCTGGCAGTCGGCGATGAGTTCGGCGCGGTAGCTGTTCTTCTCGTCGGTGGCCTGGCTGTCGTCGATGTCGCGGCAGTCGATCAGGCGGTAGCCGTCGGCGGCGACCTGATAGACCAGGAAGCGGCGCGCGGAGCCGAAGTGGCCGTCGATCTGCTCGCCGCCGTTGGATGTGCAGGCGACGCGGATGGAGCCGGGCATGTCGCCCTCGGTGTAGGGCTCCACGGGCGGCGGCGGGGCGATGTCCGCGGCGGCCTCGCCCTTGAGCAGGGCCAGGGCCTGCTTGAGGGCGTCGGCGTCGATCTCGGCCAGCTCGCCGTCGGCGGCGGCCTTGAGGTCCTTGACTTTGAGCCCGGCGAGCTTCTCGGCGGTGGGCGGCAGCCCGACGACGTCGGCCAAGACCTTGAGCAGTCGGGCGGGATCGGTGTCGGGCAGCGTGCGAGCGGCCAGGCCGATGCGCAGCGCGATGTCGTCGGTGAGGGTAGCGTGGCTCATGGTCTTGGCTCGGCTTGGGGTTCTTGGTTAAGGGTGGGGGCCTGCGCCGCCGCTGGTGGACTGCGCTTCGCTTGTCCACCCTCGTATGCTACAAGCTAGGATTCGTTGTCGTTGTCGTTGTCGTTGTCGTTGTCGTTGTCGTTGTCGTTGTCGTTGTCGTTGTCGTTATCGTTATCGTTGTCGTTGTCGTTGTCGTTATAGTTGACAACGACAACGACAACGAACGCAGCTTGTTTGTATCCTTTAGGCGCAGCGCTACTAGCGCTTTGCTTCGAAGATATCGAGACCGGTCCCAGCTGTGGGAGCGATTTGCAATCGCGACTGCCGCGACGCAGAAGATCGCGACTGCAAGTCGCTCCCACAACACCGTCGGGGCATGCCAGTGCCCTCGGGACTTCCGCAGCGGTGCATTAGGTTCCTTCTCGGGTTGCGGTGCCGGGCTCTGGCAAGGCCGAGAGCGATGTCGCGGCGGTTTCGCGTGCCGTTGCGTGTTGGCTGGGAGGCCAACACGCCCGGCGCGTCGACCTCGGGGGCAATAGCTGCCGCCCTGTGGTCGCGTTCGTTGTCGTTGTCGTTGTCGTTGTCGTTGTCGTTGTCGTTGTCGTAATCGGAAGCCTCGTCGGAGTCGCTTTCGTCGCGGACTCGATTACGACTACGACTACGACAACGACAACGACCGGCTGTTTGGCTCGGGCCTAGGTGTTACGCCGGGACGATGCAGTCGTCTTCCATGCAGGCGTCGAGGCACTGCGGGGCGTCGTGGGTGCCTTCGCACTCGTTGCAGGTCTCGGTGTCGATCTTATACACACCCTTGAACGGGGTGATGGAGTCGGTGGGGCAGAGCGGCTCGCAGTCGCCGCAGGCGGTGCACAGGTCTTTTACGATCTTCAGTGCCATGGTCTGTCTCCGGTCGGGAATCAGTTGTCGGCGCGCTTGAAGCGCAGCGTGGTCGGGAACTCGGGGCGGGGGCTGATGGGGTCGATGTACCAGCGCGAGCCGTCGGTCAGCTCGACCTCGCCACCCCAGGTGTCGTCGGTGTCGGTCTCGACGGTGGCGATGGTCTCTTCCATGTCCTTCTTGGCGACGTAGAAGAGCAGACTGCCGGCGTCGTTCTTGCGGATCATTACGTTTGGCATTGTTGTTTCCTGCTTGGGCGCGGTTGGCTCGTTCCCAGGCTCCAGCGTGGAAAGGCCTGGCGGACGCGCTGCGTCCCGAGTGCGTCGGCACGGTTGGGGCGCGGGGCGCCGGCCCTTGCTCCCACGCCGGAGCGTGGGAGCCAGCTGCGTCGTCGGGACTAACGCACCAGGTCGTAGTTGTAGTCGGTCACGCCCATCTCGCGGGTCTCGTCGTCGAGCCGCTCCAGGACCGCGTTGACCAGGGTGGTCAGCATGTACATGGCACCCTCGTAGCCGTAGGTGGTCATGCGGTGCAGGTGGTGACGGTCGAAGATCGGGAAGCCGAGGCGGATCAGCGGCACCTCGAACTCCATGCCCTTCTTCAGCGTGTCGCGCTGGATGAACTTGCCGTAGCTGTTGCCGATCAAGAAGTCCGGCTTGTCGGTGAAGCACAGCGAGCGCATGTGCCAGAGATCCTTGCTGATGTACACGGTGGCGTTGCTGCCGTAGTGCGATGCGGCCAGCATCTTCTCCATGGCCTTCTTCCAGCGCTTGTTGGCGTGGTTGCAGAGGATGTGGGTGGGCTCGGCGCCGAGTTCCATGAGGAACTTGGTCATGCCCATCAGGAAGTCTGCGTCACCGTAGAGGGCGAACTTCTTGCCGTGCAGCCACTGGTGGCTGTCCTGGATCATGTCGACCAGGCGACCGCGCTCCTTGGCCAGGGACTCGGGGATCGGCTTGCCGGTGAGCTCCGAGACCTTCATCAGGAAGTCGTCGGTCCACTCCAGGCCCATGGGGGTGTCGATGTGGTTGACCGGGTGGTGCCAGGTCAGCTCGGTGAACTTCTTGGTCTTCGGCAGCTGCCAGGGCTGCAGCAGCAGGGTGTCGATGGCGTTGGGGGCGTCCTTCATCTCGTCCAGGGAGGTGCCGCCGTCGTACATGCGGTACTCGCCGTCGGAGGGGGTGTCGAGCACCTCGGTGGGGTCGCACAGCAGCGAGTAGCCGACCTCCATCTCCTGCATCATCCGGTGCAGGACGCGGTAGTTGCCCAGATAGGTCTCGAAGCCCGGCACCAGGTTGATCTTGCCGTTGCTGCCGACCTCCTTGTCTTCCATGAAGTTCAGCGTGAAGTAGCGCTGCATGCCCTCGAACATGTTGTCCCAGCCGGTGGTGTGGCTGCCGACGAAGCTCGGGGTGTGGGCGAACGGGGTCGGGAACTCCTGCGGGATGCTGCCTTCCTTCTTGGCGTTGCCGATGAAGGCGTTGAGGTCGTCACCGATGACCTCGGCCATGCAGGTGGTGGACACCGCGATGCACTCGGGCTTGTACAGGGCCTTGGCGTTCTCCAGGCCGTCGATCATGTTCTTCTGGCCGCCGAACACCGCCGCGTCCTCGGTCATGGAGTCGGACACGCAGGCGATCGGCTCCTTGAAGTGGCGGTTGAAGTAGGTGCGGAAGTAGGCGACGCAGCCCTGGGAGCCGTGCACGTAGGGCAGGGTCTTCTCGAAGCCCAGGGCGCAGAGCACGGCGCCGAGGGGCTGGCAGGCCTTGGCCGGGTTGACGGTCAGCGCCTCGCGGGCGAAGTTCAGCTCCTGGTATTCGACGGTGGTGGTCCAGTCGAAGATCTCCTGGAGCTTGGCCTCGTCCGGGCGCTCCTCGACGCCGTCCTGCTTGCGGCCCATGTTCTCCGTGTACTCTTCGTCGCGGAACAGGGGGTAACTGGGCTTGATGTTGTCGACTGCTTGGCTCATGGGGTGTCTCCTGCCGCGCCGCTAATCTGCGGACTTTCGGCTCTGAGGATGGGAATTCGGTTTCGTCGGGCTCGTCTCGGCTAAACGCAGAGACACAGAGACGCAGCGTGTTGACCTGCTCGAAACAGTCCCTGTGATGGGCGCAAACGGCCCTTGGCTGTCCACGCCGAGGCGTGGAAGCCGGTCTTCCGCAGTCTTGCCCTGCGGCCCTCGCTGCGTCTTAGCGTCTCTGCGGTTGCCTTTAGGTCAGGTCAGCGCAGCTTCAGGCGGTCTTGGCCAGGGCCGGCGCTTCGGCGTCGGTCTGCTGCCAGGGCGCCTGCATGCTCTTCCAGCAGGGGTTGTTGATGGTCATGTCCATGTCGCGGGCGAAGATGGCGAAGCCGTCGTAGCCGTGGTACGGACCGGAGTAGTCCCAGCTGTGCATCTGGCGGAAGGGCACACCCATCTTCTGGAAGATGTACTTCTCCTTGATGCCGGAGCCGATCAGGTCGGGCTGGACGCGCTTGACGAACTCCTCGAACTCGTAGCCGGTGACGTCGTCGTAGAGCAGCGTGGCGTTGCCCATCTCCTTCATGGTGCGGTCGTAGTCGTCGTTGTGGGCGAACTCGTAGCCGGTACCGACCACTTCCATCCCCAGGTCCTCGTAGGCGCCGATGATGTGGCGCGGACGCAGACCGCCGACGTAGAGCATGACGCGCTTGCCTTCCAGGCGCGGGCGGTACTTGGCGATGACCGCGTCGTACTCGGCCTGGTACTTGGCGATGACCTTCTCGGCGTTGGCCTGGATCTTCGCATCGAAGCGTGCGGCGATGGCGCGCAGCGACTCGGCGATCTTGGTGGGGCCGAAGAGGTTGTACTCCATCCACGGGATGCCGTACTTCTCTTCCATGTGCCGGCTGATGTAGTTCATCGAGCGGTAGCAGTGGATGAGGTTGAGCTTGACCTTGGGGGTCAGCTCCATCTCGCTCAGGGTGCCGTCGCCGGACCACTGGGCAACCACGCGCAGGCCCATCTCTTCGAGCAGGATGCGCGAGGACCAGGCGTCGCCGCCGATGTTGTAGTCGCCGATGATGGCCACGTCGTAAGGCGTGGTCTCGAAGGACTCGTCACCGTCGCGATTGCCGATGACCCAGTCGCGGATGGCGTCGTTGGCGATGTGGTGGCCCAGGGACTGGGAGACACCGCGGAAGCCCTCGCAGCGCACCGGCACGATCGGCTTTTCGAGCTCCTGGGATTTCTTCTTCGCGACCGCCTCGATGTCGTCGCCGATCAGGCCGATCGGGCACTCGGACTGGATGGAGACGCCCTTGGCCAGCGGGAACAGGGTCTCCACTTCGTCGATGATCTTGTCGAGCTTCTTGTCGCCGCCGAAGACGATGTCCTTCTCCTGGAAGTCCGAGGTGAAGTTCATGGTGCCGAAGGTGTTCACCCCGGTCATGCCCACGTAGTAGTTGCGGCGACCGGCACGGGAGTACTGACCGCAGCCGACCGGGCCGTGGGAGATATGGACCATGTCCTTGATCGGACCCCAGACCACACCCTTGGAGCCCGCATAGGCGCAACCACGAACGGTCATGACGCCCGGCTGGGACTTGCGGTTAGAGGTGATGCATTTCTTCGACTGCTCGACGCTCTGGTCGTTGACGGCCAGATGCTTGGCGCGATCCTTCTTGGCCTTTTCGGGGTAGACCTCGAGCACCTCTTGGATGAGGGCTTCGGTCTCTTCGCGAGTCATGTTTGCCATCTTGGCTTTCCTCGATTGCGGCGCCACCGCTAATCCGCCGATGGTCGCACGGAGACAAAGGGTTGCCCGGCCGGCGTCTGCCGGGGGCGGACAGGCGTGACCTCGATCAGGCTCGCGTTCGAGTCAAGTGTCGCTCCGTCCCGAACCGGGCCGGCCTTGCGGCCACCCGGAACCGGACGGGCGGGAGCCCCATGAACGCGCTTGCCGAGGCTTGGATCGATCTCAGATCGACGATCGATCCGAAGGACCGCAGGCCTCAGGCAGCCGCGGTGTCGGCGGTCTTGCCGACGATGCTCTCGTCTTCCTCGTCCATCAGGCCGAAGTCCATCAGCAGGTCTTCCAACGCATCCATGGTGATCGGCGTGGGAATGACCATCATCTTGTTGTCGATGATCTTCTGCGCCAAGGTGCGGTACTCGTCGGCCTGCTTGGCCTTGGGGTCGTACTCGATGACCGTCATGCGACGGATCTCGGCGCGCTGCACGACGTTGTCGCGCGGCACGAAGTGGATCATCTGCGTGCCGAGCTGACGGGCCAGCTCCATGATCAGCTCGTCTTCACGGGCGGTGTTGCGGCTGTTGCAGATCAGGCCGGCGAGACGCACGCCGCCGGAGCTGGCGTACTTCACGATGCCCTTGGAGATGTTGTTGGCCGCGTACATGGCCATCATCTCGCCGGAGCAGACGATGTAGATCTCCTGCGCCTTGTTCTCGCGGATCGGCATGGCGAAGCCGCCGCAGACCACGTCGCCGAGCACGTCGTAGAAGACGAAGTCGAGATCGTCTTCGTAGGCGCCTTCCTCTTCGAGGAAGTTGATGGCGGTGATAACGCCGCGGCCGGCGCAGCCAACGCCCGGCTCCGGACCGCCGGACTCGACGCACTTGATGTTGCCGTAGCCGACCTTCAGCACGTCTTCCAGCTCGAGGTCCTCGACCGAGCCAGCCTCGGCGGCCATCTCCATGATGGTGTTCTGGGCCTTGGAGTGCAGGATCAGACGGGTGGAGTCGGCCTTGGGGTCGCAACCGACGATCATGACCTTCTTGCCCAGCTCGGCGAGGCCGGCGACCAGGTTCTGGGTGGTGGTGGACTTGCCGATACCGCCTTTGCCGTAGATGGCGCATTGACGCATTGCCATTGGGTGGGGTCTCCCGATTGTTCGCCGCTGTTGCGGGCGGTTGAACAGAGATTGGCCTTCGCAGAGCTTTAAGCAAGCAGTGTGCCAACATTCCAGATGCCCTAACCCACTGTTTATCCTGCGCTGCATTTTCGCAAGGCGGCCGGATGTCTGGTTTGGTAGCATCCCCGACAAAGCCGCAAGGCCTGTATGGATAACAACAGACAAACCGAACAAGACCGCCAGCCGACCGCCACGCCCTCCCTGCCGCAAGACGCCCGCCTGCCCATCAACCGCTGCAACCTGCCGGCCGTCATCCTCGGCAGCCTGACCTTTCAGGAGCACCCGGTCGCGCTGGAGATCGACGGCATCCGCGACTTCCACGCCGACCTCTTCGTCGACACGCTGGCCCCGCTGGAGCAGCGCCGAGCGCCGCGCAGCTTCATGGACTACATGGCGGTGAGCTTTTCGCCTGGAGCATCTCGAGGAGGCCGGACTGACGCCGGGGAAACGCAAGAAGAAGTCGCGGGTCAACGCCAACTATCTGCGCATGGTGCGCGGCTGGTCCTTCGACTCGGACGGCCGCGAGGGCGCGGTGCTCAAGCGCTGGGTCGAGAGCCGCTTCGGCCTGCTCGCCAGACACCACGCCGGCCCGCTGGACGGCCGCCACAGCGATGCCTACCATCAATATCTCGTCGAAGGCACCCGCGGCCTCTACGCGACCAACGCCCTCGAGGCCCAGCTCGACCTCCTCTATACCTATTGTCAGTACGAGCTCCTCCAGGCCCACCCCGAAGAGACCCACCTCAGCCTCTACCGCGGCATCAACCGCATCGACGAGCACGAGATCCTCGAAACCCTTGGCAGCGGGCGCTATCGCGTCCTCTTCAACAACCTCAACAGCTTCACCAGCAGCCGCGAGCGCGCCGACGAGTTCGGGGACTACATCCTGATCGCGGAGGTGCCTCTGCCGAAGATCTTCTTCTTCAACCGGTTGCTGCCGGGGATGCTGAAGGGAGAGGATGAGTATGTGGTGATCGGGGGGGTCTATGAGGTCGGGATCAGCACCCTCTGGAACGTCGGCATCGATATCGGTATCGGAAGCCGAATCGATCCCGATAGCGATAGCGATAGCGATACCGACCCCGCCCCCGATAGCGATCCGGTTTCCGTGATCCCGCAGCCATCATTTGATCGCGACGGCGCTCCAGCGTCGTTGCGCATCCCCCGGCGCTCCAGCGCCGCGTCTTCGGTGGTGACGGCACTCCAACAAGGTCCTGCGAGGTGGGGCGGTGCTCGGGACGCGCCGCTGGAGTGGCGCAAGAGGCGTCACGGCGGGAGCGCCGTGACGATCAGCAAAGGCATACGGTCAATGGCGATGCCTTCACGGGGGGGTAGCTGGATGCTGGGATCACCATCAGCCTGGATGGTCCGTGGGTGTTGGGGCGAGCGTCTGCGGTGTGCGTCACTTCGCTGGCAGAGGAGCGGGGCTGC
>CALOBA010000007.1:0-80584 GCA_942491465.1 uncultured Gammaproteobacteria bacterium
GGGTAGCGACCGGGCGTCTTGCGGTCGCCGACGATGGATTGGGTTAGCGAAGCGTAACCCGACGATGCGAGTCCTTGACCCGTTGATTGTCGGGTGACGCTATTGCCAACCCGAGCTATCCCCTGATCGCCCCCGCCATCGCCAGGGACCGCGCCCCCAGGCTCAATGCGACTCCACCTGCCCCCCATGCGCAGCCAGCCAAGCATCCAGCGCGAACGGCTTGGTCGCGTCGAGCAATGCCTCGGCGAGGGCGCCTCGCTGGGCGCTGGACAGGCTGCCCAGCCGCGCGCGCTGCTCGGCGCTCGGCTCGCCGATCCGGCGCCCAAGCAGCTTCAGCAACATGTCGATCTCGGCGGCCTTGCGGCCTTCCTCACGGCCTTCCTCGCGGCCTTCGTCGAAGACCTCTTGATAGAACCGGGTCTGCTTCAGGTCGGTCTGTGGTAGGTGCAGCATCTTGACGATCTCCTGGCGAGAGAGGGTGGGAAACTTGTAGACCAGGATGGTCTCCAGCAGGTCCAGCACGACCAGGCGCTCATTGGGCGGGCGCGGCTCGGCGGCCAAGTCGCGGGCCTCGGTCGCGGCGGCGGCCTCGTCGAGCACAATCAGCCGGGCCAGCCGCGCCCCGGTGCCGAGCCCCGGACGACCCACCAGGTCGGCCAGGTAGACCCTGCGCAGCACGCCGGCCTGCTCCAGCGGCAGATAGGCCGCGTCTAGGCCGCAATCCGTCGCCGGCTCCGGGTAGACCACGACGGCGACCCAGGGTTGGCGGATGCGGTGGCGGTACAGGAACAGGAAGATCGAGGCAAACCAGCGACTGTAGAAGCCCCGTCGGCGTTGGAACTGGTTCTAGCTGAAGATCCGCGGCAGGTCCGGTCGGCGGGTCGCCGGCGCGAGCACGCCGTCGAGGCGGAATGCGGTCTGCTTGACCTCAATGGAGGCGAGCGCATAGGCGACGGGCGGCGGCGGTAGCCCGGCGAGTTCGAACAGGGTCGCCGGGCGCTCTTGAAATAGGCGATAGAGCAACGGATCGGTGTGCATCGGCCAAGACTTCAGCGATCTGCGGGAGACCGCATCCTAGCACGGGCAGCGTGCAGTGAAATCCATCCGAGCACCGCGCAAGTTCGGCATCCTGCGCGCCAACTGCCGCGCCGAGATCGCCGCCGCCGCCACCGGACCGGCGGCCCTGTTCGACGCCTACCTCAACCGCGCGCTCAGCCGCAAGGTCGGCGGTCCGGCGGCCCTAGCCCCGAGGGCCGCGCGCTGCCCGGCAGCCCCTGGACCCAGGCCCAGACTCGCCGCTGGCTCGGGCGCCTCGCCTACGAGACGCAGCGGCGCGGGCGGACCTTTTTTCGAATCGAGGACCTGCTGCCGGACTGGGCCAATCGCTGGGTCTGGCTCGGGGCCTTCTCGGCCCTGTTCGCGCTGTTCAGACCGGGGTCCAGACCGGGGTCATCCAGACCGGGATCTTGACTTTTGCCTCTGTTGGTCGATTCAAGATGCCCAACGAATATGGTTAGATCGCGCGAGCGCAGCGAGCCGCGATCTGAACCGGTCGCTGGACGAGCCCGGGGTTGATGCTGAAAGGCCAGGTAGGGGAGCGCTCGCCTTAACCGGCAGAATCCGCCCCAACTCGCCCCACTGACGGACAATTTCCCGGCTCGGGAGGCTGGGACTCAGGTCGATATTCCCTCGAAAGCAGCGTTGACAGCCGCCAAACGACCGATCGATACTCGGGCGACCTGGGAAGCAGGGCGTTTATGCTTCCTATACTCGACAGATTTGGCCTGAAAGCTTGACAGACCACCTCAGGGCGTATGTTGGGCATCTTGAATCGGCTGCCAGAGGCAAAAGTCAAGACCCCGGTCCCCGGTGACCCCGGTCCCCGGGACCCCGGTCCCCGGGTCCCCGTATGCCGCATGCGCCCATCTGCCGGCTGCCAACGAGACCTGTTGCTGGGTGTGCCGCACCTGCAGGCGCGCTCTACTCCTGATGGTCTTCCAACTACCGGAGACAAACCCCTGACCTAAGATTGATGGATGATGTCATGGCGCTGACAATCAGACGGGAACAACTGGATCAGCTCGACGCACAGTTCGAGACCCGCTACATCCTGGATGTCCTGCAACGCAACCTGCCGCATCTGTATCGCAGCCTCCGCGCTGGACTCGGGGTCGAATTCGCCGACCTGATGCGCCCCAAGCTAACGGCGCACGCCATCGAATCGGCCTTTGCCAAGGAGCATCTGATCGTCTTCTTTGCCATCTTCGGCGCCCACGCCGATGAGGACCTGCTCAAGCCCGAGCCGGCGACGATCCTCAGCCGCACAGAGCTCGACATACTCAGGATGCTCGACCTGAAGCAGTGGTCGATCGGCTTTCGCGACGCGGTCTACGGAGCAGACTACGAGCACTATCTGACAGCCCTCCATCAAGTGCTTGGCCTGGATGAGCGGATCCTTGCAAATCTCAACACCGAGGACGCTCTGGTGACCGCCGGTCGCCATCTTTTTCCAACGTTGGCGACTCGGCTGCCTGCCGGTGCCGAACGAACCCTTTTTCGCTTTTCTTCAAACCGCGCACAGGCGTTCGCCACCGCCGAACCGCTGTTTCCCCTGATCTGCATTCTCTACGGGTGCTGCCTGTTCCTGGGCACCGGCTGTCTCGACGATCCCCTGCATGACTTCATCCGTAAGACACTGCGCGGACCTTCACCCACCAAGGCCATCGACATCTTTCGCTATGCCCAGAAGCGCGCGCGGGCCGAGGTGACCATCATCGAGCGCCATCAGCAGCGGAGCGCGCCATGTCACTAGGCAAGACCGGATTGATCATGCCGGACGACGAATCGTTCTGGAGCCGCGGGGGCTATATCCTGATCCCCCCTGACAAGATGAACCTTGGCCACAAGAACACCGTGAATTGCCCAAAGTATCAACCGCTTGTGATGTTCATCGGCGGTGCGCGGGATGCTGAGGACAAGAACATGCTCGCCGGTGTCTTTGTGCCCTAAAACAGCGCCCACGAATCACACCAAGACATCGGCTACGGGACCTATCAAACCCATGCAGCGGTCGTGAAGATATGTCGCCACTGGCACGATCAAGGCCAGAAGATATGTGTCGTCGGCCACTCATATGGCGGCGACACCGCCATGGATGTCTGCAGAACACTGGATGTGGCAGGTATCGATGTGGAATTGGCGGTCACCCTGGACCCTGTAGGGCGCCTAGGTCCGGGCGCAAATCAACCCAAGCCGCAAAAGCTGAAGCGCTGGCTCAACATCTACGTCGACTACTCCAATTCGAAGGCCCCGGTGACGACCCCGGACGGAATTGCAATGTTGGGAGGCCCCTGGGGGCGTTGCCAGAATGCGGACATCAACATGACGCTCGCCAAAGCATCGCAAGGCAACAACTACGGGCATTACGGTCACGCCAACGCATACGACATGTTTGAGCTGTCGAATTTCGCTGATGAGGTCCGCAATGTTAGCTGATCTGCTGAAGTTGACAATCGCCAGTGCGCTCTTGATCTCAACCGCCTGTACGGAAATCAGTATCGGCTTTCGAACGGCTCATTACCAGAACTTTGCGGGTGCCGCATGGGCGGAATGTCATTTCAATGAATTTATTCCCAGTAGACTGTGCGAAGATGTCCCAACTTGTGTAGCGCTCTACATGGCAAAAGCACAAAGCGACCGTCTGCCCTATCCGGCAAGTCAGGACTTCGCAAAGGCCCTGCCTGAGCTTGTATGGTACCGGTATCGCTGGGACAACCCAGCGCATGAGAAAAGGCCAGCAGGAGAAATCACCGACACGACCAAACACCTTGAGTTCCGCGTGCACCCGGATGGCCGAATTTTCCAATGGTCGCCCCAACGCGATGACTGGATCGATACGCGCCGGGCCGTGCAAAACATTTCTGTTCCCGAGACAGTCTGGACATTGATCCGTAACGCAGAGCGACAGGGCAGCTATGATGACGTCAACCTGTATCGCACTTTTCTCAAAGCCCGTCAGCAATGCTACGTTGGAAAGGTCTTGCAGAACGACGGACACCCAACGCAACGGTAGCTTGATTGTCTGCTGAGTCTGGAATCCTGCGCGATTCCCTTGGGCCTTTTGTGTTTCCGCGAGTCCGCCCAAGGCTTTCAGAACTTCAATATCATTCGTTGCCACATCAATCGCTTTCTGAAAATAGTACGCTGCTTGATCGTAGTTGCCGCTGAAGCTCAGCTCGATTTGCATTCTTTGCCGATAGACTTTGACCAAGCGCTTCGCCGGCCAGTCAGCGAGCCGGGTCGAGGTGTTAATGGCCACCTAAACTGAGCCACCTACGGCCAGGAATTTTTATCCACTGCCAGGTGCGGAGAAGGCCACTGAGGCCGTAGAGTCCCCGGCCCATTCAGAAGACCGGGGTCACAGAAGACCGGGGTCGAAGACCGGGATCTTGACTTTTGCCTCTGTTGGTCGATTCAAGATGCCCAACGAATATGGTTAGATCGCGCGAGCGCAGCGAGCCGCGATCTGAACCGGTCGCTGGACGAGCCCGGGGTTGATGCTGAAAGGCCAGGTAGGGGAGCGCTCGCCTTAACCGGCAGAATCCGCCCCAACTCGCCCCACTGACGGACAATTTCCCGGCTCGGGAGGCTGGGACTCAGGTCGATATTCCCTCGAACGCAACCTCGGGGTAGCGACCGGGCGTCTTGCGGTCGCCGACGATGGATTGGGTTAGCGAAGCGTAACCCGACGATGCGAGTCCTTGACCCGTTGATTGTCGGGTGACGCTATCGCCAACCCGAGCTATCCCCTGATCGCCCCCGCCATCGCCAACGACCGCGCCCCCAGGCTCAATGCGACTCCACCTGCCCCCCATGCGCAGCCAGCCAAGCATCCAGCGCGAACGGCTTGGTCGCGTCGAGCAATGCCTCGGCGAGGGCGCCTCGCTGGGCGCTGGACAGGCTGCCCAGCCGCGCGCGCTGCTCGGCGCTCGGCTCGCCGATCCGGCGCCCAAGCAGCTTCAGCAACATGTCGATCTCGGCGGCCTTGCGGCCTTCCTCGCGGCCTTCGTCGAAGACCTCTTGATAGAACCGGGTCTGCTTCAGGTCGGTCTGTGGTAGGTGCAGCATCTTGACGATCTCCTGGCGAGAGAGGGTGGGAAACTTGTAGACCAGGATGGTCTCCAGCAGGTCCAGCACGACCAGGCGCTCATTGGGCGGGCGCGGCTCGGCGGCCAAGTCGCGGGCCTCGGTCGCGGCGGCGGCCTCGTCGAGCACAATCAGCCGCGCCAGCCGCGCCCCGGTGCCGAGCCCCGGACGACCCACCAGGTCGGCCAGATAGACCCTGCGCAGCACGCCGGCCTGCTCCAGCGGCAGATAGGCGGCGTCTAGGCCGCAATCCGTCGCCGGCTCCGGGTAGACCACGACGGCGACCCAGGGTTGGCGGATGCGGTGGCGGTACAGGAACAGGAAGATCGAGGCAAACCAGCGACTGTAGAAGCCCCGTCGGCGTTGGAACTGGTTCTCGCTGAATATCACCGGCAGGTCGGGCCGACTGGTTGCCGGCGCGAGCACGCCGTCGAGGCGGAATGCGGTCTGCTTGACCTCAATGGAGGCGAGCGCATAGGCGACGGGCGGCGGCGGTAGCCCGGCGAGCTCGAACAGGGTCGCCGGGCGCTCTTGAAATAGGCGATAGAGCAACGGATCGGTGTGCATCGGCCAAGACTTCAGCGATCTGCGGGAGACCGCATCCTAGCACGGGCAGCGTGCAGTGAAATCCATCCGAGCACCGCGCAAGTTCGGCATCCTGCGCGCCAACTGCCGCGCCGAGATCGCCGCCGCCGCCACCGGACCGGCGGCCCTGTTCGACGCCTACCTCCACCGCGCGCTCAGCCGCAAGGTCGGCGGTCCGGCGGCCCTAGCCCCGAGGGCCGCGCGCTGCCCGACAGCCCCTGGACCCAGGCCCAGACCCGCCGCTGGCTCGGGCGCCTCGCCTATGAGACGCAGCGGCGCGGGCGGACCATTTTTCGAATCGAGGACCTGCTGCCGGACTGGGCCAATCGCTGGGTCTGGCTCGGGGCCTTCTCGGCGCTGTTCGCGCTGCGCGCAGTGTCCGCCGGATCGTCTGCCGGCGGCCTCAAGCCGCCGCCGGCAGCTCCAGGCGCACCGCCAGTCCGCCGTCGGCGGCGCGGCTGAAGGCGATGCTGCCGCCGTAGGCGTCGGCGACGTCGCGCACGATGGCCAGGCCGAGGCCGCTGCCTTCCTTCTGCAGGTCCAGGCGCAGGCCGCGCTCGCCCAGGCGCGGCAGCTCGGCGTCGGGCACACCGGGGCCGTCGTCGCTGATGAGGACGGCGATGCGCGCGCCGGCGTCGATGCGGATGGTCACCGTCTGCGCCGCCCATTTGGCGGCGTTCTCCAGCAGGTTGCCGAGCAGCTCCAGCAGGTCGTCGGGCATCAGCGCGGCGATGGCCTGCTCGGGCGCCTGCAGGCGCCAGTCGATGCGCTCCCCGGTGGGGGTGCGGCGCAGCGTGCGCAGCAGTCGGCGGCAGGCGTCCACCAGGTCGGCGCGGGCCTGTTGGGTCCCGGTGCCCGAGCGCACCCGCGCGCGGATCAGCTCCCGGTCGACGCGCCGGCGCATGGCCTCGGCGAGCTGCTCCAGGTCGTCGGCCAGCGCCGGGCTGCCGGCGCGGCGCAGCCGCTCGGCGTCGGCGGCCAGGGCGGCCAGCGGCGTCTTCAGGCCGTGGGCGAGGTCGGCGGTCCAGGCGCGGGCGCGCTCGACCGCCTGCTCGCGGGCGCCGAGCAGGGCGTTGACCTCGGCCACCAGGGGCATGACCTCGTCCGGGTAGTCGTCGGCCAGGCGCCGGGCGCGGCCGGAGCGGATGGCGCCGACACCCCGGCGCACGCCCTCCAGCGGGGCCAGCCCGGCGCGGATCTGCACCAGCGTGGCCAGGCCCAGCACCAGCGCGATCAGCCCCAGGTAGGGGAGCATGTCGGCGGCGAAGGCGTTGCGGGCCTGCGTCAGCTCGTGGGCGTCGATGGCGGTCATCAGCCGCAGCGCATGGGCGCCCGTGCCTTCGCCGAGCAGGATGCGGCGCTCGCGCACCAGCAGCGCCCGACCGTCCGGGCCGGGGAGCCGATGGCTGTGGACGACGCTCGGTGCCGGCAGGTCCGGCGGCAGGCGCAGCGGTCGGTCCCACAGCGAGCGCGAGCGCGCGGCGCCGACCATGCGGCCCCCGTCGCGCTCGTCGTCCACCTGCCAGTAGAGGCCGCCCAGGGGCTTGGCCAGGCGCGGGTCCGGCGGCTGCGGGTCGACGCCGACGGCGCCGTCGGCATCGATCTGCACCGCGGCGGCGAGCTGGCCGAGCTGGGCGGTGAGCTCCTGGCCGATGCGGCGCTCGACGTGGCGCTCGAACAGGGCCACCAGCCCGATGGCGGCGACCAGCAGCGCCAGCCCGATGGACAGCGCCGCCGCCAGCGCCAGGCGGGCGCGCAGGGAGCGGCGGGTCATCGCGGCGCCGACCGCTCGGCGTCGGCGTCCTCGGCCTCGATCAGGTAGCCGAAGCCGCGTCGGGTCTGGATCAGGCCGCTGCCGAGCTTGCGCCGTACCCGCCCGACCAGTACCTCGACGGCGTTGGATTCGCGCTCGAAGTCCTGGGCATAGAGCTGCTCGGTCAGCTCCAGCTGCGAGACCACGCGACCGGCATGCTGCATCAGATAGGCCACCAGCCGGTATTCCTGGGGCGAGAGGTGCAGCGCCAGGCCGTCGCGGCTGACCTGCATGCGCCGGGTGTCCAGCGTCAGCGCCCCGATGCGCAGCAGCGCCGAGGCCTGGCCGGCGGCGCGGCGCACCAGCGCCCGCAGCCGCGCGATCAGCTCCTCCATCCGAAACGGCTTGGGCAGGTAGTCGTCGGCGCCGGCGTCGATGCCCTCCACCCGCTCGTGCCAGTCGCCGCGGGCGGTGAGGATGAGCACCGGGAAGCGCTGACCGGCGGCGCGCCAACGCCGCAGCACCGAGAGCCCGTCCATGCCCGGCAGCCCCAGGTCCAGCACCACGGCGGACCAGCCCTCGGTGTCGCCGCGGAACCAGGCGTCCTCGCCGTCGGCGACCCGCTGGGTGACGAAGCCGGCGGCGTCGAGCGCTTGGGCGATGCCCTCGGCCAGGCGCGCGTCGTCTTCGACCAGCAGGATGCGCATCAGTCCTGCTCCACCTCGATGACGGTGGCGGTGGCCGCATCGAGCAGCACCTCCAGCCGGCGCCCGTCCTCGGCCAGCACCTTCAGCTCGTAGACCCAGGCGCCGCCCTCGCGCTCCAGCTCCACCTCGACCACGTCGCCGGGCACGGTCGCGGCGGCACTGGCCAGGATCTCGGCGATGGGGCGGATCTCGCCGCGCGCCAGCGCGTCGCGGGCGCGGTCGTGGTCGCGATGCGGCCCGTCGGCCTGAGCGCCCACGGCGGCCAGGGCGAGCAGGCAGGCGGCGATGCGCCGATGGGTCCGCGGATGGTTCGGATGCATAGAGGTTGCCTCGGGATGTTTGGGTGCCGGCAAGGATGATCCCGGCGAGCTGACAAAAGGCTGACGGCGGGGTGCGGACAACGGTCAGCAACGGGGGGTTAGTGTGGACCCCATGCCGGGCCGTCGTCAGCGGCGGGCCGCGTTTGAGATTCTTCCGCGCCAACCCCGAGGAGACCTGCATGAACAGCACCGCCGCCACCATCGCCCGCCAGCCGGGCCAGCGCGAAACCAGCGCCGCCGAAGCGCCCCCGACCGCCGAGGTGCGGGTCTGGGACCCGCTGGTGCGCATCTTCCATTGGTCCCTGGTCGGGGCCTTCGCCACCGCGTACATCGTCGAGGACGACCTGCTCGACGTGCATGTCTGGGCCGGCTATCTGGTGCTGGCGCTGATCGCGGTGCGCCTGGTCTGGGGCTTCGTCGGCACCCGCCATGCCCGTTTCACCGACTTCGTCCGCAGCCCGCGGGCGGTGCTCGCCTATATCGGCGACGCACTGCGCCTGCGCGCCGGTCGCTATCTGGGCCACAACCCCGCCGGCGGGGCCATGGTGGTGGCGCTGCTGGTGCTGGTCGCCGCTACCGGCCTGTGCGGGCTCGCCCTCTACGGTGCCCAAGAGCTCTCGGGGCCGCTGGCGCCGCTGATGGGTGGGCTGTCCCCGGCCTGGGGCGAGGCGCTGGAGGAGACCCACGAGGTGCTGGCCAACCTGACGCTGCTGTTCATCGTCGCCCACGTGGCCGGTGTGATCTTCTCCAGCCTGAGCCACCGCGAGAACCTGGTCCGGTCCATGTTCACCGGCCGCAAGCGCCGGTCCGATGCCGAGGGCTGAGGCCCTTCGAGCGAGTACAGCTTCGATCAGAAACGACCAGCCCTTTGCGCCTCTGCGCCTCTGCGTCTTTGCGCGAGAAAAAGAGCGACCCGCGCAGAGACGC
Organism: uncultured Gammaproteobacteria bacterium; assembly: GCA_942491465.1. GTDB lineage: Bacteria > Pseudomonadota > Gammaproteobacteria > Chromatiales > Chromatiaceae > CALOBA01. The sequence goes on from CALOBA010000007.1 coordinate 9,438, forward strand.
AAAGGCGCAAAGCGGGCCGGAACGATGATCAAGGCTGCCTAAGGCAACGATCCCGGGCCGATCCCAATGCCATTAAGTTAGCGAGCGATGGGAGCGCTTTGTGGGAGCGGCTTCCAGCCGCGACTCGGCTCGCGCGGCGACCGGTCGCGGCTGGAAGCCCCTCCCACGGCGCAACTTAGGATCGGTTCAGAAACAAGTGGCGCAGACGCCCGCTCGCTGAACCTTTTGATTAGCCGTTTCGTGGTTGCGTCTGCACCACTTGTTTCTGAACCTTGACTTAACGGCATTGGGGCCGATCCTGTCTGCCGTGGTTGAGCGCGGCGGCAATCCCAATTCACCAAGGAGCATCGAAATGTCCCCGATCTCGAAAGCTGTTCAATCCACAACCACCCAACGCGCCGACCCCCGTCGGTCGATCTCCGCGGCATTGGCCCTGGTCGCGGCCCTCGGCATCGCCGTCGGCGCCGGCCCGGCGCTGGCCGCCGGCGATGCCGCTGCCGGCGCGGCGGCCTGGACGGCCGAGCACCCGCAACCGGGCGGGGCCGCCGCGCGCAGCTGCGCGAGCTGCCACGGGGCCGACCTGACCCAAACCGGCCGTCACGCCAAGACCCGCAAGAGCATCGAGCCGCTGGCCCCGTCGGTGAACCCGGCGCGGCTGAGCGACGACAAGAAGGTCGCCAAGTGGCTCTACCGCAATTGCCGCTGGACCCTCGGCCGTGAATGCACGGCCACCGAGAAGGCCGACTTCCTGGCCTTCATCGCCGCCCAATGACCCCCGAACCGACATCCACCATCCCATCAGGAGCCCTGACCATGTCGACCACGCATTCCCGCAAATATAGCCTCCTGCTCGCCTTGGCCGTCGGCGGCCTGCTCGGCCTTGGCGGCATCGGCTTGGCCCTCGGCGACGACGATGACGACGACCACCACGAGCGCCATGAGCGCCATCATGAGGACGGGCGTCGATGGATCAGGTCGCGCGAGGACGTCGCCCCGGTCGCCGACGCCACCTATGCCGAGGAGTGCGGCGCCTGCCACATGGCCTACCAGCCCGGGCTGCTGCCGGCGGCGGCCTGGCGGGAGGTGATGACCCCCGAGGCCCTGGGGACGCACTACGGCGACGACGCCTCGATGCCGCCGGCGCTGCGCGGCGAACTCGCCGCCTACCTCGACGCCAACGCCGCCGACGCCGCCCGGCGCTCGCGCTCGCGCGCCTTCGCGATCGGCGATGCCGGCGATCTGCCGCGCATCACCGCCACCCGCTACTTCCGCAACGAGCACCACGAGATCCCAAGCCGCATGGTCGCCGACAACCCCGAGGTCGGCAGCTTCAGCAACTGCGACGCCTGCCACCAAACCGCCGACGAGGGCATCTACAACGAGCACCGTGTGCGAATCCCCGGCTTCGGCCCCTGGGACGACTGAGGCGGCGACTTCCCGTCCCGAGTCCGTAGTCGGGTTGAGGTACGAAACCCAGCATCGGCGGCATCGCAAGCCCATGCAATGCCGGGTTTCGCAAGCTCAACCCGACTACGAACTTTCCATCTCCCTGATCGAAGATAGCATTGCGTATTCTGCGTCCAGGGACTTCAGGTCAGACAACCAGACCCATCGGCGCCAGCAGGTCCCCCGGCAGGCGCACCGGCAGGGCGCCCAGGCGCAGCCCGGCGTGGATGCGATTGGGCCGCCCCTGGAGGCAGAGCGCTGCGTGCAGCGCCTGCAGGAACAGCCCTTGCTCGATGCGGGCCAGCTCGATGTTCTTGTCTGCGTACTTGGACCTGCCCGGCTCCTCCCGGCGCCCCACCAGGACCAGGGCGTTGACCGAGCCGTCGCCCTGCACCAGCGCATCCAGGTCCCCGGCAACCACGGCCTCGCGGCGATGGACATGGCGTGGACCAGGCAGCCACCAGCGCAGCGACAAGCTGTCCGCGCCGTTCGCAGCGAGCATCAGGATGGCCAGGCGATCATAGGCGCCGGCCCTGGGGTAGCCGCTGCGCCGGTAGGGCTCGCGCTCTTCGAGCAGCGCCTCGATGCTCGCGCTGGCAGCTGCGGATGCAGCCGGGTCCGCGGGCAGTTGCAGCGCCGAGCGGCGGGTCGGGATCAGGGGAAGGGGTGCCATCTGTCGGCCTCCCATTGCTGCGGGGTCAGGCCCCAATGGGTCTGCCAGCGCGCGCACAGACCACAGGGGACGCCGGCCGGGACCATCGGCTGGCAGCCGTCCACCCAGACCTTGGCCACCACCCCATCTCGCATCGGCGGGCGCAGCAGCGCCACCTGCGCGGCCAGGGCCGAGTAGTCGGGCGCCGGCTCCTGCCGCGCGGTCGCGACCGCGTCCACCAAGGCCAAGGCCCGCTCGCGGATGCTCGGGTCCGAGGCGGCCTTGTGCACATGGGCGCGCAGATCGGTGTCCGTCGGCTCGGGCCCGCCCCGGAGCAGCGTGTCTGACTGGCCGGCCCGGGTGGCCAGACACTCGCCGGCGGCATTGCGCAAGGCCGCGGGCGCATCCGCGCGCACCGACATGCCGACGCTCAGGTACGGCGGCTGGTCGCGCGCGCACAGCGCAAGCGCAAAGCAGGCGCCGCCGCCGTAGGACGGCGGGACGACGATCGGCGTCTTGAGCATCGCCAGGGCCGATGCCGGCGTCCCCGACGCGATCCAAGGCACGCCGGCGCGAACGGCATCCGGGGTCAGCACGCGCAGCGCGCCGGCGAGCCGACCGTACCAGAACAGCATCGCCAGGTCCCGCTCGAGGGTCTCCCGATAGGCGGCCAGCACCGCCGCCGACGCCGACTGGTGATAGGCCCAGCCGGTGCTCATGGCGCTGCGGGCGCGATCCTGGGCCAGCCGCGGCTGGGCGAACAGGGCCTCCACCGGCACCCAGCAGGGCGTGTGGGCGCGCTGGTGCGTGGCGGGGATCGCCGGCGTCGGCTCTGCGGCCAGGCTTTGCGTCAGCGCCGGCGGCAACAGGAGCCTGGCCTCCTCGGGCAGGAAGCGCGGGGCATCGGGCAGCCAGGCGTCGTTCCACAACGAGCCATGCAGCCAGGTCGCCCGTTCCAGGACCTCGCCCTCCGCGGCGACCCGCGCGCTTAAGGCATCGGCGGCGAAGCCATAGCCGTAGAAGGCGTCCGGCGTGATCGACGACGGGTCCACGCGCAGCGCCAGGCGCGCCGTGCAGGCGGTGAGCGCACCCAAGTCGGTGCTCAGGGTGCGGAAGCTTGGGGTCATGACTCCGGCAGGCATGTCGGGCAGCCGATGTAGGGGACGAAGGGCTCGATGTGCAGGGCGTTGTCGACCAGCATGAGGCTGTCGCCGGGGGCCCGCTCGATGGTTCGGGCCAGCGCGATGCCGAGCCCGCGCCAGGCCCGCTCCTCGGCCTCGTCCCGGTCGCCGAGCCCGAAGCGCAGGCCGGTGAGGTAGCGAAAGCACAGCGGGCAGTAGCGCCCGGTCTCCAGCACCGGGCCGACGATCAGGCCCTGGTCGCCGAGCACCAGGATCGACAGCAGGGCCTGCGGGTCGCGCGCGGCGAGCAGCGACTCCAGGTCCAGCAGCGCCGGCGGCGTGCAGCACCAGACCAGGGGCCCGTCTCGGGGCAACTCGTCCGGCGCGTCCACCAGCCGCGCCTGCCGATGAAAGCCCAGGGCGTCCGCCAGCGCGTTGCCGGGCGGCTGCTCGGCATCCGGCGCGTCGGCGAGCTTGGCCAGGACCAGGCGCAAGGCCGCGACGCGCTGGGCATCGCCGGGGTCGACCGTCCCGCCCCGGGCCTGCGCCAGCAGCCGGCCGATGTCGCGGGCCAGCCAGGGCAGGCCGAGCCCGATCCAGCGCTCGCCGCGACCGAGCTGCAGGGTATGCATGTCCAGGACGCGGACCTTGAGGGTTGCGCTCATCGCCAACTCCCTGCGCCGCCGGCGGAATCGACGCTCTGGGCGGAGCAAGAACAGCCGGGATCGGGCTCCCGCGGCGTCGCCTTGGCGCGCGCAAGCTCCACGTCCGCCATGGCGACGTCTCCGAACGTCGCGACCAACAGGTCGTCGTGGGCGCTGATGGTATTGAACAGATTGGCGAGATCCCGGTTGCCCCAGTCGTGAGGGTAGCTTTCCAAGGCAAGGCTCACGCGGACCCTTCTTGCCAGCATCGCTATCGCCCGCCTGCGGGCATCGACCGTATCGACCGGGTCAAGTCGTCGCTTGATGGCGTCTATCAGGGCGCTCGGCGACAGAGGGTCGCCCGGAGGATGGTTGTCGGCCTCGATGGAATATCGGGAGCCGCCGGGGATGGCCAGGCGTGCGTCGAGCGCGAACAGGCGCGGCAGCCGCTCGGGAAAATGCTGGTCGATACCCTCCAGCTTGCAACACAGCCGCCAGGTCGCGCACAGGGCATCCGAGCGGTCGCCCTCGGCGAAGAAGCCCTCGCGGACTGCCGCACAAGGGCCGCCGAGATAAAAGCATTTGCGATAGCAGCCGTCGCCGCAGAAGGCGTGCCATGCGTCGGCCACGGCGCGCGACGGCAGCGCGAGCGCCGTCGGATGCTTGCGGGAGATCAGAAAGACGTTGCGGGAGATCAGAAAGACGTCGCGCAGCCCCTCGACGATCTCCACGCGCTCCCGTGCCGAGAGGTGGGGGTACTTGGACGCCAGAGATGCGCCGATCTCGCTCGGGAAGCGATGCGTATGCACGGTAGGCGAGTCACGGATCGACCAGGCCAGCGCGGCGACAAAGATCGCCAGCAACAGCAGAAAGACAAACATGGGCATCAGCGATTCCATCTGTCGAACACCTGCGCATTGGGACGAAGCCGATGGATAGGGATCGGCAAACCCTCATTGCCGCCGAGCATGCGCGTCACCGGTATGCACCTGCGCCGCCGGCGGCATCGGCGCTTTGCGCGCAACAACTACAGCCGGGATCGGGCTCCCGCGGCGTCGCCTTCGCTCGCGCAAGCTCGAAGTTCGCCGTGGCGATGTCTCCGAACGTGGCGATCAACAGGTCGTTGTGGGCGCTGATCGTATCGAATAGCTGGGCGAGATCCCGGCTGCTCCAGTCGTGAGGATAGCGTTCCAATGCAAGGCTGATGCGGACCCTTCTTGCCAGCACCGACACCGCCCGCCTCCGGGCATCGCCTGCATCGATCGGGTAAAATCGTCGATCGATTGCCATCCAGAGGTCCTTCGGCGACAAGGTGTCGCCTGGCGGATGGTTGTCGGCCTCGATGGAATACCTGGAGCCGCCGGGGATGGCGAGGCGTGCATCGAGTGCGAATAGGCGGGGCAGCCGATCGGGAAAGTGCTCGTCGATCCGTTCGTGTGCGCAGCATAGCCGCCAGGTTGTGCTCAGGGCCTCCGAACTGATGCCCTCCGCGACGAAGCCCGGATTGACAAACGCGCACGGGCCGAAAAGATGCAGGCATTTGCGACGGCACGAGTCACCGGAAAAGGCCGACCAAGCATCGGCCACGGCGAGCGATGGCAGCGCCAGCGTCGTCACCTTGGCGGCGGCGATCAGAAAGACATCCCGCAGGCCCTCGACGATCTCGGCACAATTCTGATCCGAGAGGTGGGGGTATTTGGACGCCAAAGAGGCGTTGATCTCATCGGCAAAGCGATACCTGCTCGCCGCGCCCTCCTTGCGCTCCGATAGGAGCCGGCCAGCGGCTAAAATCGCGACATAGGCTGCAAAGCCTATCTCGCAAACAGGCAAGAGCAACAGCCCGCCAGCTATCAGGACTAATGGGCGCAAGTCGTCGAATGCCTCCGGGTTTCCGTCGAACCATAGGATCAACAGTATCCCGATCACAAGCATCCCGACCGGTACCAGCAAGACCATGCATTCAGGGATGCACATCTGAGTCTCCGGTTAGTTGGCGAATATCCGCGCCATCCATCGGCGTGCGAGCCCGTCAAGCCGCCGCAGCCCGGCGCCATCGGCAACGCATTGGCGCTCGCTTCGAGCCTGGATCGGTGCGAACGATTAAGGCCGGCAGCCGGGGCCAGGTACGAACGGAGCTTCAAGCCGTCATTGCCGGCCAGCATGCTGCTCATCGCCGTGCGCCGCCGACGGCATCGACGCTCTGCGCGCAACAACAGCTGATTTCATCCGGCTCCCGCGGCGTCGCCTTGGCGCGCGCAAGCTCGGCGTCCGCCGCGGCGATGTCCCCGAACGTCGCGGCCAACAGCTCGTTGCGGGCGCTGAGCGCATCGAACAGCTCGGCGAGATCCCGGTTGCTCCAGTCGTGAGGGTAGCGTTCCAATGCAAGGCTGACGCGAATCCTTCTTGCCAGCATCGATATCGCCCGCCTGCGGGCATCGACCGTATCGACCGGGTCAAGTCGTCGCTTGATGGCGTCTATCAGGGCGCTCGGCGACAGAGGTTCGCCCGGAGGATGGTTGTCGGCCTCGATGGAATACCTGGAGCCGCCGGGGATGGCCAGGCGCGCGTCGAGCGCGAATAGGCGGGGCAGCCGATCGGGAAAGTGCTCGTTGATTCGTTCGTGCTCGCAGCACCGCCGCCAGGTCATGCTCAGGGCATCCGAGCTGACGCCCTCGGCGACGAAGTCCGGTTGCACAACCGCGCACGGGCCGAGGTCGTACAGGCATTTGCGATTCTGCGAGTTGCCGGGTAAGGCCGACCAAGCATCGGCCACGGCGAGCGACGGCAGCGCCAGCGTCTTCGCCTCGTCGAAGGCGATCAGAAAGACATCTCGCAGGCCCTCGATGATCTCGGCGCAATCCTGTGCCGAGAGATGGGTGTGCTTGGACGCTAAAGATGCGCCGATCTCGTCAGTAAAGCGATATTTGCGCACTGCGCGCGTCTTGAGCATGGGATAGAGCAGGGCGGCGGCAATTATCGCGGCGAGTACAGATACGCCGACTCTGCAAGAAAAAACCATCAACAGGCCGACAGCTCCCAGAAAAACAACCCACCGTTTGCTAAACAGTGCCGAGGCTTGCCCAAGCCACGCATCCGCCAGTATCGCGATCAAAAGCATCCCGACCGATACCGTCCAGACCATGCAGTTCACGAGGTCCATCCGAGTCTCCGATCAGTTGGCGAATATCCGCGCCATCCATCGGCGTGCGGGCCCGTCAAGCCGTCGCTGCCCGTCGCCGTCGGCAACGCATCGGCGCGCGCTGCGAGCCCGGATCGGTGCGAACGACCAAGGCCGGCAGCCGGGGGCCGGTGCGGGCGGATCGGCGAACCGTCATTGCCGGCCAGCATGCTGGTCACCGCCATCCACCTGAGCTGTCGGCGGCATTGCCCCGCGCGGAAGAACCAGGGCCGACATCGGTGCACTCGGGCTCGCGCTCGCGCGGCGTCGCCAAGGCTCGGGCAAACTCGAAGTCGCTTCGGCGACAAGGGGTCGCCCGGAGGCTGGTTGTCGGCCTCGATGCAATACCTGGAGCCGCCGGGGATGGCGAGGCGCGCGTCGAGCGCGAACAGGCGGGGCAGCCGACCGGGAAAGTGCTGGTCGATCTCTTCGCGCTCGCAGCATAGCCGCCAAGTCGTGCTCAAGGCATCGGAGCTTTGGCCCTCAGCGACGAAACCGGGTTGCACGGCTGCGCAGGGGCCGAGCAGAGTCAGGCGTTTGCGATAGCGCGAATCGCCGGGCAAGGCGGTCCAAGCATGGGCCACGGCGAGCGACGGCAACGCCGGTGTTGTCGCCTCGGCGGCGGCGATCAGATAGGCATCGCGCACCGCTGCGAGGATCTCCGCGCAATCCGGTGTCGAGAGGTGGGGGTACTTGGATTTCAAAGATGCGCCGATCTCGTCGGAGAAGCGATACCCATGCACCGCAGGCGTGCCAAGGACCGACCAGACCAGCGCGGCGACAATGATCGCCAGCAACAAGAGAAAGAAGCCCAAGGGTATCAGCGACTGCATTTGTTGAGCACCTGAGCATTGATACCGGCCCGATCCATCAAGATCGGCCCGCCGTCGTCGCCACCGCACATGCGCGTCACCGCCTTGCACCTGCGCCGCCGACGGCATCGACGCTCTGCGCGCCAAAACTACAGCCGGGATCGGGCTCCCGGGGTGTCGCCTTGGCGCGCGCAAGCTCCACGTCCGCCGTGGCGATGTCTCCGAACGTCGCGACCAATAGGTCGTTGCGGGCACGGATCGTATCGAACAGCCTGGAAAGCTGTGCGTCGCTCCAGAACTTGGCTTCGTCATGGGGATAGCATTCCACGGCAAGGCTGACGTGGATCCTTCGTGCCAGCATCGATACCACCCGCCGGCGTGCGTCACCCGCATCGACCGGGTCCAGTCGTTGCCCAATCGCCGTCATAAGTTGCACCGGCAACAAGGGATCGCCCGGAGGCTGGTTGTCGGCCTCGACGGAATACCTGGAGCCGCCGGGGATGGCGAGACGTGCGTCGAGTGCGAACAGGCGGGGCAGCCGCTCGGGAAAGTGCTCGTCGATCCCTTCATGGTCGCAGCATAGCCGCCAGGTCGCGCTCAAGGCGTCGCAGCCGCGGCCCTCGGCGACGAAGCCAGGTTGTACAACCGCGCACGGACCCAGACGGAACAGACATTTGCGATAGCGCGACTCGTTGGGCAAGGCGGACCAAGCATCGGCAACCGCAAGCGACGGCAGCGCCAGCGGCGTCGCCTCGTCGACGGCGATCAGAAAGACATCCCGCAGACCCTCGATGATCTCGGCGCGATCCTGTGCCGAGCGATCGGGATACTTGGACGCCAAAGACGCGCCGATCTCGTCCGCAAAGCGATACCTGAACACCGCACGCCGTTTGAGCGCGCGATAGAGCCATATGGCGGCGATCATCGCGGCAATCGTCAATAGGAAGCGTCCGCAAAAGAAACCGATCAACAGGCCGACAGCGACCAGAACGACAAAGCGCCGTTTGCTGAACACCTCCGGCTCGCGCGCAAGCCACGCATACGCCAGCACCGCGATCAACAGCATCAAAACCGGCACGGGCCAGATCAGGCATGCTGTGGACATCGGAACCTCCGGACAGGACATGAGGGAAACCTCTCGGGCGGGGTTGAAAGACGCTCTTGCCCGGCGCCCGATGCGCAACCTGCACTGCGCGGCGGACGTCGCCGCCCCAAGCGCGCAGCGGTATCATGCAGCCGCTCGTCAGGCCTCGTCATCGGCACAACCGCCGCTCGGCTGCCCGGAGACTGCTTAGCCTGCTTAGGCAGTACTGCGTATCGCGGGCCGACCGTCCCTGCGCTGGGATCGCGGGCGCCTGGTGGGGACCGGGCACCTTGTTCCAAGCTGAATCTACACTCCGTTCATGACGGTAACAGACACGATCGGCCCCGGCACTTCTGATTTTCTTGTCCCTTGCGATTACGACTATACTTTCGACCGGCATACTAATAGCCTACCCCGCCGCCATATGTTTTTCTTCTTCATTATCGAGAATGCAAGACAGGCAAGGCATCAGGAAAGGATGGCGATACGCGAATACCACCCTCTTCCGATCAGCCCACTCGTCTTCGATAACGAAATCACGCGTCGAACAGAGAGACCTGCCACCTAGCGAACACCAGCTATAGACAGCAGCTCTGTTATCATACTCGACGGATCTCGCCTGCCATATTCCATTGCCTCTGATTGTCATTACTAGCTTGTCGCCAAAATAGAATACGCGGCTGCGCTTTCCTGCGGCAGCGTCGAGCCAGTCACCCTCGTAAGTGCGAGTCAGAACACCTTCATCATCGCCACTTGTAACCTTAAATTGGTGGCCTCTGCGCCTCAAGAGAAATCTTCTGCTCCCGCCAGGTGTATCAACGTCGATATGGTCAACTCGCTCGCGGCACCATTCGAGCCAGCCGAAGACGATCAGCCCCATGAGTCCGACTGGTTGAGAGGCTAGTGTAATAAGAAAACTCGCGACCAGCCCAACAGCATAGAAAGAGAACAATACCCTCGGCCCTTCGGTAAGCACCCCATGATACAGTGCAGGCTTGGATTTCATGACAATAGGAGGTTGCGAGCATTAGGTTAAACAGCTTTTTGGCGTGGGTATCGCTACAGTTGCCCGGCGCGCCTTCGCCAGGCAACTGTAGGGCACCTCGAAAAATTTGAGCTGTCTGTACGGGGCAGGATGCCCCGCGATTGTTCAAGCGCCTAAGCGCCGGAAAAATTGAGCGAAGCGGAAACCGCATTTTCGCTTCGCGTCTTGAAAAATTGCCAGGATGGCAATTTTTCAAGGTCCCCTGTAGGCTCCCGGTGGTTCCGCAATTGCTAGCACTTTTATTGAGCCTGGTCGCTTTGTTCAGTTACTGGCCCACCCGCCGACGCAACCGATCCTACGATGAACTGGAACGAAAACGACAGTATTGCGAGTTCGACAACCGCAATGTAGAGCCATAGGATCTCGCTCAACAGGTTAAAGACTGGAAACTCACTCCACGACAGCGAAGATAGCAGAGCCGAGGTGACAAGCGGCAATACGCCCAGAAGCAAATACAGACGCCACTGGTTCCGGCGCGCCATATCCCAAGCCCACGCGAGACTCAGTGTCTTACGGTAATTGGTGGCACATGCAGGAAGCAACAATGATAAACGTACGACAAGGTACGTGACAGCAGCGAGTCCCAGCCAAGTCGCGGCCTCCAGCAGCCAATAGCGCGCCGAGAAATTCTGCGGGCTCCAAATCGATGGCGTCCAATTCACGGAGGCGTCCCACAACGGCAGTACAGCAAAAAAAAAGATAATATTGAAAAGCAACGTCAACAAGGCAAGTAACAAAGCCCAGCCAAGATACCGCCAAGCGCTGAGGCCAAACCAAACAAACCACATGCCTTCAACCGACTGCCGACCGATGACAAATATACGATGACACCCGACCGTCGCAGCCAGCAGCAGCACAACATACAAGACCACCCGGCCCGCCATCATGAAGAACCCGTCCAAAGACAAGATCCAGGCTGGATGGAACGAGTACAGATCCAGCCCGAAAAAGTGCATGATCAAGAATGGATAACCAACCTGTAGTAGTTCACTGAAATACACGAAAGGCGCGGCGACAGCTTGTAGAAAAATGCTTCTGACAGGCAGCAAGCCGACCGCGTCAGCATCAACGACATCAGACATGGACATCTCCTATGGCAAGATTATGCTACTTGGCTTTCCGGACGCCACGGGTGATCAGGCTGATAACGAGAATGACGACGCCGACAGCGATCGCGAAAAGAGCGACGATGACAGCGATAGCCGGCAGAGAATAGATCCCGGCAATGGCGGCGGCGAACATCAAGTCGGTCCCTACCAAGAGTTCGTCGTTCAGTTGCGTGAAGCCCCGCCGCTGCGCCAATACCTGAGCGGCGTCGGGCGGGAATTCGCCGGTGACCTGCAGGGTCAACGCTTGCCCCGGCCACTGCGCCAGGGCCTGCGTGGTCTCCGGCGAGAGACTTGCTGGGCAGCAGAGGAACAGCATGTCCCCTTGCCACTGCGCCAATGCTCGGGCGGTTTCAGACGGGAGACTCGTCAGGTTGTGGACGGATAGGACGGACCCCTGCCATTGCGCCAGGTTTCGCGCGGATTCCGGCGAGAGGCTTGTCAGTCCGCCGAGGCGCAGTGACCATCCCTGTGGCTGCGCGAGTGCGCGGGCGGTTTCCGGCGAGAGGCTTGTCAGGCCGTCGAACGTCAGGGACCAACTCCGCGACTGCGCGAGCGCTCGAGCGGTCTCCGGTGACAGGCTGGTGAAGCCGTTCAGGGACAGCGACAAGTGCTGCGTTTGGGCAAGTACGTCCCTGGTCTCCGGCGAGAGGCTGCTGAGACCGTCGAGGTGTAGCTGCAAACCCGGCGATTGTGTTAATGCGTCTGCGGTCTCTGGAGAGATGTTGGTGAGGCCGTTGAAGGACAGTAGGCGGAAGGTGGGAAACGGCGAGTCTCCGGATTGAACGAGTGCCCGTGCGGTCTCCGGCGAGAGTTCGGTGAGGCCGTCGAGGTACAGAAATCGAAGCCCGGCCAACAGCGTCTTCCTCTGCGATTGCGCCAACGCCCGGGCGGTCGCCGGCGCAAGGTTGGTAAGACCATTGATCGACAGCGAGGTGCCTTGGAATTGCGCCAACCCTCGGGCGCTCTCAGGCCCAAGGTCGGTGAGGCCATTGAGCGACAGCGAGGCGCCTTGCCATTGCCCCAAGGCCCGAGCGTCTTGCGGCGAGAGGCTGCGCAGACCGTCGAGGGAGAGATGGTCGCCATGCCATCGCGACAGTGCCCGAATGGTCTCCGGCGAGAGGTCGGAGAGGCCATTGAGGGACAGCGACGCATCGTCCTGCCAATTCGCCAACGCCTCGACCACCTCCGGCGAGAGACTCGTCAGCCCATCGAGAGAGAGCCCGGTGCCGTGCCATCTTGCCAAAGCGCCAGCGGCCTTTGGCGTAAGGCTGCCCAATCCATCGAGGGATAACCAACCCCCCTGCCACTTCGCCAACGCCTCGGCACTCTCAGTCGGGAGATCCATGATCCTATCCAAACAGAGAATGTCGCCGAGATGGTCATCCGAAAGGTTGCCGACCAACTCGGGAAAACAGCTGTTTGCGTTCGAGGCATCCTCCCAGTAGCCAAGCCCGCGGTTAAGCGAGTGCACGACTTCCGGCGTGAGCTGCGTAAGATCGTCCATCTTTACTCGGACATCATCCGCGTAAAGGCTGGTACTGATCAGCACAAAGACCAGTAGTGCGAACCTGTGCTTTTCGGTCATCTGGCATCCTCGCGGAGAACGGGGTAATAGCGAAGCGGGTCAACGGATAGGGTCGGCGCTCGCCGCGCATCAGCAGCCGCCGTCATTTCGCTCCCGCGGCGTCGCCTTCGCTCGCGCAAGCTCGACATCCGCCGTGGCGATGTCCCCGAACGTCGCGCTCAACAGGTCGTCGTGGGCGCTGATCGCATCGAATAGCCTGGCGAGGCGATGGTCGCTCCAATCATGGGGATAGCGTTTCAACTCCAGGCTGATGCGGATATTTCTTGCCAGCCGCGACGTTGCCCGCCTGCGGGCGTCGCCCGCACCGAGCGAGTTGAGTCGCCGCTTGATCGCCTTCACCAGCTCCGTTGGCGACAACGGCTCGCCAGCAGGATAGTTTTCGGCCTTGATGGAATATCTCGAGCCGCCGGGGATCGCCAGGCGCGCGTCGAGCGCGAACAGGCGGGGCAGCCGGTCGGGAAAGTGCTGGTCGATACCCTCCAGCTCGCAGCACAGCCGCCAGGTCGTGCTCAAGGCGTCTGAGCTGCGGCCCTCGGCGACGAAGCCCGTTTGCACAAGCGCGCACGGGCCGAGGCGGTACAGGCACTTGCGATAGCGCGAGTCCCCGGGCAAGGCCGACCAGCAGTGTGAGCCCTATGCAGATCGCGATGGACATTGGAATCTCCGAACGGACATTGACGGAAATCTCTCGGTCGGGGTTGAAGGACGCTCGCGCCCGGCGCCCGATGCGCAACCTCCGCTGCGCGGCGCACGTCGCGGCTTCGAGCGCGTAGCGATATCATGCAGACGGGCGTCCGGCCTCGTCATCGGCACAACCGCCGCTCGGCTGCCTGGAGACTGCTTACCTGCTTAGGCAGTATTGCGTATCGCGGGCGCCTGGTGGGGACCGGGCACCTTGTTCCAAGCTGAAGGAACCGAGTGGGAATACCATCATGTCGCTCAAGCTGCGCATCGTCCTACTGACGCTGGTGCCCCTGCTGCTGATGACGCTGGCGGTGGGGCTGGCCGGCCATCTGTTGTCGGAACGCCTGGCCGCCGCCCAGGGCGCGCTGCTGCAGGAGCGCCTGATCGCCGCCCGGAAGGGGGAGCTGCGGCGGCTGCTGGCGCTGGCCGAGAGCGCACTGGCCCCGGCGCTCGCCGCCCGCGGACGCGACGCCGACCAGGTGCCCGACGAGGTTCTAGACCAGGTGCTCGATGAGGCGCGCGGCATTCTGGCCCAACTGAGCTTCGACACCGACGGCTACTTCTTTCTCTACGACGCCGCCGGCGTGAACCTGGCACACCCGATCCAGCCCGAGCTGCAGGGCCGAAATCTATGGGGGCACCGCGATGCGCGCGGCTGCCTCGTGATCCAGGAGCTGCTGGCCGTCGCGCGCCACGGCGGCGGGCAGGGCTATCTGGATCAAGACCGGCGCGGCTGCTACGTCCAGGAGGCGCTGCGGCGCGCCGCCCATCCGGCGGGCGGCGGCTTCCTGCGCTACCTCTGGCATCGCCCCTCCACCGGGCGCGAAGACGAGAAGCTCGGGCTGGTGCAGATGCTGCCGGGCTACCATTGGATGCTGGGCACCGGGCTCTACTTCGACGACATCGAGCACGACGTCGCCCTGGCCCGCGACCGGGCCGTGGCCAATGTGCGCCGGAGTTTCCACTGGCTGTTGGCCCTGCTCGGCGCCACCACGGCGGGGGCGGCGCTGCTGGTGCTGTTCAGCAACCTTCAGCAGGGTCGCCTGGCCGACCGCCATCTGCGCGCGCTGGCGCGGCGCTTCGTCAATCTGCAGGTCGAGGAGCGGCGCCGCTTCGCCCGCGAGCTGCACGACGGCATCCAGCAGTCGCTGGTCGCGGTCAAGTACCGCATCGACCAGGCCCTGGTGCAGGCCGAGCAGGGCAAGCCCGAGTACAGTGCATCCCTGGCCACGGCGCGCACCAACCTGGACGGGGCCATCGCGGAGGTGCGCGGCGTCGCCCAAGGGCTGCGGCCCGCGCTGCTCGACCGCCAGGGACTGGAGGCGGCGCTGCGCGATCTGCTCGACGACTTTGCCGAGCACACCGGTATCGACACCCGGCTCGACTATCATTGGCGCGGGCCGCGGCTGGCCGCGGACCTGGAGATCACCCTCTATCGGGTGGTCCAGGAGGCGCTCACCAATTGCCGGCGCCACGCCGAGGCCGATGCCGTCGAGCTGGTGTTGGACACCGACGGCGCGCTGGTGCGCCTGATGATCCGCGACAACGGTCGCGGCCTGGCGGCGGACGCTGCCGCGCCCGGCCCCGGGCTCGGCCTGCGCCACATGCGCGAGCGCCTGGAACTGCTCGGCGGCGCGCTGGCCGTGCACAGCCTGCCGGGACAGGGGACGACGCTGCGCGCCACCCTGCCGGCCGGACAATCGGACCTGGAGGAGCAATGAGCGAACCGATCCGCGTCTTGATCGTCGACGACCATCGCCTGGTGCGCGACGGCCTGGTGGCCTTCCTGCGCGAAGACCCCGACATCGCCTGCGTCGGCGAGGCCGCCGACGGCGCCGAGGCGCTGCGCCTGGACCGGCAACTGCGGCCCGATCTGGTGCTGATGGACATCGGCTTGGCCGACCTGGACGGCATCGAGACCACCCGCCGCCTGCTCGCCGAGCGGCCGGACGCCAGGGTGCTGATGCTGAGCATGTACAAGGAGCGCGACCATGTGACGCGCAGCCTGGAGGCCGGCGCCTGCGGCTATGTCCACAAAGACGTCGGCGGGCCGGAGCTGCTGCGCATCCTCAAGGTGGTGCACCAGGGCGGGCGTTATCTCGGCGACGGGGTGCCGCTGCCCGGCGCCGCTGCCCCGCGCCGTGCCGAGCGGCCCGGCCCCGGCCTGGACGCACTGAGCAAGCGCGAGCAAGAGGTGCTGGCGCTGATCGCCGCCGGGCATACCAATAAGGCCGTCGCCCGCCGACTCGGGATCTCGGTGCGCACCGTCGAGGCCCATCGACTGCACATCCGCGGCGTCTTGAACATCGACAGCACGGCGGGCCTGACGCGCTTCGCCATCGCCCACGGGCTCGGCGTAGTGCGGGAGCCCGATCCAGGCTGAGCGCCGGGCAGTTGGGCGATGTCCGTCGTGCAACGCCCGAGGGCTTCCGTTTGCGAAGTGGCGCGGATGCGCACGAGAGTGTCGCTCATAAATCCATGCCGCGGCCCCCATCGTGCTCCATAACGGCGTCCATAGCGGGCAGTCGAAGCCGCCCGCTCACAGAAACCGGAACCTAAAGACCTCCTTCAGGGCGGAGAGCGCCAAGGTCGGCAAGGACGCAAGGGCGATGATCTCCGCCAGATGCCGCAACGTCAATGGCTCGGTGCCGAGCACGAAGTTGCCGGGCGGGGTGTAGATGGCGAGCAGCGACAGGCCGGCCGAGAAGGCGACCGCCGCGAGCAGCATGCGGTTGCCGAAGGGGTTCTTGCGGAACAGCGTCGTGGTCGCGCGCGAGTCGAAGATGTGCCAGAGCTGGGCGAAGATCAGGGTCGCGAAGGCCGCCGTCTGTGCATACGCGGTCGAGAACCCGGCAGTCAGGGTCTCTTGGAACATCCAATAGGTCAGTCCGCCGAGCGCGAGACCGCGCAGGATGATGCGCTGGCCGAGCCCGCCGGCGAAGACGTTCTCGTCGCGTCCGCGCGGGGTGCGACGCATGATGTCCGACTCGGCGGGCTCCAGCCCCAGCGACAGCGCCGGGACCCCGTCCGAGATCAGGTTAATCCATAGGATCATCAGCGGGGTCAGGGTGAGCAGCGGGTCGGCCCCCATCATCAGGAACGCGAACAGGATAGCGGACACCTCCGCGACGTTGGCGGTCAGCGCCTGGCGGATGAACTTGAGCAGGTTGTCGTAGATGCGCCGGCCCTCGCGCACCGCGCCGACGATGGTGGAGAAGTTGTCGTCGAGCAGCACCAAGGCGGCGCTGTCCTTGGCCACCGAAGTCCCGGCCATGCCCATGGCCACGCCGATGTTGGCGCTGCGCAAGGCCGGGGCGTCGTTGACCCCGTCGCCGGTCATGGCCGCGACCTCGCCGTTGGCCTGTATTGCGTTGACGATCCGCAGCTTGTGCTCCGGCGTGACGCGCGCGAACACCGCCGCATGCTTGACCGTCTCCTGCAGCTGCCGGTCGCTGAGCGTATCCA
The DNA here is from genome assembly GCA_942491465.1 of uncultured Gammaproteobacteria bacterium. Taxonomy (GTDB): domain Bacteria; phylum Pseudomonadota; class Gammaproteobacteria; order Chromatiales; family Chromatiaceae; genus CALOBA01. The sequence goes on from CALOBA010000007.1 coordinate 26,263, forward strand.
GCTCGGCGCCGGTGTGAACGGTCTGGTCCGCGGAGTGCTTGATGCCGATCTGCTCGGCGATGGCCTCGGCGGTCACCGCGTGGTCGCCGGTGATCATCACCGTGCGGATACCGGCGCGCTCGGCCTCGGCGACCGCGTCCTGCACCTCCGGGCGCGGTGGGTCCATGATGCCGTGGATGCCGGCCAGCACGACGTCTTGCTCGTGCTCGTCCGGGCCATGCTCCAGACCCTGATCCGCGTAGTCCCCGTCGATCCGCTTGTAGGCGATCGCCAGCGTGCGCAGGGCGTCTTCGCCGAAGCCCGCGATCACCTGCTCGATCTCGGCCCGGCGCTCGTCGGTCAACGCCACCTCCTCGCCGTGCAGCAGCACCTCGGAGGCCCGCGCCAGGATGACGTCGGGCGCGCCCTTGGCCGCCAGCATGGTCTCGCCGGTGGGCATGCGCACGAGTACGCTCATCATCTTGCGGGTGGAGTCGAACGGGAACTTCCGCAGCGTCTCGTGTTGCTCCTTGAGCTCGGCCCGCGAGATGTCGGCCTTTGCCGCGGCCACCACCAGCGCGCCCTCGGTGGGGTTGCCCATGATCGCCGGACGGCCGTCCACCTCGGTCAGCCGCGCCTCGTTGCAGTACGCGGATACGGCGAGCATCCGCCAGAGGTCGAACTCCTTCTCGCGCGTGACCTCGGTCTCGTTGCCGTGCGCATCGACGAAGCCGCCGCGCGGATCGAAGCCCTCGCCGGTGACCCGCCAGGCCTTGCCGCCGGCCCACAGCCGCATCACCTGCATCTGGTTTTGGGTCAGCGTGCCGGTCTTGTCGGAACAGATCACCGAGGTGGTCCCCAAGGTCTCCACCGAGCTGAGCTGTCGGACCAGGGCGTTCTGCCGCGCCATCGCCTGAGAGCCCAGTGTCAGCACGATGGTGACGATGGTCGGCATGCCCTCCGGGATCGCCGCCACCGACAGCGAGATCGCGGTGTTGAGCATCTCGAACCCGTCCATCCCGTTGGCGATGCCGATACCGATCACCACCGCCACCACCAACAGCGCGGCACCGATCAGGATCTTCGACAAGCCCTCGATGCGCTCCTGCAACGGCGTCTTCGGCTGCTCGGCGGTCGCCATCAGGCCCGCGATGTGTCCGACCTCGGTGTCCATGCCGGTGGCCACCACCAGCCCGATCCCGCCGCCGGCGGTGACCTGGGTGCTGCTGAAGCCCATGTTGAAGCGTTCGGCCAACACCGCTTCCTCATCGCCCTCGATGACTTGGTCGTGCTTGTCCACCGGCTCGGATTCGCCGGTCAGCGCCGCCTCGTCCAACTGCAGCCGGTTGGCCTCGACCAGGCGAACGTCGGCGGCGAGGATGTCGCCGGCCTTGATGCGCAGCACGTCGCCCGGGACGATGTCGCGCGCCGCGATCTCCAGCCAGTCGGCATCGCGGCGCACGGTTGCCATCGGCGCGGCCATCTCGCCGAGCGCAGCCAGCGAGCGCTCCGCCTTGATCTCCTGCATGAAGCTGATGGTGGCATTGATCAGGACGATGACGACAATCGCGATCGCATCGACCCAGTGCCCGGTGTAGCCGGAGATGGCGGCGCCGACCAACAGGATGATCAGCAGCGGATTGGCGAACTGACGCAAAAAGAGCATCAGCGGCGACGCCTTGGCGGACTCCACCAGCTGGTTCGGCCCAAAGCGCTGGAGCCGGCTCGCCGCCTCGGCCGACGACAAGCCCCGGTCGGGATCGACCCCGAGATCGGCGGCCACCACGGACGCATCGCGGCCGTAAATGCGTTGCGGTGTGGGGTCGTCCTGATCGGCGGACGTCGTGTTCGCGTGCTGCTCCGGTAAGTCCGCGGGCATTTGGGCTGTAGACACGGATGACATCGGATCTCCTCGGTGTGAACGGGCGGCGCGGGCGGTGCGGGCCGATAGGCGGCAAGCAAGGCAATGGAGCCGCGCCGCGTGGCGGTTTGAACCGGTCTTGGCGACCCCGCGGGCGATTCGTACCAGCGCGGATTCTAGACCAAGTCAACTGGCCTCACGATCTCGGTTTTGGCGCAGGGTATGTGGTGTATTTGCGCTCCGAGAGTCTGTTCGCCGTTTGCGAGCCGGCACCGATATGGTGCCCCCGTCTTTTTCCGCAAGTCCATGCAATGCCGGGTTTCGCAAGCTTAACCCAGCCCATGGGTCCCGCCGCCGCCCCATTCCAAGCCCTATGCAGCCACCGCGCTTGGGAGCAGCGGCGTCTCGCCGCTGACCGGGACGGTCGGCGTCTCGCCGACGCTGACCCTTGCATGCAGCCGGCGGCGGCGAGACGCCGCCGCTCCAAGGACGGGGGCAAGATGCCCCCCTCCTACAAGCCGATGCCGTTAAGTCAAGCCGTGGGAGCGGCTTCCAGCCGCGACGCTCGCCGCGCGAGCCGAGTCGCGGCTTGAAGCCGCTCCCACAAAGCGCTCCCATCGCTCGCTAACTTAATGGCATTGTCCTACGAGCTGGCCGCAGCCAGCGATACCGCTTGACCTAAGGATCGGTTCAGAACGACATCTCCGGGGTTCTAAACCCTCCTGGAGCAAGGCGTCGTCGCGGGGGGCGGATGCGTTGAGCAAGGCGGGATTGCAGCGAAATCGCATCCGCCCTTTGCAGTGGGGTGGTCCAAGCGGTTAAATGGCGGATTGCTGCGGGGTGCCGCCGCGTTGCCGCGGCTGTTGCCGACCCGGTGGCGTATCCGACGGTGGTCGGTGACGGGCTGGGATGCTCGGCCGATCGCTGAGAATCCGGGGGTGTTGATGGTGATGAGACAGGGCCTGCTGCGGGTGCTGCCGACGATGGCTGGAGGCCGGGCCGCGCGCTTGCGCTTCGGCCTGGCGGTGCTTCGGTTCCAGCTGCGTGGGGGGCGAGGCTGATGCGCGCAATCGTCTTTGCCGATCGGTTGGCGGCGCCGTTGGCGCCGCTGGATAGGCGTTACCCGATTGCGCTGCTGCCGATGGCCGGCCGGCCGTTGCTGCTGTGGACCATCGAAGACTTGGTTGCCAACGGGGTGCGGGCGATCTCGCTGGTGGTCTGCGAACAGGCCGAGCGTATCGAGGAGCGGCTGCCCGAGTGGCGGCGCCTGGGGGTGCGCATTGAGCTGCTGCGCAGCGCCGGGGAGGAACGGCCGAGTGCGCTCTGGCCGCGGCTGGAGATCGGCGCCGGCGAGCCGTTGCTGGTGCTGCGCGGCGACCTGCTGCGCAGCCCCGCCACGAAGGCGTTCTTGGAGCGCGCGGCGGGGGCGTCGGGCACGCTGTGCTGCGGCCTGTGCGGGAACGCCGAGCCCGATCCGCGAACGGCCTTGCTGCTGCTGCGACCGGGCCCCGGGGAGGTCGCCGGGCCGTTGGATTCTCTGCGCTGGCAGGAGCCGACGGACCCGACGGACCTGGGGGACGCGGTGGTGCTGCAACTGCCGGACGTCGGGATCAACAGGATCGAGCATCTGCAGGACTATCACCGCGCCAACCTGGACCTGATGGCCGGGCGTTTGCCGGGGCTGGCCCCGAGGGGCCTTGAGCTCGCCCCGGGGCTGGTCGCCGGCGAGCAGGCCGTGGTGTCGCCGGCGAATCTGCGCGGCGGCCGTGCCTATATCGGTGATCACAGCGAGCTGCATCCCGGGGCGGAGCTGGTGCGCGAGGTGGTGATCGGCGACCATGTGCTGGTGGCCCAGGGTGCAACCATCTACGACAGCGTGGTGCTGCCCCACACCTTCGTCGGTGAGCTGGTGGAGGTCGGCAACGCCATCGCCGCGGCGAATCTGCTGATCCGGGTCGATAGCGGCGCGGTGCTGGATGTGGTCGATCCGTTCCTGCTCGGGCGGTTGGGGATCGACGCCGGCACCGGCACCCGCCGGCTCGACCAGGCGATCGGGGTGGTGCTGCTGGCCCTGTCGCTGCCCCTGTGGCCGCTGGCACTGGGGGCGTCCATCGTTGCCCCCGATGGTCCGGGCGGGCCGGTCCGCCGTGAGCACCTGCTCGGCAACCTGCGCGACATCGGCCTGCGGCTGCGGCGCTCGCCGGCGGGTCTGACGCCGGAGCAGGTGGCGCAGCTGCGCGGCGAGGTGGTGTTCACGCGCTGGCGCTTCGCCACCCGGGTGCCGCTGCTGGCGATGCTGCCGGCGCTGCTGGATCTGGTCCGCGGGCATGTGCGGCTGGTGGGCGTCTCGCCGCTGTCGCCGGAGGAATCCATCGCCCGTCCCGAGCCCTGGCAGCAGATGCGCGACGAGGCCTCGGTGGGGCTCATCGGGCCGACGCAGCTGCGCCTGCCGGCGGCAGCGCCCCTGGAGTCGCGGCTGCTGAGCGACGCCTTCTACGCCGGCCGACGCAGCCGACTCGGCGACCTGGGCTGGATCGCCCGCGGGCTGTTGGCGCTGTTTCGCCGGCGCAGCTGGACGCCGGCGCGGCGCGATGCCTCGGCGGCGAACCTTGAGCCCCCCGCCGCCGGGGACGGCTGACGCGGCCGGCGCCGCACCCGACGAGATTACAATAGCTCCCGGTCGCGCCGACGCCGCCGGGACTGGGCCGGGGGCGCATTCGCCGCGGCTCGATGGTCGCCCCGCAACGGGGCCGAACGCAGACGAGTCAGAATTATGTCAAGCAACCCTTCCATGCCCATCGAGCGCATTGCCGCCGTCGAGCATCCGCCAGCGCCGGGGCAGCGCTACACCCTCGAAGGTGATGATGCGGTGGAGGCGCGCATCGCTCAGGATCAGCGCCTGGTCGCCGAGGCGGTGCGCGCCGTCTGCGATCCGGACCACTTCGGGGCGCTGGTGCTGATCGGGGGCTACGGCCAGGGTGCCGGCGGCTTCGTGCGTGCGGCCGATGGTCCACACCCCTACGAGGGCTACGACTACCGGCTCATCGTGCGCCGCAGCAACGGCGCCTGGCGCGCCGAGATCGGCGAGCGGCTGACCGACCTGGCCCCTCAGCTTGGCAGCCGCCTCGGGGTCGACGTGCGCATCCAGCTCTGGCGCGAGGAGCGCCTGCCGGCCCTGCCGGCGACCTTGGACAACGCCGATATCCGCTGGGGGCATCGCGTGGTCGACGGTGACCCGGGGAGCATGCGACCGATGCCGCCGATGCCGTTCTACGAGATCGCCCCCGGCGAGATGACCCGTCGGCTGCTGGAGCACGGCCTGCGCCTGCTGGAGAACCAGCAGCGCCTGCTGCGGGGCGACCCGTTCGATGCCGACGCCAACCAGCGCTACTTCGACAACCTGTTCCGGGCCATGCTCGCCGCCGGCGATGCCAAGCTGGCCGCCGCGCAGCAATACCACCCGAGCTATCCCGAGCGCCTGAAGCGGCTGCATGCGCTGGATCAGCGCCATCACGCCAAGTTTATGGGCCTCTACGAGCTGGCCTACCGGCAGCGCTTCCAGCCCGACTACAGCGCCTTTGCCGACGAGCACCCGGACGACTGGCAGACCCGCGGCAGCTGGATCTGGCTCGACAGCCTGCGTACGCTGGAGGAGCGCCGGCTCGGCCGTCCCATCGGCGACTGGCACGCCTACTGCCGGGCAGGCATCCCCAAGGGCCAGCCGCTGGGCCTCGGCGGGTCCCTGCGGGCGATGGTCATCACCGCCCGGCGGCTCGGCGGTGCCGAGCTGCTGCGCCAGCCGCTGCGCAGCATCCGCCACCCCCGCGAGCGCGTGATCGGCGCGTTGCCGCTGCTGCTGGCCGAGCGCGGGACGCGCATCGACCGCTGCATCGCCCAGGCCCTGGCCATCCCCGCCGACGCGAGCTGGCAGGATGCGGCCATGGCGCTGCTGGAGAACTGCGATGCACTCTGCTGACGCCGGCCCGCCCATGAACATCCACGAACAACGTCTGGCCCAGGTTAGGCAACGCATCGCCCTCGCCGCGCGCGGCGCCGGGCGCGATCCGGCGGCGGTGGAGCTGATCGCGGTCAGCAAGCGCAAGCCCATCGACGACATCCGCGCCGCCTACGCCGCCGGCGTGCGTCATTTCGGTGAGAACCGCGCCGACGAACTCGAGACCAAGGCCCAAGCCCTGGCCGACCTGCCGGATCTGACCTGGCACTTCATCGGTCACCTGCAGACCCGCCAGAGCCAGGCCGTGGCCCGCCACGCCCACTGCTTCCATGCCGTCGATCGGCTGCGCATCGCCGAGCGGCTGTCCAATCAGCTTGTGGACCTGGGCCGGCAGCTGCCGGTCTTTGTGCAGGTCAACATCTCCGGGGAGGAGAGCAAGAGCGGCTTTGCCGTCTACGACTGGGAGCAGGACCCGGCCCAGCTCCCGGCCCTGCGCGATGCCCTGGCCCGGATTGCCGCGCTGCCGGCCCTGGCCCCCATCGGACTGATGACCATGGCGCCGTTCCAGGCCGAGCCCGACGCGCTCGCCCGGTTGTTCACGCGCATGGCCCGGCTCGGCGAGGCTGTCGTCGACCTGCTGCCGGGCCGCGACCGCTGCGCCCTATCCATGGGCATGACCCAAGACTTCGAGCTGGCGGTGGCGGCCGGCGCCACCCATGTGCGCATCGGCACCGCGATCTTTGGTGCGCGGGATCATTGATGGGGCGTCGCTGCGGGAGGACCACGGTGCTTAAGTCCTACACGCGGCGATGCGGCATCGATCGGCCGAGCCGAGGGCAGGTCTGGTGCGGCGGCGAGGACCTGGCCCGGCTCGACGATGCCCGACTGACCGAGCACCGCCGGCGCAACGTCGGCTTTGTGTTCCAGTTCAACTTTCGCGACGCGCTCGACGGCGGCGCCCTGCTGGAGGCGGCCGGGCTGCCCGGCGTGCAGCGCGCCGAGCCCGTGCTCACTGTCGTCGGCACCTTCGCCCACGGCAGCCGGCGGCACAAGGGCGCCGTCATCGGCCCGCGCCAGGACGCAACGCTCACCGTCTCGCGCAATGCCGACGGCAGCCTGGCACCGGTGCCCGAACAGGGCTTGCTGATGGCGCGGCGACTCGCCGACAAGCTCGGCGTCGGCATCGGCGACCGGGTTTGGCTGACGCCGTCCAAGGGGCTCCAGCGCCCGCGACCGGTGCTGGTTGCCGGCCTGGTCGACAGCCTGTTCGGGCTCGCTGTCTAGGTGAAAGCCTGGGGTTCAAGTCTTGTATTTTATACAAAATACAAGACTTGACCCCGGTCGTGCAGCGGTCTAGCCATGCCTCGCAGCTTAGCCGCAGGCGGGAAAAAGTCAAGACCTGACCCCGTTCTTCTTCCCCGCCGCCCGATCCGCCTCAAACCGCCTGGACCCCGCCCAGATAGTCGCCATAAGGGATCAGCGCTCGGCACGGCACCAACCGTCCGCCGCGGCCCCTCGCGGCCCAGCACCTCCCGAAACAGAAACAACACCCCATTCAACGCCTGATTCTGCGTACTCGCCGACACCTTCCGCTCCACCGCCAGCCAGCTCATAAACCGGGTCACATCCGCCGAGCCCAGCGCCTCGGGCTCCTTGCCGCCACAATACGCAATCAACCGCAGCACCCAATCCGTATAGCTGCGCTCGGTGCGGATCGAATAGCCCCGCTTGCGGATCTCCGTCACCATCCGATCCACCACCGCCTGATGCTCCCGACGCACCGCCGCCAGATTCCCCACCTCCCCGAGCGGCTCCAGGCCGCCCACCGCCGGCCCGTAATCCCGCGCCACCGTCGGATGATTCGCCGCCAGCACCTGGGCCGAGCCCAGCCAATGCCCCCAATCCACCTCCGCAACCCAGGCCGCCCCCGCCACCTCGCCCAAAGTCCGTATAGCATCGACCATCTGCCGAAACTGAAACGCCGTCAGCGCCCCTTCCCGGCCCTTCCTGGCCAGATAATCCGCCACGTCCGACGCCCCCAGCGCCGCCAACCGACGCGGCTTGATCGCATCCAAGAACTGCTCCGCCCGGATCGTATACCACCGCTGCTGATGCTGCTCGACCCGCTTTTTCTGAAGCCTTTCCAGATAGTTGGACCAGAATTTCTCGATCTGCTCTTCGCGGGTTGACATTGTGGGCATGCAGGCGTATGGTTTTTCGGCAATGAAACCGGACGGGGAACAGGGGTTGTCGGTGGGAGTCCCACCGACAGCAGCAGTGTGTTGTGTTTTGCGGATGATGTATAACCCAATATTGCCTGATTCCGCAATGCCCAATATTCTCGTTTCCGTCCATTACAGCATTTCGATTACATCGCAAATCGAATCGCCGCAGCGAAACAAAACGCGGATAGCCTAGCTTCCAATCTCGGACACCCTGGGATTGTGGGTCAAATTCGGGAGGTTGCAGCACGCAACTGCATTGAGCCGTTTTTGACTCAAAGCTACCAATGCGGGTCCGGAAAAATAATTGATTCGAAGCAGAACCTATCTGATCAGATCGATCTGTTGGTGTTTCACAAGAAGGTTGCACCACCAATTCTCGTGAGCAGAGAGCTCGGCCTATACCCAGTAGAGTGCGTTCAGTACGCATTTGAAATAAAGGCTACGCTGACTGCCTCCGAAGTCAAAGACGCCAACAAGAAGTTTCGGTCGGTGAGTCGCCTCATCTCGTTCCCAAAAACGCAAAGTGACGGCTCACTGCAGGGTGGAAGTTTGCCGGCAACAGCACTTCTCGCCTTCAAATCCGATATTTCCGGCTCCGAACTGGATCGGTACTTGAAACATACAGAACCGGGGCATCCGCCGTGCTCGGTTCTCTGTGTGCTGGGAAAAGGATATTGGTTCTATCGTTCGGACACACGGAATTGGTATGGGCTAGAGAGTTCGTCGGATTCGCCTCCCTTCGAGGAATTCAGTGCGTTCATCGCGGGCTTCATGAACACGCTTGCTGCGGAAGAAACATCTATGAAGCCATTTCGACCAGGGGCCTACGTCTACCTTGAAGACTTGATCTTGAACCCGTTAATCAAAAACCCAGCCCAACGAGCCCGCTAGCCCGACGCCAAACTGCGGCGGGCGCTTCGCGTGACCGCAGTTTGGCGCGGGCTGCGGTTGAGATTAGCCACATGAAAGCAAGCAGGCGGACTCTTGTATAAGATTGAGCGAGTTGCAATCGACGGACTCTGGCATCGCTTCGATGCTCGTTGTAATTTTAATCCGGACGTCAACATCATTATTGGGAGGAATGGTACCGGTAAGACGACATTTATGAACATTCTGCACGCGGTACTTTCGGCAGATGTATCCGAACTTGCCGACAACGACTTCCTATCCGCGCAAATCACCCTCGCCAAAGGAAAGAGAACAAAGACTATCAGAGCAATAAAGGTTGATGACGAAGAATACCCGTACCCTGTCATTGAGTATCAGATCTCTCAAAGAAAGTACAAACTGCGTCTTTTAGTTTTGGACGAGCGCCGGATGCCGCTCGCAATGCGCCGGCGCATGCAAGAAGAGGCATCTATTGTTCGAGACCAACTGGAGTCCTTGGTATCATTGTCTTCGCTTTCCGTTTATCGCTTGAGACACGACGACGATTATGAGATTAGGGACGGCCGGGGTACGCGTATGATGTCGCCGGTGGACTACCGATTAAGTCAAGCACTGAAGGGACTAACACAGTATCAGTTCGAACTTTCCCAAAAAGCTCGCGAGGTATCCGAGAAACTCCAATCCGATGTCCTCGCATCCATCCTATACGGGGAAGAAGACGCGGAGGATGGTGGATGGGTTCTGGACTTTGACAAAGCCCAAGAGCAATCGAAACTGACTTCCGCATACGCGCAACTCAACTCTATCAACACGGATATCAGAAAAAAAATCCGCTTTCACGTTAATGCAATTGCTGAAACTATTGCAAAAATCCGGGGAGACAACAAGGAATCTGACGCAGATGGCAGGCCCAAAACAATAGATATAAAACCGCTTGAAGCACTTCGCAAAACACGAAAGATCATCGATCTCTCACTCGACGCGAAGAATAAAACACAGGAGATATTTTCCCAAGTTGACATGTTCCTGAAGATCGTGCGTGACTTCATCGCAGACAAGAAGTTCGAGTTTGAAGCGGGAAAGCTAGTTGTTGAAACCGACCATGGGCCGCTGGCTCACGAGCGGCTGTCGTCTGGAGAGAAACAGCTCATAATTTTGCTGGTGGAGGCGCTGCTCCAAGATCGACGACCCCATGTCTTCTTGGCTGATGAGCCCGAGCTTTCTCTTCACATCGCTTGGCAACGGCGGATACTTCCTGCCGTGCGGGAACTAAACCCGAACGCCCAGATAGTTGCCGCAACGCATTCCCCAGAAGTAGCTTCCAAGTATCGCGATTGTATTTTTGACATGGAGGCTTTGGTCGATGAGTGAGCTGGAATACTCCGTAGAAGCACGCAATGTACTGGATAAGTTTTTCGCGGTTGACACGCTCGTCTATGTAGAAGGAGACGATGACATCGTTTTCTGGGAACTGCTATTCGACCATTTCTCCGAAATTGACGTGAAGGTAGAGGACGCGGGCGGCAAGAAACAGCTTGAGGCTAGACTCGCCGAAATTTCATCTGGCGCCGGTGATTTTCTTATTGCGATGGATTCTGACTACGACTTGCTACAAGAGCATTCAGATCACCCGCAGGTTTTGAGGACGTTCGGCTATTCCATGGAAAACACAGTCGTGTCCGAGGTGACGCTGCAACGGCTTGTAAGACATATCGCGAAGGTTCCAAGCCTCTCGTTCCCGTTAATGAGTGCGCAAGAATGGCTTTCCGATCTTGAGTCTGCGACAGAACCGCTGATCTTGGCGGACATTGTTAACCGCACGGAAGGTATTGGCCAGACAGTTATATCGAAGAATTGTGACCGATTCCTCACGTCGAGGCGCTCAAGCTCTATTTGCCCTAGAAAAGTTGAATCACATTTACAAGAGCTATCCATCCCTGCGAAGCCAGATGTCGAAGACAAATATTAGGCAGACAATCCAAGAGGCATCCATGCGGTGGCTTGATCTGCTGCGGGGTCATTTTCTCATATCGGCGGCGTTTCGGTATGTCAAAGCGGCAGTCTCGCGTCTGGTGGTCGCCCAGTCGCCGTATCGAAAGATATGTTTTTGGATTGATGATGGTTGAAGGAGTTGGTTTAGATGGAGTTTGAGGTTGGGGGGAGAAGGGGGGGGGAGAGAAGGGGAAGGGGGTCAGGTCTTGACTCGTGCCTTTACATAAGTCAACAGTCAAGAACCTGGAGTCGCTGGGGTCGTCCATGACCCTGGAGTCGTAACTGAGGGAAGAGCGGAAAGCCTGGGGTCGTGTGCAACGTCGACACCCGCTCGCTGGGCCGCTGCCGCGCCGCGGGCCCTGTCCGCTGCCGGCTGTCGCTCACCTGCGAGATCGTCCTATGCACCTACGATTTCTGTGTTAGCTTGCCGCCCAATATCATCAGCGCTCAAACAGGTCTCTCATGCAGCAACTCACCCCCGAAGGTCAGCGCATTGTCGCCGGCCTCGCGCAGCGTTATGGCTTCAGCCAGGATGCGGTCGCGCACATGTTCTTCGCCGTGCTCAACGGCAACGGTTCCATGGCCCAGTTCAGCCATCCCGAGTTTGCCGGGTCCGGGCAGTGGATGCAGGGCGGGATGTTGATGCTCGGCGATATGTTCAACAACGGCCTCAAGGGCTCGGTGGATGCGCTGTGCAACGAGATCGCCGGCATCCTGGCCAATCAGCCCGGGCTGTTGCAGTCCGGGAGCTTTCAGTCTCAGTCCCAGGGCGGGGGCGGGCAGCAGGCGCAGCGTGGGGGGGCCATGCCGGGGCAGTCGAGCCTGTTCGTTCCCGATCCGGCGCAGCATTGGTGGCCGCAGGACCTGGGGTCGCCCAGCGCCACCGGCAGCCAGAACAATGTGCAGTACGCCTATTTTGGCAATGCGCGGCGGTTGGCGGTGAACACCGGCGGCCAGGTCTGGGTCTACGACACCCAAGACCACCAGATCGGCGGCTTCTCCCAGCAGCAGGGCATGGGCGGCTCGATCCTGTTCACCAGCCAGTACGGCACGGTGAATCTGAGTATGCTGCCGGTGGTCTCCATCGACGGGCAGCGTCAGCAGCCCCGGAACCAGCCGCAACCGCCGGCATCGCCGCCCCAGGCGGGGTCGGGGGCGGCGGATGCTCAAGGATCGGCCGCGGATATGGATGTCTTCGCCGCCATTGAGCGGCTTGGCACGCTGCATGCCAACGGTCTGCTGACCGACGATGAATTCTCGCAGAAAAAGGCCGAGCTGCTGAGCCGGTTGTAGCTTATGAAAGTTGACAGAAATCGCCTTAAGCAGTTGGCCCGGGATCGAACGACGTCACCGATGTCGTTCCCCGCATCAGCAACGCTGCATCTATCCGGTCAGGGCGGGCAGAGGAGATTGACGTCCCGCGAGCCGACCTCTTGCAGCGGGCGGGCGCTGCTGCCGATCACGCCCTTCAGCCGCTCCAGGTCGTCTGCGGCGACCTCCAGCGGCGTTCGCAGTACATACCAGCGTACGCCTTCGGTGCAGGGCGGGCGGGTCAGCGAGCCACGGTAGCTGAAGTAGTCCTTGCGCCCGGGCAGCAGGAACATGGCGTTGACGCCGACGTTGCGATGGTAGCGCTGCTCTGCCTGCTCGGTGGGGGCGAGTTCGACCAGCCGGCTGAAGATCCGGTTGGTGCGGCGACCCGCCTGCAGCGGCACCGACAGGATCGCAATGTCGCCGCGGTTGTTGCCGTGGATCAGCTGCAGCTCGGCGTCGGCGACCCGGCCGTCGATGCGGTGCTCGGCGGGGACGTGGATGCGCAGTTCCACCAGCTCGTAGCTGAGGCCGGAGATGACCAGGAAGCTGCCCCGGTCATAGCCCATGCGCAGGGCGTTGCCCTCGTTGGTTACGAACAGCGAACTGCTGCGGTAGCGGAAGCGCAGCGGCTCGCAGGGCGGCTGGATGGTCCGCGGGCTGTGCAGCTCGATCGGTGATTGTTCCCGGCCCTGGCGGCAGGCGGCATAGTCCGATGACAGCGCGCCCCATTGCTCGGGGCCGCGCTCGCCGCTGTAGTCCCAGGGCGTGGTGGCGGACGTCGCCGAGGTCGGCGGCTCCCGCTCCCAGGCGGTCGCCGAGCCGGCGAGCGCGAGGAGCGCGAAGCCGATCGGGGTGTGATGAAGCCTAAGTCGGCGCATGGATCGGCAAGCCCCGGCTCAGTGGTCGTTGCGGCGCTTGCCCAGGCCGGCGATGGGGACGACTTGGGCCTCCTGGGGCTGATCGGCGTAGTAAGGGCGCTCGCCGCCGCGGCCCTGGACATCGGCCAGCTCCTTCTCGCGGGCGGCGATCAGCGCCAGGCACTGGCGTACGTCCTGGATGGTCCCCTCGGACAGCGGGTGCTTCATGCCCGGCGGCGGGGTGACGTCCTTGATCACGGCGGCCAGCGTCTTGCGCATGGCCACCAGGATCTGTTGATCGATGCTGAGATCTTGCATGGGGATTTCCGGGCAGTTGAAGTTCACTCGCCCCCCATTCCTGGGGGCACAGTCGCCGAATTCCAGCCAGGCAATACCGGCTCAGCCGCCGCCGACGAGGGCGACGACGCGGGAGCGGAGTTCCTGCACGCGCTCGACGCTGAGCGGGGTGCGGTCGTGCTGCTGCAGGTCGCCGTCGAGGGATTCGGCCAGGGCGCGGGCGGCCTGAAGCATCTCGTCGAAGACCATCAGATCGCCGGGGGCGCCGGTGAGCTGCGCGAACAGGGCTAGGCCGCGGGTCTGGAAATCTTCCATGTTGTCGAACGGGAAGGTGCCGGGCTTGACCAGGTTGGCCATGCTGAACAGCGGGGTCTCGGCGACGCCTTCGCTGGGGTGGCGGTGGAAGATGTCCATCTCGCCGGGGTTGAGGTCGTGGCGCTCGGCCAGGACCATGATGGCGTCGCCGTCGAAGGGCTCGTCGTCGGTGACGACGAAGAACTGGATGATCAGCGGGTCTTTGGGGGCGGCGGTCGGCGGGCTCGGCTCGGCCGGCTCGGCGGCGGGGGGCTCGGGGGGCTGGGCGAGGTCGTCGTCATCGTCGTCGTAGCTGCCGAGTTGGGGCTCGCGCTTGGACGGGGGCGGGGTCTCGTCGGCGTCGTCGTCTTCGAGGTCTTGACGACGGCGCTCCCATAGATAGAGGGCGACCAGGAACATGGCCCCGGCAATGATGAGGATGATGCGCAGCGTGGCGGCGTCCATTGGCAGTGACCCTCGGTGGTGTCTCGGCAGGTGGTGGCTCGGTCGGTGGCAGGCGCAGAGGCCGGAGTATAGCAGCGGCGCGGCGGGCGGTCAGGATGCGGCGGCCAGGCGGGCGGCCTCGTCGACGTCGACGGCGACCAGACGCGAGCAGCCGGGCTCGTGCATGGTCACGCCGATCAGGTGGTCGGCGATCTCCATGGTGACCTTGTTGTGGGTGATGAAGATGAACTGGATCTGCTCGGACATGGAGCGCACCAGCTCGCAGAAGCGTCCGACGTTGGCGTCATCGAGCGGTGCGTCGACCTCGTCGAGCATGCAGAACGGGGCCGGGTTGAGCTGGAAGATGGCGAACACCAGCGATACGGCGGTGAGTGCCTTCTCGCCGCCGGAGAGCAGGTGGATGCTGGAATTGCGCTTGCCCGGGGGGCGCGCCATGATGGTGACGCCGGTCTCCAGCAGGTCGTCGCCGGTCAGCTCCAGGTAGGCGCTGCCGCCGCCGAACATCCGCGGGAACAGCTGCTGGACACCGGCGTTGACGCGATCGAAGGTCTCTTTGAAGCGGGCGCGGGTCTCGCGGTCGATCTTGCGGATGGCGGTCTCCAGGGTCTCCAGGGAGCGGCTGATGTCGCCGTGCTGCTCGTCCAGATAGCGCATGCGCTCGGATTGCTCTTCGAATTCGTCGATGGCAGCGAGGTTGATGTTGCCGAGGCGGGCGATGCGGTTGCCGACGCGTTCCAGTGCTTTCGCACAGGTCTCGGCATCGGCATCGGCCGCCACGTCGGCGAGCACGGTCTCGGGGCGCTGGCCGTCGGCCTTGAGCTGTTCTTCCTGGGTCTGGCGGCGGATGAGGCGCTCCTGGCGCTCCATGCGCTGGCCGTCGAGGCCGCGCACGGCCTCGGCAACGCGCTGCTCGGTGCGTTGGCGCTGCTGCTCCTTCGCACGTACGGCGGCGTCGAGGCGCTCCATGGCGTCGCGGGCCTCGGTGAGCGCGCTTTCCACGTCCAGCCGCAGCCCCAGCTGTTCCTCCAGGCGCTCGCGCTGCTCGGCGACCGGCTCGGTGGTCTCCTCGAGGGCGTCGAGCAGGGCGTCGCGGCGCTCCTGCAGGGATGCGAGCTGGTCCTCGGCGCGCTCCAGGGCGGCGGTGATGCCGTCGCGAGAGGCGCGGCGGGTCTCCACCGCCAGCTCCAGACGGCGGGCCTCGTCGGCGCCGGCGCCGGCGCCGGCGCGGGCCTCGGCGACGGCGGCGCGCAGGCGCTCGCGCTCGCGCTCCAGTCCTTCGCGCTTGCCGGCCAGGGCGTCGACGGCCTCCAGGGCCTGGTGCAGGCGCTCGCGGGCGGTCTCGATCTCGTCGGTGGCCTCGTCGCGGCGCTCGGCCAGCTCTTCGCGCTCTGCGGTCAGGCCCTCGCGGCGTTCTTCGAGGTGCTTGCGCCGGGAGCGGGCGGCGCCGAGCTCGGCGTCGAGGGTGGCGCGCTCGCGGCTGAGGCGGCCGACCTGGTCCAGGGCCTGGTCGCGCTCGGTCTCCAGGGTCGTGCGCTGCTCGGCCATGGCATCGTGCTCGTCGGCCAGGGTGTCGATGACGCCTTCCAGCTCGTCGATGGCCGCTTGCAGGGTCTTCAGCGCGTCGGCGCGGGCCAGGCTGCCGGCGAGGCCCTCGCTGCCGGCCGGTGTGCGCAGCCAGTCACGGCCGATGATGCGCCCGTCGCGACAGACGATGCGCCGCTCTGCGCCGAGGGCGGCGCGGCGGGTGAGGGCCTCGGGGAGGTCCTCGGCGGTCTCGAAGCCGGCGAGCAGGGCGTCCAGCGGCCAGGGGCAGCGCACGTGGGCGAGCAGGCCGGCGGCGGGCTCGGCGGCGTCGCCGGCGGCGAGCAGCGTCAGGCCCTCGCAGTCGGCGGCGGCGCCGTGGGCGTCGAAGGCGTCGGGGTCGATGCAGACCGCGCTCAGGGCCTCGCCGAGGGCGGACTCGACGGCGGCCTGCCAGCCGGGGTCGACGTCGATCAGGTCGAGCAGGCGCTCGGCGTCCTGCAGGCCGCGCGCCTCGATCCAGGCCGCGACGGCATCGCCGCCGGCCTCCAGCGCGGCGTCCTGCAGGGCCTCCAGCGAGGCCTGGCGGCCGCGGGAGGTGGACAGCTCGGTGCGGGCGGCATCGAGCCGGGCGCCCAGGGCGCGGCGCTGCTCGTCGAGGTCGCGCAGCTGCTCGGTGGTACGGGTCTGGGCATCGGCGGCGGCGGCGATGCGCTCGTCGAGGCCTTCGGAGCGCTCGCCGAGGCGCTCGATGCGCTCGCCGAGCTCCGCGGTGTCGAGCCGGCCGAACTCCTCGTCGACGCGCGCGGCGCGCTGGTCGTCCTGGGCCATGCGCTGTTCCAAGGCGTTGATGCGACCGCGCTCGGTCTGGGCCTGCTCGGTGGGGGCGGCGGCCTCGCGCTGGACCGCGTCCCACTGGGCTTGCCAGGCATCCAGGGCGTCCTCGGCGGCGGCCAGGGCCTCGGCGGCGCTGTCCTGACGCTCGCGGGCCTCCTCCAGTCGGGGCAGGTCGGCGGCCAGCGCGGCGTCGAGTTCGGCCAGGCGCTCGTGATCGCGCTGCAGCAGCGCGGCGGCGTCCTCGTGCTCGCGGCGCACCCGGCCCAGCTCGGCCTCCTGGCGATTGCGGTTCTCGGTGGCGAACTGGATCGCCTGCTCCAGCCGGGTGATCTCCGAGCCGACGGCGTAGTAGCGCCCCTGCACGGCGTTGAACTGCTCGGATGCCTCGCTGTAGGCGTCGCGATGCTCCTCGATCTCGGCCTCCAGCCGGCGCTGGGTGGCCCGCTCGGCCTCGACGCGGTTCTCGGCCTCGGCCAAGGCGCGGTCGCGGGTCTCGATCTCCTGATCGAGATCGCGCCAGCGCAGGGCCGTCAGCTCGGCGCTCAGCCGGCGCTCGTCGGCCTTGAGCGTGCGGTACTTCTCGGCGGTGGCGGCCTGGCGCTCCAGGTGTTGGAGCTGCTTGGCGACCTCTTCGCGCAGGTCGTCGAGGCGGGCGAGGTTGTCGCGGGTGTGGCGGATACGGTTCTCGGTCTCGCGCCGACGCTCCTTGTACTTGGAGATGCCGGCGGCCTCCTCCAGGAACAGCCGCAGCTCTTCCGGGCGCGCCTCGATGAAGCGCGAGATCATGCCTTGCTCGATGATGGAGTAGCTGCGCGGACCCAGACCGGTGCCGAGGAACAGGTCCTGGATGTCGCGCCGGCGACAGCGCGAGCCGTTGAGCAAGTAGACCGACTGGCCGTCGCGGGAGATCTGGCGCTTGACCGAGATCTGGTTGAAGCGGGCGTACTCGCCGCCGGCGCCGCCGTCGCTGTTGTCGAAGATCAGCTCGATGCCGGCCTGGCCCACGGGCTTGCGCGAGGTGCTGCCGTTGAAGATGACGTCGGCCATGGACTGGCCGCGCAGCATCTTTGCCGAGGATTCGCCCATGACCCAGCGCACGGCGTCGATGACGTTCGACTTGCCGCAGCCGTTGGGGCCGACGATCCCGGCGAGGTTGCTCGGGAACGGCACCGTCGTCGGGTCGACGAAGGACTTGAACCCGGCCAGTTTGATCTTCTCCAGACGCATGGCGGCACGATACTGGACGGCCCTTGGGACCACAACCTCGCGGTTGCGCATGAAGGCGATGCCGGGCGTCGCGCGAGGGTGCCTCATCGCCTGGGCAGCTTCGAGTATCCTAGCGGCGATCCCGATCCCGATCCCGATCCCGATCCCGATCCCGATCCCGATCCCGATCCCGATCCCGATCCCGATCCCGATCCCGATCCCGATCCCGATCCCGATCCCGATCTTGAACTTGTTCTTCCCTCATAACTGGAGACCCTCTGGATGACGACCGCACCGAGTAAGCTGCTCGAGACCTTTCCGAACCCCCAGCCCGAGCGTGACTACAGCGTGCGTATTCGAGTGCCCGAGTTCACCTGTCTGTGCCCGAAGACCGGCCAGCCCGATTTCGCCGAGCTGACGCTGGAGTACGTCCCCGAGCAGCGCTGCGTGGAGCTGAAGTCGCTGAAGGGCTATGTCTGGTCCTATCGCGACGAGGGCCATTTTCACGAAAAGGTGACGAATCTGATGCTCAACGATCTGGTCGTCGCGGTGGCGCCGCGGTTCATGCGGTTGACCGCGGAGTTCAACGTCCGCGGCGGCATCTATACGACGGTGGTCGTCGAGCACCGGGCCGAGGATTGGCAGGCGCCGGCGCCGGTGCAGCTACCCTGAGCCGGTCGGTTCGATGACCACGGGCTGCACGGTCGGTGTCGATGTCGGCACCTCGGGCTGTCGGGCGGTGGCCGTTACGGCGAGCGGCGAGCCGATCGCCGAGGCGGTGGCGCCGTTGCCGGCGCCGTTGCGGCTGGCGAACGGGGGTGTCGAACAGGACCCGCAGCTATGGTGGCAGGGGCTGCTGGAGGTGCTGCGCCGGCTCGGTGGGCAACTGGACGACCGCCCGGTGCAGGCGCTCGGTCTGGACGGGACGTCGGCGACCTTGCTGTTGTGCCGACCCGACGGCATGCCGCTGGGACCGGCGATGATGTACAACGACTGCCGGGCGCGGCTGCAGGCGCAGCAGATCGCGGCGGTGGCGCCGGCCGACTCGCCGGCCCGCGGGGCCAGCTCCGCGCTGGCGAAGCTGATGTTCCTGCGCGAGCGCTACCGACCGCACGCGCCGGTCCTGGCCCTGCATCAGGCCGATTGGCTCACTGGCCGGTTGCTCGGACGACAGGGGACGAGCGACTGGAACAATGGCCTGAAGCTTGGCTTCGAGCCGGCGCAGGAGACCTGGCCGGCCTGGCTGGAGCGATTGGCGCTGGCCCCGATTGCGCTGCCGCGCTGCCATCGCCCGGGCGAGGTGCTCGGCCAAATGGCCGAGTCGGTGTGCGCACGGATCGGATGGGCGCCGGGTGTGGTGGTCTGTGCCGGGACCACCGACAGCACCGCGGCGGTGCTTGCAACCGGCGCTGCCCAAGCCGGCGATGCGATTACCGCACTGGGCAGCACGCTGGTGCTGAAGATCGTCTCCGATCGTCCCGTCAGCGCGCCGGATTACGGCGTCTACAGTCACCGCATCGGTCGCCGATGGCTGGTCGGCGGGGCCTCGAACGCCGGCGGGGCGGTGCTGCGGCAGTTCTTCGACGACCGGCAGATCCGCATGCTCAGTGCCGGGATCGATCCGTCGATGCCGTCCGGCCTGGACTACTATCCGTTGCCGGGCCCGGGTGAGCGATTTCCACGGAATGATCCCGCGCTGCAGCCCCGGCTGTCGCCGCGCCCGGCCGATGATCGGCGCTTTCTCCACGGGCTGCTTGAGGGGATCGGCCGCATCGAGGCCGCCGGTTATCGACGTCTGGCCGAGCTCGGCGCACCGCCGCCGCGGCGTGTATTGACTATCGGCGGCGGCGCCGAAAACCCGGTCTGGACGTCGCTGCGTCGGCGGTTGCTCGGGATTGCGGTGCAGCCCGCCCGGCACCAGCAGGCGGCCTACGGTGCCGCGCTGCTGGCGTTGGGGCGCGGGCTTTAGCCGGCGGGGGCGTTTGCGCCGGCGTCGTCTTTCAGAATGCCCTCGAGCAGCGCCTTTGCCTGTGGGGCCTGCTCGGCGTTCGGGTGCTCGCGCAGCAACCGCCGCAGGATGGTGACCGCCTCCTCGGATCGGTCGACGGCATCGAGCGCGACCGCAACGTGGTAGGCGATCTCGGTTTGGGTCGGGAATGCCAGGTGGGCCTGCTGCAGGATGCTCAAGCCTTCGCTGCGCTGGCCGCTGTTGAATAAGATCCAGCCGTAGGTGTCCGCGACCTCGGGACGGTTCGGGGCTTGGTCGTAGGCCTCGCGCGCGAGATCGAGGGCGCGTGCATCGCCGCGCTCCTGAAGCATCCAGGCCATGTTGTTGAGCACGACGAGGTTGCGCACACCCGCGTCGTACAGCGACGTGTAAAGCTCCAGGGCTGCGTCGTCCTCGCCGTTGCTTTGCAGCAGCATCGCCAGCATGGACGCGGAGGCCTGGTCGTCGGCGTTGTCGTCGAGCCAGTCCTTGAGGACGCCAATGGCGGGGTCGATCTCGTCGTTGCCGAGCAGTGCCTCGGTCAGGTCGCGGACGGTCTGGGAGCCTGGCGCTAGGTCCAGTGCCTTGCGCAGCGGCGCGACGGCGGCGGCCGGATTGCGTGCCGCTTTCTGAATGGCGGCCTCCATGCGAAAGCCCAGCGCCTGGTCCGGGTACTCCTCCTGGAGTTCGCGGGCGATCTGGACCGCCTCGTCGATGTCGCCGTCGTCCGCCAACACCGAGGCCAAGGCGATCTTCACTTGCGCAGCGTCGGGGCGCACCGATAGGGCGCGGCGAAACGCCGCTGCCGCACCGGCCAAGTCGGAGTCCTTCCAAAGTGCGCCGCCGCGCAAGTAGTGCAGCTCGGCGTTATCGGGGCGCAGTTCCACCAGACGGTCGAACGTGCGGATGGCGTTGGTCGTCTCACCGGCCAGCGTTGCCGCCCGCGCATACTGCTCCAGCGCCGCCGCGTTGTCGGGAAAACGGTTTGCGAGATCACTGGCAACGGCCAGGGCCTTGAGATGGTCTTGTTGCCTTATATAGAGACGCGACAGGAGCAGGCCGGCCTGTATGGCGTTAGGGTTGGCATCTTGGGCCTTCACCAGCCATTCCTCTATCTCGTCAACCGCTCCGCGTCGCTCGGCCAGTGCCGCCATGGCGAGCAGCGCGGCTAGATTCTCCGGTTTGCGGGCCAGGATCTGTTGGTAAAGTTCCGCCGCCTTGTCGTCGTTTTCCTGCGCGACCTCGATGCGGGCGAGATTGATGTTCGCCGTGGTGAACTCCGGGTCTATCTGGAGGGCCTTCTGAAAGCGCTCTCGGGCCGCCGGCATGTCGCCCTTGGACATCAGCGCGAGGCCGGTGAGGTTGTAAGGGATGGGACTGTCGGGTCGCCGCTGCTCGAGGGCTTGGCTGGCATCGACGGCTTGATCGTACTTCTCCTCCTTGATCAGTGTCAGCACCAGCAGGATGTCGGCCTGGAGGACGTCTTGGCCGAGGTCGACGGCCGAGTCGAGTTCGGTGATGGCCTCGTCCATCTTGCCGTCGGCGATCAACGTCAGGGCGAGCTGGGTGCGCAGCGCGGCGACGTCGGGGGCGGCCTCGACCGCCTTCGACAGCCAGATTTGGCCTTTCTCGGCTTCGCCGTTGAGGAGGTAGGCGCTGCCGAGCAGCGCCATCAGCTGGGCGTCCCCCTCTTGTTCTACCGCCGGCAGCAGGATCTTGATTGCGCGTTGGGGCTCGCGCAGCTTCAATCGGGTGGCCGCCAAGACCTTGCGCGCCTGGAGGTTGTTCGGCAGTGCCTGCAGCACGTTGCTGAGATATTCATCGGCGATCTGCAGTTCGTTCTTGGCGTAGCTGATCACGCCCATCAACAACTGGCTCTGAATGTGGCCGGGCTGTGCCGAGAGCACCTGCTGCAACAGCTCGGCAGCCTTGTCCCAGTCCCGATCGTAGAAGCTGATGACGCCGCGCAGATAGCGGGCAATGACGATGTCCGAGTTGATGGCATCGACCTGATCGAGATCCTTGGCGGCGGCCTCGAAGTCCTGCTGTCTGACGGCGATGGTGGCGCGAGAGATGAGGGCGCGCAGATTGTTCGGCTCGATCTCCAGCACCTTGGTCAAGGTGGCCGCCGCCTCGGCGTTGGCCTGCTGTCGGTTGTAGATCTCCGCGCGCAGCAGCAACGGGCCGACCTCATCGGGGGTCTGGGCAAGCAATGCGTCGGCTGCATTTGCAGCTGCCTCCAGGTCGCCCGCGAGCAGCGACAGTTGGGCGAGCCCGACGCCGGCCATGCGATCCGTCGGATCGAGTTCGACGGCCCTGGCGAACTCGGCTCTGGCCTCGTCGGGCTGCTCCAGGCCCAGGTGTGCCCGACCGCGCAGACCGTGGGCCCTGCCATGCTCTTGCGCGGGCAGCTCGGCGATGGGGAGCAGCTCGAAGACCTCGTCGAACTTGGCCTGCTGGAGTAGCGACTCGGCCAAATCCAGCCGCCACTGCGATGGATCGGCGCCGAGCTCGGCGGCGCGGCGCAGCTCCTTCTCGGCACCGGCACCTTCGCCGAGTTCGAGTTGGGTCCTTCCCAGCAGGAGTCGAGCTTCCAGCACGCCCGGGTCCTGCTGCAGCAGGTTCTTCAGCGTGATCATCGCGGAGCGCAGCTCACCCTGGTCGAATTGCGCATTGGCCTCGGCCAGCGCCGAGTCGGTATCGGCACGCCCCGGCAACGACAGCAGCGCCAACGAAAGGGCCAGGGTGAGGACGGTGCTTTGCAGCGGTGTTGAAATCGGTCTCATGATGTCTCCGATGAGCGCGGTGGATGGGGCTTAAGGGGTCAGATTCCCGGTCGCCGGGCGCGGAGGCCTAGCGACTGGAGATATCGTACTTCTTCAACAGGTTGTAGAGCGTCGGTCGGGTGATGCCGAGCAGCTCGGCCGTGCGCGAGATGTTGTCGCCGGAGAAATGGAACGCGCGCTTGATTGCGCGCCGCTCCGCTTGCTCGCGAATCTCGCGCAGGTCGAACGGCTCGGACTCGACCACGGCGTCGGCCAGCTCCAGATCTTCGGCGGTGATCTTGGGGCCGTCGCTCATGATGACGGCTCGCTTGATCCGGTTCTCCAGTTCGCGCACGTTGCCGGGCCAGCTATAGCTCTCTATGACGGTCAATGCGTGCTTGGTGAAATCTCTGACGGGACGTTTGTGCTGATGGGCGAAGCGGTGCAGGAAGGCGCGGGCGAG
This sequence comes from uncultured Gammaproteobacteria bacterium, assembly GCA_942491465.1. Lineage (GTDB taxonomy): Bacteria > Pseudomonadota > Gammaproteobacteria > Chromatiales > Chromatiaceae > CALOBA01. Next base: position 49,169 of record CALOBA010000007.1, read on the forward strand.
GACAACGGCATCGCCCTCGCGCTCGCGCAGTGGCGGGACTGCGATGGTCGCCTCGTTGATCCGATAGTAGAGATCTTCGCGGAAGTGGCCCTTTTCGATCAGATACGGGAGGTTCTGGTGCGTGGCGCAGACGACGCGCACGTCGACCGGTATCCCGCGGCGGCTGCCGATGCGGTCGATGATGCGTTCCTGCAGAAATCGCAGCAGCTTCGCCTGCAGGGCAATCGGCAGATCGCCGATCTCGTCGAGAAAAAGGATACCGCCGTCGGCAACCTCGAACTTGCCGCGGGTCGTTCGCAGGGCGCCGGTGAAGGCGCCCTTTTCGTAGCCGAACAGCTCACTTTCCAGCAGGTTCTCGGGAATCGCCGCGCAGTTGATGGCCACCAGCGGCTTGTTGGCGCGATCGCTGAGTGCATGCAGGATGCGCAGCAGCACCTCTTTGCCGGTGCCGCTCTCGCCGAGGATCAGGGTGGTGACATCCGTCGGTCCGAGCTTCTCGACCGTGCGGCAGACCTTTGCCATCTCCGGGCTGACGGCGACCAGCTCGCTGAACGGCGAGCCGCCTTGTTGCGTGCTGAGCCTGCGATTCTCTTCCTCGAGCCGGGCCAGGCGCGCGGCACGCTCGACGGCCAGGCGCAAGGTATCGGGGTCGATCGGCTTTTCGTAGAAGTCGTAGGCGCCGAGCCCGATGGCGCGGACCGCGTTGCTGCGGTCGTCGTGCCCGGTGACGACAATGACCTTGGTTTCCGGGGCGAAGGTGAGGATCTCGGTCAGCGCCTGGAAGCCTTCGCTGGTTCCACCCGGGTCGGGGGGGAGGCCCAGATCCAATGTGACGACTGTCGGTGCGGAGCGGCGCACGGTTGCAAGGGCGTCGATGCGGTTGTCCGCGGTCAGGACTTCGAAGTCATCGAAGGTCCACTTCAGCTGCCGCAGCAGCCCTTCATCGTCCTCGACCACGAGGAGCTGTGTCGGCCGGTCGTCGCTGCGACGATTATCCAAGGGCGTACCTGATCGATGTTGTTGAACTCGGGGCCGCTGCCGGCGAAGGCGGTAGCTGGATTCGGAATCGGGTGCCGTGCCCCGGGCTGCTTTCCACGTCCACATGCCCGCCGAGGGAGTGCACAAGCTCGCGGCATTCGTACGCACCGATGCCCATACCGGCAAGCCCTTTGGTTGAGTCGAACGGCCGGAACAGACGCTCGCGGACGAAGTCGGCGTCCATGCCGCAACCGTTGTCTTTGATCTCGATCCGCGCCATGGATTCCCGCCGGTAAAGCCGCAGCTCGACCCGTGGAGAGGCGCTTCCCGCCGTCGCTTCCTGAGCGTTCTGAACCACGTTGGCGATGACGGCAGCAAGCCGGTCGCGGTCGGCGTCGATCATCGGCGCAAAGCCGGGTTCCAGCTCAAGCTCCGGGGCCGGGGCTCGGCAGCGCTGTTGCTCGACCACCGCGTTGAGCAGCGACCTCAGGTCGAGGGGCTCCTTGTGCTGCGACGCAGCCGGCGCGCGCAGTTGTACCAGCAGGCGCGTCATTCGCTCAACGGCGTTGCCGATGGTCTGCATCGCATCCGCGATGAACTCCGGGTTGTGGCCGTGGCGCTCCGCATTGCGTGTGATCAACGAGAGCTGGGCCACCAGGTTCTTGAGGTCATGCACGACAAATGCGGAAAGTCGGTTGAAGCCGGCGAACTGCTGTGCCTCGGCCAACGCCTTGGCCGCTCGGTCCAGCGCGAGATAGCTCGCTGCCTGGCGGGCGGCAGTGCGCAGCAACTCGGTGTTCTCCCAGCCCAAGGCTTGCGGCACGCGCGGGCGGGCGAGCAGCGTAAAGCCGATGAGCTTGTCGTCGTGGATAAGGGCCACCCAGAGCCAGAATATGTCGTTCTCGCCGATCCACTGCGGCAGTTCCCGTGTAGACCCCGGCTGCGATCTGTCGGCGTCATGGACGTCTTCGACCTCCGGGAGCGCTTCGAGTGCCGCATCCGTGGAACTCGGCGCCCAATGCCGGTCGACCTGCGAGATCGGCAGGTTCCAGCAGCTGGCGAAGCGGTAGACGCCGTCGTCATCGCGGAGCCAGATTGCGCCGCCGGGGCTCTCGACCAGCTTGCCGAGCGCATAGACGACGCGTTCGGGCAGTGATGCCTGCAGCGCCTTACCGGACAGGACCTCGATGAGATGGAGCCATTCCTCGCGGTAGTCGTAGCGGTAGCTGAAGAAGTGTTTGCTGACGAACAGCTTCAGACGTGAGCGCAGCTGGCCCGAGAACAGCAGCACGATCAGCATCAGTCCGGCGCCGAAGAGGAACATCGGTTGGAAGACACGGCCCCATTCGCCGCCGTAGAAGCGGATGTAGTAGCCCGCGGACGCCATGACGACCAGATAGATGCCGGTGGCCAGCAGCGCCGTGCTGTGGAAGACGACGGCGCGGGAGACGGACAGATCGAACGACCAGTGCGGGTTGCGGGCGACGGCGATGGCGATTGCCGGGACGGCAATGGCGTTGACCGCCCCGCGCGCCAGCCAAATATCGTGATCGAGGCGCTGGAACAGCACCGCATCGGCGAAGAAGAAGAAGTCGAACGCGAACAGCGAGCCGACGCCGATGCAGAGATACTTGATTCCCCATCGATGCTGCTGCGGCGTGTTGCGATAGACCTGCTCGATCAGTATCAGCCCGAGGATCGCAAGCAAGAGCTGGACGACAAGGCGCAGGGCCCCCGCATTGCTCGCCAGTGCGGGGCTGACGAGGCTCAGCCAGTTCTCCCACGGGAGCATGGACAGGCCGGCGGTGGCGATGACGACGGCTTGCGTCGCCGACAGCAACGCGGCCTTTTGGCCCGTGCCGGCAAGCGACCGCAGCACCCGCAGCAGAAACAGCAGCCAGCTGAGGTTGCGGAGCATCTCCAGCCCCCGGATGACTTCGACCGGGAGACTGTGCCAGGCCGACTGGATCGCCAGGCAGCCGGCCCAGATGGCGCTGGAGAGGATCGCCGCCAGCAGCAGGCCCCCCAGCATGCGCCCGCGCCACGTGGTCGACATCAGAACGCCGAGCAACAGCATCAGCACCGCCGCGGCGGTATACCCGAGGCTCCCGATAAGCTCGAGCGGCAAGGTTGGTGCAGTCATAATCGATCGGGTTGTTCAGCGTGCGCCCTTGCCGAGGAGCACGACCTCGACGGTCTGCAACAGGATGATCAGATCGAGGGCGATGCCGGCATGCTTGACGTAGTACAAATCGTACTCGAGCTTGCGTCTGGCATCCTCTTCACCGGAGCCGTAGGCGTACAGCAGCTGTGCCCAACCGGTGACGCCCGGCAGTACGCGGTGACGCTCGGCGTAGAATGGAATGCTCGCCGCCAGCTGCTCGACGAACTCCGGCCGCTCGGGGCGGGGCCCCACCAGGCTCATTTGCCCCTTGAGCACGTTGAACAGCTGCGGCAGTTCGTCCAGGCGACTCTTGCGAACAAATCTGCCGAGACGGGTGATGCGCACGTCGTCGAGGCTCGCCCAGCGCGCTCGGCCGTCGGCTTCGGCATCGGGGCGCATGCTGCGGAACTTATGCAGGCGAAATGGCAGTCCGTCCTGACCGACCCGTATCTGATGGTAGAGGATGGGGTGCCGTCCACGCGATTCGATCAGGCTGGCGATGGCGATCAGCGCCATCAACGGGATGCCGACGATCAACATCGAGGTGGCGAGGACGATGTCGAAGATGCGCTTGCCGTAGAGTCCGGACACGCCGCGGCGGAACCCGTTCGTCGAGAAGATGATCCAGCTCGGGTGCAGCAGGTCAATCTTGATCAGCGCCATCTCCTTCTCGAAGAAGGTCAACAGGTCCATGACCGCGAAACCGCTCATCTTGCAGTCGAGCAACTCTTCGATCGGCAGCACCTGGCGGCGGTTGTCGGCGGCTACGACGATCTCGTCGACCTCGTACTCGATCGCCAAGTCCAACAGCGGTCGGCCCGCGGGGAGCATCTCCTCAATCGGGACCTTCTGATCGTCCAGCAGCATGGCCACGAAGCCGACGATCTCGAAGCCGCGACTCGGGTCTTGATAGGCTTTCTCGCGAAGCAGCCGTGCCTGGTCTCCGGCGCCGAGCACGAGCACCTGCCGACGCTGGTATCCCGCTCCGGCAAACCGCTGGATCAGCAGGCGTACGAGCACGATCGCGATGAAGCCGAAGACCAGTGCGAGCGCCAGGGCCCCGCGTCCGATCCAGACCGCCGGCACCAGATAGAAGACCAGCACCAGGACGGTGGTGCCGATGGCGAAGGCGAAAGCCAAGCGCACGATCAGCCCGGACTCGCGTTCATGGATGCCGCGCTGGTAGAGCCCCATCGCCAGCATCGACGTGACCAGCGCCAGCGCGAATACGATCGATGTGCACAGCGGACACATCCCCGGCTGGAACGGGCTCTGCCATCCGAACCGGACCAGAATGGCGAGCTGGGAGGCGCCCACCAACAGCACGGTCTCGACCAGGCCAAGGAGGAGATAGATCCTGGAGACGTAGTATCCGAGGACGCGAATCATGCGTGGCTCCAAGATGCAGTGAAGCGCGTGGGGGCGCGCGCCAAATAACGTTGGCGGGCGATCCGCTCGCCCCCTGCCGGGAGCTTGGTCGCGGGCGCGATGCTGCGACCGGCAGGGACTAGTTGGGTGGTTCCGCCCGAACGCATCCTACCATAGGCATCGAACAGGTTCGGCGACGATAAGTGAACGCTAAGGGCGGCTCGTCACTGTGCAGCGCTGCTGCTATGATGCCGGACCGCATACGAGCGCGGTCGATCTTGAGCGACGGTGCTCGATGCCACCTGAATCTTCCAGCTAATTGAGCCGCTTCGATCCATGTCGACCATAGATGAGTCTTCCCGTCGCGCTGTCCGCTTGCCCGCGGAGCCGATTGTCGGTGTTGTCGGATTGGGCTACGTGGGCCTGCCGCTGGCGGTGGAGCTAGGGCGATGCTGGCGAACCGTCGGCTTTGATGTCGATGCCCGACGCATCGCCGAGTTGCGGGCCGGTCGGGACCGCTCGCTCGAGGTGTCTGCCGGCGAGCTGGCGGCGGCCGCTGACATTGTCTACACGGACGACCCTGCCGCGCTCGCCGAATGCAACGTCTACATCGTCACCGTGCCGACCCCGATCAACGCCCACAAGCAGCCCGACCTAAGCCCGCTTCAGAGCGCCAGCGCGACCGTCGGTGCCCTGTTGCGTCCGGGTGATGTCGTCGTCTACGAGTCGACGGTCTATCCCGGAGCGACCGAGGAGGTTTGCGTACCCATCCTCGAGCAGCGTTCCGGTCTGCGTTTCAACCAGGATTTCTTCGCGGGCTACAGCCCGGAGCGCATCAACCCGGGCGATAAGGAGCACCGCCTGACGACGATCAAAAAGGTCACCGCGGGCTCCACGCCCGAGGTCGCCGACTTCGTCGATGGCCTCTATCGTCGGATCATCTCCGCCGGCACCCACCGCGCCAGCAGTATCCGGGTGGCCGAGGCGGCGAAGGTCATCGAGAATACGCAGCGCGATGTCAATATCGCCCTCATCAACGAGCTGGCCATCATCTTCAACCGCCTCGGGATCGATACCGATGAGGTCCTGGCTGCCGCCGGTAGTAAGTGGAACTTTCTGCCGTTCAAGCCCGGCCTGGTGGGAGGGCACTGCATCGGCGTGGATCCCTACTATCTGACCCATAAGGCCCAGGCGATCGGTTACCAGCCGGAGATCATCCTCGCCGGGCGCCGGCTCAACGACAGCATGGGGGCCTTCGTGGGCTCCGAGGTGGTCAAGTTGGTCGCCCGGCGTGGCGGATTATCGCGCGACGCGCGGGCGCTGATCCTCGGATTGACCTTCAAGGAGGACTGCCCGGACCTGCGCAACACCCGCGTCATCGACATCATCGCCGAGCTTGCCGGCTACGGGATCAGCTGTGATGTCCACGATCCCTGGGCCGACCCCGATGAGGCCCGCGCGGAGCTCGGCGTCGCGCTGGTGGAGCCGACCTCGGGCGGGGTCTACGACGCCGTGGTCATCGCCGTTGCGCACCGTGACTTCGCGGCCATGGGGGCGGAGGCACTGCGCGGCCTGGCGAAGCCCGATGGCATCTTGTACGACGTCAAGCACCTGTTGCCGGCAGAGGCTGTGGATGGTCGGCTCTAGGCGATTTCCGGCAATCGCCTTAGGGGAAACGCTGAATCAATGAGAAAGCAATGAAAGTCCTGATCACCGGCAGCGCCGGCTTTATCGGTTCCGCCCTGGCGCTGCGGCTGCTGGAGCGTGGCGAAGAGGTCGTCGGCGTCGACAACCTGAACGACTACTACGACGTCGGCCTCAAGCAGGCACGGCTGCGGCGTACCTTGGAGTATGAGCGCTACACTGATCTGCGCCTCGACCTGGGCGATCGCGAAGGCATGGTCGCGGCCTTTGCCGAGCACCGCCCCGAGCGCGTGGTCAATCTGGCCGCTCAGGCCGGGGTGCGCTACTCCATCGAGCATCCGCTGGCCTACGTCGACACCAACCTGTCCGGGTTCGCCCATGTGCTCGAGGGTTGCCGGCACAACGGCGTCGAGCATCTGGTCTATGCCTCCAGCAGCTCGGTGTACGGCGCCAACACGCAGATGCCGTTCTCGGTGCATGACAATGTCGATCACCCCCTGAGCCTGTATGCCGCGAGCAAGAAGGCCAACGAGCTGATGGCGCACACCTACAGCCATCTGTACCGGCTGCCGACGACGGGTCTGCGCTTCTTCACCGTCTACGGCCCCTGGGGTCGGCCGGACATGGCCCTGTTCAAGTTCACGCGGGCGATCCTCGCGGGCGAGCCCATCGACGTCTTCAACTACGGCCATCACCGGCGCGACTTCACCTTCATCGACGACATCGTCGAGGGCATCGTGCGCGTGCTCGACCGTATCCCGGAGCCGAATCCCGACTGGAGCGGCGATGAGCCGGATTCGGCCACCAGCTCGGCCCCCTATCGGCTCTACAACATCGGCAACAATCAGCCGGTGGAACTGCTGCGCTACATCGAGGTGCTTGAGCAGTGCTTGGGGGCGGAGGCGAAGAAGAACCTGCTGCCGTTGCAGCCCGGCGACGTGCCCGACACCTATGCCGACGTTCAGGCCTTGGTGGATGCGGTGGGCTACAAGCCCGACACCTCGGTCGAGGACGGCGTGAAGCGGTTCGTGGACTGGTATCGGGACTTCTATCAGGCCTGAGCGCCGGTCGTCGCCGTCGTCGTCGGATCGATACGCGATTTCGACAACGACAACGACAAAAAGGCGGAATCGGCCGCGCCGCGCGAAGCCGAACCGGGTCTAACCTCGGGCCTCGGCAGTACTCTCGGGCACCTGGAAGATCGTCACCAGCGCCGCCAGCAGGTCGCGCAGCTCACCGCTCAGCAATGTCAGCTCGGCGTTGAGGCGGGCGGTCTCGTCCTCGGCGTCGTCGTCGATCGCCTCCTCGATCAGCTCGTCGGCGAACCGCAGTCGCTTCAGGCCCAGATCTTCGTCGAGCAGCAGCGACAGGCGCTCCTGGAAGTCCACGGCCAGGGCGACGACGCGTTGGCCCGCGTCGAGGTGGGCCTGGATCTCCGGCGAGGTCAGGTCGTGGCCGCGGCAGCGGATCACCGCCTTGCTGTCCGCCGGGTTGCGCAGCTCGCACTGATCTTCGATGTCGAAGCCGGCCTCGGCTTCACCGCCGGCGACCCAGGCGGTGAGCCGATCGGCGACCGGAACGCCGGGGCGCAGCGGCTTGGCCGGCAGCGAGCCCAGGGTCTTGCGCAGCAGCGACAGGACCTCTTCGGCGACCTTGTCGCTGCCCGCATCGACCACGACCCAGCCGTCGCGCGGGTCCACATAGGCGAGCACCGTGCGCGAACGGGTAAAGGCCCGGGGCAGCATCTGCATCACCAGCTCCTCGCGCAGCCGGGTGCGCTCGCGCCGGCCCACGTCACGCACCTCTGTCTGCTCGATCTCGGCGACCCGATCGGCCACGGCCTCGGTGACCACCGAGGCCGGCAGCAGCCGCTCCTGGCGGCGCGCGGCGATCAACAGGCAGCCGTTGGCCGGGTGTGCCAACATCTGCGCCGCGGGGCCCAGCGGCGAGGCCCAGCCCAGCGTCATCAGCTCCTGGGGTCCGCACGGACGGGCGCGGTGCTCGGCGAGCCGCTCGTGCAGTTGCGTCGCGTCGAGGGTGAAGGGTGCGCTGAGCTGAAAGACCTTGGCGTTCTTGAACACGGTGGGGGACTCCTGACAAAAGGCCGCGCATTATCCAGGCAACGCGCATGGCACGCCAGGGGAGTATTGAGCGCAGCGCATCACCGAGGTGGCGCGGTTCTCCGGTTGAGCCCCGTCAGGCCATGGCCGCGCCGTCCCTCATCATCTCGGCCAACTCGTCGTAGACCTTGACCCAGGCGGCGCGGGTCTCGGGGGTGAAGTCGTCACCCAGGCCCTGCTCCAGGGTCCAAAGCAGGGCGTCGGCGAACTTCGCGTAGTCCTCGTCGCCGACGCCGTAGCCGCTGTGGCGGGCGCCCATCATGTGGATCACCCGATCGAGGGGCTCCAGGTCATCAAGGGCGGTGACCGCCTTGTCGATCATGCGGATCAGCTTCGGACCCTGCTCGTCCAGCTCGCCCTTGAACAGGGGCTTGACCTCCGGGTGGTGCGTGAACAGACGTTCGTAGAGTATTTCCGTCGCCTCGTCGGCCATCGGCATGATCTTCGCCCAGGACTGCTTGACCAGGGCCTTGTTCTCGGGGGTCATCGTTGGTGAGTCTCCAATCGTCGGTTGTCGGATATGCGGGGATGGTATGTGACCGGCCCGAGACGGGCAACGCGTTTTGCGGCCTTGGTCATTCTTTCGGCCAAGCACGGACGACCAAGCCGAAGACGGCCGTCCTGCCGCAAAACCCAAGCGTGGCCACGGTTGATTCAGTACCATGGGCGACTTCTTGATGGTTGCGTGGACGAGGTGGTTATGCGTGCGTTGATCCGGGCGGTGTCGTTGAAGGACCTGGCCGCGGTGGCCTTTGCCGTTGGGGCGATCTATCTGGCGGGCTTGGTGCCGTCGGTACAGATCGCCTGGGTGATGGCCTTTCTGGTGCTGACCATCTTCCTGTTCGCGTTCGAGGTGGTCGGTGTCGACGTGGCGGCGGTCACGGTCATGGTGCTGCTCGGGCTGACCAGCCTGCTGGCGCCGCTGATGGGCCTGGAGCACGGGCTGGTGCCGGTGGAGCACCTGTTCGACGGCTTTGCGTCCAATGCGGTGATCTCGATCATCGCGGTGATGATCATCGGCGCCGGGCTCGACCGCACCGGGATCATGTCGCGGGTGGCGAGCTTCATCATGCGCGTGGGCGGCACCACCGAGACGCGGATCATCCCGATGATCTCCAGCACGGTGGGCGTGATCTCGTCGTTCATGCAGAACGTCGGCGCTGCCGCGCTGTTCCTGCCGGTGGTCAGCCGCATCTCGGCGCGAACCGGGCTGCCGATGTCGCGGCTGCTGATGCCCATGGGCTTCTGCGCCATCCTCGGCGGGACCATGACCATGGTCGGCTCCTCGCCGCTGATCCTACTCAATGATCTGATCCTGACCTCGAACAAGGCCCTGCCCGAGGGCGTCGCGCCCATGGGGACCTTCTCGCTGTTCGACGTGACGCCCATCGGCATCGCGCTGCTCGCCACCGGCATCGTCTATTTCGTCATCGCCGGCCGCTTCGTGCTGCCGTCGCGGGGCACCGACAAGCTGGAGGCCAAGGACCCGATGGCCTACTACGCCGAGACCTACGAACTCGATGCCTTCTCGGCCTTCGAGGCCCGGGTGCCGGCGTCGAGCCCCATCGTCGGTATGAACGTCAACGAGATCGAACAGCAGTGGCGGGTGCGGGTCATTGCCGTCAACAAGGGCGATGGCGTGCGCTTGGGCGCCTCCGGCATCGACCGCGGTCTTGGCATCGAGGCCAACACCCTGCTCGGGCTGATGGCGGCCGAGGACAAGCTGGACGCCTTCGTCGAGGCCAACGGCGTCGAGCTGCGCCCGGAGCTGGAGGAATTCGGCGAGGCCCTGTCCTCGGGTAAGGCCGGCATCGCCGAGGTGGTCATCCCGCCCGGCTCCACGCTGATCGGCAAGACTGCCCGCGACGTCTTCATGCGCAAGGTCTATGGCCTGTCGCTGCTGGTTATCCGCCGCGGTGAGGATACCTTCGATTACGAGCGCGGCGGCGTGCGCGACGTGCCGTTCAGGATCGGCGACACGCTGGTGGTGCATACCACCTGGCTGGATCTCACGCGCTTGGAGAAGGACCGCAACTTCGTCGTCGTCACCACCGAGTATCCACACGAGGAGCTGCGCCCGCACAAGGTGCCCATGGCGCTGCTGTTCTTCGTCATCACGCTGGGTCTGGTGCTGTTCACCGATCTGCGTCTGTCCGTTGCGCTGCTGACCGGCGCCGTCGGCATGATCCTGACCGGCGTGCTGAGCATTGACGAGGCCTATGAGGCCGTCAGCTGGAAGACCGTGTTCCTGCTCGCCTCGCTGATCCCGCTGGGCCTGGCCGTGGAGTCCTCCGGCACCGCCGCCTGGATCGCCGATCAGACGCTGACCGCGCTGGGCGATGTGCCCATCTGGGTCATCCAGGCCGCGCTGGCGGTGCTCGCAACCTTCTTCACCCTGGTGATGTCCAACGTCGGCGCCACGGTGCTGCTGGTCCCGCTGGCGGTCAACATGGCCTTGGGCGTCGGCGCCAACCCGGCGGTGTTCGCGTTGACCGTGGCCATCGCCACCTCCAACTCGTTCCTGATCCCGACCCACCAGGTGAACGCCCTGATCATGGGGCCGGGTGGTTACCGGGTGCCCGACTACATGCGTGCCGGCGGGATCATGACCATCCTGTTCCTGGTGGTCTCGTTGGCGATGTTGAATCTGGTGTTCTGAACCGGGGCATGTCTGGGGTTTTGTCCTGCTGGGTTGGGCCCCGAACTTCGTTCCAGCGCCCCTTCCCGCATCAATGCTGCGCATGACAATCGACAGGCCCTGACCCCCATGCAAGAAGACAAACGAAACGGCACCGGCCGTAGCGGAGGCGAGGCGCCGCTAAAGCCCCATCAGCGCGACTCCGACCTGCTGGCCGGTCCGGACGACCTGCTCGCCGACTTCGACCGGGCCGTGACCGTCATGAACGAGCTGGCCCACGGCTACCGCGCCCTGCATCGGATCGGGCCCACCATTACGGTGTTCGGCTCTGCCCGCTTTGGTGAAGACCATCCAAACTATGCCTTGGCCCGGCAGATCGGCCGCGGTCTGGCCGAGGCCGGCTTCTCGATCATGACCGGCGCCGGCCCCGGCATCATGGAGGCGGCCAACCGCGGTGCGAAGGAGGGCGGCGGGCGCAGCATCGGCTGCAACATCCGCCTGCCCCACGAGCAGGTCGCCAACCCCTACATCGACCGGCTGCTGACCTTCGACTACTTCTTCGTGCGCAAGGTCATGCTGCTCAAATACTCCACCGGCTTCGTCTTCCTGCCCGGCGGCCTTGGCACGATGGACGAGCTGTTCGAGACCCTGGTGCTGATCCAGAACGGCCGCCTGCGGGCCTTCCCTTGCGTCGCCGTCGGCAGCGCCTTCTGGCAGCCCATCCTCGACGCCCTGCTCGACCGCTTCCATACCGAGGGCACCGTCGACCCGGGGGAGGTCAAGCTTGAACTGCTCGATGACGCCGCGGACGTGATTGCCCACCTGCGCCAACACTGCGCCGCCCCGGTCGACTGAGGCGACAACGATCTGCGTGTCAAAGTCTGGCTTGTTCTCCGGTAAGGCTAAGCGGGATAACCCATAGCTTTCAGCAGTATGTGTCGCGGCTCGCGATGACGGAAGACTCCCCGAGCGGGGTCGCGCCAAGCGACTGGCGTCGGCTGATCCTGCTGTCCATCCGCGCCGGCGATCAGGTCATGAATGGTGGCAAGGAAACCGCGGCCGGGACGCCGGTTGACGACGCTGCGCGTGCAGGTCCATGGCCAATTTGAGCTGTCCGGGAGTTTGCAGGTTTGACTAGCCCTTGTACCAGGCCGCGTCGAGGACCGACCAGATGTTGATGATCCAGCCGAGCAGGATCAGCCACAGCAGGGCCGCGAGCAGGAACTGGATCAGGCCGATGAACGGCCGGCCCTGGACGAGCTGGCCGAGGCCGGGGATGAAGAAGCTGGCAAGCGCCGCGATGACGTTGCCGGCGGAGCCTTGTTCTGCCATGGTTGGGTTCCTTGGTATAGGCTGCGGAGCGCATCGCCCCGGATTGCTAAGGTTGTTGGCGCTCGGGTCTGGATACCCGGGTCGGCAATTATAGCCGCCCCGGGGCGCCTGATCCGCGGATGCCGGAATCTCCAGCGCCTTCGCGCCGGTGGGGTCTTGTTGTCAACCGCTCCTTTTGGCTCAAGCAATAGGGCAGAACATGCAGATCATTCGATTCGAGGACCCGCGGGGTCGGGTCCACCATGGCGCACGCCGCGATGACGGCAGCGTCGAGCGCCTGGTCGGCGATCCGCTCGCCGGGCTCTCTCCCACCGGCGAGTCGGCGACGCTCAGCCGCCTGCTGGCCCCGGTCGCGCCCTGCAACATCTTCTGCGTCGGGCTCAACTATCGCGCCCATGCCGAGGAGACCGGGGCGGCCCTGCCGCAGCAGCCGATCCTGTTCATGAAGCCGACCACCGCCGTGATCGGCCCGCAGGCGCCCATCGTGCTGCCGGCGGCCTGCGCGCATGGGCCGGAGGTGGACTACGAGGCCGAGCTGGCCGTGGTCATCGGCCGTAGCGCGCGGGACGTCGCCGCGGACGAGGCCCTGGACTATGTGCTTGGCTACTGCTGCGCCTGCGATGTCTCGGCGCGGCGCTGGCAGAAGCACGCCGGCGGCGGGCAGTGGATCAGGGGCAAGTCCTTCGACAGCTTCTGCCCCCTCGGCCCGATGCTGGTGACCGCCGATGAGGTTGCTGATCCGCAGGACCTGATGGTGCGCTGCACGATCAACGGCGAGCCGAGGCAAGCGGGCAGCACGGCGGACATGATCTTCTCCGTCGCCGAGCTGATCGCGTTTCTAAGCCGCGACACGACGCTGCTGCCCGGCACGCTGCTGCTGACCGGCACGCCCCCCGGCGTCGGCGTCGCCCGCAAGCCGCCGCTGTTCCTGGCCGCCGGCGATCGGGTGCGCGTCGAGATCGACGGCTTGGGCGCACTGGAGAACCCGGTCGTTGCGGCGGGGGAGGGCTGATTGCTTCCAACCTCGTTCAGCCTAGTGCTTGTCGGCCTGGGGGCCGACACGCCGGCCGCTCCGTCGCGATGAAAACACCCGCGCCAGGGTCGCCGAGCACGTAGTCGGTCGCAAGCTCGACCCGACTACGAGCTGAGATTGCCAAAGCGAGGGGGATCGCGCGCGAGGCGCTTTACAAGGCAGTGCGTCCAGAAGCACAACCGCGTTTCGACACCATTAACCGCGTCTGCCATGCGCTAGGCGCGAAGTTGGTGGTGCAGTCGATCAATCGGTGACCTGTGCAGCCGGCGCGGGCGAAGGGGGGCGGTGCAAAACCGGCATTGCTGGATTGCGAGGAACGCGCCGTCAAGATGCAACCGGGGGTTGCGCCCGTCGCCGCCCCCTGAACAGATAGACGAGGAGGGCTATCGCGGCGACCACGACGATGCCGGCTGCCCAGGGGTTGATCCGCCGCAACAGGGCATCGAGCGCGGGCAGGTGCTCGGACAGGTAGAAGACCCCTAAACCCCAGACGCCAACCCAGAGCATGGCACCTAAGATATTGAAAACGGAAAACAACCACCAGGGCATGGCCAGGGTGCCGGCCATGATGCCGTTGAGCTGCCGAGGCCCGTCCAAGAAGCGGGCCAACAGGATGAAGCCGCCGCCGTAACGGTCGAACAGGCCGGCGAGCTTGGCCTCGTGAGCCTCGTTGACGTGCAGCTTTCGCAGCAAGGGCCGGCCTCCCCGCTTGCCGATCAGGTAGCCCAGGCTGTTGCCCAGCACGGCGGCAAGCACCGCAATCGCAAGCAAGAGCAGCAGGTGCATGTGCCCGCGGGCCGACTCAAGCGCGCCGGCCATCAGCAAAGATTGCCCGGGCGCCGGGATACCAAAGCCTTCTACCGAGACGGCACCGGCGACGCCAGCGTACCCGTAGCGCTCCACCACCGGCTGCATCTTATCCACCGCCGCTTTCAGGTCATGGGCAGCTCCACCGGCCGCCGCCTCCAATTTCGCCTCGGCTGCATGCTGGCCGAAGGCCGCAGCCCCCGGCAGCCCGAGCAGCGCGATCAGGGCAACCGCACGAACGGTTCGGGTTACGTCACTTGGGTATGGCTTCATCTTCAGCTCTCACAGAATCGGTATCGGTATCGGAATCGAAATTGGGATCGGGATGGGTGCTGCGCAGGTGGCGCGGGATTATAGCCGCACCCGAATTGGGCAGCACGATGCGCGGCGCCCAGCATTGCTTGGACTGCAGCGCGTCTTCCTTGATCACGCCGCCAAAGGCAGGCTGGGGCGCGGGCAATTGGTTACCTGGAATGGTGGCCGAGATCGTCGGTATGAGGGGAGCGGACCTTGCAGCGCCGGCTGCTGGAAAGCGGCACGAGCTATTCCGAGATTGTCCAAGATGCGGGTTTCTCGATCGCATCCGACCTGTTGGCCGATTCCGACCGGAACATCGCCGACATCGTATTTGCCGTCGGCTACAACAACGCCCCGAATTCTTCCAGGGCATGCAAGCGCCTGACGGGCATGGCGCCGCGCGATTACCGCCGCAGTGCGGCCTGAAGCATCGCCTGCTGCCGGCGAATATCGAGTTCGAAGCCGGCCGGGGATCAGCCGTAGCCGTGGTCGAGACGATAGATGACAAGGGTCATGACGACCGATCCCGCCAGGAACCAGATCGGTCCGAGCATCCAGAGTGCGAGTGGGATCGAGACGTAGTAGCAGCGCATCCCGACATTGTAGGCCCCCGCCCCATGGCTTAGGGCGTGCTGCGGCGCGTCGGACTCAAGCGGCAATACCGCCGTGTCTTCCTGCGGGAGGTTTAGAAGAAAGGCCGCGTGGTTGTAGAACCGAACGCAGAGCGTGAAGCTGACGAAGGCCATCATGAACACGAACACCACCAGCAAGGCCTTGATCACTGCGAGCTCGTGGCTGCGCACGCCGACGAAGTGCACGATATCGTCCAACTTGTCGATGCCATCATAGCTCAGCGCAAAACTCAGAACACCCAGTGAGAGCACAATGGCTGTCGATGCCAGAAAGGTCGCGGCCATGGTCCAGTTGCGCAGCGTCTGTACCGCCAGGATGTCGGCGCCGCGCGCCATAATGTGTTCCGCCCAGCGGGCTCGGGCTCGGCTGTTGCGCCCAAACGAAGTACGCCACGGCCAGAACTTCAGCTCGAGCAGATGCACGAAGTGATACCCGACGAGGATACCGGCCGCGGTACCGGACAGTGCGAGCTCAAATGTCCAGGCTGTGATGGTCATATAGAAGGTGATCTCGTTCAACTTCAGCGACGCAGTGAGCGGACTGCCCCAACGGCGCATCCACAAGTGCGCGAGCGTCCGCCGGTCCGCGGTGAATGTTGCAATGCAAGACCTGCCCCCCCTCGCCCCAACCGACGGCGGATACTTGCGTACGTTCAGGGCCACGGCCCCAGCGGGTTCTCAGAAGAGCCAGGCTTGTATCAGGGCCAGGGCGATGGCTGTTAGGACGAGATAGAGGGCGAGCCCGAACGCGAGGTAAAGCCAATTCCTTCTCGATCGGACCGGAGCGCTGGGTTGATCGTAACGACGCTCCAGCGTCGTTACGATCAATACGTAGTCGTTTTTTGGGTCGAGCAGGGTGCTCATCCGATCGGCATTGCCCCCGGCTTGTTGGGTAGCTGCGAGCATAGCCCTAGGGGGTGGTCGGGACAACCGGCGGCGGTGCCGATCAGGAGGGGGCTGCTCTGGTCGCGAAGCTCAGGCCCCGCGACCTCGAGGCGGAAGCCCTGCTTTCAGCAGGAGACAGACGCCTCTGCCTCGCCTGCTATCCTCACACCCCAACCGTCTTGATATCGTTCCCCGACGCCCACTGCTGAATGTCCTCACAGCGCCGCGGCCATCAGATCGGGAAATCGATCCGGCGTGCAGCCGAACACGGGGATGCCCAGGGCGGCGATCAGGCCGGCCAGGTTGGGGTCGTAGCCGGGGTGGCCGTTGTCGGCAAGGGCGAGCAGCACGATGATGTTGACGCCCAGGCGGGCGAGGGCGGCGATGCGCGCGAACAGGGCCTGGAGCTGCGCGGTGTCGATGGCGCGGGCCTCGCCGTAGCGCAGCACGTCGGCCAGCTCGGGCAGCGCCGAGAGCATGTCGCCGCAGTCCGAACTCTGCCCGGCCAGCGCCGAAAGCCGCGCGACCCCGGTGGCCGCCGCCGCGGGCAGCTGGGCCGTCAGCGCCGTGAACACCAGGGCCGACAGCGCCGCCAGTCTCGCGCAGCTCCTCGAAGCCGGGTCGGGGGCGCTCGCGCAGCGCGGCCAGCGCGACGGCGAGGCGCTCGGTCTCGATCAGCGATGCGGTGGAGACCATGCGGCCCTCGGCGCGCAGGGCGCGGGCGATGCGGGCGATCCAGCGCGTGGTTTGCTCCGGTTCTGGGGTGTCCCAGAGGTGGCGGTTCCAGCCCGGGGCCTCGACGCCGGCGCCGTAGCCGCTGCCGCTCGCCAGCCGCGGCGCGGTCCAGGGGGTCCAGGTGGCGGTGATCTTGCGGCGGGTGGCGCCCTTGAGCAGGGCGCGGTCGTCCTTGAGGGTGTGCTTGGTCGTCAGCGCCGGGACGTGCCAGGCGCCACAGACCACGGCGATGAGCCCGTCGGCGGCCTTGGCCGACTGGGCGATCTCGATGCGCATGTGGGCCTCGCGGGCGGCCTCCACCGCATCGGCGGGTGTGGTGTCCGCACGCAGGGCGCCCATGGCGTCGGCCACCGCGGCGAAGATGGGGCCGGGCTCGGGGTTCTCTTCGATGACATCGCGCCACCAGCGCTCGCCGTCCTGGTAGCCGGCGGCCTCGGCCAGGGCGCCGATGGGGTCGTGGGCGAGGGTCGGCGCAGTCGATGCGTCGTCGGGTTGGGTCTGCTGCCTCGGCTCATCCGCCGTCTCAGCGTCCGGCGCCGGCAGCCGCCGCGCAGGTATTCCTCCAGGATGACCTTGTCCTGCACCGGGGCCTTGACGATGGCGCCGAGCACGTTGGGCGCCAGCCCGTCCGCCGACAGGTGGCCGTCGTTGAAGAAGGCGGCATGGGACAGGCCGCTGATCATCACGCCGATCAGGCTGTCCCGCACGTCCGAGCCCATGCGCGTGAGTTCCTCCAGCCGGCAGATCTGCCCGGTCTCCATGGCCCGGACCAGCGGCCTGGGCACCAGGGCGTCGCGGCGCGGGCCGTGGGCGAGGAGCTGGGCGTAGTTCCAGCCTCAGCGCACCTGGGTCTCGTCGGTACCGACGGTGCATTGGATCAGCAGCGTGGAGTCGCCGCTGACGGCGGCGGCCAGGTGCTCCGAGACCCAGGACTTGGCGGTGCCCGGCACGCCGAGCGGCAGCAGCACCCGGTCGGTGGCCAGCGTCGCCACCGCGGTCTCGATCAGGCGGCGGTCGCCGACGTATTTGGGCTCGATGCTGTGCTCGCCGGCCTGCCCGCCGAGCAGATAGGTGACCACGGCCCGCGGGCGGGCTCAAGGCCCAGCCGGCGGGCTTGGGGCGGTCGTCGACGGCCTTCAGCGTCTGAAGGTCGGCCTGGTCGGTCTGCTCGGCCGGGCGGCGCAGGATGTCGGTCATGGTGAGTCACCTGTGGCGATGGAGGCGGCTCTGTCGTGGATCAGGGCGGCCTTTGCAGCAGTGTTGGACGCTGGTGATGCTGCCTTACGACCTACGCCCGCGAGGCTGCAGCGACCCACGATCAGAACGTCAAAAACCTCATAATCGGAGCATGTTGCAATGCAAGACTTGACCGCTGCGCCGTGACCCCCGCGCCCTCCCTCGCCCCCATCGATCAGCGGACCCGGGTGCACCCATGGCGGTAAAATCCCCTGCCATCTCCACCACAAACCGACCCGAGCCCGGCGCCGCCCCACGGCAAGGCACCCCGGCTCGGCTCAAGGCGCCGCCCGCGCACCCCGCACGCCAGGACCCCGCCCATGACCCCAGGACCCGACAACCGCTGCCCGAGCTGCTTCCACATCGATCCCAAGCGCACGCTCGACGCCCCCTGCCGCAGCTGCGGCTGGCGGCCCGGCACCCAAAATCCGGCCCCCGCGCTGGCCATCGGCACCGAGCTTGGCACCAGCTACCAGATCGGTCGGGTGCTCGGCCAGGGCGGCTTCGGCATCACCTACCTGGCACGTAACCATCGGCTGGACCTGCGCGTCGCCATCAAGGAATACCTGCCCTCGGAATGGGCCGGGCGCGACGGCGACGGGCTCGGCGTCGTGGTTCGCGATGGCGAGGCCAGCGCGCTGTTTGCCTGGGGGCTGGATCGGTTCCTCAGCGAGGCCCGCGCCGTCGCCCGCTTCGAGGGCCATCCGGCCATCGTCGGCGTCAAGGACTACTTTGCGGCCAATGCCACCGCCTACATGGTCATGGAGTACATCGACGGCATCACGTTGAAGGACCACCTGCACGCCCACAACGGTTGCATCGGCTTCCCCCAGGCCATGGACCTGCTGAGCCCGATCATGGACGCGCTCGACGCCTGCCACCGCGCCGGCCTGTTGCATCGCGACATCGCCCCGGACAATATCCATCTCACCCACGACGGCCAGGCCAAGCTCATCGACTTCGGCGCCGCCCGCCAGGCGGTCAGCGAGAAGTCCCAGCTCACCGGCGTCTTCAAGCGCCGCTACGCCCCGCTGGAGCAGCAGTTCGCCCAGGGCCGGCAAGGCCCCTGGACCGACGTCTTTGCGCTGGCCGCGACCCTCTACCAGAGCCTCACCGGCGACCCACCCCCGGAGGTCATGGCGCGGATCAACAAGACCCCGCTCAAGCCCCCGTCCGCCCTCGGCGCCGACATCCCGCCCCGGGCCGAGCGGGCGCTGCTCAAGGCGCTGGCGCTGAAGCCCGAGAAGCGCACGCAGGACATCCCGACGTTCCGTACCGGCTTGGGCGCGATCCCGCCGGTCCCTCCGGGCCCCGGCCCGGAGCCCGCTCCGCTGCCCCACCGTGCCGGACGCTGGGTGCTCGGCATCGCCGGGACGATTGTGCTGGGCATTCTGATCAATGCCCTATCGGATCACGCCAGACCGTTCTGGGACTCGGAGCCGGAGGAACCGGAGTCGGCTCAGCCGGTTTCGACCGATGCCGACGAAGCGGCCAGGCAAAGGGCTGCCGAAGCCGCCAAGGCTCAGCGTCTGGCGGAAGAGGCGGCCCGGCGCAAGGAGGAGGCAGAGGCGGAGGCAAGACGCCAAGCGGAGGAGGCGGACCGCCGAGAGGCGGAGGCCGAAGCCGAACGACGAGCCGAGGAAAAGGCCCGTCGCGCAGCCGAGGCGAAAGCGGCTGCGGAAGCACAGCGCAAAGCCGAAGAGCAGGCCCGACAGGCCAAGACCCACGGCACCGTCTTCCGCGACCCGCTCGAATCCGGCGGCAAAGGCCCGGAGATGGTCGTCGTCCCCGACGGCTGCTTCCAGATGGGCAGCCCGCCGGACGAGGACGGTCGTGGTAGCAACGAGCGCCAGCACGAGGTCTGCATCACCAAGCCCTTCGCCATCGGCACCACCGAGGTCACCTTCGACGACTACGACCGCTTCGCCGAGGCCACCGACCGCGAGCAGCCGGGCGACCGAGGCTGGGGCCGCGGCAACCGCCCGGTGATCAACATCAGTTGGGAAGACGCGACCGCGTATGCCAAGTGGCTGACCGGTCAGACAGGCGCCGAGTATCGTCTGCCGACGGAGGCGGAGTGGGAATATGCCGCCCGCGCCGGGACCGAGTCGTCGTACTGGTGGGGCGACACAGCCAGCCGGGACTTTGCCAACTATGGCACCGACGACTGCTGCGATGGCCACACCGAGGGCAAGGACCGCTGGGAATTCACGGCGCCGGTCGGCAGCTTCCCGGCGAACGCGTTCGGGCTGCACGACACCGCCGGCAACGTCTGGGAGTGGGTCGCCGATTGGTATGACAGCGACTATCCATCGACCAAAGACGATCCGTTTGTCAGCCAGGGCGGCACCCACCGGGTCCTCCGGGGCGGCAGCTGGTACAACCCGCCGCGCTACCTGCGCAGCGCGCTTCGCTTCGACTGGCTACCCGGCATTCGCTACCGCAACCTGGGCGTTCGCCTCGCCAGGACTCTTTAACTTCTTCTTTCTTATATTTTTTCCTTTTTCTCTTCGAAATTTTTTTCGACCCCTATGTCAGACAAATATGCCGAAACGTCTGACGAAGGTGTCAGGCGTCCGCCAGATGTCGGCACTCGGCTGACAAGACAGGCCGAATCGCGCCGTTCGCGTCGGCCCGGTCCAAAAAACGACCGATGCCGAGGGTCGATTGGCATACACAACGCCCCGTGAGAGGATGTCGCGCATCATGTGGCTGACAAGCTGCGCTCGCCGGCGGATTAGCGCTGACAAGACGCCGACACCGGCAGACAAGTCAGCCCCACTCGGCAATCGCGCCCACCCTCCGCGCCGCATCAACCACGGCCCCCCATCCCACAACCGCCTCCCGATCAGGTTCCCCACCCCATGGCCCGCGACGACTACCCGCTCTACGTGCACTGGAGCGCCACCCTCGACAACCTGATGCAGCGCGTCGAATCCTTCCCGCGCAACGCCCGCTTCACGCTGGCCAGCCGCATCGTCGATGCCGGGCTGGACGTGATGGAGCGCATCGTCGATAACGGCGGCGCCGACGGCAAGGGGCTGCCGGTGGGCAACCTGACCAGCCAGTTCTTGGCCAACGTCTATCTCGACCCCCTCGATCACTGGATCAAGGAGCGCCAGCGCCTGCGCGGCTACCTGCGCTACATGGATGACTTCGTGCTGTTCGACGACGACCCGCTGGCGCTGGACGCCCACCGCACCGAGATCGAGGCGTTCCTCGCCGACGCGCTGCGGCTGAAGGCGAAGCAGCGCGCCACCTGCCTGAACCGCACCGGTCATGGCCTGAGCTTTCTCGGCCGGCGCATCTTCCCGAATGCGCTGCGCCTCAGCGGCGAGGGCTGGCGCCGCAACCGCCGGCGGCTGCGTCATGCCGTGGCCGAGTGGGAAGCGGACCTGATCGACGAGCAGACCCTGAGCGCCCGGCTGGCAAGCCTCATCGGCCATCGCGACGGCTTGAAAGAGGAACGACCCCGGGGGCTTCGAGCCGGTGGCGGCCTACCACACCCGGGGCCGTTGTGCGCACTTTGACCGGGTGCCCCGGTGCCGGTCTCCCGCCCTGGACGGGGAATGGGCAAGGGACCGACGCCGTAACGGCGGCCCGACGGCCGGCTCCCCGTGCTGGCGAGGCGAACGCCCGGGTTGCGATTGCCGGGTTGCCAGTTGTTGCGATTCGCGCTGCGCAGGTTGCGCGGCGGGTTGTTCCAGCTGCCGCCCCGGTTGACCCGGTGGGTGCCGCCGGGTACGGGAGACCGCGGATACTTTAGCCGAAGGCCATGCAACAAGACGACCACCAAGACAAGCCCGCCAATGATGACCGGCAACGGCGCCTGACGCTGCGGCTCGACGCGACCAGCGCCGAGCAGTTGGCGCGGCTGCAACGGCGCCATGCCGGGCAGAGCGTCAGCGCGCTGCTGAAGCTGGCGCTGGCGCGGGCGGCGGAGGCGACCGAGCCAGCCCCGAGCGCCGCGACCAAGTCCACCGCACCCAAGCCCGGCGACATACAACCGGCCCCGGCACTGACCGGCGCCGACGGTCGCCGGGTCCGGCTGTTCACGCTGGCCTTCGACCCGGCCCTCGGCGGCTTCGACGACGGCCCGCTGCGGGCCTTCCTGGCCGGTCGCGAGCTGATCGCGCTGGACAAGCAGTTCTTCCAGCAGGACGGGCGCAGCTACTGGAGCATCTGGGTGCAGTATCGTGATCCCGCGGCGGCGGACGAGCTCGGGCCGAAGCCACCGGATGACCTCACCGACGAGGATCGACGGCTGTTCGAGGCCCTGCGCGACTGGCGGCGCGAGACCGCACGAGACGCCGGGGTGCCGGTCTATGTCGTCGCCACCAACCGCCAGCTGGAGTCGATCGCGCAGCAGCGCCCGCAGAACCGCGGGGCCTTGGCGGGGATTCAGGGCTTCGGCAAGCAGAAGCTGGCGCGCTACGGGGATGGGCTCCTGGCGTTGCTCGCCGCGTTCATGGCGTCTGAGACGCAGCGCGCGAGCCCGCGGGGGACAGGCCCGACCGCGGATGATGGCGATGATCCGCCGGCGTCGGTCACCGCGGACGAGGCGTCGTGACGCCGTCCTGAGTATGCCGACGCCCTAGCGCACCGGCACCGATGGCCGGTCGCGACCAGGGACCGCCTGGGCTGGGGTGCGTTCAGCATGCCAACGACGGTGGCCTGGCATCGCATCCGTGTCGGGGTGCTTGATCATCATCGCTGCCGGCGATCACTCCCCTCGGCTGCGCAACGCCGCAACCACGGCAGCATCGAGCCCGGTCGCCGAGGCGATGGCGGCGTCGTCGAGGTTGGATTGTCGGATCAGATTGACGGCGGTCTCGCGCCGGGCTGCATCCTTTCCCTTCTGCAAGCCCTTCTCCAAGCCCTTTTTCATCCCCTTCTCAATACCCTGTTCAAGCCCCTCCTCGCGCGCATCCTTGAGCAGGCTGGCCTCATCAAGCAGGGCGCGCTCGCGCACGAAGGCGAGGCGACGGGTCTCGGCGTCGGCGCTCAGGGCCGCGAGCTTGTCGCGGGCTTGACGGACGGGTTCGTGGGTGATGGTTGCCATGAGGTCGTCCTCTTGCCAGTGCTCAAACAGGGTGATCCAGGCGGCGAGCGGATTAGGTAGCCGCTCGCGCAGGCGGTCCGCCTTCTTCATCTCGATCAGGTACAGCGCCATCTCTTGGCCCAGGGTGACAGCCGGGGTGTCGGCGTCGCGCATCTCGAAACACCAAGTGGCTTGATCGACATGTTCCGGGTCGCGGAACAGGTCGAAGTCCAGCAGATGGATGCCGATGGCCGGGCAGAGCAGGCCGTAGTCGTCGCCGGCCAAGAGCTGGTTGCTGATCAGCTTGGCCAGATAGTAGGTACTGCGCGCGCTCCAGGCGCGGTGACGGCGTACCTGCATCTCGGCGTTGAATTGGGCGCCTTCGGCATCTTCGGCCAGCAGGTCGAGGATGATGTACTTGCCCGCAAGCTCCGCGGCATCGATGGTCGGGTTGCGCACCCGAAGCCCGGTGATCGGCGTGGCGCGGTGGCGCACGGCGTTGATCAGGTCCGCGAGCAGTGCCGGATCATCGGCGAACAGGCGCTTGAAGACGTAGTCGTTTTTCGGGTCGAGCAGGTTGCTCATCGGTGTTGCCTCCCGGCGGGTCCGGTGGCTCCGAGCATAGTCAAGCGCGGTGGATGGGGCAACCGGTGGTGATGCCGCCGCGGCATCGATTACGCTTACCGATCGCTTCAAGCAACAGCCATCCGGTTGCGGATTCGGCGAGTCAGCTCCGCTCGATCGACGAGTCGTGCGGTGCCCTCGTCGATCTGGTCGAGGCGTCTGTGGATCTCGTTCTCCCATGCCTCCGAAACATCGGGGTCTGCCGGCCCGTCCAGGCTCGCCAGAAGGTCGCGTGCAAGCTGCGCCCGCTCGCCACTAGAGAGTGCAAGGGCTTGGGCGCGCAGATCGTCAATGGCTGGATGCGGCATGGGTCTTCTCCGTATCGAGGGTTTGCGCCGGCAAGGATACCGCAGGGGCAATCGGTCTGACTCGAAAACACCCTCGCTTTTAATGGCATAACGCACCCGCCGACCGCCTTACCCGCGCAGAAAGCGCCGCAGCGCAGCGCCCTCACACCCCCACCGTCTTGATATCCCACCCCGCCGCCCACTGCCGGATGTCCTCGCGCCGCAGCGCCGCCGCCATCAGCGCGGGGAACTGGTCAGGCGTGCAGCCGAATACCGGGATGCCGAGCGCGGCGATGAGGCCGGCGAGGTTGGGGTCGTAGCCGGGGTGGCCGCTGTCGGCAAGGGCGAGCAGCACGATGATGTTGACGCCCAGGCGGTGCAGCGCGGCGATGCGGGCGATGAGCTGTTCGGCGTCGCCGCCTTCGTAGAGGTCGGTGATCAGGACCAGATGGGTCTTGGCGGGGGCCTCGATGCGTTGCGCGCAGTAGGCGACGGCCTGGTTGATGTCGGTGCCGCCGCCGAGCTGGACGCCGAACAGGACCTCCACCGGGTCGGCCAGCGCTTCGGTCAGGTCCAGCACGGCGGTGTCGAAGCAGACGAGCTTGGTGCGCACCACCGGCAGGGAGGCCATGACGGCGGCGAAGATCGAGGCGTAGACCACCGATTGGGCCATGGAGCCGGATTGGTCGACGCAGAGCACGACCTCGTCTAAGTCGACGATGCGTCGCTGCCTGCGCTGAAAGCCGATCAGGCGCTCGGGCACGATGGTGCCGTGCTCGGGCAGGTAGTGGTGCAGATTGGCGCGGATGGTGCGCGGCCAGTCGATGTCGGGGAAGCGCGGGCGGGTGGTCCGCCGGCTGCGGTCGACGGCGCCGCGCAGGGCCTCGGCGGTGCGCCGCTGAAGGCGCTCCATCAGCTCGGCGACGACGCGGGCGATGACCTGGCGGGCGGTGTCCTTGGTCTTCTCCGGCATCACGCCGCGCAGGGCCATGAGGTCGGCGACCAGATTGACGTCGGCCTCTACTGCGGCCAGAAACTCGGGCTCCATCAGCATCTGCTTGAGCCCGAGCCGGTCGAAGGCGTCGCGCTGGATGACCTGTACCACCGGTGCGGGAAACAGCTCGCGGACGTCGCCCATCCATTTGGCGACCGACGGCGCCGAGCGGCCCAGGCCGCCGCGGCGGCCTCGGCCCTTCCCGGCATCGGCATCGGCGTCGTAGAGGGCGGCCAGGGCGGCGGCCAGGCGGCAATCGCGGGGGTCGCTCAGGGCATCGGTGTCGCTGCCCAGCGCCAGGCGCCAGCGGCGTTCGACTTCATCCATGGGGCTGACCTTTGAGGATGGTGGTGACGATGGCGAACTGCCGGTCCCAGCGCGCGTCGGCATCGGCGAGCACGGCGACGCCGGCTTGGGATGCCTGGCGACCGAGCAGGGCGTCGAGCAGGTACTTGCGCTCGGACGGGTCCATGTTCGCGAACACCCGGCGCAGCAGCGGCAGGGATTCGATGAATGCGTCCTCGTCCAGGCCCTTTAGCCAGGCATCGACGCAGTGGCGCAATGGCCGGTCGTGGATCAGCCGGCTGCCGGCCCCTTCCAGGAAGCCCTCGAAGAAGGCGGCGGCGTCGGCGATGGGGGTGCCCGGGGAGAGCATGCGCGCGAGCAGGGCGACGGCAGCGTCCGACGAGAGCTGGTCGGCCTCGTAGAGCAGCCGAGCGGCCTGGCCTGAGACCAGGCGCGCGACGCGGGGGTCGTGGGCGACCTGGTGCAGGGTGCGATGCCAGAGTTCAAGCGGTTCTTGGGTCTCCACCAGCCGCAGCGCCCGGTCGCTGCTTTGCAGCTGCCGGCGCAGGGCCTGGCCGGCCTCCGCGTCCAGCCCGCGGGCGGCGTAGGGCAGGGCCAACGTGCCCTGGATGGCGATGCGCGCGAACAGGGCCTGGAGCTGCGCGGTGTCGATGGCGCGGGCCTCGCCGTAGCGCAGCACGTCGGCCAGCTCGGGCAGCGCCGAGAGCATGTCGCCGCAGTCCGAACTCTGCCCGGCCAGCGCCGAAAGCCGCGCGACCCCGGTGGCCGCCGCCGCGGGCAGCTGGGCCGTCAGGGCCGTGAACACCAGGGCCGACAGCGCCGCCAGTGTAGTTGCCTGCTGCATGCGCGCTTGGGTGCGCCCGGCGGCGGCCTGCGCGATGGTGGGGCCGTAGACCAGATGCTCGACCAGTGCGACGGCGTAGTCCGGCTCCCAGCGCAGGAGCCAGCGCTCGCGGAAGGTGCCGCGGCTGCGACCGGGGTCCTGCAGGCGGCCCCAGGGGCAGTCCAGCGCATGGAGCCGATGCAGCAGCGTCGAGCGCAACAGCCCGGCCTGGCTGCGGAGATCCAGCGCCAGCTCGCGCTCCAGCGCCTGGGGCTTGAGGCCGGTCTTGCGCTGCTGGCGCTGCAGGTCCTCCAGCAGCGGGGCGCGGGGCACGTCGTCGGGGATGCTGCCGACCTCGGCGCCGATCAGCAGGGCCTCGGCGATGGTCTCCCAGACCAGGGCGTTGCCGTCGCACAGGCAGGCGACGGCGGCCTCGCGCAGCTCCTCGAAGCCGGGCCGGGGGCGCTCGCGCAGCGCGGCCAGCGCGACGGCGAGGCGCTCGGTCTCGATCAGCGATGCGGTGGAGACCATGCGGCCCTCGGCGCGCAGGGCACGCGCGATGCGCGTGATCCAGCGCGTGGACAGCTCCGCCGGCGGGGTGTCCCAGAGGTGGCGGTTCCAGCCCGGCGCATCGACGCCGGCGCCGTAGCCGCGGCTGGTCGCCAGCCGCGGCGCGGTCCAGGGGGTCCAGGTGGCGGTGATCTTCTGCCGCGGCAGGCCCTTGAGCAGGGCGCGGTCGTCTTTGAGGGTGTGCTTGGCCTTGAGGGCCGGGACATGCCAGGCGCCGCAGACCACGGCCAGGGTGCCGTCGATGGCCTTGGTGGACTTGGCGATCTCGATGCGCATATGCGCCTCGCGGGCGGCCTCCAGCGGGTCGGGGGGTGGCCGGTCTTCGCGCAGGGCGCCCATGGCGTCGGCCACCGCGGCGAAGATGGGGCCGGGCTCGGGGTTCTCTTCGATGACGTCGCGCCACCAGCTCTCGCCGTCTTCGTAGCCCGCCGCCCGGGCCAGGGCGCCGATGGGGTCGTGGGCGACGGTTGGTCGGGCGACGGCGTCGCTGTCCTCGGGCTGCGGCGATGCGTTCTCGGGCTGCGGCGGCGCGTCAGCGGGCTGCGGCGACGCGTCGGCGGGTTGCGGCGCCTCCTCAGCCGGCTCGTCCTCGGGGGCGTCCGTCGGCAGCCGCCGCGATACGGGCAGGTCGATGAAGCGCACCGGGATGCCGTTGTCGAGCCCCCAGCGTGCGGCCTGATACTCCGGCGAGAACACCGCGAAGGGCCAGAAGGTGGCCTCTGCCGGGCGGTCCGCGGGATAGGCCAGCAGCGCCACCGGGGGCCGCATCTGCGCGGCGGCGAGCAGCGCCAGCAGCTCGGTCAGATCCGCCGGGCCTTCGATCAGGACCTCGGCCGGGCGCTCGGCCTCCAGCGCCTCGAGCAGGCGCCGCGCCGAGCCCGGCCCGTGGTGGCGGATGCCGAAGTAGCGGACCGCGGCGGGCATCAGACCAGCTCGGTGAGGGTGCGGTAGTAGTCCGCGGCGTCGCGGCGGCGCTTGAGCACGGTCTCCAGGTATTCCTCCAGGATGACCTTGTCCTGCACCGGGTCCTTGACGATGGCCCCGAGCACGTTGGGCGCCAGCCCCTCGGCCGAGAGCTGGCCGTCGTTGAAGAAGGCGGCATGGGACAGGCCGCCGATCATCACGCCGATGGCCTCGGCGGTGGACAGGGTGGCCGACGGGGTCTTCAGCGTGGTCTTGCCGTCCAGGGTCTCGCCGCCGCGCAGCTCGCGGAAGATCGCCAGCACGCGCCGGATCTCCTCGGTGACGTTCTTGGGCGCCGGCAGGTCCAGCGACAGGGCCATCTCGGCGACCCGCTTGGCGACGATGGCGATCTCCTGCTCCATGTCGTCGGGCAGCGGCAGCACCACCACGTTGAAGCGCCGCTTCAACGCTGCGGACAGCTCGTTGACGCCCTTGTCCCGATCATTGGCGGTGGCGATGACGTTGAAGCCGCGCTGGGCGTAGACGGCGTCGTTCAGCTCCGGGATGGGCAGCATCTTCTCGGAGAGCACCGTGATCAGGGTGTCCTGCACGTCCGAGCCCATGCGGGTGAGCTCCTCCAGGCGGCAGATGCGCCCGGTCTCCATGGCCCGGTACAGCGGCGTCGGCACCAGGGCCTCGCGGCTCGGGCCCCGGGCCAGCAGCTGGGCGTAGTTCCAGCCGTAGCGGACCTGGGTCTCGTCGGTGCCGGCGGTGCACTGGATCAGCAGCGTGGAGTCGCCGCTGACGGCGGCGGCCAGATGCTCCGAGACCCAGGACTTGGCGGTGCCCGGTACGCCGAGCAGCAGCAGCGCCCGGTCGGTGGCCAGGGTCGCCACCGCGGTCTCGATCAGGCGGCGGTCGCCGACGTATTTGGGCTCGATGGTGCGCTCGCCGGCGCGACCGCCCAGCAGATAGGTGACCACGGCCCGCGGGCTCAGCGCCCAGCCCGCAGGCTTGGGGCGGTCGTCGATGGCCTTCAGCGCCTCCAGATCGGCCTGGTAGGTCTGCTCCGCCGGACGGCGCAGGATCTCGGTCATGGTGTTGGACCTGTGTGTGCGAGGGGGGTGTTTTCGGGGGGGAGGGCGGCGTTGAAGGCGAGCACGCCCAGCTGCGGGTCGGCCGCGCTCAGGCCGGCGGCGATGAACCGCTCCAGGAGCCGGCCGGCGGCCGGGGCATCGGCGAGCAGGCCCAGGGCGAACAGTCCGTCGGCGAGCACCGGGTCGGTGCGGTTGGTCGGCGTTCGGGACTGCTCGCCGGCGCGCTCGACGAGGTCGCCCACGGCCTTGGCGGGGAGCAGCACCGAGGCGGGCAGCGTGCCCCAGAGACCGTCCCCCCACGCGAGCCAGGACAGCACCGAGGCCGCCGGCTGGGACAGGAAGCCGGGGAGGCCGGCGCGGCGGGCGTCGGCGTCGAGACGCGGGGCCAGCGCGGCGGCATCGGTCGCGCTCAGTCCGGCATCCAGGGCCCGGTGCCAGGCCGCCTCGACCGCCGCGTCCGAGCCGGTTTGGGCGACCATGGCGAGGAAGTCACGACTGAGGCGATGCTTGAACAGGCCGACCAGCGCCTCGGGCTCGGTGCCCAGGGCCGTGGCCAGTCCGGCGAGGGAGACCTGCTGCATCAGGTCGGCCCGTCGTGCGCGCTGGGCGTCGGTCTTCAGCGTGCGGGCCGAGAGCCGGGCGCCCAGGAGTCGGCCCTGCTTGAGGGTGAAGAAGTCCGCCAGCTCGGCGGCTTCTTCGTCGCGGTCCGAGGTCATGCCGAGCCGGGCCAGCAGGGCCGCGGCCAGGGTGCGTACCTTGCCGGAGCGGTCTGTCTTCAGGGGCTCCAGCACGGGGACGTCGTCGGCGGACAGGCCGGTCTCCAGCACCGCCACCAGGCGCAGGCGCTGGTCGGCCGCCACCTCGCGCGCCTTCGCCGCGATCAGGTCGCGGGCCGCCGCCGGCTCCGATTGGCGCAGGGCACGCAGCGCAGGCAACCGCTCGAAGGGCCACCAGTCGTCCCAGGTCTCCAACGTCAGCTGTTCCCGATGCGATGCAGCGACCGCGCTGCCGTCCCAGTCGGCCCAGGGGGCATAGACCTCCGGCAGGTCCTCGAAGCGGGTGGGCATCAGGTCCGCGGGATGGACCGTCACGCCGCGCTCGGCCATCAGCTGGAGCAGGCGCGGGATGCGGTCCGCCGGGAGCTTGCCCGCGCCCAGCAGGCGGCGGAAGTCCGGGCGCAGCCGGTCCGACAGCGGCGGGAGCGCGAGCCTTGGCAGGGTCGGCACGGGCTTGAGGGCGCCGTCCGGCTGTGGCGCCAGCGTCACCTGCATCGCCTGCCCGACCAGGGCGAGCAGGGCGACCTCGGCCGCCGGGTCGCCATCGAGCGCGGCGCGCCAGGCCGCCGGGGCGGCATCGAGGGCGGCGGCGCCCATCATCCAGCGGCCCTTGATGGCCTCGATGGCGGCGAGCTCAGACATCGAAATACAGCCTCCCCCAATCCGACTGGGCCGCGAGCAGCGACAGCCTGGCGCCGTCCCACAGCCCGGCCGCCCCGAGCAGCGTCATCCCCGCAAGCTGCGCCGGCGGCTGCTCGGCGATGGGCAGGGGTGGTCCGTCCTGTGCGGGCTGCCACCAGAGCCCTGAGCCTGCGGCGGCCAGTCTGCCCGCCGGCAGCAGCAGCGGCGCCGGGTCCAGCCAAGGCGCCTGCGCCAGCATCTCGGCATAGGCCGTCAGGGGCGCGGCCGTCGGCTCGGGCCAGTCTTGGCAGGATGCCGCGTCCGTCGGCTGCTCGGAGCGGTTGGCCAGGACCGCGCGCAGCGGGAACCGCGCCGGATAGTAGAGGACCTCGGCGGCAAAGCGCTCGCCGGGGGCGAAGCCGGTGCTGCGCTTGCCCAAGGTGGCCGGGAAGAAGTCGAGCAGCAGCGCAAAGCGGGGGCCGGCGCCGTGGCTCAGCAGCCAGGTGGACTGGCTCACCAGCCCGTCGCGGCGGGTCGTGATGCGCTCGCTCAGCACCTCCCAGACGGCATCGACCCGCAGGCTGTCCTGCTTGGCGAGCAGGGATTCCCGCGTCTCGGCCGTGGCGATGAGGCGGTGCAGCTCCGCATCGTCCGGGGCCGCCCGCCAGGCGCGCAGGATCAGCAGGATGCGCCCCAGCTCCTGGATCAGGAAGTCGACGCGCGCAACGCCGGCGCGGGCCATCAGCCGTGCGGGCAGCTCATCGAGCCGGCCGGCCAGGGCCTGGGCCTTGCCGTCCACCAAGCGTGCCGCAATGGTGCGGCAGCGCTCGCCGGCCTCATTGACGAAGACATTCAGTCCGCCGCGCAGCTGATCCGCGATCCACTGCTCCAGCTCGAGCGCCGCTGCCTCCAGGCTCGCCCGCGTGGCCTGGGCGCGCTTGTCGGCCGCAGCCTTGCGGCGGGCCTCGGTCTTGGCGTCGGTGGGCCCGTCGGGTTTGGCCGAGCGCGCCGCCTCCAGGCTCTTGCCCGCGGCCGAGGGCGGCTCGGGCGTGTCGGCGGGCTTGCGCCGTCGCCCCAGCCAATCCTTGACCCACGCCGGCGGCTGCGCCTCGGCAAAGGCGGCGCCGTCCTCGGCGAACTGCCACATCAGCGCGAGCACATGCTTGCAGGGGAACTTGCGCGACGGGCAGGTGCACTTGTAGCCCAGATCGCCCTGATCGAACACCGCGCGGTAGGGATTGGCCCCGGAGCCCTGGCATTCGCCCCAAGCCAGCCCGTCGCCCTGTGCGCGGACCGGCCACTTCGCGGGCTTGAGCAGCTTGCCGGCGGCCTTGAGCGATGCCTGATCCGGGGCCAGCGCGGTGATCTTGTCGGTGTCGAGTGCCATTACGATGGGGCGAGTACAGGGCGATGTGCGTGGATTCTACTTGTGTGCAGGCCCAGGCGGCAATCGCCGGGCCAACAGCGCCGGGCCCTGGGCCGCGCCAGGCACGAAGCCGGCGACG
>CALOBA010000008.1:0-169847 GCA_942491465.1 uncultured Gammaproteobacteria bacterium
TATTGGGCATTGCGGAATCAGGCAATATTGGGTTATACATCATCCGCAAAACACAACACACTGCCGCTGTCGATGGGACTCCCACCGACAACCCCTGTTCCCCGTCCGATTTCATTGCGAAAAAACCATACGCCTGCATGCCCACAATGTCAACCCGCGAAGAGCAGATCGAGAAATTCTGGTCCAACTATCTGGAAAGGCTTCAGAAAAAGCGGGTCGAGCAGCATCAGCAGCGGTGGTATACGATCCGGGCGGAGCAGTTCTTGGAGGCGATGAAGCCGCGTCGGTTGGCGGCGCTGGGGGCGTCGGACGTGGCGGATTATCTGGCCAGGAAGGGCCGGGAAGGGGCGCTGACGGCGTTTCAGTTCCGGCAGATGGTCGATGCTATACGGACTTTGGGCGAGGTGGCGGGGGCGGCCTGGGTTGCGGAGGTGGATTGGGGGCATTGGCTGGGCTCGGCCCAGGCGCTGGCGGCGAATCATCCGACGGTGGCGCGGGATTACGGGCCGGCGGTGGGCGGCCTGGAGCCGCTCGGGGAGGTGGGGAATCTGGCGGCGGTGCGTCGGGAGCATCAGGCGGTGGTGGATCGGATGGTGACGGAGATCCGCAAGCGGGGCTATTCGATCCGCACCGAGCGCAGCTATACGGATTGGGTGCTGCGGTTGATTGCGTATTGTGGCGGCAAGGGGCCCGAGGCGCTGGGCTCGGCGGATGTGACCCGGTTTATGAGCTGGCTGGCGGTGGAGCGGAAGGTGTCGGCGAGTACGCAGAATCAGGCGTTGAATGGGGTGTTGTTTCTGTTTCGGGAGGTGCTGGGCCGCGAGGGGTTTGCCTATGGCGACTATGCCAAGGCGAAACGGCCGAAGCGGCTGCCGACGGTGTTGTCGAAGGGTGAGATCGCGCGGTTGTTGGCGGCGCTCGATGGGGAGCATCGGTTGATGGCGTCGCTGGCCTATGGTGCGGGGCTGCGGTTGATGGAGGTGCTGCGGCTGCGGGTGCAGGACCTGGACTTCGGCTACAAGCAGATCGAGGTGCGCAATGCGAAGGGCGGGCGGGATCGGTTGGTGCCGTTGCCGGAGCGGCTGATCCCGCAGTTGATGACACATCTGGGCGGGGTGCAGGCGCAGTTTGAGGCGGATCGGGCGGCGGGGGTGGGGGCGGTGTATCTGCCCGATGCGCTGGCGCGCCAGCGGCCGAACGCCGGGCGGGAGTGGATTTGGCAGTATGTGTTCCCGAGCGGTCGGCTGTCGATCGACCCGCGCACGCAGACGACCCGCCGGCATCATCTGCACGAGACGAGCCTGCAGAAGCAGGTGAAGGCGGCGGCGGTGCGGGCGGGGATCGACAAACGGGTGAGCACGCATACGCTGCGGCACTCGTTTGCGACGCACCTGTTGGAGGACGGATACGACATCCGCACGGTGCAGGAGCTGCTGGGGCATGCGGATGTGTCGACGACGATGATCTATACCCATGTGCTCAACCGCGGCGGGCGGGGGGTGAGGAGTCCGTTGGATGGGTTGATCTGATGGGCGTGCCCGGTTCGCTCGCCCGCACGCGGGCACGGAGTAGCGCTGCGCCGAAATATCGCTTACGAAACCTTGGGCTGCCCAGCGCCCATCGGGATCGCTATCGATCCCGACCCCAACCCCCAACCCCGACAACGACCTGGCCCTCTACGGAGCTAAGACCGCAAGCGGTCGCCGCCCCCGTAAGCGGGCTCGCGGCTGACGCTGATCGAGATCGGCCGACGCTTCGGTGGCGGGTCGGAGCTTCGCCATCGCACCAAGCGCACCAAGCGCGCCGATCGGTTGCTGGGCAATCGTCATCTGCGGCGCGATGCCAAGGCGATCGATGCGGCGTTGGCGCGGCTGTTGCTCGCCGGTGTGGCGGGGCTAGAGCGCAATCCGCCCGGACTCCAGCCGACCCCCGCGAAGCGCTCGATGGGGCCGGTCTCCAGCACGATGGTCAACCCGAGAATGCGCCCGATGCCGCTGACGCTGAGCAGTGCCCGCAAGCGCTGCGTCTCCTTGCTCTGGCGCCAGGCTTCGCGCTCGAGCAGGTCGACGGCCGCCTGTTGGCCTTGCATGGCCAGGACCGTGCTCTGGATCGCCAGCGCCAAGTTGGCGTCGGTGACCGGCTCGGCGACCGACTCCGGGGTCAGGCGCCGTGCCGCGTTGGCGCTTATCGAGCGCCCGCGGTTGCGCGAGCGTCGGCATACTTCAGGCCGCTGTACTGCACGATGGCCGCCGTGTTCGCCAGGTGCACCCGGTAGCCGGACGCCATCAAGGCATCGAAGCCGCCGAGAAGACCTCCGGCGAGGACCGTGAAGCGGCTCAGGATGCCTGCGCGAAGGCGATATTGGACCTTTGGCAACACCGAAACGCCCTTCCAGACCATCTTCGTCCCATGGGGGAGCTTGAGCCCGTGGTGCGGGCGATTGCCAGTCTGGATGTGGAGGAAAGTGACTACCGCTATTACCCCGACGCCCTGCGCGAGGCTGCGACTGCGCACGCCGATGAGGAGACCAAGCAGTGGCTCGACCTCGCGTTCGGGCTCGATTATTCGGCCCGCCTCTTGATCAGCTTCGCTTTGACGTCCGCTGCGCAACGCGCGGTCGCCGGCAGTGAGCACTCAAACCAAGAGATCGACGTAGCTTGCGTCAGCGAATCAGCGCAATCTCCACGCCAACCTTGAGTTTCCGCCAAGCGGAGTCAGCCGTCATTGCCGCTATCCCACGCTCCATCGCGACGGCGAGACAGGCCCGATCGCCGAGCGACAGTCCGAGTTCGCGCGAAGGCGGCAACAGGCGGGCGCAAAGGATGGCTTGCGAAGACGAGAACGGCACGATCTCGAGGGGCGAATCTGCCAAGCGCATCGCGATGGGCTCCGGGTTCTGCCCATCACGGGCAAAACGACCAAGCGTCTCGGCAAGATTGACGGTGGAGATGCAGGCATCGCTCATCGCTTGGCCCACGACCGCGTGCCCCGGCTCGCGAAACAGGAACGCCAGCAACGCCGACGCATCCAACGCGATCACTCGCCCTGCGCCTCGCGGCGACGCTGTGCTATCAGGTCTTCCACGACTTGGGACGGCTTGTCCGCGCCATACAGTTCATCAACCAGCCCTTGCAGCGCGGTCAGATCGGGATTGCCGCTCGCTGGCCGGCAGGCGTCGGCGAGGATCTCCCGCGCCTCTGCCTCCATGCTGCGCCCCATCCGCGCCGCCCGCATGCGCAGGCTCGTGTGGACCGAATCCGGAAGGTTGCGAACATTCAACGTTGCCATCGAGCTGTCACCCCGTCGTTGCGAGAAGCACCAGTGGCATTGTAGGCAGTGTTGGCGTTGATATCAATCGGACACGACCTACGTCGCTTCGACAGCTTGCGCCGCCGGCGCATCCTTCTCGTCCACCGGCTCGCGAAACGCCCGCGATGCCGTGATGCAGTCCAGCGGCACCACGAGCATGGTCAGGGGCACGGCGACGATGGGGCCGAACAGCAGCGAGATGGTCATGTGATTGAACCGCTTTGTTGAACAGGGCTCCAGAGCCCCGCCGCGAGACGGCCCTGTCGTGACGCGCGGATCACCGACATGCCTGGGCACGCCGATGTCGATTCTCCGCCGTGTTCTCGGTGAGGACGGCGGCCGTTGCCAGGGCGCAGTCCGGCTGCTGGCGGGGTACGGCTGCGCCGTCCGACCACTGGAGGGAGGCTCGCGGTGCCTGATCCTCGGGCCGTGCCGGCGCGACTCTGGAACCGGTGGCGTTGCCGACCCACGACCTGGGTCCAATTGGGATCGTTCATGCGGCCGAACACCAACCCGCGGTAGTTCTTCGTCTCGATGACGAGCAGGCCGTTGGGCGTCAGCACCAGGTGATCGATCTGGGTCAGCCCGCCGCGGCCATCGGGCAGGATCAGGTCGTCGGCCACATGGGTGAACGCGCGCCGCAGCGTGCGCGAGACCTGCGCCTCCCCGGCGGCGCCGCGTCGCTCGGCGCGCGATCTCGGAGACAGCAGGCGCAGCAGTGCGCCGAGCCGGGATGGTTGTTTGCGTGGAGACATGCGCCGGGGGCCTCTGGCAGCGGGATTTGGATCGCTCCGGCTCGCGGCGGGCGTCGGGCCATCTCGTAGCACTCCCATGGGCGCCCGTCGATGCCTCATCTGCAAGGATTTGGAGCCCTCAAGTAAGGATGTGCTCCAGCGCGCAGACGAACTCCGCGCTCTGCTGGGCCGGGATGCACCAACACTCCTTCAGCCATGGTTTAAGCTCGTTTTTTTTTAGCACCTGCCGCACCGTCTCGTGCGAAATGCTCTCGAACACTTCAAGCTCGACCAACCGGTCGGCCAGCAGCTTCAGGGTCCAACGTGCCCGCCCCTGCGGCGGGGGCGAGCAGGCCAGGGCGATGAGCTTCGCCTCGCTCTCACCGTCGAACGCCGGCGGACGGGTCCGACGCGGACGCTTCGCGTTCAACGCCCGCTCCAACCCCTCTTCGACGAACGCCTTGCGCACCCGCTCGACGGTCGGGCGGCTCACATGCACGGCCGCGGCCACCTCGGTATCGGAGGGCGGGCGCCGATCCGTGTCGGTGCCCTCGTCACAGGCCAGCAGGATGCGCGCGTGCGCGAGCTTACGCGCTGCCGACTTGCCCTTGGAGATCAGCGCACCAAGCTCGCTCCGCTCGGATTCGGTAAGCGTGACCTTGTACTTCTTCGCTGGCATCGGATTCTCAAGCCTCGTCAGATTGTCAGGAACAAGACTTGAGACTTTACATTAATTTACATCAGAACTTAACTGATCGACTGCTAGGTACATTTCCAGGGTTGCAGATCGGGCCCTGTCCCCGGCGATCGGCGACCGGCAAGGCGCCGCTGGGGCTGCCCGCGGGTGCCGGTCTCGCGGGGTCACGTCGAGACAGGTCGAACCGCTGAGACAGATCGGACGGCGTTGAGACACCGCTGAGACACGCCTGAGACGCGAAGGCTGTCTCAGGCGTCTTGAGACAGGCCTGCCAAGACCGCGTTGGTAGGCGGCAAAATGTTGTTTCAAAATGGGTTTTCTTGGAGGTTCTGTAGTTGGCCTGCTGTTTGCTTATTAAGGCGGTAGACGCCGATTCCTGGGCCGACCGAGACGCTGTCCCGAAACGCCGGCGCCTCAGCGCGACGCCCCCGGCCCGGCTGCAAACCACATCGCGGGAGAACCACCAAGTGATCGACAACAATCCGACTCGCCCGGCAGCAGGGCGTGGTCGCCGGCTGATGCTGGCAGGTACAAGTCCCGAGCTGTTGCGGATGATAGACCGATATCTCCTCGGGGTCGGACATGCGACAACGCGTGCGGACCTGTCCCTGATCGGCCCGGTGCCGCCGTCGCCCCCGCCCGAGGCCCTGCTCTTCGTGTCCAACCGAATCGATCGGGCGGCCGTGCAATCCTTCGCGCAAGTGACCGCAGGACGCGACCATCCGGTGCTCTGCATCGTGCCGATGCCGGATGCACAGCAGACGAAGCTGCTCGATGAGATGCCCGCCGATGAGTTGGTCTTCGCACCCTGGGGGCTGGAAGAGATTGTGATCCGGGTCGAGCGGTTGTTCCGCCGACGACCGATCATTGATGAGATTTGGCAAGGCAAGGGCGGACATTCCGCCAAACATCTTAACCATCACGTGCAGCATGCTGCGTGCCAAGATCGAAGGCGAACCGTCCCGTCCGCGTTTGCTGAAGACCGTGCCCCGCGTAGGCTACCGGCTGGAACAGGCTCTGTCGCCGACGCAAGGGACGTGGGGGGCACCTAGTGTTGCTGCGTAAAGATGACCCATCGCCCCGGGCGCGGCGGTCTGCCATTCTTACCCGGCCGACCGCGCGGAATCCCGTCCCCATGACCCGGCCCCCGTGCATGGACACCTCCCGCGGCGAGCAGGCGCCTTGGCTGCAACGCCGGTTCACCGAAGCATCCACCGCCATGGCCTATGTCAACGCTCAGGGGCGCATCACTGCGGCCAACCTCGCCATGGAGACCTTGCTTGAGCGTCCCGCCGCCGCCCTGGTGGGCGCCGACCTGCTGGGGCTTGCGCAACCACAGCAGGGGGGCAAGAGCACGGAGCAAGTCGGCGAGGCGTTTCGGCTGCTGGTCGGCGACGGCTGGCCGCAGACCCTGGAACAGGCGTACTTCTCCGGGGTCGGTGCGCCGCGTTGGATGCGCAAGGTCATCGTCCCCGAACTTGACCATCGCGGCGAGATCCTGCACGCCTTGGTCCGTTTCGACGATCTCACCCCGATGCGCCGGGACGCTGCGCGGCTGCGCCAGGCGGCGACGGCGTTCGTGCACGCCCCGGACGGTATGTTGGTGATGGACCCGCGGGCGCGCATCGTCGATGTCAACGCCGCATTCCTGCAGATGACCGGCCTGTCCCGCGATGAGGTGGTCGGCAGCGATGCGCGAGAGGTCGGCGGCGCCGGACATGGCCCCGGCCTGCTCAGCGACCTCTGGGAGCAACTCCTCACCCGTGACGCCTTGACGAACGAGCGATGGAGCCGGCGCAAGACCGGGACCTTGATCGCCCTGCGACTCTGCATCAACGCCATCAGGGACGAGACCGGCGCGGTGGACGGCTACCTGGCGCTGTTTTCCGACATCACGGCGCACAAGCTCCAGGTTGATCGTCTGCAGCGCCATGCCCACCATGACGCGCTGACGGGCCTGCCCAACCGGGTCCTGCTCAAGGAGCGGCTGGAGCATGCCCTGCACGGCGCGCGGCGGCGGGATCAGTACCTCGCCGTGATCTATCTCGATCTCGACGACTTCAAGGTCATCAACGACACCCACGGCCATGAGGTCGGCGATCGCTTCCTGATGGCCGTCGCGCGGCGTTTGCGCGGCGTGCTGCGCGATGCCGACACCATTGCCCGCTTGGGCGGCGACGAGTTCGTCGTCGTCTTGAACGACCGCGAAGACGTTTGGTACTGGGAGTCCATCGTCGCCCGGCTGCAGGCCACCCTCAACGACGGCATCGTGGTGGACGGTACCAGACTGTGCACGTCGGCGAGCCTCGGCGTCGCGCTCTGCCCGCCCTGGCAGCGGGCCGACGCCGCGACGTTGCTGCACCAAGCCGATCAGGCGATGTACGCGGCGAAGCGCGCCGGTAAAGGGCAATATCGGGTCAGTGCGATATCGGCCGCCGATGCGCAACCGCCGGGGGACGGCCCGACTGCCATTTCGGGTTAGATTTCGGCCTCGGCTTGCTCGGACGACAGGGCCAGCCAGTCCTGTGGCTTGAGGTAATGGCTCAGCAGCCGTGCCTCCGGGCTGTGCGGCGTCGGCTGCCAGTCGTAGCGCCAGTGCACCTCGGGGGGGAGCGACATCAGGATGGACTCGGTGCGCCCACCGGACTGCAGGCCGAACAGCGTGCCGCGGTCGTAGACCAGGTTGAACTCCACGTAGCGGCCCCGGCGCAGGCATTGGAAGGCGCGCTCGCGCTCGCCGTAGGGCGTGGCCTTGCGGCGGGCGACGATGGGTCGGTAGGCGGCAAGATAGTGGTCGCCGACGCTGCGCATGAAGGCGAAGCAGCGTGCAAAGCCCCAGCGGTTGAGATCGTCGAAGAACAGCCCGCCGATGCCGCGGGGCTCGTTGCGGTGCTTGAGGAAGAAATAGCGATCGCAGGCGGCCTTCAGCTCGGCGTGCAGCGCGGCCGGGTCGTCGCCGAAGCCGTCGCAGGCAGCGCGGGCGGTGCGGTGCCAGTGGATGCAGTCCTCGTCGAAGCCGTAGTACGGGGTCAGATCGAAGCCGCCGCCGAGCCACCAGATCGGTGCGGCGTCTTCGGCCTCGGCAACGAAGAAGCGCACATTCAGGTGTGATGAGGGCACATAGGGGTTGCGCGGGTGCATGACCAGCGAGACGCCCATGGCCTGGAAGCCGCGCCCGGCCAACTCCGGGCGGGCGGCGGTGGCGCTGGGGGGCAGCCGATCGCCGTGGACGTGGGAGAAGTTGATGCCGCCTTGCTCGAAGACGGCGCCGTCGCTGAGGATGCGGCTGCGCCCGCCGCCACCGCCGGGGCGTTGCCAGTTGTCTTCGCGCACCTCACAGGCACCGTCCTCGGCCTCCAGCGCGGCGCTGAGACGGTGCTGCAGGTCGAGCAGATAGTCCTTGACGGCATCGGGATCGGGCTGTTCGGTCATTGGGGTCTGGGCTGGATCATCGTGTTTTCTGGCTTGGGAACAGGATGTGGGGTGTCCAAGCCGGGTTCGATAGGTCTTTCAAGGCTGCTAAAGAGGACCGCAAAGTGCGAAGGACGCCGATCTTATCCCTTCCCGCCAGCTTGATCGCCGCCGACGTCAGCCAGATCGAGCAACGCCGGCTGCTAGCGTTTGCCCTGCAACAGCGCCTCCGGGTGTCGCTCCAGGTAGTCCGCAAGCGAGCGCAGGGAGCGGGCGGCGCGGGTGGTCTCGGCGAGCAGGCGCTCCAGCTCGATGCGGGTCGATGAGCCTTTCCCGGCCAGCTCGGTGAGGGTGCGCATGGCGTTCGCGGCGTCGCCGAGACTCGCGGTGGCGGCGCTGGAGACCCGCGCGACCTCGCCGTCCAGGTTGCGCGCCAGCAGGCCGATGTCGCTGCTGGTCTGCTCCAGATTGTCCGCCAGGGAGTCGACGCGCGTCTGCAGCTGGCTGGCCAGCTTGGCGTAGGCGAGCAGGGTCTCGTCCGCCTGCCCCAGCAGCGGCGGCAGGCGGGCATTCAAGCTCGCCATCAGGGCGCTGGTCTCGGTCAGCGTCCGGTCCAGATTACTCAGGCTGCTGCTGGCGTCGCCGGCCTCCAGCAACTCGCGCACGGCCAGCAGGGTGGCGGTGGTGCCGTCCACCAGCTCGTCGATCTTCAGGTTGCCCAGCATCTCTTCCACGCGGTCGCGGGTGGCGGCCACGGCGGGGACATAGATGACGTTGCCGTCTTGGGGCAGATCGTCGGGGGCCGGGAGGTCGGGATAGAGTCCGAGCACGACCACGTACTGACCGGTCACGAAACTGATGGATTCGAGCCGCGCCCGCAGCCCCTGCTCGTTGACCATCCGGCGCAGCACGACGCGCGGGTCATCGTCCTCGGATTCGCCGAGGACATGCACCCGCTGGGGCCAGACCTCGTAGCGGACCGGGATGCGGAAGCTGTCCTTGCCGGCGATGAAGTCCAGATCGATGGCCGTGACCTGGCCGATGGGTACGCCTTGGAACTGGACCTGGGCGCCGAGGCTGAGCCCCTGCACGGTGCCGGGAAAGAAGGTGGTCAGGCGCATGCGCTCGCGCATGAAGGCGCCGCTGCCGAAGACGCCCACGGCCAGCAACAGCAGCAGCAGCGCGCCGAGCACAAAGCTGCCGATGACGGTGGGGTTGCCGCGCTCGCTCATGCCGGGGTCCCGGTCGGCGATGGTGCCTCACCGCGGGTCAGAAACGCGCGCGCCGGGGCCGGACCCGACGCGCGCAGCCAACCCGGGCTGCCGGTGGCCAGGGCGGTGCGGCCCTCGGCATCGAGGAAGACGGCGTCGTCGCCGATGGCGAAGATGCTGGCCAGGTCGTGGGTGACCACGACCATGGTCGTGCCCAGGCTGTCGCGCAGCATCAGCAGCAGCTCGTCGAGGCGCCGACCGCTGAGGGGGTCGAGACCGGCGGAGGGCTCGTCGAAGAACAGGATCTCCGGGTCCAGGGCCATGGCCCGGGCGACGCCGGCGCGCTTGCGCATGCCGCCGCTGATCTCGGAGGGGTAGTAGTGGCCATAGGCGGCCAGGCCCACCAGGGCGAGCTTGTAGTCCACCAGCTCGTGGATCTGGGCCGACGTCAGGTCGGTGTACTGCTCCAGCGGCAGGGCGACGTTTTCGGCCAGCGTCATCGAACTCCAGAGGGCGCCGCTCTGGTACATGACGCCGTTGCCGCGCATCAGTGCGGCGCGGTGCTCGGCGTCCACCTCCCAGAGGCTGTCCTCGCCCATCAGCACCCGGCCCCGCCGCGGCGGCAGCAGCCCGATCAGACAGCGCATGACGGTGCTCTTGCCGCAGCCGCTGCCGCCCATGATGATGAAGCAGTCGCCGCGGTGGATGGCGAAGCTGAGATCCTCCAGCACCAGCCGCCGGTCGTAGCCCAGCGCCAGGCCGTCGACGCGGATGCAGATCGGGCGGCCCTCGGTGTGGCTCACGGCTCGGCCCCGGTGCGGCGGTCCACCACGGCGGCGACCACCAGGTCGCCCCAGACGTTCAGGGCCGTGATCGGGTAGTCGAAGAAGCGGTCCACCACCAGATAGAGCGCGAGCCAGGTCTGCGGCAGCCCGAGCAGGTCGAGCATGAAGGCCATCATGGCGATGCCGCCGCCGGGGATGCCGGCGGTGCCGGCGGACGAGGCCATGGTCAGCAGCACGATCAGCAACGCCTGGGTCAGGCTCAGGTCGGCGCCGGCGAGCTGGGCGATGAAGATCAGCAGGATGGATTGATAGAGCGCCGAGCCGTCCATGTTCAGCGTCGCCCCCAGGGGCAGCGTGAAGCTGGTGGTGGCCGGGCGCAGGTCGGCGTTGCGCTCCAGCACCTGCTTGCTGACCGGGTAGGTGGCCGAGCTGGAGGCCGTGCTCAGGGCCATCAGCAGGGCCGGCTGCACCGCGGCCAAGAAGGCCCGTGGCGGGCGCCCGGCCCCGAGCCGCAGCAGCAGCGGCAGGAACACCCCGGCATGCAGCAGCGCCGCCAGCGCCACCGCCCAGACGAAGGCGTGCAGCTGCAGCACGGCCCCCCAGTCCATATCCGCCAGACTGGCATAGACCAGACCCAAGACGCCCACCGGGGCCAGGGCCAGGATCATCTTCAGCAGGGCCATCAGCAGCGCATTGCCGGCCTCGGCCAGGTCGAGCAGGGGGCCGCGGTGGCTCGCCCCCAGGGTGCGCGAGGCCAGGCCCGCGGCGATGGCGACGACGACGATATGCAGGATATTGCCGTCGGCCATGGAGGCGATCAGGTTGGTCGGGATCAGCCGCTCGATGAACAGGGCCAGACTGAAGCCGGCAGCGCCGGCGTCCACGGCGACGGGGGCCATCAGCGTGGTGGGCAGGTCCCGAGACCAGGCCCAGCCGAGCAGCGTGCCCAGGGTCGCCGCCACCGCCGAGGTCAGCAGGTACAACAGCAGCGTCGCGGCGCCGAGCCGGCGCAGCCCGGCGCCGCCGGCCAGGGCGGCGTAGACCGAGACCAGGATCAGCGGCAGGATCAACAGCTTGAGCAGCGACAGGAAGATGTCGCCGATCCAGCCGATCCAACCCGCGCCGGCGGGCCAGGCCCAGGCCAGCAGCACCCCGAGCAGTAGGCCGACGGGTACCGAGTAGAGCCGGTGCAGGATGGGCTGTGGATTGTTGCTGGTCATCGGTTGCCGGGGGTCACCAGGCTCGCCCCCAAAATCGATAAACCGTCCCGCAACGCGACCCCAGGCCGGGCCGGCCCGCGCTGATCGACGCTGCGCAGGCTCAGGAACGGCCCGTCGAACGGCGACGGATGCGCCACGGGCTGCCGCCCCAGGTGCTGCATCAGGCGGTCGATCATCTGCTTCTGGGTCTCCAGGTGCCCGTGCTGGGCCTCGATGTTGTAGTAGTCGCCCAAGCGGTTGGCGGCGACATAGTCGGACATGGAGCAGTCGAAGTTGCGGTCGGTGACCTGCTTGTAGACGACGTTCAGACCGAGCCGGCCCAGGCTGGCGACGATTCGCCGTGCCTCGGGGTTGGCGGGGTAGGGGGTGCGCCCGGCGATGAAGACCAGGTTGTCCTCGTCGGCCAGGTCGCCGCTGGCCTTGGCGGCCGGGAAATGCCAGTGGTCGCGCTGGCGCAGGTACAGCGACAGGTTGCCGCGCCCGCCGTTGCCGTACCAGCCGTCGGAATTGTTGTGCAGCGCCAGATAGGGCAGTGGGCCATTGGGCCGGTAGTGGCGCAGCAGCGCCTTGGTGAACTTCGGTGCCGGCCGGCGCTGGGCGCTGCAACGGGCGGATTCGGCCCGGGTGCGGCTGAAGTTGCGGTTCGGGTCCTGGCCGCGGACGCTGCGATCACCGCCGTTTTGGATGGCGACGAAGCCGCCGCCATAGGTGCGCACGGCATGGATGGCCGCGCCGAAGGCCGCGTCCTCGTTGTCGTGGGG
Source organism: uncultured Gammaproteobacteria bacterium (assembly GCA_942491465.1). Taxonomy (GTDB): domain Bacteria; phylum Pseudomonadota; class Gammaproteobacteria; order Chromatiales; family Chromatiaceae; genus CALOBA01. The sequence goes on from CALOBA010000008.1 coordinate 12,129, forward strand.
CAGGACCCAGAACGGCCCCGGGTGCTGCGGGTCTTCGATCAGATTGAGGCGCCAGCGAAACGGCCCTTCGCGCACCTGCTGTCGGCGCCAGCACAGGCCGCCGGCGCGGATCTGCGCCTGGTGGCGGCGCACATCGGCACTGTCGGAGCCGGCCGGGTCCAGGCAGCCGGACGGACCCTTCGACATCACCGGTTGCAGCCGGGCCGGGCTGTCGGGGGCGTCGGCGCCGGCGGTCGGCAGCCAGCAGCCGAGCAGCGCCATGGCGATCACGATGGGACCCACGCGCCGACGGCGCACCCAAGCGCGCCGGCGCGCGGACTGGAGAAGGAAAAGCGGCGTTGCAACCGGGAAGACGACCATCAGCCCCAGCCCAGGCGCGCGATGTTGGCCGCCACCTGCTCGGCGTCGCTGTAGGGCTCCTTGACGCCGTTGCGGTCGAGATAGGGCTCGGGGCCCTTGCCGGCGATCAGTGCGATCCAGGGCTCGCTTTGCGGCTGCGCCGCGAGCTGGTCGAACAGGCTGGCGATGGCCTCGCGGCGGTCGACGACCACCTGATGGGCCTTGCGGCCGATGCCGGGCAGGATGTCGTTGATGATGGCCTCCGGCGCCTCGAAGCGCGGGTTGTCCGAGGTGATGATGATGCGCTCGGACCAGCGCGCCGCCGCCGTACCCATGGCCGGGCGCTTGCCCCGATCGCGGTCACCGCCGCAGCCGAACAGCGTTGCCACCCGCGCGGCGGGAAAGGCGCCGCGGACCGCCGAGAGCAGGTTGTCGAGGGCGTCGGGGGTGTGGGCGAAGTCGATGACGATGGTGCGGTTGCCGCAGACGCGGCAGTCGAAGCGACCGGGGACCGGTGTCAGTGCCCGCCAGGGTGCTGGCTGGTCGGGGGTCGCCGGGGCCAGGTCGTCGGCCATGGCGGTGGCGATGGCCAGATTGGCGCGGTTGTAGTCCAGGGCCAGGAACGGCCGCTGGGCAATGGCGGCGGGCGGCAGCGCGGGCAACGGCAGCAGGCGCAGCGCCGTCGGCGGCTCGGGCAGGGCTCGCAGCCGCTGGGCCAGGGCGGTGCTGGTGCTGTAGAGCCGGGCGTCGGGGGCGAGCAGCTGGAGGATGCGGGCCTTGGCGGCGAAGTAGGCGGCCTCGGTGCGGTGATAGTCCAGGTGGTCGCGGGTGAAGTTGGTCCAGCCGGCGCTGGCCAGCCGCAGCCCGTGCACGCGGCCCTGGTGCAGCGCATGGCTGCTGATCTCCATGACCACGCAGTCGATTTGGTCGCGATGGCGATGCAGCAGGCGGCGCAGCTCCAGGTAGGGCGGGGAGGTGAAGCCGGTATCGCCGCCCTTGACCCCATCGATGAACAGGCCGAGGGTGCCGATGCTCAAGACCCGTTGACCGCGCGCGCGCAGCAGCGCCTCGAGGTACTTGATGGTCGAGGTCTTGCCGTTGGTGCCGGTGACGCCGGCGATGGGCAGGCGCGAGAAGTCCATCGGCAAGGCGACGTCGCAGAGCCGCTGCAACGTCTCGTCCCAGCGCCCCGGCCCGGTGACGTAGACCGCCTTGTGGGCGAGCTGCTCCAGGCCGGCCATGGGCCGATTGACCAGCAGCGCGCCGAACCGGCCGTCGGCCAGGTAGCGGCGGACCAGCTCGGCGTCGGAACGGCCGTCGTCATGGCGCTGAAACAGCAGGATGGAGCCGGGGTCGCAGGCGTCGGCGCGCCATTGCAGGTTGTCGAGCCGGTGCGGGTCCAGGCCGGCGGGCTCGTGGCGCGAGGCCAGCTCGAGCCCGTCCAGGACCCGGTGCAGCGCCGGCGCGGGGGTGGCGGCGGGGCTCATGGGCGCAGGGCGCTGGGGCCGCGGCGACGACCCGGGCTGCGGGGGTCAAAGCTCGCGCAGGCCGAGCACGTCCTGCATGTCGAACTGCCCGCGCTCGTGGGCCATGATCCAGCCGGCGGCGCGGGCGGCGCCGCGGGCGAAGGTCATGCGGCTGCTGGCCTTGTGGGCGATCTCGACGCGTTCGCCGTCGGCGGCGAGCCAGACGCTGTGCTCCCCCACCACGTCGCCGGCGCGGATGGTGGAGAAGCCGATGGTGCTGCGCTCGCGCGGGCCGGTGTGGCCGTGGCGACCGTAGCTGGCCACGGCGTCCAGGTCCCGGCCGAGGGCGGCGGCGACGACTTCGCCCATGCGCAGCGCGGTGCCGGAGGGGGCGTCGACCTTGTGGCGGTGATGGGCCTCGACGATCTCCACGTCCACGTCGTCCCCCATGACCCGCGCCGCCAGGTCCAGCAGCTTGAAGCAGAGGTTGACGCCGACGCTCATGTTCGGCGCATACACCAGCCCGATATCGATGGCCGCCTCGGTGAGGCTGTCGCGCTGGCGCGGCGACAGGCCGGTGGTGCCGATCACCATGTGTCGGCCGGCGTCGCGGCACAGGCCGACGTGATCCATGGTCGCCGCCGGCGTGGTGAAGTCGATCAATACGTCGAAGTCCGCCAGCACCTCCGCCAGCTCCGGCCGCACCGGCGCCCCGACCCGACCGATACCGGCGAGTTCGCCGGCATCGACACCCACCAGGCCGCTGTCCTCCAGATCGGTCGCCGCCGCTACCCGCAGACCGTCGGTCTGATGCACGGCCTGGACCAGCGTGCGGCCCATGCGTCCGCCGGCCCCGGCGATCGCTACTCGGATATCTGCCATGTTGTTCTCCTCATCGTGTCACTCAGCATTTGGCCGCAAAGATACCTGAGCGGGGGCGCGGGGAGAAGCCTTGGCGGTGGTTTGGCCGGGGCGGGTTGGCATTCTGATGCTGAATGGAGGACGCGAAGGTCGCTCGCGCCTAGGACTGCATGGCCTGGAGCAACCCCGCCACGATCGGCTCGGCGTAGCGGATCGGCAGCGAGTAGTGCCCCTCGCCGGGGCGGACGCTCAGGTCGGCCCGCCGCAGATGGGCCGCATACCACTGAGCGTGGGCGAGCGGCACGGTGCCGTCTGCCTCGCCGTGCCAGATGGCGACGGGGCGGTCGATCTCGGCGAAGGGCAGGTTCCAGTGCTTGGCGTAGATCCGCAGCTCGGCGCGCGGGCCGCGGGCGCCATGCTGCATGGCGTCCTCGATGGTCGCGTTCAGGATCAGTGCGTTGTCCCCATCGGCCAGCGCGGCGCGGTCGCTGGCCGGCGCCGTCAAGCTGCGGAAGTGCCCCGTCATCTGCGGCCAGTGCAGCAGCACCGCCGCCGTCGGCGCCCCGTAGGCCAGCTCCGCCAGCCAGGGCAGGTGTGCGCCGACGCCGAGCGCGGTGCGCACCGGCAGCCGCATCGCCGCCAGCACCTCGGGCAGGTAGATCGGTCCCAGCGGGCAGACCAGCGTGGTCGCCGCCACCCGCGCACCGAGCCGCCAGTTGCAGGCCAGCGCATAGGGTCCGCCGCCGGAGACGCCGATCACCCCGAAACGATCGATCCCCAGGTGGTCCGCCAGCGCCGCGGCGTCGTCGGGCCAGCCGGTCAGCCGCCGCCCGGCGAGCTGATCCGAACCGCCGAAGCCGGGCCGGTCGGGGGCGATGATGCGCGCTGCGCAGGCCCGGGCCGCCGTCTGCAGCAGCTCGGCCTCGCGCCCGGAGCTGGGGAAGCCGTGGCAGTAGAGCACCGGCGTCCCGTCCGGTGCGCCGTATTCGTACCAGGCCAGGCGGCGGCCGTCGGCCAGGCGCAGCGATCGGCGCTCGGCAGTGGTTGAGGTCATGGGCATCGTCTCCTGCTTGGATGAGCGCAGCGCATCAGCCGACGCGGCTGGGCAATTTACGCCTGGTTGTTCAATCGGGTGCATTAGCCTGAACAATGCGGTTTTCCGTGTAGGTCGGGTTGTGCTGCGCCAATCCGACCCACAGCGAATACTTGCACGGTCGCTAAGGATCGATTCAAAAACAAGTGGTGCAGACGCCCGCTCGCTGAGCCTTTGGATTGGCCGTTTCGTCGTTGCGTCTGCACCACTTGTTTCTGAACCTTGACTAAGAGCATCCGGCGGTGACGGCGGTTCAAGGCCGCCGCCGCAGCCGCCCCAGGCCGCGCCGCAGCCCCTCGGTGACATAGGGCAGCAGCCGCCCCTTCTCCCAGAGCTTGTGGGCAAACAGCCGGTTGCGGTCCTTGGGCGGTGGGCGATGGTTGGGGCGGGGGACCAGGGTCAGGGCATCGCGCTCGCAGGCCGGCAGGCAGGCGCCGCAGCCCAGGCAGACGCGGCTGTCGACCGCGGCCCAGCGTTGCCCCTTCGGCAGGTCGCGGGCGGCGTCGGCCAGGCCGATGCATTTGGCGTTGCAGGCGCGCAGGCATTCGCCGCAGTAGTCGCAGCGCTCCGGGTCGATCTCGGCCAGGAACGGCGTCTTGGCGATGCCGTCCTCGAAGCCGGACTGCACACCGTGCAACAGCTCGCAGCAGCAGCGGCAGCAGTTGCACAGGAACGACGGGTGCTCGCGGATATTGTCGGTGACATGGGTCAGGCCCAGCGCGCGGGCCTGGTCGAGGATGGCCAGCATCTGCTCGAGGCTGCGCTCCTCGGCGAAGCCACGGCGGACCAGGAAGCGCGCCCCCTCGCCGAGGACCATGCAGATCTCATCCACCGGTGCGCCCTGCTTGCAGGTCTTGCCTTCGTGGGCCTTCTTGTGGCGGCAGAAGCAGGTGGTGACGGCCAGAAAGTCGGCATCGCGCAGGATGGCGCGGGCGTCTTCCCAAGGCGTCACCCGCGAGCTGACCGGGACCTTGTCCGCGTAGGCCAACGCGCGGGTCAGCGGCCAACGCCCGCCGAAGAACTCCCCGGCCTGGCCGTCCCTGCCGTTCTCCTGCATGTACTCCGACATCAGCCGCGCCAGCTCGGCCTGGGGCAGGTCGTCGCGGGCACGCATAAAGCTGAATTCGAAGAAGCCGATCAATCCGGGCAGGAGCAGGTAGAAGGTCTGGCCGTTGTAGGGCAGGTCCATGACCAGGCCCTTGTTGGCCATGGACTCCAGCACCCCGTCCAGCTCCGTCGCCGGCAGGCCGGTGCGCGCCAGCAACTCGTCGAAGGTCGCCTCGGTGAGCGGGAATTGGGCGGCCACGGCGGCCTCGCGCGGCTCGAACAACAGCTCCAGTATCCGGCGCAGCTTCGGGCTGTCCACAAGCCCCACCGGGAAGCGATTGAGCCGGTCGATCAGCGGGACCAGCGAGGATTTGGTGCTTAGCAGGTGTCCCACGGGGACCTCCGTCGATGGCGCGGGATGCGGGGGTGCGATGGCGCGGATGGTAGGCGCATCGGTGGCAATCTGCGTTGATCTGGATTGGTCTCGGCTCCGGCTCAGAGCAGGTCGAAGTCGTAGTTGACGATGACGCGGTAGTCCATCTGATCCACGGCCCCCGGGCCGGAGGCGTTGATCACGGCCATGCGCCCGCGCACCCAGAGCCCGTCGAGGCGCCCGTGCTTGGGTCTCCAATCCAGCGTCAGGTCCAGCTCGTCTGTGTCCACACGGGCATTGCCGCCGCGCTCGGGGGTGTCGCCGACGGTGTAGTTGACGAAGCCGCTGACGCCGGCGAGGCCGATGCGGGCGAAGTCGTAGGCGGCGCCGACGCGCCAGGCGCGCTCGCCGGCGCGGTCGAAGTCCTCGACGATGACGCTGTTGTAGCTGGGGACGCCGCCCCAGGGGTTCTGGATGTCGGCGCCGTTGCCGGTGTCGGTGTAGGCCAAGGTGAGGGTGGCGCCATAGGCACCGATGTCGAACTTGCCGCCGAGCTGATAGGTCTGGAAGCGGCCGATCAGGGCCTCGCCGACGCTGCGTTGATCCGTGTACTGGACGGAGAGACGCATCTCCAGCTCGGCCTCGTCGTCGGTGGGGGTCAGGGCGGCGGTGGCCTCGGTATAGAAGGTGTTGAAGGTGTCGATGCCGAAGATGTCGATGGCGCCGACGTCGGCGCGCTCCCCGAAGTGCCAGCGTGCGCCGAGCACGCCGGCGCCGCGTTTCGCATCGGCGCCGGCGGCGGTGGCCAGGGACTGCCAAGTCGATTCCGTGCGCCTTCTGATCTTGTCGACGTAGCCGAGCACATAGTTGAAGCGCTTGGCGTCGCGATCGAGCAGCAGATACGCCTCGAAGGTGTTCGGCGTCATCCGGGTGTCGTGCTTGTTCAGGTAGGGCAGTTCCAAGCCCTGCCGCCATAGCTGCAGGTAGCTGGTACCGAAGGGCCGCAGCACCAGATAGCTCTCCCCGAGCACCGTATAGCCATCCTGCACCGGCGCCAAGAGCCCGCTGCCGGGCTTGTCTTTGGGCGCATAGACGGGCTGGCTGGTGTAGAGCGTGCCGCCGAACCCGAGTCGCTCCCGCCACAGCCCCGATCTGAAGCTCAGCGAGCCGCCGGCGGCCCAAGCCTGGCTGTCGGTCCCGCCGTCGCGCAGCCGCTCCAGATAGTAGGTGCGGAACTGCCCGCCGAGCTTGGCCCCGTCCAGGAGCCCCGATACCGGGCCCTTGGGCGCCGGCGCGGGGCTGGCATCTACCTTGAAGGGTGCGGGCTTGTCCGGCCGACCTAGATAGTCGATGGCCGCATCCAGCTCCTCCGGGGACTCTACCAACGGGCCCTTTCGGGTCAGATAGTCCGGCTCGCTGGCATGGATGGACGACGCGGCGACCAGCAGCAGTGCCGTGGCCAACAGCAAAGCGACATGCGGTGGAACACGCAGCGGTCCGAGCGGGGACCGCAGCGACAACGACAGCGGTTGCATGCGTTGTTCAGCCTTTTGTTGATGCTAAGAAGCCTTGTTGAAATCCCCAAGGTCGGATGACGGCGCAGGCCTATGGCGACGACGGATGAAGAGGGTGAAGACAAAGCCGATCGCCGCTGCTGCGGCGATTAAACTAACCGCCATCGCGTTGTCGTCGATCCACGCCATACCGAAGCCGCTCAGGAGCAGGAATGCGCCGAACAGGGCCATCCGCCAGTCCAGGTAGATGCCCGAGAGGATGGCCGTGAGACCAAGCACGTAGATGGTTACGAAGCCGTCCTGCTCATCATTGAGAAACGCCTGCAGGTTGTGGGTGTAGAGCAGTTGAATCACCAGCACCAGCGCCCCCCAATGCAGCACTTGTTTGAGCAGGTAGGTCCAACGTGAGTCATTTGAGGTACCGCCGAAACGCCAACCGCCAATGATTGACACCAGCGCCACCAGGCCAATAAACACCTGCCAGTAGGTGCTGGTGCCGGCCGCATCGTGGCTGGTCATGGCAACCAGGCCCAAGGCCACGAGATAGAGGATGGCATAGGGGACGTGATAGAGCAAAATACGCATGGGGTTGAGTTTGTGATCAGCGATTGAACCGGATGTTGACACGATGGTACTCCTCCACAACTTTCAAACCAGAGGGCAGGTGAACTGCGCGGAACCGCACAGGGCACCCCGCAGCGGGCCGAACCAGTTTCGGCCGCGGTACTTAAGCTACGCGAAATGTTTCCGCTTTGCGCGCTGAAAAATGCCAGGACGGTATTTTTCAACATCTCCCAATACCAATTTGCCGATGCGGGTCTCGACGCTCTCGGGCGCCGAGATCGACGCCAGCGCCCCCCTGGGCCGACGCCGTGACCGGCATGGCCGGGCAGAGCGCCAGGGCGCTGATCGACGTGAATATTGATGGGGATACGAGGTGGTTCATGGGCCTTGGCTCCTGGAAGAGGCGCAGCTACCGGACGGCAAGCGCAATGACGTTCGCGGAACGCGGATGCTACAGGATTCAGTTCGTAGATGGGTAGCGCTTGCGAAACCCAGCATTTCAGGAGTGATGCGATACCAGCGGTCGCTGGGTTTCGTACCTCAACCGACTATGGGCTGCTTGGTTCCATGTGCTCGATCTGAACCCGCAGCGGCTTGATGGTGTCGAGGTGCATGTCGCGCTGCGGGAAGGCGATGCTGATGCCGGCGGCGTTGAATTTGTCGTTGATGGCCTCGTTCAACTCACTGATGGTCTTGACACGCAGATCAATGGAATCGACGAAGCAGCGCAGCAACAGGCCGAGGGCGTTGTCGCCGAAGGTCTCGAAGATCACCGACGGGGAAGGCTCATCGAGCACGTTGGGGTGTTCTTCGGCGGCCTCCTTTAGCAGGTCCATGGCCTGGCGGGCCGGTGATCCGTAGGCGATGCCGATGGCCAGCACCAGCCGCGTGGTCTGGTCCGACAGCGACCAATTGAGCAGTCGTCCGGTGATGAATTCCTTATTCGGCACCAGCAGTTCCTTGCCGTCGAAGTTGCGGATGGTGGTGGCGCGGATCTTGATCTTGGTGACCACGCCGTCGGTTTCGCCGACGGTGACGGCATCGCCGACGCGGATGGGCCGCTCGAACAGGATGATCAACCCGCTGATGAAGTTGGCGACGATCTCCTGCAGACCAAAGCCGATGCCGACGCTGAGTGCCGCGGCCAGCCATTGCACCTGCGACCAGCGCGCACCCAGCGTGCTGAGCACCAGCAACACCCCCGCGGCCACCACGACATAGGTGGTCAAGGTGGTCAGGGTATAGCGGCCGGCAGCGGTCATGTGAAAGCGCTGCAGCAGCAGGATCTCCAACAACGCCGGGAGGCGGTCCGCCAGCACCCAGGTGCCGATGGCATACAGCACCGCCTGGCCGAGGTTGCCCAGCGTGATGGGCAACTGCTGCTCCGCACCATCGACGGTGACGGTACCGAACCACAAGACCACATCGTCGAAGATGCGCAGCGCCGGCAAGGCGCTGAACCAGATCAGGTAGAGACCGACGACGGTCGAGGTGACCAGGAGGATGCGGATCAGCCCCCGCGTCTCGTTGCTCAGGGCGGTGATGTCCACCTCCTCCTCCTCGAACTGCAGCTCACCCATCTCGTTGAGGGCCTCGTGCTCTTCGGCTTCCTCAAGCTCGGTGCGTCGGCGTTCCATGGCGGCATCGAAGGCGAGGCGTCGTCGGGTGACCTGCAGCCAACGCAAGGCGAGCGCATTGGCCAATATCAGCGCGAACAGGAACCAGAGCGTCACCAGGAACAGATAGGAAAAGGCGGTGGCCGTGTAGACATAACCGGTCCAGGCCAGCGCGATCAATGCCAGGGGAGACCCGACGAGCAACGGGTACCAGAGGAGGTAGGTGCGGAACATTATCGGGTAGTCGCCACGGGATGCCAGGTGCGCAAGCACGCCATGTCGGGGATGGAACACCCGGTATAGGAACCAAGACAGCGGTAGGTAGGCAAGCACCAGCGCGAGCTTGGCCAGGGTGCCCCCGCTCTCGGCCTGATTGATACCCAGCGAGATATTCACGATCAAGACCGCGACCACGAACGGCCAGACGAGCAGGCGCAGCTGGGTTCGCAGCAGCGTCAGGTTGCGCTCCGGCCAGCGGAAATGGGCCGCCGCCAACCCGTGCGGCCGGCAGATGGCGCCCAGGCTGAATAGGATGGAGAGATGCAGCGCGGCCCGCATCAGTGCATTGCCCAGGGCGTGGGACAGCGTGGTTGCGCCGGCGTCGACCTGGAGTTGCCAGCCCGCGGCCGCCAAGATGAGGGGCAGCGGGGCCACGAGCAGCAGGGTCAGGCCCAGTACCCGCCCGGTATGGTTCATGCGGTCGGTGGTGGGTTTGCCGATCCGCGGCGTGACCGACTCAATCGCGGCGATGATGGCTCGGCGTCGCACGAGCAGGACGCCGGCGCCGACAACGGCGAGCCAGAAGACGGGGCTGCCCGCGAGCTGCCGGCCGACCAGCTGCGGCAGGCCCGGCAGGTCCGCTTCCGCGAGCCGGCCGCTGAGGTCCCCCGGCATCGCGCGGATGTCCTCAAGTTGGATCGGTTTGGCATTGCGCAACCAGGGGAGTTGCTCGTCCAAGTAGGCGTCATACTCGGCGGCGGTTGCGAGCAACGCCTGCTCGGCCCGATCGAGCTCCCGCAGCTTGGCGAGGTAGAGACTGTTCGCATCCAATGCCGTGTCGAGCAGGGTCTGGCGTTGCTGGACAAGCTCCAGCAACTTCACCTTCTGGGCCGCGATCTGCGCATCGGTCTGCGGCTCGATCTGGGCGTTGGTCTCGGGCTGCAACTCCACCGCCAGCCGCTCGACGGTTGTGTCTGCATCCGCGATGCGTCGCGCCTCGGTGCGGTACTTCAACCGGCTTACGGTGAGGTCGGCGATCTCCGTCTTGCGCTGCGCGTCGTTTTGCACAAAGGCCCGCAGATCGGGCAACGCGTCGAGCTGCTGCAACAGGATGCGGCCGAGATCGTCGTTGACCTCGCCGGACTCCAGGGTTTCCCGGGCATCCTGGTAATCGGCGTCGAGCTGCTCCGCGAGCTGCTCGAGATTCTTCCGCACCTGGTCCTGGGCCTTAAGCCGTTGGGTAATGTCGTTGACGTCCCGTGACAGCGCCGCATTTTCCGCGGACAACTCGACCAACACCGGGGGCATGCCCGCGAGCTCGCGCTGCGTCTGCTCGGCTTCGTTGGTTGCCTGCGCTGCCGCCTGACGGCGTTTGCGATCGATCAGCTCATCGAGCACCGAGATGCGCCCCCCGAGGGCGTCGATCTTGGTCTTTGCCCGATCGAATTTCGCCTCCAGCAGCTGGGTACGCAGGGGCAGGGTCGAGAGTTCCTGCTTGAGCATCGTGGCCTCGGTGGTCAGCGCCACGTAGCGCGTCTCCCGCACCCACTTTTGGGCCTGCGCAAAGGTGGGGCCTACATCATCGGCGACCGGTGCCTGGACCTGTGCCGAGGCATCTTCGCGTTGTTGCGTCACCTCCGCCAGGCGTGGGCTGATGGCCTCCGGGCGCTGTTCGAGGGTTGCCAGACGAGATTCGTAGTCGGCGCGTCGCGCCTCGGCGGCGGTCAGGTCCGCTTGGCTCGTTTGCAACCGTTGCTCCAGATCGGGCAGCGGGGTGTCCGCCGTCACATCAGGGTCGTCTGTCGACTCGGCCTGGGCATCCGGCGCAAGCGCCGCGCGGATGGTCTGGATCTCGGCCGGTGCCCGCTCGGCCCTGCGCCGAAACGTGGCCGCGGATGCCGCGTTGTCCTTCGCCGCCTGTAGATTGCTCAAGGCCTTTTGGTAGAGCCCGATCAGCTGGGTCTTGGCCTCCTCGGTCCGGTCGGTCGCCGCCTCCGCTTCGGCGATCTTCGACTCCAGTACCTCTGAGGTGACCAACCATCCGGGCAGCGCGCTGTCGGCCGCTTGCGCTGAGGCGGCCGACGGCCAGACGGCCCACAGCATGCAGGCGATGACGAGGGGGACAATGGTGCGCATATTTCTCGCTCTGTGACTTCCCGTGCGCCAAGGTTTCTTAAGACGCAAAATGATTGCAGATGACTCAGGTCTCGACGATGGCGCAGCAGCGGAAGATCGCGTCCTGCTTGATGTGGTGTCGATCCCGATAGCGATAGCGACCCCGACGGCCCCGGGATCGGGTTTGGCTGCACCAACCCGACCCACGGAGCGGCTGCCTACCAGTGGAAGGTGGCCCCCAGGGTCGGGCCGGTCATGCGCAGATCCATGTCGCGCTTCCCGCCGAAGTCGTAGGAGAGGTTGCGGACCGACAGGTTGACATCACCCCAGTCGAAGGCATAGCCCAGGCCCAGCAGCGCCTGCCAGGTCCAGTTCGATGATCCGCTGCCGACGTCCAGGTAGTAGGGCATGTACCAGCGACCGTCGCCGAACCGTACCCGGCCCTTGACCCCGAGGATGCCGTCCCACAGCGTGCGGTCGAAGGAGCTTTGTGTATGGATGTCGACATTGCCGCGGGACCCCACGAGGTCCAGCTCGAGCTCTGTGGCGATCCCTACGTAGCGAAACCCGGCCAACACATCGAGGTCGACCTGGGGGTTGTGCACCAGCGTGCGGGCCCCGGCCAGTGTCCAGACGCTTGCCGAGAGGCTGGTCGTGGCGTCGCGGTAGAAGTTGCTCAGGGGCCGGCCCTCGGGGCCGGTGATGTTGCGCACCCGCGAGCGTTGAGCGCCGAAGTCGATGTAGATGACGTCGGTGAACACCGACCAGTGGCCCTTGCGTACCTCGCCGGTGACCATGGCGCCGAATTCGAGATTTTGCAGATAGTCGTTCGGACCGATCGTGGTGCTGCCGGTTCGGAGCTTGCCGAGGTCGGACCCCAGCACGTGGCCGTCGATCTTGCCGTTGATGTTCGGCAGCCAGAGGTAGGGCGTCAGCGTGAAGTGCCAGTCGCCGTCGTAGGGATCGACCTTGCCCGCCGCAGGGGCGATGGCCGGCGACACCGACAGGCTGAGGGCCGCCAGCGCGGCGAGCATCCGATGGAGGGGTAGGTGTACTAGCATGGCTTGGTTGCGTGATAGCGTGGATCAATAGACATCGCCTTGACAGGCTGGCGGAAGCAAAAATGCTGCCAGGCTTCGGCGCCTCGGTCTGACCACTTTACGCCAATCTGCGAGGTCGGCGACTTGCATCGTGACGCGGATTGGCGTTCATTGGAGGGTCTGTTGCCGATCACCCCCCGATGTCCGCGGAGAACTGTTCGATGCCCCTTCCTTCCCCTGCCCGAGCGCCGGCGTTGTTGCTCGCGTTGATGGTCGTTTGCTGCGCGCCGCTGCTGTGCGTCTCCGATGCCTTTGCCGCCGGCGCCTCCCGGCCTCGGGTCGGCCTGGTGCTCGGCGGCGGCGGTGCCCGCGGCATGGCGCATATCGGCGTGCTCAAGGTGCTGGAGGAGATGCGCGTGCCGATCGACTGCATCGCCGGCACCAGCATGGGCGCGCTGGTGGGCGGCGGCTATGCCGCCGGCGTCTCCATCGACGAGATGACCGACCGTATCGGCGCCATCGACTGGAATGCCCTGTTCTCCGATGATCCGGCGCGCGTCGAGAAGCCCTACCGGGCCAAGCGCGACGACTTCGAGAATCTGTTCCGGCTGGAGCTCGGCCAGCGCGGTGCCGGCCTGTTGCTGGCCCCCGGCACCACCTCCGGCTACAAGTTCGAGTTTCTGCTGCGCGAGATGGTGCAGCAGGCCGGCAACTTCGCCGATCAAGACTTCGACGACCTGCCGATCCCGTATCGGGCCATGGGCACCAACATCGAGAACGGCACCAGCAAGACCTTCGTGCGCGGCGACCTGGTCAAGGCCATGCGCGCGAGCATGTCGGTGCCGGGGGTGATCGCGCCGGTGGAGATCGACGACGTGCTCTACGTCGATGGCGGCCTGTTGCAGAACGTGCCGGTGGCCGCGGCGCGGCGGGCCTGTGCCGATGTGGTGATCGCCGTCAACGTCGGCAGCCCGTTGTTGTCCCGCGACCGGCTCAACTCTGCGCTCGGCATCACGCTGCAGATGGTCTCCGTGCTGACGGAGCAGAACGTGCGGGTGTCGCTGGCGTCGCTGCGCCCGCGCGACATCTTGATCGAGCCCGAACTCGGTGACTTCAGCGCCGGGAATTTCCAGGAGGGCATGTCGCTGATCCCGACCGGCGAGTCTGCCGCGCGCGCCAAGGCGCGGGCGTTGCGCCGGCTGTCGGTATCCGAGGAGGACTATCGTGCCTGGCGGACAGCGGTCGCCGCGCGCTTGCCGGAGGTGCCGCCGGTGACCGAGATTCGGGTGGTGGACAGCGGCGGGCGGGTCAATCCCAAGGTGATCGAGCGCGAGCTGTTGGAGACCCCCGGGGTTCGGCTGCGGCGCAGCGCCGACGGTGGGCTGACGTCGGCTGAGTTCAGCCTGGAGCACCTCGACAAACGCCTGGAGGAGATCTACGGCCGCGGTGATTTCGAACGCATGGACTATACGATGGTCGATCGCCAGGGCACGCGGACCGTGGAGGTGCGCGGGGTCGAGAAGTCCTGGGGGCCGAACTATGTCAAGTTCGGGCTCGGGCTCGCGTCCGATTCCCAACAGACCCGTTTCAACGTCAATCTGAGCCATCGCAGCACCTGGCTGAATGCCCGCGGCGCGGAATGGCGCAACGATCTTCAGCTCGGCTATCGCAAATTCTTCACCAGCGAGTTCTTCCAGCCGTTCACGTTCAACAATTCCGCCTTCGTTGCCCCGCGCATCGCATGGCAGGACGAGCCCATCAGCTATTACCTCAACGGGAAGCGCATCGGCGAGTACCGGGTCAAATTTACCCGCGCCCAGGTCGATTTCGGCGTGCAGAATCGGTTTGGCGAGGTACGCTTGGGTGCCTTCGCCGGGCGGCTGAAGGCGAATGAAGACTTCGGGCTGTTTCCGTTCGCACCGGACTACAGCCTCACCCAGGTCGGTTACGACCTGAGCGCCGTCTATGACCAGATCGACAGTCCACGCTTCCCCCGCGACGGCGTGCTGGCGCGGCTGCGCAGCTTCGGCACCGTGGGCGGCTGGGGTTCCGGCGACGACTACAACAAGAGTGAGCTGATGGTGCTGGGGGCCAAGAGCTTCGGTAAGCACGCGTTGCAGCTCGCCGGCTACGTTGGCACCACCGGCTATGGCAAGCTGCCGGCCTACGATCCGTTCCTGCTGGGTGGTTTCCTGCGCGGCTCCGGCTATCAGATGGACGAACTGATCGGCAGTCGCGTGGGCCTGGCCCGGGCCGTCTACAGCTACCGGCTGGCGTCGCTGCCGTCGGTGCTGGGCCGTGGGGTGTTTCTGGGTGGGTCGTTGGAGGCAACGCAGGCGTCCATCGGCACCGAGATCGACGGCGGCACCAAGTTCCGGCCCTCGGCCAGTCTGTTCCTTGGCGCGGACACGTCCCTCGGCCCGGCCTTCTTGGCCTGGGGCCAGGCCTTCAGCGACGATGATCCGGGCACCCTTTACTTGATGCTCGGTACGCCCTGATCGCGGCGGGTGCGGAAGGCTCCGGCGCCCCCTCGATCTACTCGACTTGGCCCACTCAGGGCGCACTCGCCGGGAAGCCGGCGCGGCGCCGGCCCTCAGACGGGGCGGGTGATTGTGGGGGGTCCGACCTTTCTGGGGCAAAGAAAAAGGGGCTACGGTTTCCCGTAACCCCTTGACTTAGGATCGGTTCAGAAACAAGTGGCGCAGACGCCCGCTCGCTGAACCTTTTGATTGGCCAGTTCGTGGTTGCGTCTGCACCACTTGTTTCTGAACCTTGACTTAATTGGTGGGCCGTGAAGGATTCGAACCTTCGACCAATGGATTAAGAGTCCACTGCTCTACCAGCTGAGCTAACGGCCCTAAGAACTTGCCTTGGGATCGGTTCAGAAACAAGTGGCGCAGACGCCCGCTCGCGGGACCTTTTGATTGGCCGTTTCGTGGTTGCGTCTGCACCACTTGTTTCTGAACCTTGACTTGTGTCGCTGCATCCTGTTCAGCGATCCTGCATTTTGGGGCGAACGATGGGGATCGAACCCACGACCACCTAGGCCACAACCAGGTGCTCTACCAACTGAGCTACGTCCGCCATTGACTCTATTGCGACCCCGGTCTCGCAAGTTGCGTTGCGGTTTCCGAATCGCGGGTTGCCGGTGCCAGCATCATTCCCGTCCAATTTTTGATTGGCGGCTGACCATCCGGCGCGTACGCCTAAAAATATTCCTGAGAGACTTCCTTTCCTGAGAGACGTCCTTTCAATGAGCGCCTTCATTTCATTGGCGCCCCGAGGAGGACTCGAACCCCCGACCCAGGGCTTAGAAGGCCCTTGCTCTATCCACCTGAGCTATCGGGGCTGAGACCGGGGCTGAGACCGGGGCTGAGATCAATCACCGATCCTCAGCGCAGCGTGCGGTGGCTCAATGATGGTCGGGGTAGAGGGATTCGAACCCCCGACATCCTGCTCCCAAAGCAGGCGCGCTACCAGACTGCGCTATACCCCGAGGCTGTTGCCGCTTTTCAGGGCTTGCTCGCGAATGTTGCGACGCCTTGCCTTAGTGTCCTAGCTTGGATTGACCGCAGGCCGAACCGAACAGGCCCGGAAAACAGTCATTTCCGAAGGGCCGCAACTATACGGAGTTGTTCTCCGGTCGTCAATAGGCGATATCCGTGCTTGCTGCTGGCCGTTGTGGCGGCCTCGGTGTGGCGGGCATTTGCAACAGGCGGCGCGGCGGTTACCATCGGACCTTCGATCTTTAACTCTGAGTGACGTTGGAGCAGCGATGAGTGCAGAAATCCTTGACGGTAAGGCGATTGCGGCGGAGGTTCGTGCCGAGATCAGGCAGCAGGTGGCGATCCTGGAAGCGGATGTCCAGCGCCCGCCGGGGCTGGCTGTGGTGCTGGTTGGGGAGAACCCGGCTTCCCAAGTCTATGTTCGCAATAAGCATAAGGCGTGCAACGAGGTCGGCTTCCACTCGGAAGTTCATGCCCTGGCTGAGCATACGTCCCAAGATGAGCTGCTGGCCTTGATCGACGTGCTGAATGCCGAGGAGCGGATCGACGGCATCCTGGTGCAGCTGCCGCTGCCGGCGCATATCGACGCGGAGGCGGTGATCGAGCGGATTGCGCCGACCAAGGATGTGGACGGCTTCCATCCCTACAACGTCGGGCGGCTGGCGCTGAAGATGCCGTTGCTGCGCCCCTGCACGCCGAAGGGCGTGATGACGATGCTTGCGCGCACCGGTCGGTCGTTGGAGGGGCTGGATGCGGTCATCATCGGGCAGTCGAACATCGTCGGTCGCCCCATGGCGCTTGAGCTTCTGGCCGCGCGCTGCACCATCACCGTCTGCCACAGCCGGACGCGCGATCTGGCGGACAAGGCCCGTGGTGCCGATGTCCTGGTGGTCGCCATCGGTCGCGCCCGCTATGTGCCCGGGGATTGGATCAAGCCGGGGGCGCTGGTGATCGATGTCGGGATGAATCGCGACGACAACGGCAAGCTCTGCGGCGATGTGGACTACGATGCCGCTCGCGAGCGTGCCGGCTGGATTACGCCGGTCCCCGGCGGCGTCGGACCCATGACCATCGCGAGCTTGTTGGAAAACACGTTGCAGGCCGCTGCGTTGCACCGAGCGCTGACGGCCTGATCGCCGTCGGAGGTGATCTCCGGCGGCGCGCTGCCGGCGGAGGCGCTAAGGATCGGTTCAGAAACAAGTGGCGCAGACGCCCGCTCGCTGAACCTTTTGATTGGCCGTTTCGTGGTTGCGTCTGCACCACTTGTTTCTGAACCTTGACTAAGCCGGGTCTCAGCGCAGCGCGTCGATCTCCTGCTTGATCAGGGCGATGCCACCGTTCGAGAACGGGATATAGCCCACGCGCTCGACGATGGCCTGACCCGGACCGACGACGTAGTCCAGAAAGTCGATCAGGGCTTGGCGTGTCGCCGGGTCCTTGGGGGTCTTCGGCAGGCTGATCCAGGAGATGGCGATGATGGGATAGGAGGCATCGCCGGGTGGGTCGATCAGGTTGTCGAGGGCGTCGCCGATCCGGTCCTCGGCCAACTCCTCGTGGATGTCCAGGTCTTCGGCACCGAGGGCGGCCATGGCGGCTGCGAAGCTCTCGGCGCCGGGCGCGATGTAGTGGCCCGCCTGATTCTCGATGCTGGCCGTGGGGATCTTGCCGTAGTAGGCGAAGGGGTAGGAGATGTAGCCGAGAGACCCGTCGATGGCCTTGACCATGGCGGCGATGCCGTCGTTGCCGCGGGCCTTGATCAAGGCGCCGCGCTTGCCGATGGCGGTCGGCCAGACCGGCTTCAGTGCAGCGCCGACGGCCGCGTCGAATTCGGGGCTGATGCGGCTGAGATGCCTGGTGAAGTTGTAGCAGGTGCCGCTGGCGCCGACGCGGACCACCAGCGTGATCGGCTGGTCGGGCAGGTCCGCGTCCGGGTTCGCCGCGGCGATGACGGGGTCGTTCCAGCGTGCGATGGAGCCGTCGTAGATGCCGGTCAGGGCCCCGCGCGAGAGCCGGAGGTCATCGACACCGTCGAGGTTGTAGATGATGGCAATCCCGGCTGCGGCCATCGGTAGCTGGGCGACGCCGCCGGCCAGCGTCGCCGCCTTGGCGGGCGGCAGCAGGAAGTCGGCGCCGGCAAACGCGACGCGGCCTTCATCCAGGTCCTTGAGTCCGTTGGCGCTGCCGTTGCCTTGGTAGTCGACTTGAATGTTGCGGTGCTCTGCCAGGTACGACCTGGCCCAGCCGAGGTAGAGCGGTGCCGGCAGCGTCGCCCCGGAGCCCTGTATGCGCTGGGGCTGGTCGGCGCCGGCAAGACTCGGGATGCTCGCCGAGCAGGCTGCGGAGAGGAGCAGGATCGGGAGGTAGCGAAGACGGGGTCTCATCGTGGTCGCCTCGGCAGGTTTGGCGGTGGTGTTCCGCTGCGGTGGGTTCCGCCCCGCAATCGGGGCCGAAAAAAGCCGCCGAAGATACCAAGCATGGCCGATCGCGACCACCTTGCCTTTGTGACGTCGGGGCCGGGGGCGGGATTGCGGCGGGCCGGCGCCCCGATCAGCGCCGGCCGTAGGCGGCGACGGTCTCCAGCAGCTGGGTGCGGTGCACCGGCTTGGACAGGTGCTGGTTGCAGCCGGCCTTGAGCGCGCGCTCGGTATCTTCGCGCATGGCGTTGGCGGTCAAGGCGATGATCGGCGTAGGCACCCGCCGGGTCTCGGTCTCCCAAGTGCGGATGGTGCCGGTGGCGGTGTAGCCGTCCATGACCGGCATCTCCATGTCCATCAGTATCAGGTCGAAGCGGGCGGTGGTGAATTTCTCGTAGCCGTCCTGGCCGTGCTCGGCGACGGTGACGCGGTGACCGCCCTTGCGCAGGATGGTGGCAACGACCATCTGATTGACCCGGTTGTCCTCCACCAGCAGGATGTCGAGCGACGGGCGGTCGGCTTCGGAATTGGCGGGCTGCTGCTGGCCGTCGGCCTGCGGGCGCGCCATCGGCTGCAGTACGGCCCCTTGGTCGGCCAACGGCAGGCTCGCCGTGAACTGGAACTCACTGCCTCGGTCCGGCTCGCTCTCGACCCAGATGTGGCCGTCCATCTTGTCGACCAAACGCCGGCAGATGGCCAGCCCCAAACCGGAGCCGCCGAACCGGCGCGACGTGGACCGATCGGCCTGGATGAAGGGCTTGAAGATGGTCTCGTGGCGGTCCGCCGGCACACCGATGCCCGTGTCCCTGACGCAGAACTGCCACAGGGTCTCGTTGCGACGATCCACTCGCAGTGAGATCTCCCCCTCTTCGGTGAATTTCAGCGCATTTCCAAGCAGGTTAAGCAGCACTTGTCGCAGGCGCTGACCGTCGCCGACGACGCGGGCGGGCAGCTCCGGGGCGTAACGCAGGGTCATCTTGAGTCCATGCTTGCTGGCCTGGCTGCGCAGGATCTCGATGGTGGAGGTGGCCAGCTCCCGCAGGTCGAACGGGACCTGATCGAGCTCCAGCTGACCGGCCTCGATCTTGGACAGGTCGAGGATGTCGTTGATCAGCGCCAGCAGCGTCTCGCCGGATTGGGCGATGACGTTGACGTATTGGCTCTGCTCATCGCTGAGCCTGGTCTCGCCGAGCAGCTCGGTGGTGCCGAGGATGGCGGTCATCGGCGTGCGGATATCGTGGCTCATGGCCGCCAGGAATGCCGATTTGGCCTTGGTGGCCGAGTTGGCGGTGGCGGCGAGCCGGCGCAGCTCGCGGTTGGTGTCGGCCAGCTTCTTCTGGCTCTCGCGCAGGGCCTTGAAGGCCTCGTCGCGCTCGAGCATATGGATGTACGACCAGGAGTGGTAGCGAATGCGGGCCAGCAGCTCGACGCTGTCGGGCCACTTGATCAGGTAGTCGTTGGCCCCTTCGGCAAAGGCCTCGGCCTTCAGCAGCGGGTCTTCCTTGGAGGAGAGCATGACCACCGGGATATTGAGGGTCTGCGGGTTTGCGCGCAGGTAGCGCAACAGCGTGCCGCCGTCGATCTCGGGCATGACCAGATCGAGCAGGATCAGCGTGGGGGCAATGCGCTCGGCCTCGGCGATCGCCTCCAGCGGGCTGCCGCAGTAGTGGAATCCGATGTCGTTCTCCGACTCGAGCACCCGACGCAAGGCCTCGGCGACCATCGGCTGGTCGTCGATCAGCAGCACCGAGCTGCGCATGGGTCCTTCGGCATCGCGCGCGAGCATCTGTTCCAAATCAGTCAAGGTCGTCTCCAAGATTCAGCAGATTTCGTCAGTGCATCGGCAACCGCCGTGGGGATCTCCGCTGGGGTCAACTGCCGGCAGGCAGCCTGCATTGCCATGGCGGCCTTCGGCATTCCGTAGACGGCACAGCTAGCCTCGTCCTGAACGATCGTATGATGGCCGAGGGCGCGCAGGGCCTTGAGTCCAGCGGCACCATCGCGTCCCATACCGGTGAGCAGTACGCCGACCACGGTGCCCGGCCAGTGCAGGGCAAGACTGTCGAAGAAGACGTCCACGGAAGGACGGTACGGGGCCTCTCTAGGCTCGGCAGAATAGCGCAACCGTCCGTCGGTCGTCAGGTGCAGATGATCATTGGTCTGTGCGAGCAGCGCGAGGCCAGGCTCCGGGCGCTGCGCGTCGCGAATGATTTGCACCGGCCAGCGACCGGTGTTGTTCAGCCAGGCCGCGAGTCCCGGCGCGAAGCGTGCGTCGAGGTGCTGGACGATGACCACCGCCAAGGCCGGGTCCGGGGCCAGCTTTGCGAGCAGCTCCCGCAGCACGGCGGGTCCGCCGGTGGAGGCGCCGATCGCCAGCAACGGCTGCTGTGCGCCGCAGCTGCGCGCTTTGGCGTCGGGGGCGAACTGCTGGCCGACAGGCGAGCCGCTGCCGTTTCTGACGATCAGGCCGCTAAGCCGCCCGATCTTGCGCTGAAGTTGCTCGATGGATGCCTCGTTGACCGGTGGTGCCAAGTCGATGGCGTCGAGGGCGCCGGCGCCCAAGGATTCGAACACCAGCGCGGCATTGCGTGCAATGCCCGACGTGACCAGCAGGATCGCGCAGGGCGTTCGCTCCATGATTTGGCGGATCGTCTCGGCGGCGCTGGGTTGGCGCAGGGTCGGGTCGAGCAGCAACAGGTCGGGCTGCGCCTGCGCGCAGCGTGCGATGGCGTCGTTGCCGGTGCGGGCGCTCCAGAGGAGCTGCCAGGGGGTGCGCTGGATGATGAGCCGACCGAGCAGGCTTAGGGTGTGGGGCTGGGGATGGACGATTGCCAGCC
This sequence comes from uncultured Gammaproteobacteria bacterium, assembly GCA_942491465.1. Taxonomy (GTDB): domain Bacteria; phylum Pseudomonadota; class Gammaproteobacteria; order Chromatiales; family Chromatiaceae; genus CALOBA01. The sequence continues at coordinate 33,133 of CALOBA010000008.1, forward strand.
TCATTGTGCGGCCCCGATCAGTCGGTCCACCGCCTTGGTGAGGTCGTCGTCGCGGAAAGCGCCCTTGGTGAGATAGCAGTCGGCACCGGCCTCCAGCCCGCGACGGCGGTCGGCGTCGCGATCCTTGTAGGAGACGATCATCACCGGCAGGTTGCGCAGCCGCGGGTCGCGGCGGATGTTCTCCACCAGGGCGATGCCGTCCATACGCGGCATGTCGACATCGGTGATGACCAGATCGAAGCCGCCGAGGCGTGCCGCATTCCAGCCGTCGATGCCGTCCACCGCCACCTCGACCTCGTAGCCCTTGGCGGCGAGCAGACCGCGCTCGATCTCACGCACGGTGATGGAGTCGTCGACGACGAGCACGCGCTTGCGGTTCTTGACCTTTTCGGCCTGCTTGCCGCCATCGACTTGGCCGAGGTCGGCGGAGGCCACGTGGCGCTCGATGTCGCGGGCCAGATCGTCGAGATCGAGAATCAACGCCAGGCGACCGTCGTCGATGATGGCGGCGGCGCTGACGTCGCGGATCTTGCCCAGACGCGGATCGAGCGGCCGTTCCACCAGCTCGGTCTCGCCGAGCAGCCGATCGACCACCAGGGCGTAGATGGGAGGCGTGCCTTCGACCTTGGTAGCGGTGGACCCCGACGCTGCGGTCGCCGCGAGGTCCGGCTCCGGTGGGTCGAGTCCGTGGGTGGTTCCGGGCATCAGGACCAGGTTCAGCAGCCCGTCCTCCGGCCCCGGCGTATCGATCCCGAGCAGATGCCCGGCGTTGATCAGGCCGATCGGTTGTCCGTCCAGGTCGACATAGTGCTTGCCGCCGAGGGTGCGCAGCGCGGCCTGCGTCAGTCGCAGCACCCGCCCGATGCGCGCGATGGGCAGGGCGTAGACCTCGGCGCCGATCTCGACCAGCAGACAGCGGGTCAGCGACAGCGTCAGCGGCAGCTGCAGCTCGAATCGCGTGCCGTGGCCGGGTTGGCTGCTGATGTGAACGGTTCCGTGCACGGATTGGACCATGCTGCGGACCAGATCGAGGCCGACGCCGCGACCGGAAACCGTGCTCACGTCGCCCCTGAGCGTAAACCCGGGCAGCAGAAGAAAGTCGAACAGCTCCGCGTCGGCCATGGATGCGAGCATCTGCTCGTCGGCGAGCTCGCGCTCGGCCACCCGCGCCCGCAGTTGGTTGCGGTCGATGCCGCAACCGTCGTCGCTGACGACGACGATCAGGCGGCCGGCCCGGTGCCTGGCCTCCAGAACCAGTTCGCCGCGGGCGTCCTTGCCGGCGACGCTGCGCCCCGCCGGGTCTTCCAGTCCGTGATCGATCGCATTCGCCAGCAGGTGCGTGAGCGGGATGCGCAGGCGGTCGAGGATGTCGCGGTCTACCCGGGTCGATGCGCCGCGGATGGTCAAGACCGCCTGCTTGCCCAGGGCGCGACAGAGGTCGCGGACGAGCCGTTGGAACGCCGTGGCGGTGTCGCCGAACGGGCCCATGCGCTGGGCAATGACCGTGGTGTGCATCCGCCGCGCCAGCTCGCCGGTGGCATACTCGTAGTCCTCCAACTCGTTCATGATCCGGCTTTGGTGGTCGGTCAGCGCCAGCGCGCGGCGCGGCAGCCCCTGCGCCAAGGCCTGCAGTGTCGGATCTTTGGTCCGCAGTCGCGCAACCAGATCCTCCAGCTCTCGCGCCAGCGTCCGGCCTTGGCGGTAGGTGCGGAGCAGGTCCTGGCGCACCTTCTCGAGTCGCTTGGTGGCGACGCCCAGCTCTCCGGACAGGCCGAGCATTCGGTCGAGTCCCTGCACACTGATGCGGATGTCCTCGCTGCCGCCGAGATCGGCATCTTCGCCAGCGCTCGGCGGCAGGGGGGGGCGATCTGCAGCCACCGGCGCCGGGGCCGGGGCAATGGTGCCATCGCGTCCGCCCTCCCCGTTGAGCCTCGGTGCAGGCGGGGATGGCGTTTCGTCGTCGTCGGTGTCGCGAGGGAGCCGACCGAGCACCGCTTCGGTCAATGACGTCAAATCGCTGCCGCCCGGGTGGTTGGCCGCCGCCCCGAGACCGTCGACGGCCTTGAGCAACAGGTCGATCTCGGTGGGGCCGAGCTGAATCCGACGCTGCTGCGCCGCGACGAACAGATCCTCCATTGCGTGTGCGAGCGCCATCAGGTCATTGACGCCGGTGATCCGCGCGGCCCCCTTGACCGAATGCGCTGCGCGCATCAGCGCCTCCAGATCCTGGGCCGTCGCTCTGGATGCCTCGACCGCGAGCAGATGGCGGGTGAGCACGTCGACTTGGCCTTTGACCTCTTGGCGCAGCAGCGACTGCATCGATTGTGCCTTGGTCTCCGACGGCGTCGGCTGGCCGGCCGGTCTCCGCGCCGGCTCAGGTGGCGACGCCACCGGCGAGGGCTGCCCCGCGGTCGTCCGCAGCAGCCCGTCGAGCGTGCGCAGCAGGGCCGGCTGCGCCTGCGTCTGCGTGTCCTCCACCAAGGCGGTCAGCTCGGCGAGTGCTTGTTGCAGGGTGCGGTGCAGCTTGGCTCCGCTGGCGATCTCGCCGGCCTGGACGCGCAGCAGAATAGCCTCGATCTGGTTGACCAGCTCATCGACGGCCTGTCTGTCGGAGATCCGCGCGCCGTTGCGGATACGCCGACAACCGGCCAGCAGACTGTCCAGATCCCAGTCCTCTGAGCCAGGGGATCCCAGTGTTTGCGCCATTGCGCTGATGGCCTTCGCCGACTCCTGGCGGAACAACGCCCGCATCGATGCGGGCCGGGAGCTGGTGGTTTGCATGCCCATGGACGAATGTGCCGGTGGCGCTAGGCGAGCGCCTTGCTGAAGCCGTAGACGACCAGCTCCGGGTCAAGGATTCCGACTAATCGGTCTTCGGTTTTCGTCGCGGCGGCGATGAAGCGCCGGTCGAGACCGGAGAGTGTTGCCGGCAGCGTCCGCCCCGATCCCTCATGGCGTTGGAAGATGCCCGGCACCTCGTCGACATTGAAGGCGAAATGGCCGTCGTCATGATGCAGCAGGAGCATGCGTGCAACGGCCCTTGTGTCCTCGGATAAGCTGTGGTCCGTGGGCAGCGACAGCAGCGCGGCGAGCGACACGGCCAGATGCAACTCGCCGCGCACCGCCGTCAGTCCGAGGAGCACGTCCGTGCTGCGATGCGGCAGGCGGTGGATTGGTGTCGGATTGACCACTTCGGCGACCGAACGTGTCGGCAGGGCCAGCCATTCGGTGCCGAGGCGGAACACCGTTAGCGACTGGCGGCGCTCGCCCGCGGACGTGTCGATCTGCGCCAGCTCGGTGGTGCGCTCCGCCAGCAGGGCCGTGGGGACAGGGCGGTCGAACAGTCTCCGTCCGGCGCCGGCGAACACCGGGCAGTGATGGCAGTGGATATGCTGCTCGAGCTTGGGGCAGCTCGCCCCGGCATGGGACCAGATGCCGATGCGCTTCCAGCACGGCTCGTCCTCGCCGTGCGCTGCGGCGGGGAGGCCCGGCACGTCTTGATGCGGGTCAGCCGGCATCGTCCGTCTCCGCCGCGGCGGCGGCGCGCTTGCGCAGGCGCCGCGCGCGCTCGAGGTCACCCTGGTGCTCGGCGATCAGCGCCATCTGCATCAGCGCCGGGCCGTGCTCCGGTTCCAGGTAGAGGACCTTGCGGTAGGTCAGCGCGGCGGCATCGCGGTCACCGCCGGCACCCTGAATCAGGCCGAGCAGAAACAGCGCGTTCGGGCTTGCCCCGTGGTGCTCCAGGTAGCGGCGGCAGTGGCGCTCGGCGGCAACGAGCTGACCTTGGTCTGCGAGCCGCTGGATCGTCGCCAAGGTTGCCGATGGCCGCGGGCTCGGAGGATGGGGCCTGGTCACTGCTGCGCTTGGCCGGGCCGGCAAGGCGCGCGGCGCGACGGCCTTGCGCAGTGCAGCGGCGTTGGGCATCGGCTTCGGCGACACCCCGGGGGGACGGGGCATCTTGTCCGCTAGGGAAAACGCGAAGGCGCGGGCGTGGTCGAGCCGCTCGAAGCCTGCATCGAGATAGAGGTTCGCCTCGGCGTGACCGGCGAACAGCAGCCCCCCGGCCGCGAGCATCCGTGGCAGCCGGGCGATGATTCGCCGTCGGGCGGACTCGGTAAAGTAGATCAGCACATTGCGCAGAAAGATGACGTCGAAGTTGCCGCTGCGCCAGCGGCTGTTCGGTTGCAGGATGTTGCCGCGCCAAAACCGGACGCAGGAGCATGCGGGCTCGCGCAGGCGGTATCCCGCGCCGCTCGGGGAGAACCAGCGCTCGCGATAGCGCTGATCGGGGCCGCGGAAGGAGCGCCCACGGTACAGGCCGGCGCGGGCATGCGCCAGGGCAGGGCGGCTGATGTCGATCCCGGTGACCTCGAAGGAACCCGGCCCCAGGCCGGCATCGAGCAGGCACATCGCCAGGGAGTAGGGTTCCTCGCCGGTGGAGCAACCGAGGCTGAGCAGGCGCGGCGGGCGGCCTAGCCGGGCTGGACGGAGTCGCTCCCGGGTCAGCTCCCGCAGCAGGTCGAAGGCCGCCGACTCGCGGAAGAACCAGCTCTCGGGGACGACGACGGCCTCGATCAGCGCCCGGACCTCCGAGGGCGACCGGTGCAGGCGCTCGCCGTAGGCGTGGAGGTCGGCGTCGCCGGTGGCGCGCATGCGCTGGTCGATGCAGCGCCGCAGGGCGCGCTCGCCCAGTGATCGTGGCGCCAGACCCAGGATGCGGGACAACACCGCGATGATCGGCTCCAAGCTCATGGCAGGGTTTCCGCGGGCGGCGACCGGGTCGCACCGGGCCCGGGTTCGTCGGCTGCCCGCAGGAGGGCGCGCACCGCGTCGTCGAGCAGGCCGTCGGGCTCCACCAGCTGCACGAGGTCGCCGTCGTGCTCGGCCAGACGCCCGAGAAACGGGGCCTCGGGCACGCCGATCGCCGGCTCGTGCAGGGCGGCATCGGGCAGCACCATCGTGTCGGTGGCCCGCTCAACCCGCAGACCGATGCGCCCTCTGGTGGACGGGATCTGCACCAGAATAATGCGCGTGCTGAGCAACAGCGCACAGGGTGCCCCACCCGCGAGCAGCCCCAGATCGAGCACGGGCACCGCATCGCCGTGATAGCGCATCAGCCCGGCGACCCAAGCCGGGGCCTGCGGTACCGGTCGCAGCGCCACCAACGGCAGCACGGCCTCGATGTGCCGGGCCGGCAAGGCATAGCGATGGGCATCGACTGAGAAGCTGAGGCAGAGCACGGGTCAATCCCGCAGCTTGAAGTTGCCGACCGCCTGCTGCAGCCGCGCGGCGGCCTCGTTGAGCTGCACCACCACGCGCTCGCCGTCCTGCATCGCCTCCGCCGCGCTGCCGACGGTCTCGCTGAGCTGGGCAATGGCCTGATTGATCTGTTCGGCACCTTGGGTCTGCGACTGCATGCCCTCGTGGACCGTCTCGAAGTGTGGTGCCAGGGTCTGCACCTGACCGACGATGCCGCTGAGCTGCTGACCGGCGGTGGCGATCTCGTCGACGCCTTGGCGCACCTCTTCGGTGAAGCGCTCCATGCCCATGACGCCGGCGGAGACGGCGGATTGAATCTCCTTGACCACCTGCTCGATGTCCCAGGTGGCAACCGCGGTCTGGTCGGCGAGCCGGCGGATCTCCTTGGCGACAACGCCGAAGCCGAGGCCGTATTCTCCGGCCTTCTCCGCCTCGATGGCGGCGTTCAGCGACAGCAGGTTGGTCTGATCGGCGACCTTGTTGATGGTGGTGACGACGCTGCTGATGGTGCCGGCCTTCTCGTTGAGTACCGCCAGCTTGTCGGCGATGTCGCGGGAGGCGTCGGCCATCTGATTCATGGTCGTCTCCATCCGCGACAGGCCGGCGGCGCTCTCGGCGCCGAGGCCGGCGACGTCCTGTGCGACCTGGCTGACCTGGGCCACGTTCGACAACAGCGCGTCGGATGTGCTGGCGATCTCGCGGGTGGATGCGGCGATCTCGCTGGCAGTCGCCGCCTGCTCGTTGGCCGAGGTCTCCTGCTGCTTCATGGTCGCGGCGATCTCGGTCGCGGCGCCGGCGACCTGGATGCCGGCCAAGTGAACATTGCCGACCAAGGCGCGCAGACCCTCCGCCATCTCGTTGAAGGCGCTGCCGAGACGGCCGAGTTCGTCGTCGCCGCGCACCGGCAGCCGCCAGGCCAGATCGCCACCCGAGAACCGCCGGGTGGCGGTCACCACCGCCTCGATGCGGGTGGACAGGGCGCGGCTGAAGACCAGCGATATCAATGCCGCGAGCCCAACGCTGACCAGCGCCACCCAGACGAACCAACGCCGGTCCGCCTGGCTCTCGTCGAGGGCTGCGAACTGGCTTGCGCGCAGCCGTTCGCTGAGGCGCACTTCAACGTCCTGTAGACGCGCATCGAGGGTCCGCGACAGCGCACGGACCTCCTCCTGCGCAAGGGACGTATTGATGGCGTCCCGATAGTGCTCCGCGGCGCGGATGGCCGGCGAGATCGCCGCGACCGCGTCGGCCAGCTCGGATTCCCGGCCGATGGAGTCGCGCAGCTGCGAGAGTCGTGCCGCGGCCTGGCCGATCTTGGTCGATGCCTCGACCTGCGTAGAGCCACTGTCGGCGCCGCCCGGCTCCGCCGCCGTTCGTGCCTGCGCTGCCACATCGGCCAGCTTGGTGCGTGCGGCCTCGGGCCAGTCGTCGTTTGCGATCGTCTCGATCCCGGTGATGGCGTCGAGCAGCGCGGCGGCCTCCGTCGCCGACGGGGTATCGACATCGGCCACGGCGAGCAGCAGCGCGTCGACCTCGGCCGCGCCGGGCGTGGAATCGTCGACGTCGCCGAGCAGTGCCTGCAGCGTCGCGATCTGCTCGCGCAGGCTCGACCCGTCGTCGGGCTCGGTCGCCGGGTCGAGGGTCTCGCCGACGGGCAGACAACCGAGCTTGAATTCGGCCTCCGAGACCAGCTCGCGGATCTGCGCCAACTGTAGCTGGGCCGGGATATCCCGCGAGATGATCTGCTGCAGCGTCGCCGCAGCGCGATTGCTGCGCAACTGGGCGTAGGCGACCACGAGCAGCAGGATGATCAGAAGCAGACCGAGGCCGAGATTCTTGAGGGAGCGAAAGGTCATGATGCTAAGAAGGCGACTGAGACGGTTTCGGCGACGCTCGCGTGCGACGGCGATGCGGGCGCGTAGGGCGCGAGCACGCCGGGACAGGGCAAGGTCCGGGCTCGGGTTGCACCAGCTTCCGGCTGGGCAGCGGTTGTCGATGGGCGCTCGATTCGGTAAGCATACCGCGCCCGGCCCGTTTCGGCTGGGTTGACTGGCTAAACCGGCATGGCGTTCACGCCGGCGTTGCCTCATCTCCGATCAAGCCCTGGATTTGAGGGGAAGTGCACTGGCCCAGGGTTGATCGGGATCATCCATCGACAGCACGCTTTGGCGTAAAACAGCGCACGCTGCGTTTTCGCATTTTCGGTTGGGCGCGGCGGCGTCTAGTCTGCGCGATGGCCGATCCGGCCAGGGTGGGCACGGTGCCGTGCCGACCGCGCAACAGACCCCTGGGGTAACACAACATGCTAGACAGCACGATGATCGAGCTGTCGCGATGGCAATTCGCCGCCACCGCGATGTATCACTTTCTATTCGTACCGCTGACGCTGGGGCTTTCCTGGATCCTGGTCATCATGGAGAGCGTCTACGTGATGACCGGGCGCGAGATCTACCGGGACATGACCAAGTTCTGGGGTAAGTTGTTCGGCATCAACTTTGCGCTGGGCGTCACCACCGGACTGACCATGGAGTTCCAGTTCGGGACCAACTGGGCCTACTACTCCCACTACGTCGGCGATGTGTTCGGCGCTCCGCTGGCCATCGAGGGCCTGATGGCCTTCTTCCTGGAGTCGACCTTCATCGGCCTGTTCTTCCTCGGCTGGGAACGCCTGAGCAAGCGCCAGCATCTGGCCGTGACCTTCCTCACCGCGATCGGTTCCAACCTGTCGGCCATGTGGATCCTGATCGCCAACGGCTGGATGCAGAACCCGGTGGGATCGGAGTTCAGCTTTGAGACCATGCGCATGGAGATGACCAGCTTCTACGAGGTGCTGGTCAACCCTGTGGCCCAGGTCAAGTTCGTCCACACCGTCGCCGCCGGCTATGTCACGGCGGCCATGTTCGTCATGGGTATCAGCGCCTTCTACATGCTCAAGGGCCGCGACATGGCCTTTGCCAAGCGCTCGTTCGCGGTCGCCGTCGGTTTCGGCCTGGCGTCGATCCTCTCGGTCATCCTGCTCGGCGACGAGTCCGGCTACGAGGTCGGCGACGTGCAGCGGGTCAAGCTCGCCGCCATCGAGGCCGAATGGCATACCGAGGAGGCCCCGGCGGCCTTCACCGCCTTCGGCATGCCGAGCAACGAGGATGAGGAGACCCACAACGCGGTCAAGATCCCCTGGCTGCTCGGCCTGATCGCCACCCGCTCGCTCGACACCGAGGTCCCCGGCCTCAAGGACCTGATGCGCGAGCACGAGATCCGTATCCGCTCGGGCATGATCGCCTACGAGTACCTGGAACGGCTGCGCGGCGGCGAGGACACGGAAGGCAACCGCGCCATGTTCAACGACCACAAGGACGACCTGGGCTATGGTCTGCTGCTCAAGCGCTATACCGACAACCCGGCGCAGGCCACGGAGGAACAGATCCAGATGGCCACCAAGGACTCCATCCCCGAGGTGGCGCCGCTGTTCTGGGCCTTCCGCATCATGGTCGCTGCCGGCGTGTGGATGCTGCTGCTGATCCTGCTCGGCTTCTACTACAACGCCAAGCGCGTCATCCACGAGAAGCGCTGGCTGCTGCGGCTGTTCCTCTACAGCATCCCGGTGCCCTGGATCGGCGGTCGAGACCGGCTGGTTCGTCGCCGAGTTCGGCCGCCAGCCCTGGGCCATCGGTGAGGTGCTGCCTACCAGCATTGCCGCCTCCAGCCTGACCGCGAACGACATCATGATCAGCCTCACCGCCTTCATCGTGTTCTACACCGTACTGTTTCTGATCGAGATGTTCCTGATGTTCAAGTTTGGCCGCATGGGACCGAGCGCCCTGCACACCGGCAAGTATCACCATGAACGCAACGCCGAGCAGGGTCACGGCGCTGGTGCGGCCCCGGCAACGGCCCCGGCCCGGCAAGAGATGGGGGACTGATCATGATCCTCGACTATGAAGTCCTGAAACTCGTCTGGTGGGTGCTGGTGGGCGTGCTGTTCATCGGTTTCGCCGTCACCGACGGTATGGATATGGGTGTGGGTACCCTGCTGCCCTGGCTCGGCAAGAACGACGACGAGCGCCGCGTCATCATCAACACCGTCGGTCCGCACTGGGACGGCAACCAGGTCTGGCTGATCACCGCCGGCGGCGCGATCTTCGCCGCTTGGCCTCTGGTCTACGCCACCGCCTTCAGCGGGTTCTACTTCGCCATGCTGCTGGCCCTGTTCGCGCTGTTCTTCAGGCCCGTCGGGTTCGACTACCGCAGCAAGATCGCCAATCCCGTCTGGCGCAACGCCTGGGATTGGGGTCTGTTCATCGGCGGCGCGGTGCCGGCGCTGGTGTTCGGCATCGCCTTCGGTAATCTGCTCCAGGGCGTGCCCTTCCATCTGGACCAGCTGCTGCGGCCGTACTACAGCGGCGGCTTCTTCGGCCTGCTGAATCCATTCGCGCTGCTGGCCGGCGTCATCAGTCTGGCCATGCTGACGCTGCATGGGGCCATCTGGCTGCAGCTGCGCACCGGCGAGCCGGTCGCCAGCCGGGCCAAGGCCTGGGCGAAGATCGTCGGGCTGATCACCATCGGCGCCTTCGCACTGGCCGGGATCTGGCTCGCCATCGGCATCGACGGCTTCCGCGTCGTCTCTATGCCGGCCACCGATGCCATCCCCAACCCGCTGACCAAGGAGGTGGTTATCGAGTCCGGTGCCTGGCTCAGCAACTACGCCAACTATCCGCTGACGTTGCTGTTCCCGATCCTCGGGTTCGCAGGCTTGGGTCTCGCCGTCTATCTGTCGATGAAGGACCGGCCCGGCATGGGCCTGATCATGAGCGGGCTCGGCATCACCGGCATCATCATGACCGCCGGTGCCGCCATGTTCCCGTTCATCATGCCCTCGAGCACCAACCCCGGGAGCAGCCTGATCGCCTGGGATGCCACCTCCAGCCACCTGACCCTGACGGTCATGTTCTGGGCGGCGGTGATCTTCATCCCGCTCATCCTCGCCTACACCACCTGGACCTACGCCATGATGTGGCGGCGGGTCACGGTGGAGGAGATCCGCGAGCAGGACACCTTGGCCTACTGAGTGCACTCGGCTCGGTGCTCGGCATGCGGATGCCGGGGGCCGAGCACCCACTCAAGCAACCCAACCAACCGGCTTCAAACAACGGGTAGAACAGCATGTGGTATTTCACCTGGCTCCTCGGGGTGCTGCTGGCCATCGCCTTCGGCATCATCAACGTCATGTGGTTTGAGTCCGAGCAATGTCTCGGCCCGGCGGAGGACGACCAGTCGGCCTGAGCCGGCATCGCGTCCTGACCTGGAAAAGCGGCCCTCGGGCCGCTTTTTTTGCTTCTCGGCCTTGCCCGCCCAAGGCTGAGTGCGTCGACAGCGCCCTGGGGCGATGCGCATGAGTCGTCGAACTGTTGTCTCTGATCGGCGCAGCGGTTACAGTCGGGCTCGACCGGGTGGCCCCGGTCGTCTCGCCGAGGGCGTTGACACACTGAATCTCGGAAATCGAGGAGGATTCGACTATGACCGCGATCCTGTTGAAGAAAGGCACCTTGACGACGCTGGCGACCGCCGCGTTGTTGGTATTCGCAATCCCGTCGGCGGTGGCCGCCGATTCCCCATGCAAGGGTCTGGAGAAGCCCCGGTGCGAGGGCAAGGCTCAGTGCACCTGGGTTGGGAGCTATAAGCGCAAGGACGGTGTGCAGGTGGACGGCTATTGCCGCGCCAAGGGCAAGCGTAAATCATCCAGCAGCTCCAGCTCCAGCTCCAGCTCCAGCTCCAGCTCCAGCTCCAGCAGCGACAAGCCGAAATCGTCCGGCTCCAGCTCCAGCAGCGACAAGCCAAGATCGTCCGGCTCCAGCAACTAGGCGCGGTGCTGCATCGGCCCGCAGAGGGCGGTTGGATGCAGCACGGATTCACCGTGCTCGGCTGGTGAGCCGCGCTGCCTTGATCCGTCCCGCCGTTGTCCCGGCGCGGGCCGGTGGACTGCGACCCGGTGGGAAGGCTGTCGTGCGCGCCGCAGTCCTGTTCCCGCCCGACGGATCGCCGGCCTTCGCAACCCCCTGTTTCTGCTCGGATCGTCATCCGCTTGATCGCGGTCAATGCGACTTCGGCCGTTGCTTGAGACACTATTCGGCTCCCATGACGGCCCCCAAAACCCTTCCGGAACGACGACCCGAGGCATGGCGCTAGCGGACCTGGTCAACACCTTCGGCACCGACCTGATGCGCCGCTACGGCGCTCGGGTACATAAGCTTGCGATCCATGCCGGCTTCACCTGCCCGAATCGCGACGGTACCAAGGGGCAGGGCGGCTGCACCTTCTGCAACAACGTCTCGTTCAGCCCGAATGCCCGGAGCGAGCCCTCGGTGGCGGAGCAGATCGAGCGCGGGCGGCAGGTGGTGCGCAAGCGCACCGGGGCACGGCAGTTCCTCGCCTACTTTCAGGCCTACACCAACACCTATGCCGATGTAGAGCGGCTCGGGGCCCTGTACGAGCAGGCCCTGGCCGAACCGGACGTGATCGGCATCTCGGTGGGCACCCGGCCCGACTGCGTGCCCGATGAGGTGCTCGACCTGCTCGCGGGCTTTCGCGCCCGCGGCTACGAGGTCTGGCTGGAGCTGGGATTGCAGTCGGCCTTCGATGCGACGTTGGACCGGGTCAACCGCGGCCATGGCTTTGCCGAATATCGGCGGGCGGTGCGGGCCGCGCGGCTGCGCGGTCTGCCGGTGTGTACGCACCTGATCGTCGGGCTCCCGGGGGAAGGTGGCGATGCCGCCCTGGCGAGCCTGGAGCGCGTGCTGGAGCTGGGCACCGATGGCCTGAAGCTGCACCCGCTGCATGTGGTGGCGCATACGCTGCTTGCCCACCAGTGGCGTCGAGGGGGCTACCGACCGCTGCCGATGGACGCCTACATCGGCATCGCCGCCGATCTGATCGAGCGCACGCCCTCCGAGGTCGTCTATCACCGCGTCACCGGAACGGCCTCGCGGGACATCCTGCTGGCCCCGGACTGGTGCTCGAAGAAGTGGATCGTCCTCAACGGCATCGAGGCCGAGCTGCGCCGCCGCGGCAGCCGCCAGGGCGTCTTGGCCGGGGCCCCGCTGGAGTCGAGATCTCGGCTCGTCGGCGGGGTTGCTTGAAGGCTCCAGCGGTCCCGGGCGCGGTCGGAGAATCTTGTCAGCCGCCGGCCGGCGCCGGCGCCATCCACCCCCAACGATTACAGGTACACTCGATGGAGTTGGTCTGTCCCGCAGGAAATCTGCCGTCGCTGAAGGCCGCGGTGGACAACGGCGCGAATGCCGTCTATGTCGGCTTTCGCGACGACACCAATGCCCGGCACTTCGCCGGTCTGAACTTCACGCCCAGCAAGATGGCGGAGGGCATCGCCTATGCCCGGCGCAAGGGCGTGCGCGTGTTCATCGCGCTCAACACCTTTCCGCGCCCAGGCGGCTTCGAGCGCTGGCAGCAGGCCGTCGATCGCGCCGCCGAGCTGAAGGTCGATGCGTTGATCGCCGCCGACATCGGCGTGCTCGAGTACGCCAGCAACCGCCACCCGGACCTGGCGCTGCACCTGTCGGTACAGACCTCGGCGACCAACTACGAGGCCCTGCGCTTCTACCACGAGCACTTCGGCGTGCGCCGGGCCGTGCTGCCGCGGGTGCTGTCGATGAGCCAGGTGCGCCATGTGGTCGACAACAGCCCGGTGGAGATCGAGGTGTTCGGCTTCGGCAGCCTATGCGTGATGGTCGAGGGCCGCTGCATCCTGTCGTCCTATGCCACCGGGCGCTCGCCGAACACCTACGGCGCCTGCTCGCCGGCCAGTCATGTGGAGTGGATCGAGACGCCGAAGGGCCTGGATACGCGCCTTGGCGGCGTGCTGATCCAACGTCACCCCAAGGGCGAGAACGTCGGCTACCCGACGCTGTGCAAGGGGACCTTCTGCGTCGACGGACACACCTACCACGCCATCGAGGACCCGATCAGCCTGAACGCCATGGAACTGCTGCCCGAGCTGGCCGCCGCCGGCGTCAAGGCGGTCAAGATCGAGGGCCGCCAGCGCAGCCCGGTTTACGTCAGCCAGGTGGCGCGCGTCTGGCGCCAGGCCCTCGATGCCTTTGCCCGCAACCCCGACGGCTTCAAGCCGCGCCCGGAATGGACCGCCGAGCTGGGCAAGGTCTCCGAGGGCGCACAGACCACGCTTGGCGCCTATCACCGGCCCTGGCAATGACCGCGGCCCGCAGCTTCTGATCGATCATGCACGTCAATTCGTCCGATTCCACCCAACAGCGCCCGCGGCTCTCCGTCGGGCCGATCAGCTACTACTGGCCTAAAGAGGTCGTCGAGGCCTTCTACGACCAGGTCGCCGAATCGCCGGCGGCCATCGTCTATCTCGGCGAGACCGTCTGCTCCAAGCGCAAGCAGGTCCGCTGGGAGGACTGGCTCGCCATCGCCGAGCGCCTGGCCGCGGCGGGCAAGGAGGTCGTCCTGTCCACGCTGGCCCTGCTCGAGGCCGAGTCGGAGCTCAAGCGGCTGCGCAGCATCTGCGGCCAGGACCGCTTCCTGGTCGAGACCAACGAGCTGGGTGCGGTCAATCTGATGCAGGGCCGACCGTTCGTCGTCGGCCACAGCGTCAACATCTACAACGACCGCACGCTGGCCGTGCTCGCCCGAGCGGGCATGCGCCGCTGGGTGCTGCCGGTGGAGCTGACCCACGAGGCCCTGGCCGAGCTGCAGGCCGCCCGCCCGGACGGCGTCGAGACCGAGGTCTTCGCCTACGGCCGGCTGCCGCTCGCCTACTCGGCGCGCTGCTTCACCGCCCGCCACCGCAACCTGCCGAAGGACGACTGTCGCGATTGCTGCATCGACTACCCCGACGGCCTGACGCTGAGCACCCAGGACGACAACCGCTTCCTGGCCCTGAACGGCATCCAGACCCAGTCGGCGCGTACCGTCAACCTGATCGGCGAGCTGCCGCGGATGCGCGAGCTGGGCGTCGACATCATCCGCATCAGTCCGCAGTCGAACCGCACCGACGAGGTCATCGCGCTCTATCACCGCGTGCTGATCGGCGAGATGGACGCCGTGGAGGCCACCGCCCGCCTCGAGGAACTGATGCCCACCGGCGGCTGCAACGGTTATTGGCACGGCGGCGCCGGCATGGACCAACGGCCGCCGGCCGCAGGCGCGTCCTAGCCCACCGGGGTCGCTGCGGGGTGCGGCCGGCTCAGGCGATTGCCGGAAACTTTCATACCAGATGACGCAGGATTGACGTTCGCCTTCAAGGAGGGCTGGCGGGAGCATAGCTAGCTATGTGACCGCCAGCCCGACGCCGAAGGCGGGCGTCAAGACAAGTCAGATGGTATGAAAGTTGACAGAAATCGCCTCAAGCGCTCCGCAGCGGCGAGACCTTCACCAGCGCAACGGCGGCAAGCGGCAGGATGAGCGACAGCACCATGGCGGTGATCATCAGCACCCCCAGCTCGCCGTAGTCCGCCGGGACGCTGATCGTGCCGCTGGTGGGGTCGGTGACCTCGCGGCTGACCGTGAACAGCTCGTTGAGATACTTGGTGCCGAGCTGGCTGGCGGACAGGGCCAGGTTGGTGAACGAGGCCATGACCGCGAAGAAGGTCGCCTTCAGCGCCGGCGGGGCGGAATTGGCGATCCACGCCAGCATCGGAATCATGGCGATCTGCCCCAGCGGCGACTCCAGCGCCGTGTCCACCACGGCGATGAAGCGGGCGTCGACGATGCCGCCGGTGACTGCGGCGGTCCATTCGTGCAGCCCGAAGTACATGCCGAGGATGGGCAGATAGAGGACGGTGCTGACCAGCGTCAGCATGACGATCACATAGCCGATCGAGCGCTCGGCCATGAAGCGGCGGAAGATGAACATCCCGAACAGGGTCAGGCTGGCTCCGATCAGGGCGAGCACCGACAGAAACTGCTGGTCGAAGTCGAGCTGGTCGATCATCCACCAGGTCTGCCCGGGGCCGGGGTTCGGCATGGCGCGGAAGACGAAGATGATCAGCGCCGTGCCCACCAGCAACATCCGTGCATCGGGCTCCAGCTCACGCACCAGCCGCGAGATCAGGAACAGGATGATCGCGAGAGAGCCCGCGAAGATGATCTCCTGATTGTAGGGCAGGTCGCCGAGCCCCAGGCTCAGCGTAAACACGACGAACGCCAGGCTGCCGCCGAGTATCCACCAGTTCGGCTCGGTGTGCTGCTGTTCGCCGTCGATCAGCCGCAGGGCTTCGGACCGGTCGATCCCTTGCTGTCGCAGCCGGCGGACGTCGCGGCGGCGAATCAGTGCCGCGAGCCCGACGCCCAGCACGGAGACGACGGGAATGACCAGGGCCAGCTGGTAGATCAGGATGTAGGTGGCGACCTTGTCGGCCTCGGACATGCTGTTCACGCCGGCAAACAGCCAGATGTTGGCCGCCGATACCAGCACCCCGCCGCCGATGATCGCAACCCGCCCCAGGGTCTGCATGGTCGTGTGCATCAGCTTGCGCCGCGCCGGGTCCACGGGGCTGCCGTCCGCATTCACCCGGGGGACCGCCTCCACCGTCATCGCATCGGCGACGACGTCCTGCACCACATAGCCGACCGGGGCCAGCAGCGCGCTGAGCACGTACCAGGCGGGGACCGGCATCCATGCGGACATGGCCTCCGGGTCGGACAGCAGCCCGAGCATGATCAGCAGGCTGGCCGAGAGCATGGTCGCGCCCACGTACACCAGGATCGATTTCCAGCGCCACAGGAGGTCCACCAGGTGGCCCAGGGGCATCTTCAGCGCCCAGGGGATGCCGGCCCAGAAGCCGAGGCCCGCCAGGAAGGCGGCGGACAATCCCAGATAGTCCTTCACAAAGAAGGTGCCAACGATGGCGGTGAGGCCCTGGATGCCGAAGGCCACGTAGATCATCAGCGGCGGCAGGTAGGACAGCCGAAGCTCTCGGCCCAGCTCCAGGATGTTGCGGTCGATCCAGCGGTAGGTTCGTATCATCATGGCGGCAGATGATGAGGGCCCGAGGCGGCGTTGAAAAGCCGTTGATTCGATCGAGCCGATCCGAGGCGCCGGTCCAACGGCACGGCGGCGGCGGGAGCCGCCGCGTATCCTCCGGATGCGTCCCCGACGGGTTGCGCAGACGTGCAACATCGTTTTATCATAGACGGTTAATTCAGCCCAACCCCTTGTTCAACCTTCCGCACCACGCGGCTTTTGTGCCCAACGACCTCGCGGATCTATAGAAGGATTGTCCATGCCCAGCGTTCGCGTTAAAGAGAACGAACCCTTCGAAGTGGCCCTGCGCCGCTTCAAACGCTCCTGTGAGAAGGCCGGCGTACTGGCCGAAGTCCGTCGTCGGGAGTTCTACGAAAAGCCCACCTCGGAGCGCAAGCGCAAGAAGGCTGCGGCCGTCAAGCGCCACCACAAGAAGCTTGCCCGCGAGGCCCGTCGCTGGGAACGCCCGTTCTGATCGACCAGCGGGCGTAGCCCAAGATCGCTCGGCGTGTTGCTGCCCCCTTCGGCAGCCACTCCCGGTCTGTGATTAGAGCGTCGCAGACCGCCGTGCATGGGACCCTGCATCGCGTCCTGCCCCAAAGGCCCGCGCCGCGCGGCCTCGGTCATCCACTGACCGAAGCTCGGTCGGAATGTCGCGCGCACGGCGCCTAGTTTTGCAACCTAACAACAGCCGGGCGCCGAGCCGTTTGCGGTGCTCGATCTCCGCTACGAGGGAGAGATCATGCTCAAGCAGCAGCTTCAAGCAGATATGAAGGCGGCCATGAAGGCCGGTGATAAACGTCGTCTCGGGGTCATTCGGTTGATCAACGCGGCCGTCAAGCAGCGCGAGGTCGATGAGCGCATCGAGCTGGATGACGGCCAAGTCCTGGTGGTGCTCGACAAGATGGTCAAGCAGCGCCGGGATTCCATCGCCCAGTACGAGCAGGCCGGGCGCGACGACTTGGCCGAGCAGGAGCGCTTCGAGATCGACGTCTGCCATGCCTACATGCCCCAGCCGCTGTCCGCGGCCGAGGTGGCCGGCTTGATCGACGCGGCCATTGCCGAGACCGGGGCGGCCGGTATGAAGGACATGGGCAAGGTGATGGCTCAACTGAAGCCCCAGATCCAGGGGCGGGGCGATATGGGCGCCGTCAGTGCCGAGGTGAAGCGACGGCTTGCCGGTTGAGAGGCCCGCACGCCTGTCAGATGCGGCGAGCTAACTGAGAGGTCCTGCCGCCCGCTGTCCATCCCGCCCGCGGGCAAGCTTGGCCGTGGCGGCCCGAGCAGTCCGTCCGATTCGCTCTAATCAACCGCGAGGCCATCGGCGTTGTCCGGACTGATCCCGTCCGATTTCATCGACCGCCTAATTGAGCGCGTCGATATCGTCGACGTCATCGGCACCCGAGTGCCGTTGAAGAAGGTCGGCAAAGAGCACCAGGCCTGCTGCCCGTTTCACAACGAAAAGACACCGTCGTTCACGGTCAGTCCGAGCAAGCAGTTCTACCACTGCTTCGGATGCGGCGCCCATGGCACGGCGATCGGCTTCATGATGGAGTACGAGCGCCTGCCGTTCCCGGATGCCGTGGAGGAACTGGCGCGGCACGTCGGTATGGAGGTGCCCCGGGACGGTGTTGAAGTCCCGCGCGGACCGGACCCGAGGCCGCTTTACGAGACCCTGCAACAGGCCGCCGATCTGTATTGGCAGCAATGGCGCGAGCATGCGGATGCGGGCCGCGCCAGGGACTATCTGAAGGGACGCGGGGTTAGCGGCGAGATCGCCAAACGCTTCCGCATCGGTTTCGCGCCCCCCGGCTGGGACTTCCTGCGCCAGCGCCTCGGCGGGGAGCGCGAGCGCGAGCAGCGCCTGGTCGACGCCGGCCTGCTCATCGAGCGCGACGATGGCAAGCGCTACGACCGCTTTCGCGACCGGATCATATTCCCGATCCGCGATCGGCGCGGTCGCGTGATCGCCTTTGGCGGCCGGGTCTTGGGCGATGGCGAGCCGAAATACCTGAATTCGCCGGAGACGACGGTGTTTCACAAGGGCCGCGGCCTCTACGGTCTGTACGAGGCGCAGCAGGTCCAGCGCGAGCTGCCGCGCCTGTTGGTGGTGGAGGGCTACATGGACGTGGTTGCGCTGGCCCAGCTCGGGATCCCCTATGCGGTGGCGACCCTGGGCACGGCAACGACGCCCGAGCATCTGCGGCTGATGCTGCGCAGCAGCGGGGAGCTGGTGTTCTGCTTCGACGGCGATCGCGCCGGTCGCGCGGCGGCCTGGAAGGCCTTGAAGACCGCGTTGCCCCTGGCGGGGGGCGGCCAGACCATTCGCTTTCTGCTGCTGCCCGCAGGAGAGGACCCGGACAGCCTGGTGCGCGCCGAAGGCGGGCCGGCATTCGGGGCGCGGATCGAAAGCGCGACGCTGTTGTCGGATTTCTTATTCGCGCAGCTGGTCGATGGCTTGGACCTCAGCACAACCGAGGGCCGCAGCCGCCTGGATGCGGCGGCACGCCCGCTGATTCAAGGCATTCCATCGGGCACCTTCCGATCGCTGATCGAGCAGCGCCTGGCCGACACCATCGGCGTGCCCGCCGGTGTCCTCGACATCCCGGAGTATGTCCCGCCACCGGCGCCATCGG
This sequence comes from uncultured Gammaproteobacteria bacterium, assembly GCA_942491465.1. Lineage (GTDB taxonomy): Bacteria > Pseudomonadota > Gammaproteobacteria > Chromatiales > Chromatiaceae > CALOBA01. The sequence goes on from CALOBA010000008.1 coordinate 52,024, forward strand.
CGGTGGGCGGGGCGGGGGTGGAACGCTCGCGGGGGAGGGCGCCGAGCCCTCGAGCGCCGAGCCGCACCCCGGGGCACGGAGCCCGGTGCAGATCATGTCGCCGCCGCGGCGAGCGATCGCGCTGCTGCTCGACGACCCGCGGCTGGCGGTTCACGTCGACGCGGCCCCTGGCGGTTGGCGCGACGCCGACGGCCCCGGCGCCGCGTTGCTGGCGGAGATCCTGAAGATCATTGCCGCCTACCCGGAGATCAGTCCGGCGGCGCTGCTGGAGCGTTGGCGCGGCAGCGATTGGGAGACCGTGGTCCTGCGGCTCTCGGATTCGAGCCTGATCGACCATATTCCTCCACAAGGCCGTGGACCTGAGTTGGTGGGCGCCCTGGAGGTCATGAGTCGAGAGACCGAGAAGGCGCGTCGTGCCCAACTCCTGCGCAGCGGTCGCGGCTCCGAGCTTGCGGCTCGGTCGCCGCCGGCCGGGGCGGCCGGGGCCGGCGCAGACCCAAATCCTGGCGTAGGCCATAAGTAGCTGCTATACTACGCAGTTCGCCGAAGGCGCGTCATCCAAGTCCCGATCCTCTATCTAGGTACCTGCATGGATCAAGAACAGCAAACGTCGTCGCAGTTGAAGCAGTTGATTGCCAAGGGCAAGGAGCAGGGCTTCCTGACCTATTCCGAGGTCAACGATCACCTGCCCGCCGGGATTGTCGAGCCCGAACAGATCGAAGACATCGTTCGGATGATCAACGACATGGGCATCTCGGTGCACGAGTCCGCCCCGGAGGACATCGACGACCTCAGCAGCGACAACGCCATGCCCGACGACGAGGCGGCCGAGGCCGCCGCCGCCGCGCTTGCGTCCGTCGACAGCGAATTCGGCCGCACCACCGACCCGGTGCGCATGTACATGCGCGAGATGGGCACGGTGGAGCTGCTCACCCGCGAGGGCGAGCTGCGCATCGCCAAGCGCATCGAGGAAGGCCTCAACCAGGTCCTCTCCGCGCTGTCCGTCTACCCGCGCGCCATCGAGCGTCTGCTGGCCATCTTCGACAAGGTCGAGCGCGAGGAGATGCGGCTGTCCGACGTCATGTCCGGCTTCAACGACGGCGATGACGAGGTCGCCAAGCCGACCATCAAGGGCGCCGCCGCCAACAACGACGACAGCGACGAGGACGAAGACGAGGCCCCCGTCGACACCGGTCCCGACCTGGAAGAGGTCGCCCGCCGCGTCCAGGCCCTGCGCGACGACTACCAGACCTACGCGATCAACCTCAAGCGCTATGGTCGCGACGACGAGCGCTCCCGCGAGGCCATGTCGCGGGTGTCGGAATCCTTCCTGCATTTCAAGCTGGTCGCCGCCATCTTCCACGAGCTGGTCGGCGTCCTGCGCGGCACCATCGACAGCATCCGCTCCCTGGAGCGCAGCATCATGGGGCTGTGTGTGGATCGCTCCGGCATGCCCCGCAAGGCGTTCATCGCCAGCTTCCCCGACAACGAGACCAACCCGGACTGGCTCGACGAGCTGCTCGCCGGCGGCGATGCCTATGCCGAGCGACTTGCCGTCGTCGCCGATGAGGTGCGCCAGGCCCAGCGCAAGCTCCAGGAGCTGGAGCAGGACAACATCCTCACCATCGGCGAGATCAAGGAGACCAACCGCAAGATGTCCATCGGCGAGGCCAAGGCCCGCCGTGCCAAAAAGGAGATGGTCGAGGCCAACCTGCGCCTGGTCATCTCCATTGCCAAGAAGTACACCAACCGAGGTCTGCAGTTCCTGGACCTGATCCAGGAGGGCAACATCGGCCTGATGAAGGCCGTGGACAAGTTCGAATACCGCCGCGGCTACAAGTTCTCGACCTATGCCACCTGGTGGATTCGCCAGGCCATCACCCGCTCCATCGCCGACCAGGCGCGCACCATCCGCATCCCGGTGCACATGATCGAGACCATCAACAAGCTCAACCGCATCTCCCGGCAGATGATCCAGGAGATGGGCCGCGAGGCCACGCCCGAGGAGCTCGCCGAGCGCATGGACATGCCCGAGGATAAGGTCCGCAAGGTGCTCAAGATCGCCAAGGAGCCGATCTCCATGGAGACGCCCATCGGCGATGACGAAGACTCCCATCTGGGCGACTTCATCGAAGACGCCGGCGTCATCTCGCCGGTGGACTCGGCCACCGCCGAAGGCCTGCGCGAGGCCACCCAAAACATGCTCGCCAGCCTCACCTCCCGCGAGGCCAAGGTCCTGCGCATGCGCTTCGGCATCGACATGAACACCGACCACACCCTCGAAGAGGTCGGCAAGCAGTTCGACGTCACCCGCGAGCGCATCCGCCAGATCGAGGCCAAGGCCCTGCGCAAGCTGCGCCACCCGACCCGCTCGGATCGCCTGCGCAGCTTCCTCGACTCCGACTGATCCGCCCCCAGCCGCGGCGGCAGCCGCCGCGGCCCCGCCTCCCGGGCCGTTAGCTCAGCGGTTAGAGCAGGGGACTCATAATCCCTTGGTCGTAGGTTCGAATCCTACACGGCCCACCAAAATCAAAAAGTTCTAAGGGGCCCAGGACGGCGAACTCTGAAATCTTGCCCATTCCTCCAGCATGGAAGCTCAAGCTGTCCGAGGTGGACGACGGGGTTCGCTCAGGTGGGGCTGCCGACGTGGAGACCAACGATAGGGGAGATCAGCAAGGGGCATGCAAGCACCGTCGACCGACATCGATCTAGCGCGGCTGTTCAAGCTCAGGCTCGTCGTCGCCCGCCACGGCGAGATGGACGCGGCCCGCTGGTGGAACACCAACGGCATGCTCGGTGGTCGCGGGAGCATGGTGCTCAAGCGCGGCTTCCCGTCGACCCACTACTTCGCGCAGGCACGCGTCGCCTTTGCCGTCGCGCGGAGCCGGTGCGCCGAGCTGTTCGAGCCGCCCGGATGCATGACCCTGTGGAGCCTGCCCGCCGACATCGAGGACCAGTTCGAAGAGCGTTGGCAAGACTGGCTCGACGAAGGCGACCAATGGGCGCATGTTTTCGAGCAACTGTCAGCGATCGAGCCCCGCGACCTCCTGCAAATGCTCGACGCGTTCGATCTCACCAACTCGAACGACGTCGAAGCCGTCGGCAAGCTCCGTCGTTCTGCGGAGGGCCGATCGGTTCTGCTGGCCGGCACGCACCGTCCCGATGACGACATCATCACGCTACTCGCCGCCGGCTTCGCCCGAGGAGAGCCTGGGAGCCCGGCCATCCCCTATGCGAGGCTCGAAGATTGAGCATGGAAGCTCGCCACAAAATCACCTCACCGCTAGCGATCAAGGGCGCACTGATCGAAGAGACCTATGGCGTGTTCACTGCCTGGAACTTTGCGCTATCCAAGACCGATAACCTCAAACGGGCACGCGAGAACAACACGATGGGCGCGGGTAGCGCCAGCTGGGCGAACAATGTTTCCTGGGCGCTCAGTCGCCGTTTCGATCCCGCGGGTCGAGACAGACCACTTGTGGACCTGGCCAAAGCAGGCTTCGACCGCGAAGCATGGCAGCCCCTGCTGCTCTACCACATGACGCGGGACGAGTTCTTGGTCCGCGACTTCCTCGTCAACTGGCTGTTCCCGCAATTTCGAGCCGGTGCCTATCGTCTGCGCGCCGACGACGTCTTCCCCTACCTCGAAGGACTGAGCAAACAGCGCAATATCCAGTGGTCCGGTAGCTGGAGCGACAGCACCCTAAAACGGGTCAGCTCGGGGCTGCTGCGCATCGCAACAGACTTCGGGCTCCTGCAAGGTTCCCAGACCCGCGAGTTCGCCTCCTACCACCTGCCGGAAGAGAGCTTCCTCTACCTCATGCACGCCATGATGGACCGCGAGGCCAACGCGCGCCGAGTCATCGACGCCGAGGATTGGCGCCTCTTCCTAATGGGTGCCGAAGATGTCGAGCGGGAGTTGTTGCGTCTGCACCAGTTCCGCCGGATCGAATACCAAGTCGCCGGGTCACTCGCCCAGATCAAGCTGCCCGCCGCATCGGCGGCCGACTTTGCCAGGGAGCTCCACTGATGCCCGACTGGAAAGAGCGCCTGACGCGGCACTTGGAGCCGGCCCTGCGGCTACCCGACCCCAGGCAGCAGATCAGCGCCTACCACGACATGCCCTACGCCATCTTCCGCTACCCGCCGGAAGACGAGTTCGCCGTCCGCCAGGAGACCAACCTGCTGCGCACCCGCCTGGAGCAGATCGGCAAGCGCGTGACGGTCATCTCCCTTGCCGAAGCCTTAAGCGAAGCGCTCGAAGCCGAGGGCATGGGGCCGGAGGCCCTCGCGGAGGCCGAGGAATCCGTCGGTCTGGAGGCCACCGTGGAGACCATCTTCCAGATCCTCAGCGAATACCAGCCGCTCGACGATCTGGTCGCGCGCCGCGTACCGGAGGACGCCGAACCGCAGCGCGACGTCGTCTTCATCGTCCGTGCCGGCGCGCTCTTCCCCATGTATCGCACGTCCGCGCTCCTCGAACAGCTCAAGGGCAAGCTGCACGTCCCCGCGGTGCTCTTCTATCCAGGGGTGCTGGATGGTGCGGCCGGGTTGCGGTTTATGGGTGTGTTGGATGCGGAGCATAATTATCGGCCGAGGATTTTTTAGGGTTCGGGGTTCGGGGTTCGGGGTTCAGGGTTCGGAGGGCGTGATTTGAGTGAGCGTGGTCATCGTGGTCTTCGCGTCTGGCAGCAAGCAATGGATCTGGCCGGTGCGGTGTACCGGGCAACTGCGTCTTTTCCGCGGGAAGAGCTTTTCGGTCTTGTCTCGCAGATGAGACGGGCAGCAGTGTCGATTCCCTCGAATATAGCGGAAGGCTATGGCCGCGGCGGCAAGGATTACGCCCGTTTCGTAGCAGTAGCCTACGGTTCGCTGTTGGAACTTGAGACCCAAACGGAGCTGGCCGGGCGCCTTGGCTTTCTGGAGTCCGGCCTGAAGACCGAACTCCTTACGGAAATGTCCGAGATCGGTCGAAAGCTGAACGCCCTCAGAACGTCACTCCTGAAACCGAAACCCAAACCCTGAACCCCCGAACCCCGAACCCCGAACCCCGAACCCCGAACCCCGAACCCCGAACCCCGAACCCCGAACCCCGAACCCCGAACCCCGAACCCCGAACCCCGAACCCCGAACCACGAACCCCGAACCCCGAACCCCGAACCCCGAACCCCGAACCCCGAACCCCGAACCCCGAACCCCGAACCCCGAACCCCCGAACCCCACCCCGAACCCCGAACCCCGAACCCCCCCCGAACCCCGAACCCCGAACCCCGAACCCCGAACCCCGAACCCCGAACCCCGAACCCCGCACCCCGAACCCATGCCCACCCATCAAATCCCTCTTCGCCAGCGACATCGATCGCCGCATCGAGGAGGTCATCAAGGTCGACCAGGCCGACGAGACCATCATCCGCGATGAGCTCCGGGAATACGTGGTCACCGATTCCATCCGCGCCCACTTCCGCGAGGTCTTCGACCACTACCAGACCACCTGGCAGAAGCCCAACGAGGGCATCGCCGTCTGGGTCTCGGGCTTCTTCGGTTCCGGTAAGTCCAGCTTCGCGAAGTACCTCGGGCTCGGCCTCGCCAACCGCGACATCCTCGGCCAGGGGGCCGGAGAGCTGCTCGGCGGGCGGTGCAATGATTCAAAGATCCAAACGCTGCTGACCAACATCAGCGAGCACATCCCCACCGAGGCGGTGATCTTCGACGTCTCCACCGACCGCGGCATCCGCACCGGCAACCAGAGCATCACCGAGATCATGTACCGGCTCTTCCTCCAGAGCCTGGGTTACGCGCGGGACCTCGATCTCTCGGAGCTCGAAATCACCCTGGAGGAAGAAGGCCGGCTGGATGCCTTCAAGGCCAAGTACAACGCCGTCTTCAGCAAGGACTGGGACTACGAGAAGGGCAAGATCGCCATCGCCGTGCAGCAGGCGAGCCGCGTGATGCACGAGCTTGATCCCGCGACCTACACGACGGCCGATAGTTGGCGCGAATCGGCCATGAAGCGCGCGGACATCACGCCCGGCGACCTCGCCAAGCGCGGCATGGAGCTGATGGCCCGGCGCAGGCCGGACAAGTCCCTGCTCTTCGTCGTCGACGAGGTCGGCCAGTTTGTCGCCCGCGATGTCCAGAAGATGCTGGACCTCCAGGCCGTGGTGCAGAACCTCGGCCGCATCGGTCGCGGCAAGATGTGGGTGGTCGTCACCTCCCAGGAGAAGCTCAGCGAGCTGGTCGGTGGCCTCGACGACCGCCGCGTCGAGCTGGCGCGCCTGATGGATCGCTTCCCGCTCCAGGTCCACCTGGAGCCGTCGGACATCTCCGAGGTCACCAGCAAGCGCGTCCTCTCCAAGAAAGCCGCGGCCGAGCACCTGCTGCGCGAGCGGTTCACCCAGCACCGCGGGCGACTGACGGACAACACCCGCATCACCGCCGACATCAAGCTCCCGGAGCTGACCACCGAGGCCTTCATCGACCTCTATCCGCTGCTGCCGTACCAGATCGATCTGATCATCCAGATCGTCTCCGGTCTGCGCACCCAGGGCGGTGCCAGCAAGCACGTGGGCGGGGCCAACCGCACCATCATCAAGCTCGCGCAACAGTTGTTGATTCACCCCGATGTGGCCCTGGCCAACGCGCCCATCGGCACCCTCGCGCGGGCCGATCAGATCTACGATCTGGTCTCCGGCAACATCGGCAGCGAGATCCGCGCCAAGATCGACGATATCGGCAGCAAGATCGAGCACCCGCTCGCCCAACCGGTCGCCAAGGCCATCTGCCTGCTGCAATACGTGCGCAGCATCCACCGCACCGCGGAGAACATCGCCGCAGCCCTGCATCCGGCCATCGATGCAGACTCCCGGCTGGCCGAGGTCCGCCAAGCGCTGGATGCCCTGGAAAAGGGGCTGATGGTCCGCCGCGGCGACGATGGCTACCGCATCCCGACGCCGGCCGAGGACGACTGGGAGCGCCAGCGCACCGGCCTCACGCCGAAACCGGGTGATGTCAGCCGCCTGCACGCCGAGGTCGTCACCGGACTCTGGCAGCCTCAGCCGACCCATTCGCTGCTGGACGTCAAGCAGTTCAAGGCCGGCCTCTATCTCGGTGGCCGCCTGGTCACCGATGGAGACATCCCGTTCCATGTCGATCTCGCCAACGCGGGCCACGAGCTCATTGAGACCGTCGAGGAATTCCGCCGGCGCAGCCAGACCGAGACCAAGTCCGTGTTCTGGGCCGCGGGCCTGGACGACGCCATAGACCGCGAGACCGTCGAGCTGTTTCGCTCCAAGGAGATTCTGTCGCGCAAGGAGCGCGGCGCCCAGACCAAGGACGAGACCGCCCTGGTCGCCGAGGAAAAGCTCCGCCAGCGCCGCCACCAAGACGAGCTGCGCCGCCTGATCAAGCAGGCCCTGCTCAATGGCACCATCTTCTTCCGCGGCAACGACCGCAGCCCGCAGGAGGGCGCCGCCGACGTCGGTCGCACCGCCGCCAAGGCCCTATCCCAGGCGCTTCCCGATGTCTTCGACCGCTTCAATGATGCCGCCGCGCGGGTCTCCAAGCAGGATCTCGATGCCCTGCTGACCACAGAGAACCTGCGCGGCCTGACACCCGTCTTCTCGGACCTCCACCTGGTGCGCGACGAAGGCGGCAAGCCCGTCATCAACGCGGAGAACGGCGTCTTGGCCGAGGTCCTCTCGCGCATCGACAACCGAACCAGCTACGGGGAGACCGCCAGCGGCCGCTACCTCGCCGACGAGTTCGCCAAGGAACCCTTTGGCTGGGAGTTCGACGTCGTCCGCCTGCTGGTCGTCGCCCTGCTGCGGGCCGGCAAGATCGAGGCCACCAGCAAGGGCCAGGTCATCGAATCGGCCCTGTCCCTGGAGGCCCGCACCACCTTCACCAACAACAACCTGTTCCGCCAATCCTCATTCCGCCCGCGCACCACGGACTGCGAGTTCACCGACTACATCGACGCGGCCGAGGCTTATCGGACCTGCTTCGGCAAAGAGCTCCAGGAGCTGGAGGAGAACGTCGTTGCCAATGCCATTCGCGAGACCACCGAGGGCTTCGAGGAGGGCATGCGGGATGTCTCTCAACGGCTCGCGACCCAGGGTCTTCCCGGCACCGAGCCCCTGCAAGCCGCGTTGAACAACATCGTCGGCTTTCGGCGCCAGCGCGACTGCCAGGCGCTGAAGGCCTTCACCGGCTGCCACCAGGCGCTCAAAGAGGCCATCAAACGCACCGCGGAGCTCGATGGTGCGCTGACCGAGACCGCGCTGTTCGACCTCGGGCGGGCACGCACCGCGCTGGATCAGACCTGGCCCTTCCTCGAAGGCGAGCCGGATGTCACCGACGCCGACCGCGAGCACGCCAACGCACTCACGGACCTGATCGCCCGCGAGACCTTCTTCCGTGAGCTGCCCGCCATCGATCAGCACGCCAAGGCCCTGGAGGACGCCTATGCCGCCCGGCTGGAGGCCGCCATCGAATCCCGCACCCAAGCCTACGAGGCGGCACTTGAGCACCTGCACGGGACGCCCGGCTGGGAGCAGATCGAGGACGACCAGCGAACCCGCATCGCCGAGCCCCTCGCCAACCTCGTCGCAGCACCAACCAAACCGCCGTCCATTCCCCAGTTACGGGCGGATGTGGACGCCTGCCCGGTTCGTCGCGACAAGGCCGTGGAGGAACTGCTTCGCCTATTGGACGGAAACCGGCTCGTAAAGGTCTCCGCCGCCGGCTACTTCGCGGGAGGCGTCGAGAATGAGGAGCAGCTGAACCAAGCGCTGGACGGGCTGAAGGAGCAGTGCCTGGAGCTGATCGGGGCGGGCAAGAAGGTGCTGGTGCAGTAGACAGACCATGGAACGAGAGATCCGCCAACGGCTCGAGCGCCTCACCCAACAGGCACGCCAACTCCTGGAACAGGAGTATCGCGAGCAACTCGAAGGGCGCTACGACATCCTGCTCGATGGCCGCATTCCGCTCGCGCCAGGCGCCCACCTGTCCGCGCCGGAGCGCATTGAATGGAGCAAGCTGGTCGCTGCCATCGCACACAAGCGATCCAGGGGCATCACATCCGCCGAAGCAGTGGCCGCGTACCTGCGTGAAGCGGCATTCCATACCCTCAACCGATTCGTCGCTCTCAAGGTTCTGGAGGCGCGCAAACTGGTGCAGGAGTGTATTTCGCGAGGCGAGGGCTCGTCGGGGTTCAACGAGTTCACCGGGCTGGCCCCCGGCCTCGCGCAGCTTCCTGACAAGGGATATCGGCTCTACATCGAGTCGCTCTTCGACGAGATCGGCCGCGGCGTCCGCGTTCTGTTCGATCGCCGAGACCCAACCAGCCTGCTATGGCCACGCCGGCAGGCCTTGAGAGACCTGCTCGACTTGCTCAACGCATCGGAGCTGGTTGCTGCCTGGTCTGAAGACGAGACCATCGGCTGGGTCTACCAGTACTTCAACGGCGAGGACGAGCGGCGCCAGATGCGCGCCGAGAGTCAGGCCCCCCGCAACAGCCGCGAGCTTGCGGTTCGCAATCAGTTCTTCACGCCGCGCTATGTCGTCCAATTTCTCGTCGACAACAGCCTCGGCCAGACCTGGTGCGAGATGACGGGCTGGCAGAGCGCGCTCACCGAGCTGGACTATCTCGTCGCCACCGACAGCCATCCCGAGCGGCCCGCGAAGGACCCGCGCGACCTGCGTGTGATCGATCCCGCCTGCGGGTCCGGGCACTTTCTACTCTATGCCTTCGACCTGTTCGCCGGAGACCCCTCGCGGGGTCTCCCCGGCATCTATGAGGAAGCCTGGCAAAGCAGGGCGACACCGCCCTCGGAGCTCACCGGTCGTACCCTGACGCAGGACTACGCGACTATCGACGACCTGCGTCATGCACTTCCGGGCTTGATCCTGGGTCACAATCTGCATGGCGTCGACATCGATCCGCGTGCCGCCCAGATCGCCGCGCTCGCGCTCTGGGTGCGCGCCCAAAGGGCCTTCAACGCCTTCGGCATTCCCGCCTCCGAGCGCCCGATCATCGCGCGCACCAACATCGTCACCGCGGAGCCCATGCCCGGTGACCGGGAGATGATTGAAGAGTTCGCCGCAAGGCTCAGCCCGCGACTGACCGGCGAGCTGTTCCGACGGCTCGTCGAGGCCATGCGGCTCGCGGGAGAGCTCGGCTCCCTGCTGCGCATCGAGGCCATTCTTGCCGAGACCATCGGCGAGGCCCGGGCGCAGTTCGCAGGCCAAGGCCGGGGGCAGGCATCGCTTCCGGGCCTCGAAACACCGACCCAGGGTAGCCTGGACCTCTCGGATGTCTCGGACGCAGCCTTCTTTGACTCCATCGAGGAGCACATCCAGGCTGCGCTGCGGGCCTATTTGGCCGATGCGGTCGGGGCCAGAACCGTCAGCCGTCGCCTGTTCGCCCATGATTCGGAGCAAGGCATCGCCTTCATCGACCTGTGCCGCCAGCGTTATGACGTGGTCCTGATGAATCCGCCGTTCGGCGCCGTCAGCAAGCCGGCAAAGAAGGCCTTTGACAAGGCTTATCCGCGCACCAAGAACGACGTCTATGCCGCCTTCGTCGAGCGCGGCATCGAGCTGCTGCATCCCGGTGGCTATCTTGGCGCCATCACCTCCAGAACCGGCTTCTTCCTGTCCAGCTTCCAGAAGTGGCGCGAGCAGATCCTGCTCGATGAGGCGCCGCCGACCGTGTTCGCCGATCTTGGCCATGGCGTGCTCGATAGCGCCATGGTCGAGGTCGCGGCCTATTGCCTGCATAAGGCGGCAGACCACAAGGGAACCCATCCATGAGTACCGACTTTCGCGACGCGGCCCAGCGTCACCTCGACGATGCCGAGCTGCTGCTCAACGACAATCGCATCCCGAATGCCGACCAGCTGTTCGGGCTCTCTGCCGAGTGCTCGTTGAAGGCCGTGATGGTGGCGCTTGGAATGTCGGTTACGCGGAGGGGCACCCCAGTCGACCGCGGACACAAGGTGCATATGCCGGAACAGTGGGCTGCCTTCCAAAGCTTCGCCTCGGGCCGGCTTGCGTCGCGATATTTGGAGCCATTGGAACAGCAGAATCCGTACGCCGATTGGAGTGTGGAGCAACGGTATTGGAAAAATTCGAGCATCACGGCCGCAGCGGCCCAGACTCACCGTGCCGCGGCAATCCAATGTCGGGAGAGTCTTGATATTCTGCTCATCGATGGGGTGACCGCATGAACTTCAACGATGCTCTCCAAAAGGCGATTTCCCTTGCACAGGCTGCACTCCCGGATCTGCAGGAAGATGTCTTTCTCGTGCGGGATCTACATGGGCGAATCCGGGTGTTGTTGCGAAGTCCGGACCCGGGAGCGCGGCCGAGGAGACCATTCAAGGATGCACTCAGGTCCCTGGCAACGAATATCACCGCCGACTTGGGTGTCTACGCCTACGAGAAAAGGGATCTGTTCTTGTTTCGCGAGGATCTACAGAGCCTATCGATTCCCGATGCGGCTTCTTCGAAGACCCTCGCCGAGGCATCCGGCTTCAAGGTCTGTTTGCACGACCGTCTGCTGATTGGTACTGAGTGGAACGCCAGCCCCACGACCGAGGCCACCGACCCGAGGCGCTTCACGCTCTTCTCGATGAAAGGAGGTGTCGGCCGCTCCACGACTGCGGCCGTCCTGGCGCGACACCTCGCAACCAAGGGCAAGCGGGTGTTGATCTTGGACCTGGACCTCGAGTCGCCCGGCGTCGGCAAAACCCTGCTCGGGGATGCGCTGCCTCGGTTCGGCATCGTCGACTGGTTTGTCGAAGACGCCCTCGGCCAGGCCGCTCAGGTCCTCCCGGACATGGTTGCAGAGTCCGCTACCGGTCAGGGGACCAACGGCCGCGTGGCGGTGGTTCCCGCGTTCGGCGCAGATGCCGGCGACTACCTGAGCAAGCTGGGGCGGGCCTACCTGGAGCGTGGACCGAACGGCCACGAGGCCTGGTCGGAACGGCTGAAGCGGCTGGTCAAGGCGCTGGAGGAACAGGAAACCCCTAACGTGGTCTTGCTCGACAGCCGCACCGGGCTGCACGACACCAGCGCGGCCCTGGTGCTCGCCATGGGTGCCGAGACCCTCTGCTTCGCGGTGGATACGCCTCAGACCTGGGCGGCCTATGGCTTTCTGTTCCGGCACTGGCAGGAGTATCACCCGCAAGTCGAAGCCTTCCGAGACAAGCTCTGGATACTTGGGGCGATGGTTCCAGACAAGCAGACCGACCCCTATGTCGATGGCCTGCGCCAGCGGGCCTGGGACCTGTTCAGAGAGCACCTTTACGACGAGTTGGATCCCGCGAATACCTCGGCGTTCTCGTTCTCGGAAACGGATGACGCCGGCAATCACTTCCCGCGCGAAATCTACTGGAACGACGGTCTCGTGGCCTTCGACCCACTCGTGGAGTTTCGCGAGCAATGGGTTACCGCCGCCTACCAGAGCTTCTTGGACTGGTTCGATCAGGTCATGCTGCCGGAGCCGACAACGACATGAGCACGGCCAAGACCAAACTGACACCGCAGGCATTGCGAGAGCTGGTCCGCGACGCCATCCCGGCGGAGAGCACCGAGTACGGCGCGCCACCGCCGGCGCATCAGTTCTTTGTGCCAAAGTCCCACGCCAGGGCACTGCACCTGAACATCCCGGTGGTGATCGGCTCCCGCGGCACCGGCAAGAGCTTCTGGTGGGCGGCCCTGCAATCGAAGGAGCACCGCCGGCTCGTGGAGCAATCCGCCCCCGATGCGCGGATCAAGGAGGCGACCCGGGTCCGACCCGGATTTGGTGTAACGCCTAATCCGCAGCACTACCCGGGTCGCGACACACTCGCCATGTTGTTGGAGCGAGGCCGCTCGGCCCGGGAGATCTGGAAGACCGTCATCGTCTGGGCGGTGGCCGAGGGCGAGCTTGTGCCCGCGCTCGACCTCTGGGAGCAGCGGGTCGCCTGGGTCGTGGAGCATCCAGAGCAGGTACAGGGTCTGCTGCACGCCAAGGACCTGGCCCTCCAGGCACAGGACGCAGACCTGCTGGTGCTGTTCGATGCCCTGGATTGGACTTCCAACGACTGGGACGGCGTCTACACGCTAGTGGAGGGGCTGCTCCAGGTTGCGCTGGAGGTGCGATCCTACCGACGCATCCGCGCCAAGGTGTTTCTGCGCTCCGATCAGTTCGACGACCAACGCATCGCCCGCTTCCCGGACGCCTCCAAGCTGGTCGCATCCCGGGTGCAGCTCACCTGGCTCACCAACGAGCTCTATGGCTTGCTGTGGAAGCTCTTGGCCTTCCATCCGCTCCGAGGGACCGATTTTCGCCAATTCGTGTTCGGCAAGGTCGTCAAGCGGACCAGTGACGCAGAGCAGCTCACGCGCCCCGAGGAATGGCAGCTTCCGCCGGAGATCCAGTTCGATGCCAAGGTGCAGCAGCAGGTTTTCCATGCCCTGACCGGTCCGTACATGGGCAACAACGCCCGCCAGGGCTTTCCGTACAAGTGGTTGATGACCCACCTGGCCGACGCCCATGGCGAGACCACGCCGCGCAGCTTCCTGGTGGCCCTGCGCAGCGCGGCGGAGGAGACCATCGAGCGCCATCCGGAGGCGGGCTTCGCCCTGGCCTACCAGGGGCTTCAGGTCGGCGTGCGGGTTGCCTCGCGGATTCGGGTCGACGAGATCAGCGAGTTCTGGTGGGTGCCCGAGGTCATGCGGCCACTGCCGGTCTCGTTGCGCGTGCCATTTGACATCGATGCGCTCGAGGCGCGTTGGCATGAGGATGGGACCCTGGAGCGCATCGCGGCCGAACGGCAGCAGCGAATGGACTCAGGCGACGTGGACGAAGATGTCGATCGGCCCTGGCTGTTGCCGGCCCATCTCGCCGATGGCCCGGTCGGCGTCTGCCGCGACCTGGAGGCCCTCGGTGTCTTCCGGCGCATGCGCGGGGAGCGCATCGATGTGCCCGACATCTACCGGCTCGGCTTCGAGCTGCGGCGCAAGGGTGGCATCCCACCAAAACGCGAAAGGCAGGGGGGACGATGAAGGCGGTCTTTCTTCGGGCGATCGAGGCGCCGGTCGATGAGAAGGCGGAGGTGTTGCGACGCGCCTTGAGCCAAACGGCTGAGCCGGGAACGCGTTTTGAGGTGGAGCTGGAGAGTTTTCGGCAGGTTCCGCGGTCGCCGTTTTCGTACTGGGTCAGCGAGAATCTTCTTACGTGTTTCTCGCGTTTCCCGGCATTGCAGTCCGAGGGACGGTGCGCAGCGATTGGCGCGTCCACGAAGGACGACGGAAGGTTTTTACGCACCTATTGGGAAGCCCCGGTTGGTGATCTCGGCAATGTACCAATAGCAAAAGGCGGAGCCTTCTCTCCCTACTACGCGGACGTTCACCTCGTGATTCGCTGGCGCGACGACGGTGTCGAAGCGAAAACATTCGTTAGTGATTACCGTGCAGCCCACGGATGGAGCCCACACTGGAAGGCAGAGCTTCACAACCCGCATCTCTATTTTCGCCCCGGCCTAACGTGGCCGCGTCGAACTAATGGGCTGTCCTTCCGGGTGTTACCAGAAGGTTGCATCTTCGGCGACAAAGGTCCGGGAGCTTTTATACAAGGAAATCCACCCGAACAACTCCTTGCATTCGGTGGTCTCCTCAACTCACAAGCGTTTGGAGCGCTTGTCAGTTTACAGCTGGCGAGAACGGAGCTTGCTCAATCCTTTGAGGTCGGTCTGGTTCAGCAAACCCCGGTCCCCGATCTCTCGCCCGAGCAACAAACCCAACTCGCCGATCTCGCCCACCGCGCCTGGTCACTGAAACGCACCCTCGACACCCGCGTCGAGACCTCTCACGCCTTCTCCCTGCCGGCCCTGCTGCAGGTCGAGGGCGCCGTTCTGCAACAACGCGCGCAGGCATGGTCGGGCCTCGCCGCGTCCAGCCAGCAGGCGCTGGACAGCCTGCAAGCCGAGATCGATGCCCTCTGCTTCGACCTCTACGGCATCGGCCCGGAGGATCGGCGACGCATCGAAGCGGGCGGTATCGGCGCCGAGGGCGGACAGGACGACGCGGCGGATGAGGACACGGACGACGACGAGGCCATGGACGTGGATGCAGCCCCAATGGTCGCCGCGCTGCTGGCCTGGTGCCTCGGAGTTGCCTTCGGTCGCTTCGACTTGCGCCTGGCCACCGGCGAGTGCCCGATGCCGACCGAGCCCGGGCCCTTCGACCCGTTGCCGGTCTGCTCCCCAGGCATGTTGACCGGCGATGACGGGTTGCCGCTCGACGTGCCGCCGGCTGGGTATCCGATCGCCTTTCCGGCCGACGGCATCCTGGTGGATGATCCGGGCCATACGAGCGATCTGGTGCAGGCGGTTCGCGGTGTGTTCGAGACCCTTTTCGACGAGCCGGACGCCCGCTGGCACGAGGCCGCCGAGCTGCTGGGCGTCGATGACCCGCGCGACTGGTTTGCCCGCGCGTTCTTCGAGCAGCACATCAAGCGCTACAGCAAGAGCCGGCGCAAGGCGCCGATCTACTGGCAGTTGGCGACAACCTCCGGCCGCTATTCGATCTGGCTCTCTATCCATCGCGCCACCTCGGACACGCTGTTCCGGGTGCTGAACGACTACCTTGGCCCGAAGCTCGACCACGAGCAGACCAAGCTCACCCGCCTGGTGCAGGCCGCCGGCGTCACACCGACGGCAGCACAGCGCCGGGAGATCGAACCGCAGGAGAGCCTGGTAGAGGAGCTCAAGGCGCTCAAGTCGGAGGTGGCCCGCGTCGCCCCCTTGTGGCGACCGTCGCTGGACGACGGGGTTCTGATCAACTTCGCCCCCCTGTGGCGCCTGACGCCGCAATCGCGTAGCTGGCAGACCGAGTGCCGCAAGACCTGGGACAAGCTCCAAGCCGGTGACTACGACTGGTCCCACCTCGCCATGCATCTGTGGCCCGAGCGTGTGGTGCCGAAGTGCGCCGAGGACCGCAGCCTGGCCATCGCCCATGGCCTCGAGTCGGCGCTCTGGACCGAGGACGAGGACGAAAACTGGCAGCCTAGGCCCGCGATGGACGTGCGGATCGGCGAGCTTGTGTCGCAGCGTGCCTCGACCACGGTGAAGGCCGCACTGAAGGACCTGCTGACGGCCCCAGCCCCGATCGCCGCACGGGCGGCGAGGAGGGCAACGCCCGCGTCGGGCGCTCGTCGGCGGCGAACGGGGCAACGTTCCAGCGCATCGTCCAACGTGGCCTCCACGAGCAACCGGGCGCCCGGATTGCCCGATGCCGATCTGTTGAAGGCCGTGCGGGGGGCCATCGCCGAGCAAGGCGGCGGGGTCAGCAAGTCTGATGTGGTCGCCGCCACCGGTATTACCGACACTCAGTGGAGTGCTGCCATCAGGGCGCTGCTCGCGGATCGCTCGGTAATCCAGACCGGTGAGCGGCGCGGCGCCCGCTATCAGCTGGCAGGAGACGATGTCTGATGCAACCCTTCCAGGAATATCTCTGCCAACAGCTCGATCTGCTGCTGAAGAAGCACGCGGTGGTCGTCTTCTATGATCCGCGTGGCGAGTTCAGGCTGTTGTTCGATCGGGACTTAGAACCGAGCGACAGTGATCCACTGCCGCGGGTGACGGTCGGCACGGGAACAGCCTACCTAGCGAGTTATCAGGGCAGCTTTTTCGCTCTACGCTCGGCGGTCGAGCCGCTCGTCGAAGCCGACAAGCCGGACCATTTGATCCTTTATCTGCCGGGTGTTTCGCGCGATCGCGCCGGTTCGGTGCTGATGGAGTTAGAACTCGGCGGAACCTGCTACGAGCCCCAGCTCAAGCGGCTCGCGTTGAACGTGCTGCGGCAGCGTTTCACCGATGGCCAGATCGACGAGATGCTGCGCTCGAAGTCGGTGACCTACGACGACATCGTCTCCTTCCTGGAGCAGGGCTCCGTCGGCAAGGTCGCATCCGTTCTGCACACCCTGTTCGGCGGGGTTCAGGGCGAGCCCCTCATCACTGCTTGGCTGGCATCGGCGGAGAAGGACGCCGCCATCGCAGAGAAGGCAGCTGTTCCAGAGCTGTTGAAGCTGCTCGATGCCCGCATAGGGCTGACGCTGCCGGACGACACGAGCCTGGAAGATGCGCGTCACAAGACGGCGCGCTATGTCTTGGTCAACGAGTTCCGGGATGACCTGTCCTGTGAGCCGCCGCAGTCGGTCGGAATGGTGCCGACGGCGGAGACCACGGAGCAGATCGCGCGCGTCCGCGACGTTGCCCAGAGTCTGAGGTCGCGCCATTCGGATGCCTACATCGCCTTGGCGGACCAGGTCGAGCAGGCCCTCGGCTTGGCGGGTGCGAAACTGGACCCGGAGCACCTGGGCGCGGTGGATACCTTCCGCTTCGAAGAAGACCGCTTGTTGCAGCATGCCGCGCGTTTGGTTGTCGAGAAACGGTATTCGACGGCGCTGGATGTCGTCGCGGGTCGGGGGCATAGCTTCTGGGTCGATCGGGACGTTCGGCGCCAGACCCAATGGGAGGCTTGCCGGCTGATGGCCGAGCTGGGACAAGCGGTGGAGCGCATCGGGCCAGAGCTGTCCAAGACGGGTAAGGACCCCGCCAAGTGGTTCTCCGCTTACACCAGTGCCGATGGCTGGCACAGGGCGGATGGTCTGCAACGGCGTCTGGAGGCTTGGGTTGCGCACATGGACGAGGAGCCCGAGGCCGAGCAGGCCCTTGGGGTGGTGCGCGACGCCCACGAGCAGTTGTTGAGGGCCATGGCCGAGGGCTTCGCCGCTGCGCTGGCAGCGGCGGGCTGGCAGGTGCCGAACACGCTGCATCAGACGCGAGTCTATCCCGAGGTGGTCGAGGCCATGGGCGGGCGCGTCGCCTACTTCCTCGTCGATGCGATGCGCTTTGAGATGGGCGTGGAGCTTGCGCGCCAGATCGAGGGTGCGACCGACCTGACCGTGAGTGCCGCGGTGTCGGCGCTGCCCTCCATCACCCCCGTCGGCATGGCCGCGCTGCTGCCCGGGGCCTCCGCGAGCTTCGATCTGCAGGATGCCAAAGGAAGGCTGGGTGCGCAGATCGAGGACAGGGCGATGCCCGGTCTGAATGAACGCCTGAAGTTCCTGAAGGCCAAGGTCCCCGGCGTCGTCGACATGACGCTGGGCAAGTTGTTGGGCAAGAAGCCGTCGCAGCTCGCCAAGGACATCGCCAAGGCACCGCTGGTCGTGGTGCGCTCACAGGAGATCGACTTCGTCGGTGAGATGGACGGCGACCTGCTGGCACGCCAGGTGATGGAGTCCATCATCGGCAATCTGGCCCGCGCGGTGAAGAAGCTGGCCGCTGCCGGTGTCGAGGGCTTCGTGATCACCGCGGATCACGGCCACCAGTTTTCCGTGCGCAAGGAAGACGACATGAAGACCGACAACCCTGGTGGCGACACGCTGGAGCTGCATCGCCGCTGTTGGATCGGGCACGGCGGGAGTAACCCTGCCGGAACCGTTAGGGTGTCCGGCGCCGAGCTTGGCTACCACACGGATCTGGACTTCATCTTTCCCACCGGGCTTGGGGTGTTCAAGGCCGGCGGTGGTTTGAGCTTCCATCACGGCGGATTCAGCCTCCAGGAGCTGGCGATCCCGGTGATCAGCCTGCGTATGCACGACCGTCAATCCGCTGCGATGCCGGGCATCGGCGTCCGCATCGAGGATTGCCCCGTCGCGGTGACCAACCGAACCTTCGGGCTCAAGCTGGTGGCGCAGGGGGACCTCCTCGCCACCGAACCGTTGACCCTGCGCGTGCTGCTGATGGCAGGTAGCGACGAGGTCGGCCGTGCGGGGATGGCCGTGGGCTGTGAGTTCGACCGCAGCAAGGGATCGCTGACGTTACCGATCGGCGCCACGGCGAGCGTGGGCATGATGCTGAACAACGACGCCTGCGAGACGCTATGCGTCGTCGTCCTGGAGGCCGGGACGGATGCTGTGTTGGCGCAATCCGATGACCTGCCCGTGAAGCTGGGGATCTAAAGAAGCATGAATATTGAGGCCATGACAAGGGACCCGCTGGACGACAAGGTCAACCGCGTGTTCGCCGGCAAGGTGGTGCGCAAGGACCTGGTCCGAAAGGTCAAGGTCGGCGCCAATGTGCCGGTGTTCGTGCTCGAGTACCTGCTCGGAAAGTACTGCGCCTCGTCCGACGAGATGGCCATCCAGATGGGTCTGCAGGTGGTCAACGACACCCTGGCCGACAACTACATCCGCCCCGACGAGGCGACCCGGGCCCAGAGCAAGGTCAAGGAGAACGGCCGGCACACCTTCATCGACAAGGTGAAGGTCCGCCTGGTGGACTCCCAGTACTGGGCCGAAGTGACGAACTTCGGCCACCAGTTCGTGCACATCCCCGATCACTACGTGCGCGACTTCGACCGCCTCCTCACCGGCGGCATCTGGGCGCAGATCGACATGCGCTTCGAATACGACGAGGAGAACAAGGGCAAGAATCCGTTCTGGATCGACAAACTGACACCCATACAGCTAGCGACCTTCGACCTGGAAGAGTACCGCCGCCTGCGTGCCGAGTTCACCACCGACGAGTGGCTGGACTTCGTGCTGCGCAGCATGGGTTACGAACCGACGGTGATGGAGCGGCGGACCAAGCTGCTCTTTCTGACCCGGCTGATCCCCCTGTGCGAGCGCAACTACAACCTGGTGGAGCTCGGTCCGCGCGGCACCGGCAAGAGCTATGCGGTGCAGGAGCTCTCGCCCTACGCGGCCCTGCTCACCGGCCCGACGACGGTGGCCAACCTGTTTGGCCATATGAACGGCAAGCAGAAGGGCATGGTCATGATCTGGGACGTGGTCGGCTTCGACGAGGTAGCCGATCTGCAGAAGATGCCCAAGGAGGTCATCACCACGCTCAAGACCTTCTGCGAATCCGGACAGTTCCAGCGCGGCCAGGAGGCCATGGCCGGCTACGCCAGCATCGCCATGTTCGGCAACACCCAGCAGCCGATCGATGTGATGGTGCAGACCGGACACCTGTTCGCGCCGATGCCGGATGTGATCCGTGACGACATGGCCTTTATCGACCGGCTGCACTTCTACCTGCCGGGCTGGGAGGTGCCGAAGATGCACAACGAGCACTTCACCGACCACTACGGTTTCGTCATCGACTACCTGGCCGAGGCCCTGCGGGAGCTGCGCAAGCACAACTTCACCGAGGTCATCGATCGTCATTTCTCGCTCGGCGCGCATCTGAACGCCCGCGACCGCAAGGCCGTGCGGCGGACCGTCTCCGGGATGATGAAGATTCTGCACCCCCACGGGGAGGTCTCTCGGGAAGACCTGGCCGAAGTGCTGGAGCTTGCGCTGGAGGGACGACGCCGGGTCAAGGAGCAGCTCAAGAAGATGGGCTCGTTCGAGTACCACCAGACGTCCTTCAGCTATCTGGTCAACGAGAGCGGGGAGGAGCGGTTCGTGGGGGTTGCGGAGCAGGGCGGTCGGGACCTGATCTCTGCCGATCCGCTGCCGCCGGGGACCGTCTACACAGCCTCGGTCAGCGGCGACGGCACCGTCGGCCTGTACCGCGTCGAGATCACGCTCTCGTCGGGCACGGGCAAGCTCAAGCTCGCGGGCGGCGTGAGCGGCGCGATGAAGGAGTCCGTGTCCAGGGCCTTCAGCTTCCTGTTAGCCAACAAGACAACCTTTGGCGTCCCGCGGGAGATCGATACATCGGATTTCCACCTCGAGGTCATCGACCTGCTCGGCAACAAGGTCGAGGCCGAGATCGGCGTCGCCTTCTTCATCGCCGCCTACTCGGCCTTGCGCAGGGCGCCGCCGCAACCAGCGCTGCTTGTCCTTGGGGACATGAGCATCCAAGGCAACATCAAGGCCGTGCGCTCCCTGACCGAGCCGCTCCAGATCGCCATGGACAGCGGCGGAAAACGCGCGCTGATCCCGATCGAGAACAAACGCCAGTTCCTGGAGGTGAATTCAGACGTCTTGGAGCAGGTCGACCCGGTGTTCTTCGGGGATATGCGGCAGGCGGCGTTCAAGGCCTTGGGGCTCACTTGATGCGTATTCCCTTCGCTCCGGCGCCTGGGATGAACCGGTTCGACATGAGATGTTGCCGCAGGCGGGGCCTGGTATGCATGGGCGTCGGCGGAACAGGCAGGGTATCGAGCTGAACGATGGAAAGCACGGAGGCCGGCTAGGCTGATCCGCCCGCCGGCCCCATGCTGTCGGAACCCCGATCGCGTTCCGACCTGCGCCCTTGTCAGTTGTCGCCGCCGCCGAACATCTTCATCGGGTTCGGCATCATCCGCATCGGGTTCATGCCGCCGCCGCCGTCTTCTCCACGGTCGTCATAACCCGGACCCTGCTCGGGGCCGTAGCCGTAGCCCGGTCCATATCCCGGGGCGCCGTAGCCCGGACCATAGCCCTGCCCATAGCCGGGTACACCGCCGTAGCCGCCGCCCGGCGCGCCCTGCTGCATTGGGAGTCCGTACCCTTGTCCGGCCGGCGGCATGGGTGTCTGTCCGGGGGGCATCTGGCCCGGATAGGCCTGGCCGGGAGGCATCTGGCCTGCCCCGTAGCCGCCGTAACCGGGAGCGCTGCCGTAGCCGGGCGCACCGCCGTAGCCGGGGGCTCCGCCATAGCCGGGGGCGCCGCCATAGCCGGGGGCGCCGCCATAGCCGGGGGCGCCGCCGTAGCCGGGGGCGCCGCCATAGCCGGGGGCGCCGCCATAGCCGGGGGCGCCGCATAGCCGGGGGCGCCGCCATAGCCGGGGACGCCGCCGTAGCCGTAGCCGGGACCCGCGCCGCCCGGATAGCCCTGCGAGGGCGGATACTCGCCACGGCGCTCGTCGTTGTCGTTGCCGCCCATCCATTTGGACGGGTTCATCATGTTGCCCATGTCGAAGGCCGCCGCGGTGCCCGCCAGCGTCAGCGTCGTGATGCCGACGGAAAGGGCTCGGGTGATGCTGTTCATATCGATCGAGGTGCTCCTTGTTGGTGGGGTGTCTCTTGGCTTCGGTAGGGCCGCCGGTGACCGGAGGACAAGCCGGAGTCCGCAGTATAGGGGCATACCGACCCGGGGGTAGCGTCGCCGGGTGCCTCACTGCATCGTTTCCGCCTGGTTGCCGGGCAAATTCCTACAGGCCTGCGTCATCATATCCGACTTTATGGGTCGGTCATTGGGCTAAGCTTCGCATCAATGCAGCGCCGAGACATCCTCGAGTGCCCGGTGATGCGGATCGACAACAACAATGACGACTGACGGAAGCCGGCGCAGCCGAGTTGTCGGCACCGCTCCCAACGTCATCCGAGACGGGCGCGCGGACCCTGGTTACCCCCTGCAACGGAGCATCATCCCCATGACCGACCGCCGCCAAGAATCCTATTCCATCCGCCTGGAGGCCGCCGAGCTCGCCCGCAGCCGCACGCACCCGGACCACAAGGCCAACGGCGATGAGCAGCAGTTCGCCGGCGACCGCTATTTCATGTCGTTCACCAAGGGGCTGCCGCACAACCCGTTGACCGGGCTGCTGCACGACCCGGCGCACTTCGTCGAATACCGCCGCGCCATCGACGACGGCTTCATCGACCCGTTCTCCCATCGCGTCCCCCATGGCGCGCAGTACGAGGTCGACGAGGATACCTTTGAGCCGATCTGTCACGCCGAGCCGCCGGCCGACTTCCGTCAGTGGGAGGCGCCCACGGCCGGCACCGCCTACGAGCTGCAAGGCCCCGACGCCCAGTCGGTGACCATGCCGCCGGCGCCGGCGCTGCTGGATGCCGACGGCAACCCCAATCCCGAGCTGATCTTTGAGATGGCCGAGGTCTACGAGCTGGCCCTGCTGCGCGACCAGCCCTTCACCGCCTTCGAGAACGGCCAGAGCAATGACGCCGTCGACGCCTCTTGTGCGCGGCTCAACGCCTTGGCCTACGGCGCCGATCCGAAGGGCCGGCCGCGCAAGCGCGAACGGGTGGGGGAGGAGATGAAGCTCACCGCGCAGACCCTGTTCCGCGGGTCATCGCCGGGTGTCGAGGTCGGCCCCTATCTGTCGCAGTTCATGGTCATCGGCAACGGCGACCACAACGGGGCCGGCAGTGTGGCCGATGGGCGGATCGGCTACGGCGTCCTGCACGTGGACCAGCGCGTCCCGGTGGCGCTTGAGCATTGCGATTTCATGCAGGACATGGCCAGCTACGTCAACGCCCAGCGTGGACTCAAGCCGACGCGGGAGGAATACGAGCCGGATGCGGCCCACGGCGGGCGGACAAAGCGCCGCTTCATCACCACCCCGAGGGATCTGGCGACCTATGTCCATTACGACGCCCTCTACGAGGCCTATCTCAACGCCTGCACCATCCTGCTCGGCATGGGCACGCCCTTCGACCCGAGTTTCGATCACCTCTCGGGGGTCGGCGCTGCCGCCGGGAACGGCAGGACCCGGCGCAACGCCGCCGGCTTCGCGCTCTACGGCGGCCCGCACATCCTGACCCTGGTCACCGAGGTCGCGACCCGGGCGCTGAAGGCGGTGCGCTTCCAAAAGTTCAACAACCACATCCGGCTGCGCCCCGAGGCGCTGGCGGCCCGCATCGAGCTGGAGCGATGCTATCCCGGTCTCGCTGCTGCCGCGCAGGCGACGGTGCCGCCGGCGCTGCTGAAACACATGGCAAAATACCACCAGGCCCTGGACGGCAACGGCGGCGACGGCGACAGCACGCTGGCGGCGATCCACAAGCTCCACCACTGCCAGACCTATTTCCTGCCCATGGCCTTCCCCGAGGGCTCGCCGATGCACCCGGCCTACGGGGCCGGACATGCCACCGTGGCCGGCGCCTGCGTGACCATCCTCAAGGCCTTCTTCGATACCAGTTCGGTGCTGGTGAAGACCAACACGGCCAAGGACGGCGCCCCGCCCAAGTACGCGGTCCGTTTCAAGCGCTACGACCCCACGAAGGACCAAGGCGTGATCTTCCGTGTCAGTGACGGTGGCGCCAAGCTCACCCCCGAGTGCCCGGAGACCGACGACATCGTGCCCGTGGAAGTGCCCCTGACGCTGGAGGGCGAGCTCAACAAGTTGGCCGCGAACATCTCCATCGGCCGCAATATGGCCGGGGTGCACTACTTCAGCGACTACTACGACAGCCTGCGCATGGGCGAGCAGATCGCCATCGGCGTCTTGGAGGAGCAGGCGCTGACCTATCCGACCGATCCCTTCGTGCTCTCGCTACCCGGGTTCGACGGCGATACCCATCGGATCGGTCGGCGATGAACCGCGGGGCGCGCCCTCGAACGCGGCTCCGCCCGGCACCGCGGGGGCGGCTCGCGGCTGCGGCGCCCTGCGCACCGCGGCCCTTGGTGCACCATGGCCGGCGGCCACCACCGCCCATGCCATCTGCAGCTCCGGTGTGCTGGTCCGACGCGGAGGTTGATGGGACGTCCTGCAACGAGCGACCTGTCGACTGTTGGCGGTGGCTGGCGCTGTTGCTTCTGGGGCTGCTGTTGCTGGGGCTGCTCTGGGTCGTTGTGCGCTGACGTGCGGGGGCTGGGGGAGTCGCGGCGACTGTTGCCTGGTACGCCGGTGCCGAATCATCCAGAGCGTTCGCCGCGCGCACCGCGGGGCTGATCCGTGTCGGCCGGGAGGCCGACACCCCGGCCCCTGTTTGTTAGCGCCGGCGACCTGTTCCCCATGATAATATGGCAGGTTTTTCCAGGCCGCCGCTCCCAGCCCCGACGGCGGATCATCGACTGCCCAACCCCCCAGAAAAACACAGATGATCTCCATCAGACCCCATCGATCCCCGGCCGTGACCCATGCGCCGTCCGCCTTGCTGCTGCTAATGACCTGCGCGCCGCTTGCGGCCCAGCCCCTGAACCCGCCCCCCGGCCTGCCGAGCCAGGCCGACAGCGCGGCGGTCGAAACCGTGCAGGCCGGCGATCAAGGGCCGCGCTGGGTCGTGGTGGAGCGCCGTTCCGTGGGCGGCAATACCACCGTCGGCGGCACCGTGGTGCCGGTGCAGGAGATCACCTTCACGGCGCAGATGCCGGGCAACGTGGAGCTGATCGCCGGCAACGAGGGCGACTTCTTCGAGCGCGGCGCGGTGCTGGTCAAGCTCGACCCGTCGACGCTGCGCGCCAAGCGCCAGGCCGCCGTCGCCCAGATCAACAACGCCCAGGCCGCCTACCGCAATGCCGAGGTCCAGTACCAGCGCGAGCGCCGGGACCCGACGCCGACCCAGGGCAACATGATGAGCCAGATGATGCCGATGCCGTTCTTCGGCGACAACGAAGACAGCGGCATCACCCGCGACGCCAACCTGCACCAGTACGGCACCCAGATCGAGCAGGCGCGCGGCGCGCTAATGGCGGCCCAGGCCCAGCTGCGCGAGATCGACGCCCAGCTCGAAGACGTCAACAGCGTCGCCCCGTTCGACGGCTACATCACCCAGAAGCACGCCAACACCGGCGATACCGTCCAGCCCGGACAGCCGCTGCTCAGCTTCGCCGATGTGGGCCGGCTGCAGGTCCAGGCCGATGTGCCCACCCGGCTGTCGGCACCGCTGAATCCGGGCTACATGACCCGGGTCAAGCTCGATGATCCGAGCGGCACCATCGTCGCCGCCCGCGTCGCCCAGGTCTTCCCGATGGCCGACCCGACCCGCCACACCGTGCGCGTCAAGCTCGACCTGCAGCCCAACGCCCCGGCCAAGGCCGGCATGTACGCCGAGGTGCTGATCCCACAGCACGGCAGCGGCCAGGGCAGCCTGCCGGTGATCCCGGCCGCGGCCATCGTCCGCCGCGGCGGCCTGCCGATGGTCTATGTCCTCGACGACGACGACCAGCCGCGGCTGCACCTGCTGCGCCTAGGCGAGCAGTTCGGCAACACCGTCAGCGTGCTGACCGGGCTGCAGGGCGGCGAGCGCATCCTGCTCGAGCCGCCGGCTGCGCAGTAGGCCCCAACGCAGGGTAGGGTGGATAAGCGAAGCGCATCCACCAACAGCGCCTGCTAACGCCGACCTCACCCAACAGGCCGCGAGCGCGCCCACAAGCTCGGGTCGTCGTAGTCGTAGTCGTAATCGTTGTCGTTGTCGTTGTCGTTGTCGTTGTCGTCGTAATCGTAATCGTTGTCGTAGTCGTAGTCGTAGTCGTAGTCGTAGTCGTAGTCGTAGTCGTAATCGGGCTCGGAAACCGGATCGTTCGAGGATTCGATTACGACAACGATTACGACAACGACAACGAGCACGACAACGAGCACGACAACGAGCACGACAACGAGCACGACAACGAGCACGACAACGAGCCTCGCCGGAATACCGTACTCCTCTAAGGTCACCAGAACCATGTCCGACCCCAGCACCCACACCGAGCGTCTCGGCCTTGCCGGCCTGACCGCCAAGACCTTCATTCATTCGCCCCTCTCGCCGCTGCTGTTCATCGCCATGCTCGGCATGGGCATCCTGGGTCTGATCGCGACGCCGCGCCAGGAAGACCCGCAGATCTCGGTGCCGATGATCGATGTCTTCGTGCAGTACCCGGGCGCGTCCACCGAGCAGGTGGTGAGCCTGGCGGTGGAGCCGCTGGAGCGGCTGTTGAACGAGATCCCCGGCGTCAAGCACGTCTACTCCGCCAGCGAGCGCGGCCAGGGCGTCATCACCGTGCGCTTCAAGGTCGGCGAGCAGATGGGGCCGTCGCTGGTCAAGGTCCACGACAAGCTCCAGGCCAACCGCCAGGTGCTGCCGCCGGGGGCGGTGGAGCCCATCGTGCGGCCCAAGGGCATCGACGACGTGCCGGTGGTGACGCTGACGCTCTGGTCCGACGTGGTGGACGACGCCGCGCTGCGCTCGTTGGGCACCAAGCTGTTGCAGAGCCTGGCGCAGATCCCGGACGTGGGCCAGGGCTTCGTCGTCGGCGGGCGCCAGGAGCAGATCCGCGTGGAGGTCGAGCCCCAGCGCCTGGCGGGCTTCGGTGTCAGCCTGGATCAGATCGCCCGCACCATCCAGACCGCCAATGCCGAGCGCCGCACCGGCGATGCCGAGTCCTCCGACCGCCACCTGACGGTCTACACCGGCTCCTTCCTCAACGGCCCGTCCGACGTGGAGCGGCTGATGCTCGGCACCTACGACGGCAAGCCGGTCTACATCCGCGACGTGGCGCGGGTCTCGCTGGCGCCGCAGGCCTACAACCAGCAGGTCGGCTACTACACCGGCCCCAGCTACGCGGGGGAGGCCAGCGCCGACGGCATGCCGGCGGTGACCGTGGCCCTGGCCAAGAAGGAGGGCAGCAACGGCGTCACCGTGGCCAACGCCATCCTGGAGAAGACCGAGGCGCTGAAGGGCCAGCTGATCCCGGACAACGTCAAGGTCGAGATCACCCGCAACTACGGCCAGACCGCCAACGACAAGGTCAACGAGCTGATCTTCAAGCTGTTCGTGGCCACCGGCGCGGTGACGCTGTTGGTGCTGGCGGCGCTCGGCGTCAAGCCGGCCATCGTGGTCACGCTGGTCATCCCGGTGGTGCTGCTGATGACCGTGTTCTCGGCCTGGGTCATGGGCTACACCATCGACCGTGTCAGCCTGTTCGCGCTGATCTTCTCCATCGGCATCCTGGTGGACGATGCCATCGTCGTGGTCGAGAACATCTACCGGCGCTGGCTGATGCAGGGCACCAGCGACACCGAGACCGCGGTGGCCGCCGTGGCCGAGGTCGGCAACCCGACCATCATCGCCACCTTCACCGTGGTTGCCGCGCTGTTGCCCATGGGCTTCGTCTCCGGCCTCATGGGGCCGTACATGGAGCCGATCCCGGCCCTGGGCTCGGTGGCCATGCTGTTCTCGCTGTTTGCCGCCTTCGCGTTCACGCCCTGGCTGGCCATGCGCATCAAGCCGAGCATGCAGGCCTTGGAGAAGGCCGAGGCCCGCGAGCACCGCACCAGCGAGCGCCTGGACGGGCTGTTCCGTGGTGTGCTGCTGCCGCTGATCGACCGCAAGGCCCTGGGCTGGGGCTTCCTGATCCTGCTGGTGACGGCCTTCTTCGCCTCGGTGGGGCTGTTCTACTTCAAAGGGGTGGCGTTCAAGATGCTGCCCTTCGACAACAAGCCCGAGCTGAGCGTGGTGCTGAACATGCCCGAGGGCACGGCCCTGGGCAAGACCGTCAACACCGCCCGGATGCTGGCCGAGGAGGTGGCGAAGCTCGACGAGGTGGTGGCCATCCAGACCTACGCCGGCACCGCCAAGCCGTTCGACTTCAACGGCATGGTCCGCCACTACTACCTGCGCGACAAGCCCTGGCAGGGTGAGGTCCAGGTCCAGCTGCGCGACAAGCACGCGCGCGAGCGAAGCTCCCATGAGATCGCCCTCGCGGTGCGCGCGCTGCTGACGCCGATGGCCCAGGAGACCGGTGCACGCATCAACGTGGTGGAGATGCCGCCGGGACCGCCGGTGCTGCAGGCCGTGGTCGCCGAGGTCTACGGCCCCGACGGCGAGACCCGCCGCCAGGTCGCCCGGGACCTGACCGAGCTGTTCGAGCAGGTGGACAGCCTGGCCGACGTGGACAACTACATGCAGCAGCCCTACGGCGTGCTGCGCTTCGATGTGGACGCCGAGAAGGCCTCGCGCCTGGGCATCTCGGTGGATACCGTCATCCGCAACCTGGACATGGCCCTGGGCGGCTTCACGGCCGGCGACGTCAAGCGCGGCAGCCTGCTCGAGCCCACCTTCATCAACATCGAGGTGCCGCTGGCGGTGCGCGCCAATCTCGGCCGCCTGGCGGACCTGCCGATCCCCACCGACGACGGGCGTCGCTCCGTGCCGCTGGCGGAGCTGGGTCGGTTCGCCGAGATTGCCCAGGACCCGGTGGTCTTCCACAAGGACCTGCGGCCCATGGAGTACGTGGTCGGCGACGCCGTGGGCAAGCTCGGCGCACCGCTGTACCCGATGCTGGAGGTCGAGAAGATGCTCGCGGAGGGCTACCGCACCCCGGACGGCGTGGCGCTGTCCGGCACCTTCTTCACCGGCGCGCCGCCGGACAACGGCAAGTCCGGCTTCGAATGGGGCGGCGAGTGGACCGTCACCTACGAGACCTTCCGCGACATGGGCCTGGCCTTCGGCGTCGCGCTGGTGCTGATCTACATGCTGGTGGTGGCCGAGTTCGGCAACTTCGTCACCCCCGGCGTGATCATGGCGCCGATCCCGCTGACCCTGCTCGGCATCGTCCCCGGCCACTGGCTGCTCGGCGCCGACTTCACCGCCACGTCGATGATCGGCTTCATCGCGCTGGCCGGCATCATCGTGCGCAACTCCATCCTGCTGGTGGACTTCTCCATCCAGGAGGTCGCCCGCGGCCAGAGCGTCAAGGAGGCCGTCATCAACGCCTGCAAGGCCCGCACCCGGCCGATCCTGATCACCGCCCTGGCCCTGGTCGCCGGCTCCAGCGTCATCCTCACCGACCCGATCTTCCAGGGCATGGCCATCTCGCTGCTGTTCGGCGTGCTGGTCTCGACCCTGCTGACCCTGGTGGTGATCCCGCTCGGCTGCGTCAGCGCGGGGCGCCATCTGGTACGGCGTTAGCGGCGAGCCGCGCCACAAACCCCGCCGCCGCCTCCGCCGCCTGCGCCAGGTTGTCCTCGAGGGTGCGCCCGCTGGCGCGTCGCGGCTTGAAGCTGTGCTCGCCGTCGTCGATCCAGCGCAGCGCGACGGCGGGGGAGAGGGCGTAGCCCGCCACCTCGTCGCGGCGACCGAAGGGGTCGCGTTCGCCTTGGCAGATCAGCGTCGGTGTGCGGATGTCCGCCAGGTGGCCGCCGCGCCGGCGCTCGGGCTTGCCCGGCGGATGGAACGGAAAGCGGATCACCCGGATCCCGGCGGCGGCCAGCCCCTCGGCGATGGCGTCCATGAACGGCGAATCCGGGCCCTGGCCGGCCCCGTGGGCCAGGATCAGGCGGGCCTCGGCCTGGTCGGGGCCGTCAACCATCAGCGTGTTGCTCGTCATAGCCTTATACTCGGTCTTTCGTCTGCGGGGGCTGGGCTTGAGCCCGGCAGCCCGCAGCTTAGCCCATGGGGGCAAAGATCGATAACCAAGCCAGATGAGGGGGGAGCGATGAGAGCGATCCAGTTACGCGAGCCGGGTGGTCCCGAGGTGCTGACCGAGGTCGACCTGCCGGTCCCGGAGATCACCAGGCCCAGCGAGGTGCTGGTGCAGCTGAAGGCCGCCGGCGTCAATCCGGTGGACACCAAGATCCGCGCCCGCGGGCCGTTCCTGGCGGAGCCGCTCCCCGCCGTGCTCGGCTGCGACGGTGCCGGCGTGGTCGCCGAGGTCGGTGCCGAGGTCAGCCGCGTCAAGCCCGGCGACCGGGTCTGGTTCTGCCACGGCGGGCTCGGCGGTCCCCACGGCAATTATGCCGAGTACAGCCTGCTCCACGAGACCCTGGTGCAGCCGATGCCGAAGACCCTCGACTTCGTCCAGGCCGCCGCCGCGCCGCTGGTGCTGATCACCGCCTGGGAGGCCCTGTTCGACCGCGCCGGGCTGTGCGCCGGCCAGACCGCGCTGATCCATGCCGGCGCCGGCGGCGTCGGCCATGTCGCCATTCAGCTCGCCAAGCACGCCGGCGCGCGGGTGGCGACCACCGTCAGCGGGCCGGAGAAGGCCGAATTCGTCCACGGCCTCGGCGCCGAGCATGCCATCAACTACCGTCAAGAGGACGTGGTCGACCAGATCATGGACTGGACCGAGGGCCGCGGCGTCGATGTCGCCCTGGATACCGTCGGCCCCGAGGTCTTCCGCGCCACCATCCCCGCAATGGCCGTCTACGGCGACCTGGTGAGCATCCTCGATCCCGGCCCGGATCTGGTGCTGACGGAGGCCCGCAACCGCAACCTGCGCCTGAGCCTGACGCTGATGCTGACCCCGCAGCTGCGCAGCGGCATGTCCACGGCCCTGGCCGCCCAAGGCGCCATCCTGCGCCGCTGCGCCGAGCTGATCGATGCCGGCGCGCTGCGCATCCACGTCGCCGAGACCTTGCCGCTGGCCGACGCCGCCGAAGCCCACCGCCGCCTCGAGGCCGGCGGTGCCATCGGCAAGCGCGTGCTGAGCCTCGATTGATCGGTATGGTCCTACGCGTCGCCATCGTCGCCGACACCCACGGCTGGCTCGATCCGCGGATCGCCGACCTGGTGGCCGACTGCGACCTGGCCGTGCACGGCGGCGACATCGGCAACGCCTGGGTGTTGGCGCGGATGCAGCCGAGCTCCGGGCGGGTCTATGCCGTGCGCGGCAACAACGACGTCGGCCGCAAATGGCCGCCGGAGGACCGGGCGCTGCTCAAGGCGATCCCCGAGCAGGCGGTCGTCGATCTGCCCGGCGGCAAGCTCGTCGTCGTCCACGGCCACCGCCTAGCCGCCCGCGGCCGCCATGCAAGGCTGCGCCTCCAGCATCCCGAGGCCCGGGTCATCGTCTACGGCCACAGCCACCACCTGCTCGAAGACCGCGACGCCGAGCCCTGGGTCCTCAACCCCGGCGCCGCCGGGCGCTCGCGCACCTTCGGCGGCCCCTCCTGCATCATCCTCACCGCCGGCGACCAGGGCTGGGACCTCAAGCTGCACCGCTTTGAGCTGTCCCACGGTCGGCGGCGCGGGCGGGATCGGGCGCGGCGCGAGGCGGCGGCCTAAGCGGTCGCTGTCAAAGAAGATGTCGCAAACATCGGGCACTCAATTGGCCGCGGGTCGGGGGCGGGACGCCCCCGCTCCGGGGACTGGGAGCAGCGGCGTCTCGCCGCTGATTGGCCGCGGCGGCAGCCTGCGGCGGGTCGGGGGCGAGACGCCCCCGCTCCGGGGACTGGGAGCAGCGGCGTCTCGCCGCTGATTGGCCGCGGCGGCAGCCTGCGGCGGCTCGGGGGCGGGACGCCCCCGCTCCGGGGACTGGGAGCAGCGGCGTCTCGCCGCTGATTGGCCGCGGCGGCAGCCTGCGGGGGCTCGGGGGCGAGACGCCCCCGCTCCGGGGACTGGGAGCAGCGGCGTCTCGCCGCTGATTGGCCGCGGCGGCAGCCTGCGGGGGGTCGGGGGCGGGACGCCCCCGCTCCGGGGAGCAGCGGCGTCTCGCCGCTGATTGGCCGCGGCGGTAGCCTGCGGCGGGTCGGGGGCGGGACGCCCCCGCCCGGGACTGGGAGCAGCGGCGTCTCGCCGCTGATTGGCCGCGGCGGCAGCCTGCGGCGGGTCGGCGGCGTCTCGCCGCTGATTGGCCGCGGCGGTAGCCTGCGGCGGGTCGGGGGCGGGACGCCCCCGCTCCGAGCAGCGGCGTCTCGCCGCTGATTGGCCGCGGCGGCAGCCTGCGGCGGGTCGGGGGCGGGACGCCCCCGCTCCGAGCAGCGGCGTCTCGCCGCTGCTTGGCCGCGGCGGTAGCCTGCGGCGGGTCGGGGGCGGGACGCCCCCGCTCCGGGGACTGGGAGCAGCGGCGTCTCGCCGCTGCTTGGCCGCGGCGGTAGCCTGCGGCGGGTCGGGGGCGAGACGCCCCCGCTCCGAGCAGCGGCGTCTCGCCGCTGCTTGGCCGCGGCGGCAGCCTGCGGCGGGTCGGGGGCGGGACGCCCCCGGGGCTGGGAGCAGCGGCGTCTCGCCGCTGATTGGCCGCGGCGGCAGCCTGCGGCGGGTCGGGGGCGGGACGCCCCCGCTCCGGGGACTGGGGGCCGCGGCGTCTCGCCGCTGATTGGCCGCGGCGGTAGCCTGCGGCGGGTCGGGGGCGAGACGCCCCCGCTCCGAGCAGCGGCGTCTCGCCGCTGATTGGCCGCGGCGGCAGCCTGCGGCGGGTCGGGGGCGGGACGCCCCCGCTCCGAGCAGCGGCGTCTCGCCGCTGATTGGCCGCGGCGGCAGCCTGCGGGGGGTCGGGGGCGGGACGCCCCCGCTCCGAGCAGCGGCGTCTCGCCGCTGATTGGCCGCGGCGGCAGCCTGCGGGGGGTCGGGGGCGAGACGCCCCCGCTCCGAGCAGCGGCGTCTCGCCGCTGATTGGCCGCGGCGGCAGCCTGCGGCGGGCGGGGCAGCGGCGTCTCGCCGCTGATTGGCCGCGGCGGTAGCCTGCGGGGGGTCGGGGGCGGGACGCCCCCGCTCCGGGAATGGGTGGTTGGGTCAAGCCAGACGGACTCCCCGGGGGTAAGCATCGCGCTGCCGCGGTCGTTGCGTCGGTGGTAGGCTCGGCACCCTTTAGAACTTGCCGCGGCCCGGCGATCGCCCATTGTCCCGGCACTTCCAACCGCTAAGGAGTCTCCCATGTCGTCGCTCATCGGCCAGATCGGCCACGGTCTCTTCGGTATCGCCGTGCTGCTCGGCCTCGCCTGGCTGCTCAGCGAGCAGCGCCGTGCGGTCTCGCCGCGGCTGGTGATCGTCGGCCTTGGGCTGCAGCTGGCCATCGCGTTGCTGCTGTTGAAGCTGCCGGCGACCCAGGGCTTGTTCCTGGCGCTGAACGGGGTGGTGGTGGCGATCCAGGACGCCACCGCGGCGGGTACCGGCTTCGTCTTCGGCTACCTGGGCGGCGGCGATGCGCCGTTCGCTGTCACCCAGCCGCACAACGGCTTTGTGCTGGCGTTTCAGGCGCTGCCGCTGCTGCTGGTGATCAGCGCGCTGTCGGCGCTGCTGTTTCACTGGCGCATCCTGCCGCTGGTGGTGCAGGGGTTCGCCTGGGTGCTGCGGCGCACGCTGGGTATCGGCGGGCCGGTGGGGCTGGCCACGGCGGCCAATGTCTTTGTCGGCATGACCGAGGCGCCGCTGCTGATCCGCCCCTATCTCGGGCGCCTGTCGCGCAGTGCGCTGTTTGCGCTGATGACCACCGGGATGGCGACCATCGCCGGCACGGTGATGTTCCTCTACGCCAGCATCATCGGCGACGTGATCCCGAATGCCATGGGGCATATCCTCACCGCGTCGCTGATCAATGCCCCCGGTGCGCTGGTCATCGCCGGCATCCTGGTGCCGCCCCGCGGGGACCGGGCCGACGACACCGAGGCGCACATCGAGGTCCGCTCCGAGAGCGCCATGGACGCCATCACCCGCGGCACCATCGATGCCATCCCGCTGGTGCTGAACATCATGGCGCTGCTGATCGTGATGATTGCGCTGGTGACGCTGGTCAACCAGCTGCTCGGGCTGCTGCCGGCGGTGCAGGGCGAGGCGCTGACCCTGCAGCGCCTGCTCGGCTGGCTGTTGGCCCCGGTGGTCTGGCTGATCGGCATCCCCTGGGCCGAGGCCGGCACCGCCGGCGCGCTGATGGGTATCAAGACCGTGCTCAACGAGCTGTTGGCCTATCTGGAACTGGTGGGGCTGCCGGAGGGGGCGCTCAGTGAGCGCAGCCGACTGATCATGACCTATGCCCTGTGCGGCTTCGCCAATTTCGGCAGCCTCGGGATCATGATCGGCGGCTTGGGGGCGCTGGCGCCGGAGCGGCGCGGGGAGATCGTCGGGCTTGGGCTGAAGTCGATATTTGCCGGGACCTTGGCGACGCTGGTGACCGGGGCGATCGTCGGCATGCTCTGGAGCTGAGGCATGACGGGGCTGCCGATAGCTGCCGCGGCAGCGCCGGTGCGTCGGCGATTTGACAGCCTGCCGCCGCGGTACTAGCTTCCGAGTCCGCCCTCGCCGGCCCGTTGCGGGGCCGCCCCACCTGTCGCCCCGGAGCCCTGGTCCATGGCCCCTATCCCCGATGCCCTTATCCTGAATGTCGCTGTCGCCGCCGGTGTGCTCGGGAGGCCGCCGCGGCGATCCGATCACCCTGGTTCGGCGTGGTTCGGCAGGCGTATTGCTGGCCCGGACCCGGCCCGTCGTCGGGCCCCGCCCCCACGGCCCCGCATCGGCCGGGTCGGCGCCCTCGGCCTGGTCCTGCTGCTGGTGCTCGCCCCCGCGGCGGGCTTCGCCCACGGCCTGCGCCTGTTCGCCAGTGCCGACGGTGCGCAGATCCGCGGCTCGGCGGTGTTCGCCGACGGCACCCCGGCGGCGGGGATGCCGATCCGAATCGAGACCCGCGCCGGGCAGGTGCTCGGGCGAACCGTTGCCGATGTCCGCGGCGCGTTCCACTGGGCCGCAGGGGCCCCCGTCGAGCATCGCATCATCGCCGAAGGGATCGACGGCCACGGCGCGACCTGGATCGTCGGCGCCGATGAGTTGCGCCCCGGCTTCGTCGACGCCGCGCCGGTGGCGGATTCCGCCTCGGCGCCGGCCGTCGACCCGCGGCTGCTCGCCGCCGTCGAGCAGGCCGTGGCCCGCCAGATCGCACCGCTGCGCGCGCAGCTGCAGGCCGCCGCGGGCCGCGCCCGGCTGAACGACATCATCGGCGGCATCGGCTGGATCATCGCCCTGGCCGGCTGGGGCGCCTGGTGGCTGACGCGGCGGCGGGCATCCTCGCGGTCGTGATCGCGGACCGACCGGCACCGGCACCCCATCGCGCCCCAGGAGCAGGACCCAGATGACCACCACGCGCCCGCAATCCAGCTGCCCCAGCTGCTTTCAGATCGACCCGCGCCGCCGCCCCGACCAGCCCTGTCGGCGCTGCGGCTGGCGGCCGGGCGACGACAACAAGCCGCCGGCGCTGCCCATCGGCACCCGGCTGCACGGCAGTTATTGCATCGGTCGGGTGCTCGGGGAGGGCGGCTTCGGCATCACCTACCTGGCCTGGGAGCAAAACCTGGCCCAACCGGTGGCCATCAAGGAATACCTGCCGACGCAGTGGGTCCGCCGGGGCGAGGACGGCCTTGGCGTCGTGCTGCGCGACGCGGATGCGCGCGAGCTGTTCGATTGGGGGCTGAAGAGCTTCCTCAACGAGGCCCGCGCCGTCTCGCGCTTCCGCGACGAGCCCGCCGTGGTCACCGTCTACGGCTTCTTCCGCGCCAACGCCACCGCCTCACCCACGACGGCCGCACCAAGCTCATCGACTTCGGCGCCGCCCGCCAGCTCGTGCGCGACCAGACCCAGCTCACCAGCGTCTTCAAACGCCGCTACGCCCCCATCGAGCAGCAGGCCATCGACGCCGGCAAGCAAGGCCCCTGGACCGACGTCTACGCCCTCGCCGCGACCCTCTACCAGGCCCTCACCGGCAGCCCGCCGCCGGATGCCGGCGCCCGCCTCAACAAGACCCCGGTCGAGCCCCCCTCGGCGCTGGGCGTCGCCATCCCGCCCGGCGCCGATCGGGCGCTGATGAAGGCCCTGGCCCTGCTGCCCCGGCAGCGCACCAAAGACATCGCCCGACTGCGCCAGGGCCTCACCGCCGACCTGCCGCGCGTCGCCGAGCCCGGCCGCCTGCGGCGCAACGCCGGGCGCTGGGTGCTCGGCATCCTCGGCACCTTCCTGCTCGGGCTGCTGGTCAATGGGACCACGGAGTTCGGCAGCCGCTGGTATGAAGCCTACTCGGCGCGGCAGCAGGGCTTGCGTGAGGCGCGCGATCAGCGCGCCTTCCACGCCGCCGAGGACGCGGACGACATCGCCGGCTACCGGGCCTACCTCGCGCAGTGTGATGACGCGGTCTGCGCCTACAAGCCACAGGCCGAAGCGCGCCTCGCCCGGCTGGAGGCCGCCCGCCGCGCAGCCGAGGCCGAAGCCAAACGCCAAGCCGAGGAGGTCGCCCGCCGCGCAGCCGAGGCCGAAGCCAAACGCCAAGCCGAGGAGGTCGC
This sequence comes from uncultured Gammaproteobacteria bacterium, assembly GCA_942491465.1. Classification (GTDB taxonomy): domain Bacteria; phylum Pseudomonadota; class Gammaproteobacteria; order Chromatiales; family Chromatiaceae; genus CALOBA01. Next base: position 88,650 of record CALOBA010000008.1, read on the forward strand.
CCGCCGCGCAGCCGAGGCCAGCCGAGGCCGAAGCCAAACGCCAAGCAGAGGCCCAGGCCCGCCAGGCCAAGGCCCCCGGCCCCAGCTTCCGCGATGACCTGAACGACGGCGGCCAAGGCCCGGAGATGGTCGTCGTCCCCGCCGGCTGCTTCCAAATGGGCAGCCCGCCCGACGAGCCCGGCCACCACGACAACGAGGGCCAGCACCGCGTCTGCATCACCCAGCCCTTCGCCATCGGCACCACCGAGGTCACCTTCGACGACTACGACCGCTTCGCCGCCGCCACCGGGCGCGAGCGGCCGAAGGATGAAGGCTGGGGCCGCGGCCGCCGCCCGGTGATCAACGTCTCCTGGGAGGACGCAACCGCCTACTGCGGCTGGCTGGGCACGCAGACGGGCGAGGCCTATGGGCTGCCAACCGAGGCCGAATGGGAATACGCCGCCCGCGCCGGGACCGACACGCGTTGGTCCTTTGGTGACAATGAGGCGCTGCTAGGTGACCATGCTTGGTACGTAGGTAACAGCGATTACAAGACCCACCCGGTGGCGACCCGCGAGCCCAACCCCTGGGGGCTCCACGACATGCACGGCAACGTCTGGGAGTGGGTGGCGGACTGGTACGGTCGACGATCCGGCCAGCGACGGCGTGCAGCGCGACCCCGAGGGGCCTGCCTCGGGTGCGTCCCGCGTGCTGCGGGGCGGCGCCTTCAACCTCAGGGCCAGGTTCCTGCGCTCCGCGAACCGGAACGGGTACCCGCCCGAGTTCCGGGTCTCGTTCATCGGGTTCCGCTGCGCGCGCGCCCCCCGCCGCCAGCCTTGACCGTTGTCTTCTTGACCCTTGTCCTGCGTCGTCGGTGCATCCTCAGGCTGCGAGGTATCGCGCCGCGGCAGCCGGGCCGGATCCTGACCGCGCGCAGCGCGGTCGAACAGTGTTTGTCATCAAGGTGACGATTGCTGTCATCTAAGCGCGTGTCAAATGACACTGTCACCGAGCTGACAAACATCCGGCCTCAGCGTCGCGGCGGCCGACCGCCCGCCGTTCCATCGTCAAGACGCCCCAGCGTCGCCACGCCGGGGCCGCCGCTCCAGCGGCCCGCCCCGAGCCGCGGGACGCTGGAGCGTCCGCACCATCAGGAATCGCTGATCGTGCCGACGCTCCGGCGTCGGCACGCATCCCCGGCCGCTCCAGCGGCCCGCGAGCGCCCAGGGCATGCCGGAGCGCGCCCCTGCTCGGCTAGTGCTTTGCCGCGAAACTGACGAGACCGGTGGCCTCGGGACTTCCGCAGCGCTGCACTAGGCCTCTGCGATGCCCGACCTGCGATCGCGGCATCGGGGGCGGGACGCCCCCGCTCCCAGGGGCCGGCGCCCCCGTTGGCCGATGCTGCCTTCGGCGCCGCGCGCAGCCGATTGTCGCGGCCCGAGGCATCGCCGGTCTCCAGCGCGAGGCGTCGGTCCCGGCAGGTGGCCTTCCCCAGCGCCGTTCGCGGCTGGAAGCCGCTCCCACATCGGCAGGCCGCAGGGCCCTGTGGGAGCGGCTTGCAGCCGCGAAGCCGCGTCGCTGTCGCCGGCTTCGCAACCATCCGGGGCGTCCGTTCAGCCCGACGCCCCCGGTGCCGGCCCGATCAGCGCCTCGAGGCCGTCCACATCGAGCACGGCGTCGAGCCAGGCGTCGAGCTCCGCCAGCTCGGCGGCGGCGATGCGCGCGACGGCCCAGTCCGGCAGCGGGCCGAAGCGGCGGCGCAGCAGGCGCTGGAGGGATTCGGCTTTGCCTCTGGCCTCGCCGCCTTTCGCGAAGATGTCTCGATAGGCGCGGGTCTCTTCCAACGGGGTGAGCTGGGTGAGCATGGTGTAGACCTCCTCTGCGGTGAGATCGCGGAAGCGCTCGAAGAACCAGAATTGGTCATCAGGTTGTACCAGGTGGTCTTGGACGGTTGCGCCTGGAATTCGATGACATGGGTCGGCCCCGGGTCATTGTTCAGCGAAGAGGGCCGGATACCGTTGCCCCCTGGTGAGATATTTGGGCTGGCTTCCTTCCCAGGCGTTGCTGGCCGTTCCGAGGCCTGCGACGGCGCGGATATTTCCGGCAGCTTGCCGAAGACCGTAAGGTGTTGAAGATGATCCGAGAACGCATTTTTTACTTTGATGCGATGCGCTGCCTGGCGGCACTGGCCGTCATCGTCATTCATGTGCTCCGGCCTTACCGCCATGAATTGGGGCAGATCCCGATGGCAGATTGGGTGACTGCGATCACCGCCAATGGCTTTAGTCGATGGGCGGTGCCGGTCTTTATCCTGACCACGGGTGCCCTGATGCTCAACGACCGGCGGCCGTTTGATTTGCGGCGCTATTTATCATGCCGCGTCGCGAAGGTCTTGATACCGTTCTTGGTATGGTCGTTATTTTATGCCTACCTGTCCGGCTGGACGATTGATGGCTTCAGCGCGCAGGCGGTGGAAGATGCGCTGCTGGAGAGTCCCCATCGTCCGACCTATTATCATCTCGGGTTCTTCTACTATTTTCTCCCGCTCTACGTTGCCATCCCCGTTTTGCAGTTGTTCGTCCGCAAGCTTGATGGTGGGCTAGTCTATGCGGTCACGGGGTTGTGGCTGATCAGCACGCTGCTGTTTTTGCTACGTATGGACGGCCCTTGGAGCAATCAGTTCTGGTTGTATATGGGTTTCCTGCTGCTGGGCTACGTGCTGTTCCAAAAGATACCCGCTACGAACGTGGTGGTGCTGATCGCGGTGGGCCTCGGTGTCGGCGCCATGGCGCTCAGCAGCTATCTGGTGATTCAAGGCAGTATTGAAGTGGGGCGCTACTCGGTCGGGCGTTGGTTTTCCTACAAGACCATCAATACCGTTCTCGCCGCCGGCATGGTATTCATCGTCTGTAAGGCGTATGCGGACAAACTCGCGGCGCCGGTCAGGAAGCTCGTGAGCTTCGTCGGCAAACATAGCCTGGGCCTGTATCTCCTGCATCCGCTGTTCTTGTGGCCAATGCATGCACTGGGACTCCATCAAGGCCCCCCGGCAATCATGATCCCGGTCTGGGTGGCGCTTGGCGGGGGCTCGGCATTGCTGGCCAGTTGGCTGCTCGGGCGCAGCCGAAAGACCGCTTGGCTTGTGCCTTGATGGATAGGCATTCCAACGGCCGCTGCGCGCCCATCGACCGCCACTGCCGCGGGGCCGGGACGGTCCCGCGCGACGCGGCCGCGTCCTGGTGCTCATGGCCGTCGGCGATCAGCGCGTATGATGTGGCGATGCAGCCGATGACCGACACATCAGCACCCCCGGGTCCCGCGCCGCCGACGCTGTTTCCGAACATGACCAGCGTCTTGCGGCTGCGCTTGCTGTTGTACGAGCGCCTGAATCGGGACTTCGACATCACCCATTTCTATCTCAACGCCCCGGATCGGGTGAATATCCTGCGCCTGCACGCCCTGGGACGCGCCGGCGACCGCATCGAGCGCGTGACCACGCTCACGGCCGAGCGTGACGACGACACCGCGTTCGGGGTCGAGATGGGGCCGCTGGGGACCTTCACGCTGCGGCTGGTCCGCCCCTGGCACGACCGCGGCTCGGGTGCGCTGATCGGATTCTTCAACTGGCACGTCGGGCGCATCGGCCGGCGCATCGAGCGCGACCAGCGTGCGATGAAGGAGCTGGCCACCCGCGACGGCCTGACCGGACTCTACAACCACCGCACCTTCCATCTGCTGCTGCAGGACGAGATCGCGCGCGCCGAACGTTACGGCGAGGGGCTGGCGCTGCTGATGATCGACATCGATCATTTCAAACGGGTCAACGACGCGCATGGCCATCAGGCCGGCGACGCCGTGCTGACCGGGCTGGGTGAGCGGCTCGAGGCGCAGCTGCGCAAGGTCGATCGGGTCTGTCGCTACGGCGGCGAGGAGATCGCGGTCATCCTCCCCAGCACCGCCGCCGCGACGCAGACCGCCGAGCGGCTGCGCTCCGTGGTTGCTGCCGCGCCCTTCGCCGTCGCCGACGGCAAGACCGTCCCGATCACCCTGAGCATCGGCGTCGCGACCTATCCCACCGACGGTGCCGGTATCGACAAACTGGTATCGGCGGCAGATAACGCGCTGTATGCGGCGAAGGCGGGGGGACGCAATCGGGTCTGTGCATCGGTGGCGTAGAGGGTATCGGGCAGCATCCCGACGCGCTTGCTGGCCAGGGCGCCGCGAGCGCGCCGGCTGGGCGGCTAATTCCAAGATAAGCCAGGGGTGGATAGGCCGGCGGTTTCGGTGCAAGCTGCGCCCAGCCCGTCTGGGCAACTAACGACCGCTCCGGCCCGCGCTGCGTTGGGTACGGGGCGGCATCATCGAAGGAGAACTGCGATGCCACGAACCTGCGCCCCACCTATCTACCCCACGGCCCTATCTCTGGTGCCGCTGCTGCTGCTCGGCCTGCTCAGCCTGCTCGCCACCGCGGCCATCGCCGATACGGCGGCAGCGTCGGCGAATGCCCAGACCGACGGCCCTGCCGCGGCCGATGATCGGGCCTTCCCACCGACCTATATCGCCGTCGAGGGCCACCGCGAGCTGACCCCGGAGGACTGGACCGATCCGCGTCTGTGCGGGCAGTGCCATACCTATCAGTACGAGGGCTGGAATGGCTCCATGCACTCCAACGCCTTCAAGGACCCGGTCTATCAGGCCCTGTGGGCGTTGGCCGAGAAGGCCGATCCATCCATGCGCAATCACTGCGGCGGCTGCCACAGCCCCATCGCGGTGTCCACGGGGACGATCGAATTCGACCCGGATCTGGGGCTGCACGGCGGCTTCACCGCCGCGCCCATCGCCGAGATGGGCGTCTCCTGCGACGTCTGCCACACCATGTCCGGCAGCAACATGCAAAAGACCGCGGTGCTCGAGCACGGCAACTCGTCCTACATCCTCGACCCCGGCCAGACCAAGCGCGCGACGGTGGCCGACGCCAAGTCGACCTACCACGAGACCGCCGAGTCGGATCACCACGCAAAGTCCGACTTCTGCGGCAACTGTCACAACATCTTTCACCCCACCAACAACTTCCCGGTGGAGCGCACCTACGACGAGTGGAAGTATTCGGTCTATGCCCAGAACGACATCCAGTGCCAGGACTGCCACATGGTGCCGGTGGCCATCGCCAACCGCGTCGCCGACGAGATGAAGCCGCCGGAGGCCCTCGACGAGCCGGCGCTGGAGGGCTTCGTCGGCCTCGGCGGCCCCTGGCGCAAGGTGGTGCACAAGCACGGCTTCGTCGGCGGCAACGCCGTTGTCACCGCCGCGCTGAACGAGGCCGCGACCGACTCCGACCGCCCCGAAGATCTGGGCCGCGGCAGCAATGTTGACGAGGCGGTGGCCCGACTGCAAAGCGTCGCCTCGCTGGAGCTTTCGGTGAGCGCGCAGGACGGACCGCTGACCCGCGCGCGGGTGCGGGTCAACAACGACCGCGCCGGCCACCACCTGCCCACCAGCCTGACGGAGGTCCGCGAGGTCTGGCTGGAGGTGGTGGTGACCGACGACCAGGGCCGCGAGCTGCTGCGCAACGGCAGCCTGGATGCGCACAACGACCTCCCGGCAGACACCGTGGTGTTCAACGCCCATGCGGTCGACAAGGACGGCAACCCGACCCACATGCCCTGGGAGATCGTGCGCTTCAGCGACGTCAACACCATCCCGCCCAAGGGCCACAAGGACGCGGACTATTGGTTCAACGTCCCCGACGATGCCGAGTCGGTGCAGGTGACGGTGCGGCTGCACTACCGCTCCTTCGGCCAGCACCTGGCCGACGAGCTGCTCGGCGAGGGTGCGGTGACCGTGCCCTCGGTGGAGATGGCGATGCTCGAGCAACGCTATCCGGTCGCCGAGCTGAGCCAGACCGCCGCCGCGCCGTCGGCGGCGGACCTGCATTGATTGCCACGCACGGGAGCCATCGACGATGAAGACCCTGTTCACCATCCTGTCCCCGACCCTGGCCCTGCTGGTGCTGACGGCGGTCGGCCCGGCCCGCGCCGCCGACGACCTGACCTTCGAATGGAGCCGTGCCACCCTTGAGCTGATCGCCGCCGGCGACCCGGCCCGCGGCGAGCAGCTTGCCGAGAAGGCCAAATGCGCCAAGTGCCACGGCGAGGCCGGCATCGCCGAGGACGACGAGACCCCGAGCATCGCAGGCCAGGTGCCGGCCTACCAGTTCAAGCAGCTACTGGAGTACAAGACGCGGGTACGCGACTCCCGCGACATGTACAAGAAGACCCGCCGGCTGTCCCCGGCCGAATTGGCGGACTTGGCCGCCTACTTCGCCACCCTGCCTGCGGAGCCGCCGCGGGATGTGTCGGCGCCGCCGCTGCTGGTGAGCGCCGGCGACAAGGAGCGCCTGCTGCTGCCCTGTCAGGTCTGCCATGGCGAGGAGGGCGAGGGCCTGGGCTTCGAGGTCCCGGCGCTGGCCGGTCAGAAGATCGACCATTTCATCGAGACCATGACCGCGTTCCGCGACGGCGATCGCGAGAACGACCAATATGCGCGCATGCGCTTTATCGCCCGGCAGCTGACCGAGACGGAGATCGCCGAGCTGGCCGCCTACTACGCCGCCGAGCGGGTGCCGGAGGACGCCGGCGACGGCTGAGCAATCAAGCAAGAGGAGCAGGCCATCCGCGATGCGCTCATCACCGCTGCGGTGGTCCACGCCGACGAGAGGAGAACTCGCGTTCAGTTATCGCTCTTGCGACCCTAGGTCGTCCTTGGAGTCGTCGATTTCGCGGGGGCGCGGCGGGAATTGCTCCTCAAGCTTCTTGATGCGAAAGAGGATATCTTCGAGCAATTGACGGTTAAAAGAAATCAAGTCTGCGACCATGCCGGCGAGGATCGCAATAAAGCCCATCAGGATGAGGGCGCCGCCAAGCACCAGAGACTGCGTGTAGCCGGCATGTCCTTCAAGCAAGAATACGACCAGAAAGCGGATCACCGGCAGCATGCCTAGGAGCATCAGTGCGCCGCCTAGGGTGAAGAACACCTTGAAAGGCTGATACATTGCGTACATACGAGCAATCGTACTGGCCTGTCGAAATATAAAAGAGAGAAGACCCTTGAACAGGCGGGACTCCCTAGTCTTGGCGTTGGTTCGCACCGGGACAGAAGCAACGGCGATATTTCGCTTGCCGGCCTGGATTACGGTTTCGATGGTATAACTAAACGGGGAAACGATGTTTAGGATTTGCGCTGCCTCTCGAGAGAATGCCCGGAACCCGCTGACAGTGTCGGGGACCCAGATGCCGGCCAATCGTCGGACAACGCCGCTGCCGAACCATTGTAGGAACTTCTTTGTTTGAGAAAAGTGTGGAATGTTTTCGGTCTGGCGATCACCAATGACGAGATCAGCATCTCCGTTCAAGATTGGCGCGACCAATTTTTCTATATCGCTTCCGGCATACTGGTTGTCTCCGTCTGTGTTGACGATGATATCCGCGCCGAGTCTTACGGATTGCTGTAGACCTCGTCGAAATGTCTTTGCCAATCCCTGATTGCGTTTATTCACAAGGATGTGATCGACGCCTAAATCGCGAGCGATCTCGGCGGTTCTGTCGCTACTTCCGTCATCAATAATCAGGATTTCGATCGTGTCGATTCCATTGATTATACGAGGCAGGTCGGCGATCGTCTGAGGAAGAGTGTTCTCCTCATTGAAGCAGGGAATCTGTATAATCAGTTTCATTTTAATGAGACCATGTGGTGGAGAAGGAGGATGTCTTGCCATCCGTGTATGGGAAGTAGGTTGGAGGAACACCTGCACGCTGCCGCCTTCGATCAGGACGCGGACGCGGACGCGGCCAGTGATGCCGGGTGATTCTAAGCCAAAGCGCAGCGGCTGCAGGGTTGCGGCTCCGGCGTCAGGCGATCCCCCGCCTGGGGAGCAGGCGACGGAATTCTTGCCGGACCACTTCATAGCACTCGCAGACCCGGGCCTCCAGTCCCGGTCGGTCCAGCACGGTGATGTGCCCGCGGCTGTAGCGAATCAACCCGGCGCTCTGCAACCGCCGGGCGGCCCCGGTCACCCCCTCGCGGCGCACCCCCAGCATGTTGGCGATCAGCTCCTGGGTCATGTGCAGCTCGTTGGAGGGCAACCGGTCCAGGCTCAAGAGCAGCCAGCGGCAGAGCTGCTGGTCGATGGTATGGTGGCGATTGCAGACCGCGGTCTGCGCCATCTGCGTCAACAGCGCCATGGTGTAGCGCAGCAGCAGCGGGTGCAAGGTGCCGTGTCGGCGTCCGCCGAAGCGGGAGAATTCCCGTTTGAGCACCGACTGCTTCAGGCGATAGGCATGGCCCGCGCTCTGCACCACGGCCCGATTCGGCATGGTCTCGCCGCCCATAAACAGGGCGATGCCGACGATTCCCTCGTTGCCCACCACGGCGATCTCGGCAGAGGCGCCGTTCTCCATGACGTAGAGCAGGGAGACGATGGCGTCGGTGGGGAAATAGACATGGGTCAAGGCCTGGCCCGACTCGTACAGGACGGTCCCGAGCGCCAGCGCAACGGGTTCCAGATTGGCACGCAGGCGCTGGTACTCAGCCTCGGGCAAGGCATCGACCAGATGGTTTTGTCGCGGGAATGGGGGAGTTGGGGCGATGGTCATGAGTCGCTGCCCGAATGCGCGTGCGTGAACCCGTAATGCGATCTGCGTGGACCCCGGAATGCGGTCTACGTGTCTAACGGCACCGACTGGCCATGATCGCCCTTGTACTATAGCTGACAAATCCCCTAGTGCAGCGCTGCGGAAGTCCCGAGGCCACCGGCGCTGTGGGAGCGACTTGCAGTCGCGATCTTCCGCGTCGCGGCAGTCGCGATTGCAAATCGCTCCCACAGGTGCCGCCGGTCTCGTCAGTTTCGCGGCAAAGCACTAGGGGTGCCGGCCCCTACGGCAGATGGCCGCGAGCCAACCGGCGTGCCAAGTGTTCCGTCAGCGCGCCGTTGCCCTTGCGACGGCAGGCGCCGACTCGGCGCGCGTTGGGCCGGGGGGGCATCCGTGCTGTCGATTTCCGCCCAGGACCTGCTCATACATGGTCTCCAGGGCGCCATAGCAGTCGCAGGCGACGGCCTGCAGACCTAAGCGGTCGAGAATCACGACATCGCCGCGATGATAGTCGATCAGCGCGCGTTGGCGCAGCGCCGTTGCCGCTTTGGTGATGCCGACGCGACGCACCCCCAGCAGGTCTGCCAGGAGTTCATGGGTGACATGAAAGTGGTCCGCATGGGCCCGGTCGCGGGACATCAACAGCCAGCGCGCGAGGCGTGCCTCGACGAGATGGAAGCGGGTGCAGGCAACCATCTGCGCAGCCTGGCGCAGGCGCACGCACAGATAGCGGTTGAGCGTTCCGCGCAAGGCGTCGCTGCGCCCCAGCGCGTCGCCGAATCGCCCCGCGGTCATGCGCCACGCCGGACCGGCACCCAGAACCACGGCCCGCAACGAGGTGCTGGCAACGCCAAGGATGAGCGGCGCGCCGATCATGCCTTCGTTGCCCACCAGCCACACCTCCAGGCCGGCTTGGCGAACGGGGTGGGTGATGAGGGACACGAAGCTGTCGGTGGGAAAATAGACGTCGTGAATGCGCTCGCCGGATTCGCCGATCACCTCGCCGAACTGAAGCTCGACGGCCTCGCAGTTCGCCAGGATACGGCGCCGGTCCGGCGCGGGCAGTCCCGCCAGGAGACGGTTGCCGAAGCGGTCGGAGCTGTTCGCGGACGGCACGGGGACTCTCCTCTGGGCGCGCATGGGTGGTTCGAGCATCCGGGCAGCGCCGTCCAAGGGACCGCGCCGCCGGGCAGGCAGCCTTCGCAACGCGCCTCGGCGCGGCATTGCCGAGGGCTGCGTACCCATAGCTGAGCATTACCTGGAAAGCGTCAGACATTCAGTGCGTTGGCGAACATAGCCTGGGCCTGCGCGCCGGATAGGGTCGTCAGCCGCCGTCGGATGCTGGAGCTCGAATCCGGCAACCCGGGCCCGTGTGTTCGCCAGCGAACAGACATGGGCTGATGGGTCGGCATAGCCTGCTAAGTCAAGGTTCAGAAACAAGTGGTGCAGACGCAACCCCCAAACGGGCAATCCAAAGGCTCAGCGAACGGGCGTCTGCAACGCTTGTTTCTGAACCGATCCTAAGTCATCCAGGCCCACCACGGCGGTAACATGGCGTTAAGAGAGCTCATGGTCCAAGCGAGGACGCGGCTGCGTCCCGACCCGTTCACCGACGGCGACCAGCCACCGCTGCGCTCGGAACTGTTCAGCGCCTTGCAGATGGAGCAGCACGGCAAGGTGCTGGCGGCGGCCCATCGGTTGACGCCCAAGCATCCGCCGGAGCGCCTGCTGGCGCGTCTCAACGCCAACGAGAAGGTCCTGATCGGCGTGTCTCGGCTGCTCATGGTCGCGGTGCAGGAGAGCCGTCGGATCGCCCCCGCCGGGGAATGGCTGCTGGATAACTTCTATCTGATCGAGGAGCAGATCCGCACCGCCAAGCGGCATCTGCCCAAGGGCTACAGCCGGGAGCTGCCGCGCCTGCGCGATGGTCCCTCGGCCGCCCTGCCGCGGGTGTATGACCTCGTGCTGGAGGTCATCGCGCACGGCGACGGTCGCGTGGACCCGGAGAATCTCAGCCGTTTCGTCGCCGCCTATCAGACCGTCGCCGTGCTGCGCATGGGCGAGTTGTGGGCCATCCCGATCATGCTGCGACTGGCGTTGATCGAGAATCTGCGTCGCGTCGCGGCGCGCATCGCCGCCGCGCGCTTGGATCAGAACCTGGCCGACGAGTGGGCCGACCGCATGGTCGCGATGGCCGAGACCGATCCGAAGAATCTGATCCTGGTGATCGCCGACATGGCCCGGTCGAACCCGCCGACGTCGGGCGCCTTCGTCGCCGAGCTGGCACGTCGGCTGCAAGGGCGCAGCGCCGCTCTGGCCCTGCCGTTGACCTGGATCGAGCAGCAGCTTGGCGAGACCGCGCTCACCATCGAGCAGTTGGTGCAGATCGAGAACCAGCAGCAGGCGGCGGACCAGGTGTCCATCGGCAACAGCATCGGCAGTCTGCGCTTCCTCGGCGCGATGGACTGGCGCGAGTTCGTGGAGACCATGAGCCTGGTGGAGCAGACCCTGCACCAGGATCCGGGCGGGCTGTACGGACGGATGGACTTCACCACCCGAGATCGCTATCGCCATGTGGTGGAGCAGGTCGCGAAGCACGGTCGACTGTCCGAGCCCGAGGTGGCGCGCGAGGCCATCGCGCTGGCCGGGGCGGCGGCCACTCGCCAGGCCGCGGCGCCGACCTCGGCGGGGCCGGACGAACGCGCGGCCCATGTGGGCTACTATCTGATCGACCGAGGTCTGCCGCGGCTCGAGCGCCTCGCCGGGGCCCGACGCCATCGCCTCGATGCCTGGCAAAGACGTGGTCACAGTGCCCCCTTGGGGCTGTATCTCGGTGGGGTGCTGGTGCTGACCGCGGGCTTTTCCTGGGGCCTGCTGGTCCTGGCCCTGACCGGCCTCCAGACCCGGGCGCCGACCGACGTAACCTTGGTTTTGCTGCTGCTGCTGGCCGTGCCCGGGGTACTTGGCACCAGTCAACTGGCGGTGGGGCTGATGAACTGGCTCGCCACGCTGTTGGCGACGCCCCGGCAGCTGCCGCGTATGGACTTTTCCGCCGGCATCCCGGTCCAGGCGCGCACCCTGGTGGTGACGCCGACCATGCTCGGCAGCGTGCGCGGTATCGAGGCCCTGCTCGAGGCGCTGGAGGTGCGTTTCCTGGCCAATCGTGACGACCACCTGCACTTTGGCCTGCTGACCGATCTTCAGGATGCGCCCGAGGAAACACTGCCGGAGGACCGGGCGTTGACGCAGTTGGCGGCGCGGGGCGTCGCCGCGCTGAATGCCAAATATCCCTGCGCCAACGGTGGGCGCTTCTTCCTGTTCCATCGCCCGCGGCGCTGGAACCCCCGGGAGGGGGTCTGGATGGGCTACGAGCGCAAGCGCGGCAAGCTCTCGGACCTCAATGCCCTGCTGCGCGGCGGCGACGCCATCCAGGTGTCGAACGGCGCGCCGCTCGACCCCGAGCAGGCGCGCCGCAGCACGCGCTTCGCGCTGATCGTCGGCGACACGCGCATCCTCTCGAACCTGCGCTATGTGATCACGCTGGATACCGATACCCAGCTCCCGCGCGACGCCGCCCATGCGCTGGTGGGCGCCATGGAGCACCCGCTGAACCTTGCCCGCTTCGACGCGGACGCGGGTCTGGTCCGCGCCGGCTACGGCATCCTGCAACCCCGGGTTGCGGTGAGCCTGCCGGGGGCGAACCGCTCTCGGTTCGCGCGGCTGCACGGGCAGGATGCCGGCATCGATCCCTATACGCACGCCGTGTCCGACCTCTATCAGGACTGGTTCCAAGAGGGCTCTTTCATCGGCAAGGGGATCTACGCGGTGGACGCCTTCGAGCAGGCGCTGGATGATCGGTTTCCGGAGAATCGCATCCTCAGTCATGACCTGCTGGAGGGCTGCTATGCGCGCTCGGGGCTGCTCAGCGACGTGCAGCTGTATGAAGACTATCCGGCCTGCTACAGCGCGGATGTGAGTCGACGCCACCGCTGGATCCGTGGCGACTGGCAGATCGCCCAGTGGCTGCTGCCGCGCGTCCCCGGTCGCGACGGGCGGCTCTGCCGCAATCCGGTGTCGGCCCTGTCGCGCTGGAAACTGGCCGACAATCTGCGTCGCAGCCTGTTCCCCGCGGCCCTGACCGCGCTGCTGGTGCTTGGGCTGGTGCTGCTGGCAGAGCCCTTGATGTGGACCCTGTCGGTGCTGGGCATCGTCCTGGTGCCGACGCTGCTGACCGCGTTGCTGCACGGGCTGCACAAGTCGGGTGACGTGCGCTGGCGGGCGCATCTGGCGGCGGCGCTGCATGCCGCGGTCCTGCGCCTGGCACAGACGCTGTTCACCCTCGCCTGCCTCCCCTACGAGGCCTACTTCAGCCTGGATGCCACGGTGCGCACCCTCTGGCGGCTGCGCCGCGGCCGGCGCGGTCTGCTCGAGTGGGTCTCCTCGGGGGATTTGGACCGACGGGGGAGGGGGCTGGCCGCCTTCTACCGGACCATGTGGATCAGCCCGGCGCTCGCGCTGCTGGTCGCCGCCGGCCTGATCCTGCAGACGCCGGCCTCGCTCCCGGTGGCCGCGCCGATCCTGCTGGCCTGGCTTGCCGCGCCCCTGCTCGCCTGGTGGATGAGCCGCCCGCTGGTGCGTCGCGAGGCCCGCCTGAGCTTGGAGCAGACCCGGTTTCTCCACCTCGTGGCGCGCAAGACCTGGGCCTTTTTCGAGACCTTCGTCGGCGCCGACGACCATTGGCTGCCGCCGGACAATGTGCAGGAGCATCCCGTGGCCGCGGTGGCGCATCGCACCTCGCCCACCAACATGGGGCTGTCGCTGCTGGCGAATCTGGCCGCCTATGACTTCGGCTACTTGCCCACCGGCGCGCTCGTAACGCGCACCGGCGCGGCGCTCGACACCATGGATGCGCTGGAACGCCATCGCGGCCATTTCTTCAACTGGTACGACACCCGGTCGCTGCAGCCCCTGGCCCCCCGTTACATCTCTTCGGTGGACAGCGGCAACCTTGCGGGTCATCTGTTGACCCTGCAACCGGGCCTGCTGGGGTTGATCGATGCCCCGATCCTCAACCCGCGCTGGCTGGACGGCATCGGCGATACCTGGCAGGCGCTGGACGACGCGCTCCAGGCGGACCGGGACGCCGGGCAAAGGGGCGTCCTGCCGGAGCCGCTGCAGCGCTTCCAACGCAGCCTGGAGTCGGCCGTGCAGGCGCCGCCGACCAGGCTCAGCGGGGCGTGCGACTGCCTCCTGGCCCTGACCACGAGCGCCGAGGCGGCCATGCGCAGCGCGCATGTGCCGGTGGAGGACGAGGACGCGGTGGCGGCCTGGGTGCAGCGCCTGGCACGGCACTGCCGTGCCCTGCTCGATGATCTGCTGGTGCTCGCGCCCTGGCTGGCGCAGGGGACTGCGGCCGCGGCGGCCCCCGCCGGGGCGGACGCGGGTCCGCGACCCGGCACGGCGTTGACGCTGCGTCAATTGGCCGCGCTGCCGGTCGGTGCCGGCGCCGATCACGGCCGCCAGGCCCGCGCGCGGATCAGCGCGCTGGAGCAGCTGGCACGCACCGCCGGCGCGCTGGCCACCATGAAGTACGACTTCCTGTTCGACGCGGCGCGGGCGCTGTTCGCCATCGGCTACAACGTCGACGAGCGGCGGCGCGATGCGAGCCACTACGATCTGCTCGCCTCGGAGGCGCGCCTGGCGGTGTTCGTGGCCATCGCCCAGGGCCGGCTGCCGCAGGAGAGCTGGTTTGCGCTGGGGCGGCTGCTGACGCTGTCCGCCGGCGACGCGACGCTGTTGTCCTGGAGCGGCTCCATGTTCGAGTACCTGATGCCGCTGTTGGTGATGCCGACCTACGACAATACCCTGCTCGAGCGCACCTACCACACCGTGGTGGCCAGACAGATCGCCTACGGCAAGGAGCGCGGCGTGCCCTGGGGCGTGTCGGAGTGCGGCTACAACGGCGTCGACGTGCAGCTCAACTATCAGTACCGGGCCTTCGGCGTGCCCGGCCTGGGGCTCAAGCGCGCGTTGGCGGAGGATCTGGTCGTCGCCCCCTATGCCTCGGCGCTGGCCTTGATGGTGGCCCCCGAGGCCGCCTGCCAGAATCTGCAGCGCCTGGCCGGCGATGGGCTGGCAGGGCCTTTCGGCTTCTACGAGGCGATCGACTACACGGCATCCCGGCTGCCGTCCGGACAGGCAAGCGCCGTGGTCCGCTCGTTCATGGCCCACCATCAGGGCATGAGCCTCTTGTCGCTGGCCCATCTGCTGCTGGACCGGCCCATGCAGCGGCGCTTTGCCTCGGCGCCGTCATTCCAGGCCACCGCCCTGCTGCTGCAGGAGCGCATCCCCAAGACCACGGCCTTCTATGCCCAGACCCACGGCGAGATCAGCGACGAGCGCAGCGCTGCCGGCAGCCTGGAGGCGCCCATGCGCGTGCTCGACAGCCCCAATACCCCGCACCCGGAGGTGCAGCTGCTGTCGAACGGCCGCTACCATGTCATGGTGACCAACGCCGGCGGCGGCTACAGCCGCTGGAACGAGCTGGCCGTCACCCGCTGGCGCGAAGACAGCACCCGCGATGCCTGGGGCAGCTTCTGCTACCTGCGCGATCTCGACAGCGGTAACCTCTGGTCGAGCACCTACCAGCCGACCCTGACCGCGCCGGATCACTTCGAGGCGATCTTCTCCGAGGGCCGGGCCGAGTTCCGTCGCCGGGATCAGGAGATCGAGTCCTACACCGAGATCGTGGTCTCGCCGGAGGACGACATCGAGCTGCGTCGGCTGCGGCTCACCAACCGCTCCAACAGCCGCCGCGTCATCGAGGTCACCAGCTACACCGAGGCGGTGCTCGCCCCGCCCGCGGCCGACACCCTGCATCCGGCCTTCAGCAACCTGTTCATGCAGACCGAGATCCTGCCGTCGCGCTCGGCGATCCTCTGCCACCGCCGACCGCGCTCCCACGGCGAGCGATCGCCGTGGATGTTGCATCAGCTGGTGGTGCGCGCCCGCTCGGCATCCGCAGGGGAGGGCGCGGGTGCGCCGGACGGGATGGCGCCGGCCCTGCTCGAACCCTCCTGCGAGACCGATCGGATGCGCTTCATCGGCCGCGATCGCACCCTGGCCAAGCCCCTGGCCTTGGAGCGGGTCGGGGCCTTGTCGGGCAGCGAAGGCTCGGTGCTGGACCCGATGGTCGCCATCCGTCGGTGCATCGTCCTGGAGGCCGACGAGACCGCCACCATCGACCTGATCTACGGCATCGGCAAGACCCGCGACGGCGCGCTGGGACTGGTGGAAAAGTATCGGGACGCGCGCCTCGCCGATCGCGTCTTCGACCTCGCCTGGACCCACAGCCAGGTGGTGCTGCGCCAGCTCAACGCGACCCCGGCCGACGCGCAGCTCTACGGGCGTCTGGCCAGCTCGATCCTCTACACCAACGCCAGGCTGCGCGCCGCCCCCGGCGTGCTGGCGCGGAACCACCGCGGGCAGTCCGGGCTCTGGAGCCATGCGGTGTCCGGCGATGTGCCCATCGTGCTCTGTCAGATCGCCGATCAGGCCAATATCGCGTTGGTGCATCAGCTGGTGCAGGCGCATGCCTATTGGCGCATCAAGGGGCTCACGGTGGATCTGGTGATCTGGAACGAAGACCGCGCCGGCTACCGCCAACAGCTGCACGAGCAGATCCTCGGGCTGATCGCCGCGGGGGTCGAGGCGCACGAGGTGGATCGACCCGGCGGCATCTTCATCCGCCCCGCGGATCAGATCTCCGATGAGGACCGCGTGCTGTTCCAGACCGTGGCGCGCGCCATCCTCAGCGACGGCCGCGGCACCCTGGCCGAGCAGCTCAACCGGCGCGACCTGGTGCCAATCCCCCCGCCACCGTTGCAGATCAGCGCCGATCCGCCGCGCGAGCCCCGCCACGCCCCCCGGACGCGCCCCGCGCTGCGCTTCGACAACGGCCTGGGGGGCTTCTCCGCCGACGGGCGCGAATACGTCATCAGCACCGCGCCGGGTGAGCCGACGCCGGCGCCCTGGGTGAATGTGCTGGCCAACCCCCACTTCGGCAGCGTCGTCTCCGCCGGCGGCGGCGCCTACACCTGGAGCGAGAACGCCCACGAGTTCCGGCTCACGCCCTGGCACAACGACCCGGTGAGCGACGCCCACGGCGAGGCGTTCTATCTGCGCGACGAGGCCAGCGGCCAGGTCTGGTCGCCCACGCCGCTGCCCGCCCCCGGCGCGACCCCCTACGTCAGCCGCCACGGCTTCGGTTACAGCGTCTTCGAGCACAGCGAGGCCGGCATCGAATCCGAGCTGTGGGTCTATGTCGCCGTCGACCTGCCGGTCAAGTACGCGGTGCTCAAGCTGCGCAATGGAACGACGCGACCGCGCCGGCTGTCCGCCACCGGCTACGTGGAGTGGGTGCTCGGGGACCTGCGTCCGAAGTCGGCGCTGCATGTCATCACCGAGATCGACCCCAGCAGCGGCGCGCTGTTCGCCCGCAATCCCTACAACAGCGAACTCGCCGGGCGCATGGCCTTCTTCGATGTGGACGACCCGGCCCGCACCCTGACCGGCGACCGCACCGAGTTTCTCGGTCGCAACGGCACCATGCGCCGCCCGGCCGCGCTCACCCGAGCGCGGCTGTCCGGCCGGGTCGGCCCGGCGCTGGACGCCTGCGGCGCGCTGCAGGTGGCCGTCGATCTGGCCCCCGGTGCGACCCACGAGATCGTCTTCCGGCTCGGCGTGGTGGGCCGGCGCGGCGCCGACGAGGCCAGCAGCCTGGTGCATCGCTGCCGCGGCGCCACCGCCGCCCGCGAGGCGCTGGAGGCGGTGCAGGCGTACTGGACCCGCACGCTCGGCGCCGTGCAGGTGGAGACGCCGGACCCGTCCCTCGATCTGCTCGCCAACGGCTGGCTGCTATACCAGACCCTGGCCTGCCGGCTGTGGGCGCGCAGCGGCTACTACCAGTCCGGCGGCGCCTTCGGCTTCCGCGATCAGCTGCAGGACGCGATGGCGCTCATCCACACCGTGCCCGAGGGCCTGCGCGAGCAGCTGCTGCGTTGTGCCGGCCGCCAGTTCCGCGAAGGCGACGTCCAGCACTGGTGGCATCCGCCCGTGGGCCGGGGCGTGCGCACCCGCTGCTCCGACGATTATCTATGGCTGCCGCTGGCCACCTGCCGCTATGTCCTGGCCACCGGCGACACCGGCGTGCTCGACGAGCCGGCGCCGTTCCTGGATGGCCGCCTGGTCGGCGGCGAGGACGACTCCTACTACGACCTTCCCGGCCAGTCGGACGAATCAGCGAGCCTCTATGACCATTGCGTCCGCGCCATCGAGCACGGCCTGCGCACGGGGGAGCACGGCCTGCCGCTGATGGGCTCCGGCGACTGGAACGACGGCATGAACCTGGTGGGCATCAAGGGCCGCGGCGAGAGCATCTGGCTCGGCTTCTTCCTCCACCAGGTCCTGCGGCACTTCGCCGAGGTGGCGCGCCGACGCGGCGACCAGCCATTCGTCGAGCGCTGCCAACACGAGGCCGAGCGCCTGCGCCTGAGCCTGGAGCAGCACGGCTGGGACGGCGCCTGGTACCGGCGCGCCTACTGCGACGACGGCACCCCGCTGGGCTCCTCCACCAGCCCGGAGTGCCAAATCGACTCCATCGCCCAGAGCTGGTCGGTGCTGTCCGAGGCCGCCGAGCCCACGCGCGCGCGCCAGGCCATGGAGGCCCTGGACACCCACCTGGTCCGCCGCGACGCCGGCCTGATCCAGCTGCTGGAGCCGCCCTTCGACCAGTCCCCCCTCGAGCCCGGCTACATCAAGGGCTACGTCCCCGGCGTGCGCGAGAACGGTGGGCAATACACCCACGCCGCCATCTGGGCCACCATGGCCTTCGCCCATTTGCGCCACCGCACCCGCGCCTGGGAACTGTTCGACCTCATCAACCCCATCAACCACGGCCGCACCCCCGCCGACATCGCCACCTACAAGGTCGAGCCCTACGTCATCGCCGCCGACGTCTACGGCGTCGCCCCACACATCGGCCGCGGCGGCTGGACCTGGTACACCGGCTCCGCCGGCTGGATGTATCGACTCATCGTCGAATCCCTGCTCGGGCTGCGACTGGAAGGCGAGACCCTGCGCCTCGAGCCCTGTCTGCCCGCGCACTGGGACGGGTTCAAGATCCACTACCGGTATCGCGGGACCAGCTATGGGATCAGCGTCACCCAGGGCTCGGAAGCGGAAGGCGGACCGCAGCTGACCGTCGATGGCGTCGCGCAAACCGATGGCGCAATCCCCTTGGTCGACGACCATCGGCAACACGCGGTCGAGGTGAACATAGCGCCCCGGCCGGAGTGACCTTGGCCGTCTGACCAGACGCTTATCGAGGTGTTGTTGTCGCTGATCCGTGTCGGCCTGGAGGCCGACCCTCCCGGGGCGACGCTTCCGGGCCGACGCTCCTTCACCGATGCTCCCGCCGTGGACCGCATGGGACGCAGCGGCCGGGGGGTCCCGGGAGGGTCGCCCTCCAGGGCGACACGTATTCGCCGCGGACGCTGAGCGGCGATGGGCGTTCCGCGGTCAGCACCTCCCACCGCAGCGCGAAAAGGTAACTGCTCAAGAGGTCGGGGCCGGGTTGCGGTTTGAGCAGCGGCGTCTCGCCGCTGATCGGCCGCGGCGGCTCGGGGGCGAGACGCCCGCGCTCCGGGAATGGCTGGCTTGACCCGTTAGTCAAGCGTGTTTCGTAGTTTCTATTCTTCGGCGGGCGTGTTTCGGTTGTTTCTGAACCATTACTTACGGCCCCTGGGCCGGCTTTGGTCTGCCATTCTCGAACATGATCATCGAAGCCTCCGGAGAACAGGATGAAACCTATGACGGGCACCTGGCCGATGGCCCTGCTCCCGCTCGGCTATGCAACCAGGAGGATCTACCCCGCAGGACTCAGGGCCGTAGCAGCGCTGCGGAAGTCCCGAGGCCACCGGCGCTGTGGGAGCGACTTGCAGTCGCGATCTTCCGCGTCGCGGCAGTCGCGATTGCAAATCGCTCCCACAGGTGCCGCCGGTCTCGTCAGTTTCGCGGCAAAGCACTAGCGGGGCGGATTGCTTCCGTCAACCGCGCTTTGCAGGCTGCATCCCGAGTCCGGCGGGCTCGCAAACGCCACGGCGCATCGACGCGCCTGCGGGACTTCTCCTCAAAGCCTCCCGGGTTCCTTCAACCCCGATCCCATATCGTCCTGCACCATCGACTGGGACAGACCACCAGCCCAGCAGGAGTGCGACATGACAGGCCCCTTACTCGGTACCTCCCAGCGCCGATCCGATAGCGCCCGATCCGGCGCGTCCCCGCGCTCGCGCTTCGGCGACCTGACCCTGAGCGACGGGGGGCACGTCTTCGACCGCAAGACCGGGCGCAGCTATCAGGTCAACCCGAGCGGCTGCCTGATCCTGGAGCTGACCCGGGCCGGTTGTTCGGCGCCGCAGGTGATCGACGCCCTCGCCAGCCGCTACGCCCAGCATCCGGCGGTGGTGACGGCGGCCGTCGATGCCTTTTACCGCCAGATGGAGAGGTACTTGCCGTGACTGCCCGCATCGGCGTTTCGCCCTGGTCGCATTGGACCGTGGCCGTCACCGGCATCAACGCGCAGCCGGAGAATCCCGGGCCGGGCTGCGCGGTGGCGCGCTGTCTGAGCGAGGTGAGCGGGTTTCGCGGCCGGGTGCTCGGCCTCGGCTACGAGACCCTGGATGCCGGGCTGTATCAGCCCGACGACTGTTCCGGCGGCTATCTGCTGCCCTATCCCGCCACCGGCAGCCAGGCGCTGCGGGAACGGCTGGAGCACATCCTGAGCTGCGAGCGCATCGATGCCATCATCCCGAGCCTGGACGCCGAACTGCCCAACTTCATCGCCTTGCAGCCGGTCCTAGCCAAGCAGGGCGTGCGTCTGTTGCTGCCCGATCGGGCGCAGTTGCGCGACCGGGACAAGGACCGACTGCCGGCGCTGTGCGCGCGGGCCGGGGTGTCGACGCCGCGGGTGCGACCGATCAGCGATGCGCGCTTCTTCGCGCGCTGCACCAGCGCGGAGGAGGGCGGTTGGACCTGGCCGTTGGTGGTCAAGGGCGTGTTCTACGACGCCTTCGTGGTGCAGGACGCCGAAGAGGCGGCCGTGCGCTTTCGCGAGATCGCCGATGCCTGGGGCTATCCGGTGCTGGTGCAGTCCCATGTCACCGGCGATGAGGTGAACCTGACCGCGCTGGGCGACGGCAGCGGTGCCCTGATCGGCCCGGTGATGATGCGCAAGCAGGCCGTCACCGACAAGGGCAAGGCCTGGGCCGGCGTGACCATCGACGACGACGATCTGCTGGCCGCCGGGGAGCGCCTGATGCGGGCGCTGGCCTGGCGCGGCCCGCTGGAGCTGGAATTACTGCGCGACGGCGCCGGCGACCTGCACCTCATCGAGATCAATCCGCGCTTTCCGGCCTGGGTCTACCTCTGCCACGGCGCCGGACGCAACCTGCCGGCGGCCCTGTTGGCCCTGCTGCACGGGACCGCTGCCGCGGACCTGCCGCTGGCCGCGCCGCGCCCCGGGGTCACCTTCATCCGCCACGCCCGCGATCTGATCGTCGGCATGGACGACCTGGTGAGTCTCACCATGACCGGCGCGACGACCGCGCGCGACCCGCAACCGCGCTGTCGCCTGAGCGCATGAACAGGCCGCCAACCCAACCGAGGACCGATACCGTGCAAACCACCCATTGGGAAGCCCCCAGCATCCGGCCGCTGGAGTTCAATCGTCTGAACAAGTTCGGCCAGCGCCGGGCAGGCCCCGGCATGCAGGAGGCCGTCGATGGGGTCGCCATCGCGGCGTTGGTGGAGCGCTTCGGCTCGCCGCTGTTCGTCACCTCCGAGGAGCGGCTGCGGGCGAATGTCCGCCGACTGCGGCAGGCCTTCGTCAGCCGCGGGGTGGACCCCATCCACGGCTGGTCCTACAAGACCAACTACAACGCCGCCCTGTGCAGCCTGTTGCACCAGGAAGGGTCCTGGGCCGAGGTGGTGTCGCGCTTCGAGTACGAGAAGGCGCGCCGCTTGGGCGTCCCCGGCGAGCGCATCCTGTTCAACGGGCCGCACAAGCCGCGCGCCATCCTGGAGCGTGCCCTGGCCGACGGGGCGCACCTGCACGTCGATCACCTCGACGAGTTGGCGACCATCGAGGCAATCGCGCGGCAGCGGCGCGCGCCGGCGGCGGTGGCCTTGCGGCTGAACTTCGATACCGGGTTCACCGAGCCCTGGAGTCGATTCGGTTTCAATCTGGAGTCCGGTGAGGCACGCGAGGCCATCGCCCGGATAAAGGCCAGCCCGCACCTGCGGCTGATCGGGCTGCACAACCATATCGGCACCTTCATCTGCGACCCGCGCGCCTACGCCGCCCAGGTGGAGACCCTGTGTGCGCTGATGCAGGAACTCGAGGCCGACGGTGAGACGCGCCTCGCCTACCTGGACATCGGCGGTGGTCTACCCTCGCGCAACGCCTTGCAGCGTGTCTATCTGCCGCCGGAGCAGGCGGTGCCGGCGCTGGAGGACTATGCCGAGGCGATCTGCACGGCGTTTCTCGCGGGTACCGCCTATCGCGGCGAACGCGGCGAGCAACGCCCGCGCTTGATCCTGGAGACCGGGCGCGCGGTCATCGACGATGCCCAGGTGCTGATCGCCTCCGTCGTCGGCCGCAAGCCGCTGCCGGACGGCACCCCGGCGGTGATCCTGGACGCCGGCGTCAACCTGCTGTTCACGGCCTTCTGGTACAACCATCAGGTCCGCCTGGCCGCGCCGGCGCGGGGTGAACCGCGCGCCACGACCCTGTTCGGCCCCCTGTGCATGAACATCGACGTGGTCCGCGCTTCGGTGCAACTGCCGCCCCTGGCGCCCGGCGACCGGCTGGTGATCTCCCCGGTCGGTGCCTACAACAACACCCAATGGCTGCAGTTCATCGAGTACCGTCCGGCGGTGGTGATGGTCCACCAGGACCGCGAGGTCAGTGTGATTCGCCGCGCCGAGGACCTCGACGACATCTGTGCGCCGGAGCGCCTGCCGGAGCGCCTGCGCTGCGGCTGGCCCCTGGAGTCGGACCCGGACCGGTCCGACCAGGACGAGCGGCGCCAGGACCATTCGGGCCAGATCGTGCACCCGGCCCCGGCCCCGGCCCGGTCCGACCCGGCGCGGCTGCGCCCGGTCGCACGCAGCACACGGCGCTCGGCCTGCTGAGGTGGTGCGCATGCCACGGGAGCCGATGCGGCGGCTGCTCATCGCCTACGGGGCCCTGTTCCTGGCCCCGGGGCCGGGGGTGGGTGCCCTGGTGCTGGCGGCGACCCTGGTGGTCCCCGGTGTCGGCCTGGCGGGCCTGACGGCCGGTCTGGCGGCGCTCGGCGTCCGTGCCTTGCTGCGGTTGCCGGCGCTGGCGGGGGAGGCGGATGTGCTCAACGCCATCTACGTCGGTCTGGTGCTCGGCGCGCTGCACGGGGGGGACGCGCGCCTGCTCGTGCTCGCGGCGCTGGGCGGCGCCTTGGTGATCGTGTTGGCCGCGGCCCTTGGCCCCCTGCTGCGGCAGACCCGCGAGCTGCCCCTGCTTGGGGCGCCGTTCCTCTGTGCCGCCTGGACGCTGTTGCCGGCGGCCAAGGCCCTCGGTCTGCCGATGCAGGCCTGGACGGCGCTGGTGCCGACCCCTCAATGGCTGGGGCTGCCCCTCGACACCACGCTGAGCACCATGGGTGCCCTGTTCTATGTCGCGAACCCGATCGCCGGGGTATTGGTGCTGGCGGCGGTGCTGCTCGCCTCGCCGGTGTTGGGGACCTTGGCCCTGACCGGGGGCGGCCTGGCCTGGGGGCTGATCGCACTGGCCGGGGACGCCACCGGACCCTCGTTGCCGATGCTCGCGGCCTTCAACGGCGCCTTGACCGCGCTGATCCTCGGTTCGCGGGTCAGCCCCGATGTGCGCGGGCTGGCCGTGACGGCGGGGGGCGTGGTCGCCGCGACCGCCTTCTCCGCCGCCCTGCTGTGGATCCTCTGGCCGCTGGGGCTGCCGCCGCTGTCGGCGCCTTTCCTGCTTGCGACCTGGTTGGCCCAGGCCGCGCTGCGCCCGGAGCACAGCGCCTTCTGGGCGCGCCTATGGCTGCCCGTGCCCACGCGCCCCGAGGTCAGCCTGAGCCGTCGGCGCCTGCAGCAGGCACGCGGGGTGGACCCCGCCAGCATCGCCCTGCGACCGCCCTTTCTCGGACGCATGGAGGTGTCGCAAGCCATGGACGGCGCCCACACCCATCGCGGCCCCTGGCGCTATGCCCTGGACTTCGTGCGCACCGAGCAGGGGCTGAGCTTCCGTGGTCAGGGCGCCCTGCTGACCGACTACCATGCCTTCGACCTCCCGGTCCTGTCGCCGGTCTGGGGTCGCGTGCTGGCCTGCCGCACCGACATCCCCGACCATGCCCCGGGGGAGATCAATCTCCAGGACAACTGGGGCAACCATGTGCTGATCGGCCTCGGGGGCGGCGACGCTGTCCTGCTCGCCCATTTGCGCCAGGGCAGCGTCGCCGTCCTGCCCGGCCAGCAGGTGGAACCGGGTACGCCCATCGCACGCCTCGGCAACTCCGGTCGCTCGACCCAGCCCCATCTGCACCTGCATGTGCAGCGCGGCGACTGGCTCGGCGCGCCGACCCGCCCCTTCCACCTCGCCGGGTTCGTCGACGACAGGGCGCGCCTGGTGCTGGATGGCAGTCCGGCACGGGGCACCGGCGTCGCCAACCCGTTGCCCAACCCGGGATTGGCTCAGGCCCTGCGGCCGGCGCCCGGTCGGCAGTGGCGCTTCGCCGTTGCCGGGGGCGACTGGTCATTGGCGGTGCAGGTCGGGCTGTTGGGCGAGACCCTGCTGGTGTCCAACCGCGGCGGCCATCTGCTGGCCAGCCACACCGATCTGTTGTTTTGTCTCTACCAGCGCGGTGGGGCCGCGGACCCGCTCTTGGATGCCTTCGCCCTGGCCTTCGGCCTCACCCCGCTGACCGAGCAGGGCGACACCTGGCGCGATGCCCCCGCGGCGACGCTGCTGGGCTTGGGCGCCGGGGACCGCCTGCGTCGCCTGCTGAGCCCTTCGTCGGCCGGCAACCTCGACAGCCGCTACCAACGCCGCTGGGACGCGACCCGGGGTCTCTGGGTGCAGACCGGCCGGCATCGGCTTGCCGCGCTCGGGGGGGCGCGCGATGCCGAGAGCGTCGGCTGGCTGAGCGAGACCGAGGGGCCGGCAGGCTTTCGCCTTGCCGTGCCCGGGCAGCGGGCGGTTCGCGCCAGGCTTGTGGGCGTAGGCAACCAGGGGGATCATGGCATCCCCGCCTGGTCGGCGGACGTCGGTCCAGTCCCCATCTCGGCGGCCGTCCCGGTTTCAGGCCCCGCCCCAATCCAGGCCCCCGCCCATCTTCGAGCCCTGCCATGATCCGTCTCACCATTCAGCGCAAGGTGTTTCTCGCCACCTTTGCCCAGGCCCTGGTCCTGGTCGGGCTGCTGCTGGGGTTGACGCGCTGGAATCTGGAGCAAGGCTTCACCCGCTACGTGGTCGAGACCGAGATCGCCAGCCTCGATAGGCTGGTGACGCAGTTGCAAGACCGCTATGCCAGGGTTGGCGATTGGGGCTTTCTCGAGGACGCCGGTCAGCCGTGGAGTCGTGCCTTCGATGCGCCGGGCCGACCCGGCCGGCCCGGTCCGCCCGGTATGATGCCTGCGCCGCCTGAGCAATCGCGGCCGACGGACCTCCCCTCAAGTCGAGCGTGGCCGGGCGAGGCGTCGTTGCCGTCGGATGATCTACCCAGACCTGAGGAGGGCGCCTTGGACGCCCACGCCGACGGCGCCTCGGAGCGCACTTTGGATGCCGATCGCCTCGGCAGGCCGATGCCGGAGTGGGCAACCTTTGGTGAATTTCCGCCGCCCTTTCCGAATCCGCGCGGCTTCGGCGGTCCTCCGCCGCCGGCCTTCGGCGGCAACCCCCCACCGTTCGGAGCACCGGCGCGGGGGCTCGCCGGTGGGCTCGAGATCGGTTCGCGCCTGTCCATTCGCGACACCGCGGGTCGGGTCCTGGTCGGCAACACGCGCAGCGACGGCATCTCCGCGAGCCGCCCCCTCCGCGTCGGCGGCCAGACCGTCGGCGATCTGGTGCTGAGCGCGCCGGCGACCGGGGCGGCGCAGGACGCCGCCTTCCTCGCCTCCCAGACCCGCGACCTGTGGCTCTCCGCCCTGGCGGCCCTGGCCCTTTCGATCATCGTCGCCGCGCTCTTGGCCCGTCAGTTCCTCGGGCCCATCAAGGCGCTGGCGCGCGGGGCGCGCCGGATCACCGAGGGTCGCCCATCGCAGCGTATCGTCGTGCGGGGGGCGGATGAGCTCAGCGCCTTGGCGGCCGACTTCAATACCATGGCCGACATGCTCGAGCGCACCGAGGAGGCGCGCCGCGGCTGGGTAGCGGACAGCTCCCATGAGTTGCGCACCCCCATCGCCGTGCTGCGGGCCGAGATCGAGGCCCTGCAGGACGGGGTGCGCAGCGCCGACGAGCGCACCCTCGCCCGGCTGCTCAAACGCGTGCTGCAGATGGGGCAGCTGGTGGATGACCTGCGGCAGACGCTGGATCGCGACAGGGCGGAGCTCGAGCTGCATCTCATACCGTTGGAGCCCCTTGAGCTGCTACGCGAGACCCTGGAGGACTTCCGTCCGCGTCTGGTCGCGGCGGACCTGACCCTGGACACCGGCGGTCTGCCTGAGCCTGATCCGGGCTGGCGTATCCGCGGCGATGCGGAGCGCTTGGCGCAGGTGTTCGGCAACCTGATCGAGAACAGCCTGCGCTACACCCGCTCCGGGGGGCGGCTGAGGGTGGCGGCGAGCGCCGCGCACGGGCGCCTGCGCCTGCAATTCGACGACACCCCGCCGGCGCCGCCGGACAAGGCCATGGGGCGTCTGTTCGAGCGCTTCTTCCGCGCCGAGGCCTCGCGCAGCCGGCTGTACGGCGGCGCCGGGCTTGGGCTCGCCATCTGCAAGACCCTGGTGTCCGACCACGGCGGGAGCATCGCCGCCGCCCGCTCGGACCTGGGCGGCCTGTGCATCCGAATCGACTTGCCGTTGGAGTGCTGACGTGGACCAGACCAAGATCCTGTTGATCGAGGACGAACCGGACCTGGCGGCGGTGCTGCTGGATTATCTGCTGCGCGACGGCTTCGATGCCGCGGTGGAGGCCGACGGTGCCGAGGGCCTGGCGCGCATCCGGCGTGCGCCCCCCGATCTGCTGCTGCTCGACCTGATGCTGCCGGGGCTCGACGGCCTGAGCATCCTGCGCGAGGTGCGCAAGACCTCGGAGCTGCCGGTGATCATGGTCACCGCACGGGTCGAGGAGATCGACCGCCTGCTCGGGCTGGAGCTGGGCGCCGACGACTATGTCTGCAAACCCTACTCGCC
This sequence comes from uncultured Gammaproteobacteria bacterium, assembly GCA_942491465.1. Lineage (GTDB taxonomy): Bacteria > Pseudomonadota > Gammaproteobacteria > Chromatiales > Chromatiaceae > CALOBA01. Next base: position 115,739 of record CALOBA010000008.1, read on the forward strand.
GCGCGAGGTGGTGGCGCGGGTCAAGAGCGTGCTGCGCCGCTCGCGGCCGCGGCAGCAAGCGGCGGTTGATCCGCACCAGCCACCGCCCATCGAGATCGACGCCGAGGGCTGGCAGGCAAGCCTCATGGGGCGCAACCTCGCCCTCACACCTAAGGAGTTCCTCCTCCTGCAGGCCCTGGCCAGCCGACCCGGCCGGGTGTTCTCGCGCGCCCGCCTGCTGGATCTGATCTACGAGGACAACCTGGACGTGAGCGAGCGCGCGGTGGACAGCCACATGAAGAACCTGCGCCGCAAGCTGCACCGCATCGACCCCGAGCGCGAGATCATCCGCTCCGTCTACGGCGTCGGGTTCGTCTTGGAAGACTGAAGGCCGCTTCCATCCACCGGATGCTCACCTCATGTCGCCGAGCCACCGCGTCCGCCGCCGAATCACGCCCGCGCATGGAACGCCCGCTTGGGATGAGGCCACCGAGCCGTTGCCGGACTGGGATCGCTTCGGCTACCCCAAGCCCGACTTCGAGTCTCGCCAGCGCGTTGCATGGTAGCCGCCGTGTCCGACTTTGGCTGCCCTAGCCCTCGTCCCGCAGCGCCAGTTCCTTCAGGGTCATGGCCCCGAGGGACTCCTCCAGCGACGCCCCCAGTTGCTGCTCCACCGTCGCGATGGCGGCGTCCGGATCGCTGTCCGGCGTCACCACGGGGTCTTCGCCGAAGCGGCGGACATGATGCAGCAGATCGCGCACCAGCACCCGCTCCGGCGCCTGCGCCGGCAGCAGGCGCGGGGGAGTGGTGGCCGTGGTCACCAGAAAGCCACCCTTGCTCAGGATAAGGATGGCGGTGCGGACGTTCACCAGCGGCAGGCGCACGGCCTGTGCCAGCTCGTCCTCCGTGGCGCCCTCGGTGCCGGCAAAATGGTGCCGTGCCACGCGCTGCATCAGTTGCAGGGCCACGCGCTCGCGCAGCCGGTTGCTCAGTCGCAGGTCGCGGTCCCGGCTCGTGAGGTACTCCGGATATTGGAGGTAGAAGGCGATGTTGGCGCCGATGAGCACGATCAGCCAGGCGAAGTAGACCCACATCATGAACAGGATCGGGATCGCCAGGCTGGAATAGATGGCCGCGTAGCGGGTCGAGCCGGCCATGAAGTCTGCGAACAGGGAGCCGGCGCCGATCCAGAGCAGCCCCGCCACCAGTGCCCCCACGACGGCCGGTCCGTAGCGTACACGGGTGTTGGGCACGAAGGTGTAGACGAAGGTGAAGGCGAGCGTGATCAGCAGTAAGGGAACCGCTTGCTCGCCGGTGTGCACCAGGAAGCCCAGCGGCTCGATGTCCACCAGGCGTTGCACGATGATGTTGCTACGCAGCGACGCCGACGCCGCCAGCGCCGAGAACAGCAGCACCGGTCCCACCAGCAGCACGCTGAGATAGCGGCTGAAACGCTCCGCGATGGGCCGCTGCCGGTCGATGCGCCAGGTCATGTTGAAGACCTGCTCGATCTTGGAGATCAGCGACACCACCGAATACAGCAATATCGCGAGGCCCACGGCGCCCAGGACCCGCACGTTGGTGTTGTCCACGTAGCCGATGAGCTGCTGCGCAATCTCCTGGGCGCCGTCACCCAAGGGGTGGAGCGCCTGCATCAGCATGGGCTCCAGCTGGTTGTGCACGCCGAAGCCCTTGAGCACCGAGAAGCTCACCGCCAGCAGCGGCACCAGGCTCAGCAGCGTCGTGTACACCAGGCTCGTGGCCTCGAGCGTGAGCATGCCGGAGCCGATGTCGCGCCCCAGCGCCCGCACCAACCGCAGCGGCAGCCGCAGGTGCTGCTGCCAGGCGGGCAGGGCGGCGGCGTCGCCCCAGAGCAGCCGATCCCAGGCGCCCACGAGATTCGTGGTGGAGGATTGCCCAACAGCACCCGTACTGGCGTCGGGGCCGCTTGCCCCGCGCAACGCATCATCTTCGGAGGATTTCATCGTATCAAGCACTCACCTGTTGCCGTCCGGCCCACCATTGTACTGGCAGCGCCCTGTTTTCTTCTCGCCGCGGAGCACCTCGAGGCGCCAACCACCCATTGCGAAACCCGTGCCGGGGATCGCTCGCACCGACGACGCCGCCGCCGCGGAGCCGCAGGCCGCGACATCGCGCTGCTTTAGCTCACCTCCAGCAGCAGCGACGCCCCGGCGATCGTCACCCACGGAATGTTGATGCAGCAGGCCCGGCTGTTGATCGATGGCCCGCGGGTGCGTTTGCTGTCCGGGCCTTGGATGCGGGGGCTTGAGCGTCTCGGAAAGCGCGGGCAACCGCGGGTTCCAGACGGCCGGTCCAGCACCGCCGGCAGTCGACGGTTGGATTTCCTGTCCATCCGCACCAACCTCGACGTTTGTCTGGTAGGTCAACAAAGTTAGTAGAATTCGCCCTGGAGAAAATTGAACATGTCCAAAAACATAGAGGTGATGTCCGAATGCGTCTTTCGTCGTTTTCTTGAGAGCTATGAGATTGTCGATTGTCACATCGTCTCATCGCGAGAGATCACTTTTCGTCTATTCAAGACCGTTGAAGACGAAGAAGACTTCGAGGATTCTATTGAACCGACGGAGAGATTCCTCCGCTGGGCACCCGACCTCCAGGCAGCCGATGAAGGTTTTGGTCTTGTGGATGCATTTAGCGCACCAGACCCGTTTCTGATGTTCTACGACAAGAACAACGGCAGGCTGCTTGGGACAACCCGGGGGGCCGTCGTTGGCCAAGCAGAGGGCGCCAATATCGGTAGGGACGAGATTACAAAATCACGGGCGAGGGCACAGTCGACACTTGGCGATGTGCGCTATGTCTGTGGAACCGATGCAAGAGTGATCCGGCGCCCTTCCCCGGATGCACCCTGGGAAGATATGTCTCCCCCACCGCTACAACCTGCAAAGACGACGGTCTTGGAGGATGTGGGAAACTTGCTTGCTTTGCGGAAGATCCAGAAAAAGGCAAGAAAGGCAAATAAAGACAATCCAATGGCGGCACTGCAAGGCGCCGTGGTCGAGGAAGGCTTACGCAAACTCGTCGATAGTATGCATGCAGAGGCGGGTCTTCCCATTGAGATTGACTTCAACGGAATTGCCGCCGTCAGTTGCAATGAGATCTATGTTGGCGGGACACGCGGTCTGCTGTTTAGATTCGATGGTGAGGTGTGGCGCCAGACGCAAACCGATTTACGAGAAATAAAGGCGATTGTGGCAAGCCCAAATGGTGATGTCTTTGTGATGGGTAGGGCTATGGAATTTGGGGGTCCCACAATCTTGACCGGGCGGTTTGACCAATGGGTGCCCGTCGAGGATGCAACCCACCTCTATGAGCACATGTTCTGGATGAATAATGGCCTGGTGCTTAAGACCAGCCGCGAACTAAGCCAACTGCGCGATGGGCGGCTGGCCCCCTTCGTGCCCACGCTGCCCGAAACATTCCCATACAAAGGCCGGTTGCGCTTTAAGGAGGGTGTGCTTGTCCTGTTTGGGTCATCTTCTGTTCAGCTGTATGATGGCAGTGCTTGGACCGTCTTAGTGAGGTTTTATCCGCCCGAAGGATGGGATAAGAATGCTGTGGCACCGCTCGTCGCAGGGCTTCAGGATATCTTGAACTCCCTAGACAAGAAAGCAGATCAATAATGCGGTGGGGCGCAATAGGTCGCGCATCTTGCGGCGCTCCAGCGCCGCGACCGCCGTGCCGGCGGCGCGCTAAGACGATTTCTGTCAACTTTCATCCCATCTGACTGGTCTTGACGCCCGCCTTCGGCGTCGGACCGGCAGTCACACAGCTCGCTCAGCTCCCGCCAGCCCTCCTTGAAGGCGAACGTCAATCCTGCGTCATATGGTATGAAAGTTTCCGGCAATCGCCTAAGCAGATCGATGTAAAGCGCGTAGTCGTCGTCGAAGAAGACTCGACTGCGCCGGTTTCACCGTTGAGTAACGTGGTGGGGAAGTCCAGGGACAACGATGCGAGGTAAGCGCGCCATGGCGGAAGCATGCCAGGTCTTGGTGCATTTAGTAAGCTGTCATCGTAATTCTGTCACCGTAATTCCTACCCGGCAGCGGGCAGCGGCTCAACTGCAACACCTGCCCCAACGAGGCTCGCACGGCCTTGAGCGCCCGATCAGCGCCCGCACATCGCCACGCTTCCACCGCCGTTATCTTGGCCGCGGCAACTCCGCCCCCATCGGTACGCGAAAGCGGGCAGACCCGCCAGGAAGAGGATCACCGTCGCCGGTGTGGGCACAGGCCGCCAGGCTTCCGCACCGAGGAACCAATACCCTTGCCCCCAGCCGGTCACCTGGGCACTCAGCGCTTGGGTGTAGCTGTTGCCACCATCCAGACTCACCGACGCGGAGAATGCGTCGTTTGCGTCATCGAAGTCCAAAGCCAGGTGAATGTCGCCGGAAAGGTCCGCGGGATTCAGCACATTGCCAGCCAGGAAATATCCATAGTAATCACTAAATGCGGATGCTGAATAGCCTTGCGGTAGCCCCGTCATACTCGCCATCTCGGCAGAGACGTTGGCGAGAAAAAACGACAGCACATCGGTGCCGACGTCAGGGTCAGGCGAACCACTCCAGAAATTCATCACGAAGACCTCGTCTTGTGCGGGCAATCCCGATGTCCAGACCGATTCGGCACGAAAATCTCCGGAGCCGTCTTGAATAGAAAAGGTCCCGGTGTCGTTGTATATGTAGCTGTACTCGCGTTCAAGATCGCCGATAAACGGTGACCTGGATCCCGGCGTTGAGAAGGTGGCCGTAGAATTGGATTCGACGACGGTTGGATCGTATACGATCCATGGAGCAAGCTCGCCATTATCGAAGTCTTCTGTTTGGTCGACTGGGAGGTTTCCGGTAACAGAGAATCGGTCCACGGAAAGCGAATAGGCGTACAACGGACTAGACACGCCAACCATTGCCGCCGTCGCAATACCGATAAACGGGAAATAGGCTTTCATTGAATTCTCTCGTCGCGCAATCAAACACAGTGGGAAAGATACGCAAACGCGACTGGTGCATCCTGCCGCGCCTTCGCGGATCAAGCTTAGTTCAGGTACGACTGCGATTCAAGATGCCGTCGAAGCACCTTGGGTTTTGACGCTCGGCCGCGACGATACCGGTTGGTCGGTTTCGTGGGCCTGCTTCCCGTCGAATCACAAGACCGGGGTCAGGTCTTGACTTCGAGACCGGGGTCAGGTCTTGACTTTTGCCTCTGTTGGTCGATTCAAGATGCCCAACGAATATGGTTAGATCGCGCGAGCGCAGCGAGCCGCGATCTGAACCGGTCGTTGGACGAGCCCGGGGTTGATGAATCACGGGGAGGCCATAGAAGACGTCTTCCATGAAGCCGGTGGTGTGCCGGCCGCGGGAACCCGCGACCGACGCACCACCGGCTTGCTTCGTCGCCGTTGCGGCGACGGTGGCAGGCCGAAGCGGGGATTGCGCGCTGTGCGGCCCAAACTGGAGCCGAGCGCGGTCCTCGGCCTGCGGCAGCCGAAAACCGAGTGGTCGGATTCTCGGCGGCGGCTACATCACCGGCGCCTCGGCTACGGCGAGCGGCTCGAAGACCCCGCGGTGATCAAGAAGATTCTCACCCACATCGACAGCAAAAACGCTTCCGCCGAACCCGCCCGGTTGCCGCCCTGTCGGGCACCACCGCAGGCGCGTTGGTTCTGATCGAACCTACCACCAGCCTACCACCCGCCCCACATCACCGGCGCCGACCCTGAAAGGCCAGGTAGGGGAGCGCTCGCCTTAACCGGCAGAATCCGCCCCAACTCGCCCCACTGACGGACAATTTCCCGGCTCGGGAGGCTAGGACTCAGGTCGATATTCCCTCGAAAGCAGCGTTGACAGCCGCCAAACGACCGATCGATACTCGGGCGACCTGGGAAGCAGGGCGTTTATGCTTCCTATACTCGACGGATTTGGCCTGAAAGCTTGACAGACCACCTCAGGGCGTATGTTGGGCATCTTGAATCGGCTACCAGAGGCAAAAGTCAAGACCTGACCCCGGTCCTTCGTCCTTTGTGACCCCGGTCCTTTTTTGACCCCGGTCCTTTTTGAGGCAAAAGTCAAGACCTGAACACCGACATGTCGGTGACCCGGGCCGATGGGATCTTCAGGGCCACCCGCGCCGTCTCGCGCTCGCCATCGACTGGGCGGGAGGCCAGGACGTCGGCCTCGAACGCGACCTGCTCGATGCTCGCCTGCGCCGCGCCGATCCGGGGCATGGTCGCGTCGGAGAGCGCGAGCTGCGCGCGCAGCAACGGCGTACCGCCCGTGCGCGGCTCGACGCTGAGCGTGGCCTGCCCGTTGTCGAGCGTCGCGCCGGCATCGCGTTGGGCGCGGGCAGGGAGCTTGAGCAGCAGGTTGGTGCGCCCCGCAAGCGCATCGTAGCGGACCTGCGCAGCAGCCGCAGACAGGTCTTGAGAAGCGTCGTTGGACGGTGGTCGGTGGGATGGTTTCTCCGCGATCGACCTCGATGGGTTTGCGGCTGGAAGCCGCTTGATGGAAATCGCCACGGCTTGCCGAGGCCGCGCAGGTAAGGCAACCTCCGCGCTGACCCGCCACCCTCTGGAGATCGCTTTCCCGATTCATGCTGTTGCCTCCACTCCTCCGGGCGCTGCTCGGCGCCTCGCTCTACCTCCTCGCCGCCTCGACCTCGCTGGCGGAGGACCCTGAACTCGCCGCGCGCATCGGCCGGCTTCAACAAGGCGAGACACTCGAAGTCCAGGGCGCCAGGATCGCCACCGGCGGCCTGATCGCCGACTATTACGCACAACGCGGCTACGACCTGGCGTTCGACGACGACAGCATGCGCGATGTCCTGGACGGGATCGAAGGCATGCGGGCGCATGGTCTCGATCCCGACGACTATCACCGCCAGGCCCTGTCGGCCCTGCGGGCGCGCGCGCGCTCCCCGGCGGAGCGGGCGGACCTCGAGTTGCTGCTCATGGACGCCTTGCTGCGCATGGCTTCCCACCGGGCCTATGGCAAGGTGAACCCCGCCACCCTGGACGCCAACTGGAACCTCGAGCAACCGCTGGTGACATCCGATCCGCTGGCCGAGCTCAAGCGGGCCATGGCCTCGGCATCGCCCATGGGGCACCTGGACGGGCTGCTCGACGACGCCGATTTCTATCATGAGCTCAAGCGCGCACTGGCGCGGTATCGGCAGCTCGCCGCCGCCGGCGGCTGGCGGCAGATCCCCTCCGGACCTTCGCTCAAGGCCGGCATGACGGACCCGCGGGTGCGGGCCGTGCGGGCTCGCCTGCGGGTCACCGGCGAGCTTGCCGACGCCAGCGGGCCGGACAGCCCAGTGTTCGACGACGGACTCGAACGCGCCGTGGCCAACTTTCAGCGGCGTCACGGGCTGGACGCCGATGGCGTCATCGGCCCGGCGACGCTGACCGCCATGAACCTGCCCGCAACGGCCCGCATCGACCAGCTGCGCGTCAATCTCGAACGCGCCCGCTGGGTCCAGCGCGATCTGCCGGCCGACTTCGTCCTGGTCAATATCGCGGGTTTTCGGGTCTATCTGGTGCGTGCGGGAGCGGTGGTCTGGTCGTCGCGTGTGCAGGTCGGAAAGACCTATCGCAAGACGCCGGTATTCCGCGACGCTATCCGCTACATCGTCCTCAACCCCACCTGGACGGTCCCGCCCGGCATCCTCAGGGAGGACATCATCCCGCAGGCAAGAAAGGACCCGAATAGCATCCGCAGCAAGGGGTTGCGGGTGCTCGACCAGGACGGGCGCGAGGTCGACCCCCAGGCCGTGAACTGGTCCGCCGAGCCCTTTCCCTACCGGCTGCGGCAGGACCCCGGCCCGAACAACGCGCTGGGGCGGGTCAAGCTGATGTTCCCGAACGCGCACCTGGTCTATCTGCACGACACGCCCAGCCAGGGGCTGTTCGACCGGTCGCAACGAACAACCAGTTCGGGCTGCATTCGGGTTGAGCACCCCTTCGACCTCACCGAACGTGTGCTGGCCGGCACGCCGGGCTGGGATCGCGCGCGCATCGACCAGGCGGTCGCCTCCGAACGTACCACGCGCATCGACCTGACGCGGCCGCTGCCCGTCCTGATCCTGTACTGGACCGCCGAGGTCATGGATGCAGGAGGCGTCGCCTTCAGAGAAGACATTTATGAGAGAGACACACCCGTGCTGCGCGCCCTGAACCGTGCGCCCAAGTTCGCCGGCCCCTGGTCCCCCGCGCCCGCCGCCGCGCCAGAGCGAGCGCAAGCCGAGGCCGAGCCGAAGACCCCGGCTCCGGCATCCGGCGACTGGGTAGTTCAGGTCGCGAGCCTGTCCAGCGGCGCGGCGGCCGAACGCTTCGCCCAAGCGCTGGACCGACAAGGGTTCCCGGCATTCGTCGCGCAGGCCCAGATCGACGGCAAGACCTACCATCGCGTTCGCCTTGGACCCTTGGCGAGCCGCGACGCCGCGAATGCCATGGCCGAGCGCCTAGAGGCACAGGCAGGCCACCAGGGACAGGTCCTCAGGCGTTGATGGACTATGCGTCTTGTTTTGCGAACGCTTCTGGTCGCCTATGGTTGTCTCGCCTCTGGGTGCGCGAGCGTCCCCGACGAGACGCTGTTGCTCGCCCGCGATGGTGAGACCACCCAAACCGAGAAACACTGCACCCGAGTCTTCTTCGGCGACGATGACTTCGCGCTTTACATCGATCTGCTTAGCGCAGCGGCTCGCAAGGCCGGGACGGAAATCTGGTGCTACTGCATCATGCCCAACCATGTGCACCTCATCGCCCTGCCATCCGACAAGGAAAGCCTACGCGACACCTTCGCTGACGCACACCGCCGCTATACTGGCTACATCAACGCAGGCTTGAAAGTGACTGGGCATTCTTGACCGCTTTGGGGATTTCGACGGGCTGTTGTCTGAAACCAATGACAAAACAGGCTTCAAGCTCCTTCGCCAATCAGAAACGATCGGTCGACCGTTAGGCGGCGAAACGTGGATCGAACAGCTGGAAAAGATGACCGGCAAGGTGCTGAAACCTGGGAAGCGCGGACCGAAGACGAAGGATCGCGACGGTGAATAGGCGAGTTTAGTAAACTGTCACCGTAATCGCGGGGAAGCGCGGACCGAAGACGAAGGATCGCAATGGTGAATAGGCGAGTTTATTAAACTGTCACCGTAATCGTCAACGTAACCACGCTGGGTGTGAACATCATGTTTATAGGCGCGTCACCGAATCGGGGATTCACCCTTATCGAGCTGATGATCGTGGTTGCAATCATCGGCATCCTCGCTGTGCTGGCGTTGCCGGCCTACCAGGATATGACCATTCGCGCCCGTGTGACGGAGGGCCTTCAGGCGTTGGCGCCGGCAAAGACCGAGCTGGCAGAGACCTACTTCTTGTCGGGTGAATACCCGACCGAAGAAGTCAATCATGTGTCGGGTGGGACGGGAATGATCTCGCGTGTGAACTGGTCACCCAATCGCGGATGCCTAGAGGCATGGTTCGGCTCCGCCGCGGGTACTGAGCTGGAGGGCCGGATCCTGTGGTTGTGTCCGGACGCCGATCCCGGTAATGGCTCCGTTGGCTGGACCTGCAAAGGACACGACGGAGCAGGTGGCAGCCAATGGTACTTTCCACCTCGATACTTGCCCTCAAGCTGTCGAGATTGATCGACCCTCTTGCCTGTGGCCATTCCCCAATGCCGAGGTTCAGCATGGTGACTTGGCCGTTACTCGGCCGTCACGGACTTTGCCAGATTGCGCGGTTGATCCACGTCGGTACCCTTGAGCACGGCCACATGGTAGGGAATTACGGTGACAGGAATTACGGTGACAGTTTACTCAATACAACAAGACCTGGCATGCTTCCGCCATGGCGCGCTTACCTCGCATCGTTGTCCCCGGAATTCCCCACCACGTTACCCAATGGGGAAACCGGCGCAGTCGAGTCTTCGACGACGACCACGCGCTTTACATCGATCTGCTTAGCGCAGCGGCTCGCAAGGCCGGGACGGAAATCTGGTGCTACTGCATCATGCCCAACCATGTCCACCTCATCGCCGTGCTGTGCGACAAGGACGGCCTACGCGACACCTTCGCTGGCGCACACCGCCGCTATACTTCTACATCAACGCAGGCTTGAAAGTGACTGGGCATTTTTGACCGCTTTTGGGATTTTGACGGGCTGTTGTCTGAAACCAATGACGAAGCAGGCTTCAAGCTCCTTTAGTAAACTGTCGCCGTAATTCGCGCCCTCAGCAAGGATCAGCCGCCTGAGGGCCGTGCCGTGAGCCCAATGCCGTTAAGTTAAGCCGTGGGAGCGGCTTCCAGCCGCGACGTTCTGCGCGCGAGCCAAGTCGCGGCTTGAAGCCGCTCCCACAAAGCGTTCCCGTCGCTCGCTAGCTTAATGGCATTGGCCGTGAGCCGGCTCGTGCTGTCAAACCCGATGGAATTGGGAATAGCCAATGGGTTAGGTGTGCACGGCCGGCGGATGCGCTGCGCCCGATCTCTGAACAGGCCCGCTGCGTAGCTGAGTCGGCTGCTGTCGTCGGTGCTTTCGAGCAGCACGTCGACTGATGTCGGCGAAGGTGTCGAGCTTGCTGCTGGGCAGTTGGCTGTCGGGTAGGGCGAGTCGCGGGTGGCAACAGGCGCGGCGCAGACATTGGAACCGGTGCAGGCCCCCCGCGACGACCTTGGACGTCGCCGAGGGCGAAGGGCTGTTCAAGCAGGATGATGCGCCGCGGCGGTTCTATCTCGTGCGATCGGGCCAGATGCGGCTGTTTCGTGGGCTGGTGGGTGATTTAAGGCCACGCTTGCGTGGGGGCTGATTGCGGGAATTTACAGCGCCGCATATTTGATGAGGTGTTCCGGGATTTTGTCTTTAATCTGCTCGTGCAGTTCTGGCAGACGTGACCAATGTAGGCCTTGCCTATGGTGATGGGCCGTATGGTAGCCTAGGTTGCCCGTGGTGAGATTGTAGAAGCGGTTAAGATTGTTGCGAGAGGCTTCGAACTCGTTATCTGTGCTCAAACCAGCGTGATGTTCATAGGTCGCCCAAGACGTGAGTAGCAAACCGCCAATCATCGGCAGCACAAAAAGGAAGAGAGCAGGTATGGGTTTCAGCCAAACAAGCAACGCCACCAGCGCGAGCGTCAGCGCCGTGTAGATGACGAATCGTCTTTGTAATTTGGGATGCCGTCGCCCAACCTTGAACCCTCGAAAATAGGCTGTACCAGCTACGTTCAAAGTGTATTCAATCTCACCCATCACTTTACCCGACTTGCGTTGCCAGCGGCTCTCGTCTTTGGTTTGGTCCAGATAGTTATGGTGATGACCCAAGACGTGGTGAAGCAGCCATAGATTTGTCGTCACGCCGGTATGTAATGCATAGAACAGCTCTAAGATTCTGTTCAAGCCATGGTTTCTGAAGGTTGGAGCGTGCTGGTGATGGTGGTTCCAAGCGCAAATCTTGCCTTTTGGTATGATCATCACCAGCCAAAAAAGCGCGAAAACCCATACTGATTCGACTGCGAAGTACAGTAGAAAATCAACACAGGTGAGTGCAAGAATGATTGCCACGGGGAGCCGGTCGGCGGGATGCCTGAACACTAAATTAAACCTTGTCGATATTGGGGCGAAGAGTAGTGCGAAGTTGCCCGTCGCACTATTTGGGTGAAACGACGTCAACCCGGATCGAGATCACTATGACGCCGGAGCTTGATGCCAGAGCTGGGCGCCGGAACGAGAAAGAGCTGGCCTTGTGTCACGGTCTTAGTGCGCCTGATCTGTGCAGCTGGCAGTGACTGTCGCTCCGTGTTAGATTCGGCGACTGCGGAGGACGCGAATATCAGATGGCGGAGCATTGGTGCTTGCCTTCAAAGATCGCTGGAAGGCCCGCAGATTGATTGCGTGACTGCCAGTCTGAAAAAGAAGACGGGCATCAAGGCAGGTCAGATGGCGTAAGAAACGACGCGTAGCTTTATGCGTTTCAAAAAAAAGGCATTGCGGCGAGCCCAAAGTCCCGACAGCCGGTCAGTATGCGGCTGTTGGTTGTAGAGTTCAAGCCTGATCTCGCTGAAAGCGCAAAAATAGGGTGAAACGAGGTACTAGGGGCACTGCGCAAGCGGCTGGGGATCAGCCCTAATGCCGTAAAGTTTAGCCGTGGGAGCGGCTTCCAGCCGCGACGTTCTGCGCGCGGGCCAAGTCGCGGCTTGAAGCCGCTCCCACAAAGCGTTCCCATCCCTCGCTAACTTAACGGCATTGGGATCAGCCCCGGCGATGTCCCGATCGTTGAGGACCGCGCTTGGATTGCAACGTTCTGCTCATCGCTGCCTGCGTACCGCAAACTTGACGGGAAGCTCTGGCAGCGGATAGCGTTGCGACCATTGCGTAGGCCTATTTCAAGAGACGACATGCAGGCCAAGCACGACATCTACGAGACGGACTATTCCGCCTGGATCGAGGGCCAATTGGCAATTACGGTGACAGATTACTCAATACACCAAGACCTGGCATGCTTTCGCCATGGCGCGCTTACTTCGCATCGGTGTCTCCGGACTTTCCCACCACGTTTCCCAACCGAACAGCTGGATAAGATGACCGGCAAGGTGCTGAAACCTGGGAAGCGCGGACCGAAGACGAAGGATCGCGACGGTGAATAGGCGAGTTTAGTAAACTGTCACTGTAATCGAGAGTGCCTCTGTTGCGATGCGCGCAAGCTTACGCTCGGCCGCGTGTGTGGCCTGCTCAAGCGGCTCGATGGTGGTCGGATCGCCGATCTGACCCAACGCCCAAGCCGCCATCTGGGCTGCTTCCGGATAGCTGTCATCGAGCAGTGCGACGAGGGGTCCGATGTCCACGGGCGGGCCAATCTTGCCCAGGGCCGTCGCCGCAGCCGCGCGGACGATGGGAATCCGGTCTGTGGTCAGCTCGAGCAGCCCGGCTACCCCGCCATGAACGCCAAGCTCACCCAGCGAGAACGCGGCGGCCTTGCGCAGGTTCTTGTTGGCGCTGGAAAGCAATGGGATGAGTCGCGGGCCGACACGCCGGTCGCCGGCCATTGCGATCGCCCCCGCGGCCGTTTGGCGGACGTAGTCTTCAGGATCATCAAGCAGGGCGAGAAGGAGCGGCGCGGCCTGCGGGTTCTCGGTATAGCCGAGCGACGAGGCGGCTTCTTCCCGTGCGCCGACGTCGAGTTGACGCAGGGCCTCGATCACCGTGGCATTGCCCAGCTGCTCGACGGACTCGATCGTGCAGGGCGGCTTTCAGCATCCTGGTCTCTTCGGGGTTAATTCAGGATTAGAAAACAACGTGAACATGTGGATTCAGCCCGGGAGCCGGAAAGTCGGTAGGGTGGATAAGCGCAGCGCATCCACCGACGGGGCTATCATAGTCGGGCGTGCAACTTGGTCAGTTGCGCAACAACCGCAACGGGCGCCGGGTCGGCTCGCCGAATGCTTGCCTTCAGGATGGCGTGCTGTTTGTTGGCGCAGCCCGACCTGAGTCGACATCCCGGCCGTGCCCCCTTTGAGGAGATGATCGAGTGAAGACCCTCCCACACCTGTTCGAGAACAACCTGGCCTGGGCCGAGTCGGTCAAGCGCGAGGACCCCGAGTTCTTCCAGCGCCTGGCGCGGCAGCAGTCGCCGCGTCTGCTGTGGATCGGCTGCGCCGACAGCCGTGTGCCCGCCAACGAGATCATCGGCCTGGCGCCGGGTGATGTGTTTGTGCACCGCAATATCGCCAACGTGGTGGTGCATACCGACCTGAACTGCCTGTCGGTCATCCAATACGCCGTGGATGTGCTTCAGGTCGAGCACATCATCGTCTGCGGTCACTACGGCTGCGGCGGCGTCAAGGCGGCGCTGGAGCGCCAGGATCATGGCCTGATCGACAACTGGCTGCGGCACATCCGCGATGTCGGCCGCTTCCATGCCGATGAGCTGGCGCGGCTCGGCAACGATCGGCGGGTGGATCGACTCTGCGAGCTCAATGTGATCGAGCAGGTCACCAACGTCTGCAACAGCACCATCGTCAAGCACGCCTGGCAGCAAGGCCGCCGGTTGGTCGTGCATGGTTGGGTCTACAGCATCGCCGACGGCATCCTGCGCCAGCAGGTGCCGGAGATCGACTCGCTGGAGGCCTTGGCAGCGGCGAGCTGCGACGACGCCGGCTGGAGCCTCGGTCCGCCCAAATGACGGCCGGCGGATCTGACTTGAGTTCGGTCTGCAGCGCTTGCCAGTGGGGATCATCGGCTCGAAGCGTGCCGGCGCGGCAGCGCGCCTCGGCGGCGGCGTTGGTCTGAGGCCGGCCGGCACCGAGGTTGCCGGCGACCCACTTGAGCGAGTGCAGGGTGCGGCAGGCGTCGGCGTCGCGGCCGCTGTCGAGGTCGGCGCGGACCCGCTGCGGGAGATCCGCCCAGTCATCGCGCAGGCGCCCGAGCAGCTGGGCAGCTGCAGGCCGCGCGCGCGCAGCCGCCGGGTGGCCTCCAGGCCGTCGAGCACGGGCATCTGCAGGTCCATCAGCACCAGGTCGAAGGGCGGCTCGGCCCCTGCCATCAGCGCCAGGGCCTGCTCGGCGCCGGCGGCTTCGCTGGGCTGCATCCGCAAGGCGGCGATCTGCCGCGCGAGCAGGCCGCCGGTGATGTCGTTGTCGTCGACGATGAGCACCCGCAGGCCGCGCAGGCCCCGCAGATCGGCCGCCGTGCTCGGCGGATCGGCCGCCGACGCCGGGGCGAGCCCGAAGCGGGCGGTGACCAGGAAGCTGCTGCCGACGCCCTCGGTGCTGGTGACGCTGATGTCGCCGCCCATCCTCCGCGCCAGCTCGCGGGCGATGGGCAGGCCAAGACCGGTGCCGCCGTGGCGCCGGACGATGGAGCCGTCGGCCTGGGTGAAGACCTCGAAGATCGCACCTTGGCGCTCGGGCGGGATGCCGATGCCGGTGTCGCGGATCTGGAAGCGGATGAAGGCGCGGGCGTCGTCGCCGGCGGACAGCGGCTCGGCCAGGGCGGCAGTGACGGCGACCTCGCCGCGCTCGGTGAATTTGAGCGCGTTGCCGGTGAGGTTGATGCGGATCTGGCCGAGACGCACCGGATCGCCGATCAGCCCGCGGGGCACATCGGCCTCGCAGTGCACGATCAGCTCGATCTCGCGCTGGTGGGCGCGCAAGGCGAAGGGTTCGCTGAGGTTGGCGAGCACTGCATCCAGACAGAATGCGGTCTGCTCCAGCTCCAGCCGCCCGGCCTTGATATTGGAGAAGTCGAGGATGTCGTTGATGACGCCGAGCAGCTGCGCCGAGGCGCCCTTGACCTTGTTTCAGGTCGGAGGCGCCCTCGCCGATGCGCCCCAGGGCCGCGAGCATCCGTCCATAGGCCGGATTCGCCGAGGTCAGTTCGACCTGGGCCTGCTCCAGCAGACCGGTGTCGAGCCCTGCGGCGGCCACGGCGATGATGTCGGCCAGGAAGGCGAGTGTCAGGCGTGAGTGCAGGCCGAGGCGGGGCCGGCTGGGGAACGATGGGCGGGAGACCGACGACTGGGGAGGGTGGCGGGAGTATCCATCGCTTGCCGAGGCGTTGCCATGTGATGACGCAGGTCGGGGGCCTGCTGCTGCATCGAGGCCGACTTCCCGCTGGCGTCGGTCCTGCGCCGCATCGGCGAGCGTTTCGCCGACTGGTTGGTTGTGGCTCGAAAGATCACCCTCCAGGCGATCTTCCGAGCCTCGGCTCAGGGTGCGCAGCGCGGGTTGTCGCAGTGCAGCACGCATCCGCGTGCGTCGTTGATGGTGATCAGGCCGTCGAGGTCCAGATCACGGGCATCGCAGGCCCCGCTCGCGGTCGTTCCCTGGGCGCGGAAGATGCTGCGCACATCGGTGATGTCGATGACCCCGGAGCCGTCCGCGTCGCAGCGCGTGAGCTCTGTCCACTGCGCCGCGGCATTGGCCTGCATCTGGGGCACCTGCGGGAAGCCGCTTTCGGTACTGGCGACCACGGCGTCGGTCCCCCCGTTGCCGCTGGCGGTCCAGGCGAAGGTGGCTTGACCGTTGTCGTCGGTGACGACCTCGGCGCTCTCGCCCTGGTTGGGTCCGGCGGTGATCTCGAAGGCGACGGTGATGCCGACCCGCGGACTGCCCTCCGCGTCCAGTGCGGTTGCGACCACTTGGTGGCTGGTCGTCTCGCAAAGCGCGAGATTGGCCTGCGCCGGGCTCAGGGTCAACGACTGCACGAAGCCCAACCCGAAGTCCAGGGTGGCATTGTGATCGCCGTCCGGCTCCGCGCCCGGATCCAGCGCGATGGCGCCGGTGACGACGCCGCCGTCGTGGTCGCGGGCGTTCTGGTCGATGTCGTCGTCCGCGTCGTTGTCCGGATCGGGCGCCGGGGTGCCGCTGCCGGTGGATGCCTGCAACCCGTCCAGGGTCTCGCCCGGGGCGAACTCCGCGGCACCGATCTCGGCGATGAAGTCGCCCTGCGGCAGGTCCAGCACCTCGTAGTAACCGGCGCCGGCGCTGGTGAAGGTGCTCGCCGCCGTGTAGTACTCGCCACACTCGGCCGTGTCGCTGCCGTCCAGGTCGCGATAGAGGTCGACGCGCACGTTGTCTACACCGACCTCGCCGTCGTCGGGCTCGTAGACGCCGTCGGCGTCGGCGTCGATCCAGACCCGGTCTCCAGGCTCAGCTCACCGCTCGGCAGCAGGATGCCGGCGTCGATGCTGGCGTCGTAGTCGCCGGCCACCGGTGTGAATGGCGCGGTGAAGCCGGTGACGGGATCGGCGTCCGAGTCGACATCGGAGTCGGCGCCGGTCTGCTGCGTGAACGCGGCGCCCTCGGGCAGCACGAAGCGGAGTTGATGCGCGACGTCGGCATCCAGTTCGCTGAAGCGGAAGTGGCCTGGCAGACCGTTGATGTCGTTCGCGGTCTGGGTGGAGGCGATGGGCGTTGCCAAGTCGGTGGCCAGATAGAGCTCCACGGTCACGCAGTTGATGCCGCGCAGGGCCGGTTCGTTCTGAATGCCGTCGGCATCGGTGTCGAACCAGACCCGATCACCCACGGCGCCGGTCTCGGAGGGACGCAAACCGATGTCCCAGCTGAGGTCCACCTCTCCGGACTCGATCGTGGTCACCTCGGTGAGTCCGGTGGCGGGATCGGCATCCGAATCGGTCTCGTGATCGGTCCCCGGCGCGTTGGGGTCGACGATCTCGTAGCCCGCCGGCGGCGTGAACCGGGCGAAGTAGTCGCCCGGCACCAGATCCGAGAACTGATAGTAGCCGCGTTCGCCGACGTCATTATCGTGCGTCAGTTTGAGATCCTGATGGGCGTCGACCTGCGGGTCGGCGATCTTGTCGCCATCGTCCAGATAGAGGTCCACGCGCACGTCGTTGAGGCCCTGATCGGGCGCGGCATCCTCTTGATTGCCGCTGTTGGCCAAGTCGATCCAGGCATAGTCACCGAAGATCGCAGGCTCCGGTGGCTGCAGTTGCACGGCGACCTTCTCGGGTTCGGAGGGCAGCAACCGGGTCGTTTCGTCATCGGCGTAGGCGGCGCTGAAGGCGACGGAATTCCAGGCGAACTCGCCATTGGCGGGGGCGTTCGCCGCGACCTGCATGGGCCATTCAAATGACTCTTCGTCGCCCGGATACAGGACATTCAACGAGGAGCTTTGGTTGAACTCGAAGCGCAAGGCACGGACGTCCAGTAGAGACTGCGGGGCGTAGGCCGAAGATAAGATCCAGTTCGGCCCCGTGCATCCGCTGGGCCAACTGGAACTCGAGTCCTGGCTTGGGTTCATGTCGCTGCGACAGGGGTTCTCCTCCGTACTGACCTTGGTGATCACATTGTCTACGAAGGTGAGTGCGGTTACCTCCGCCAGCCAGTCACTGTCGCGCGGCTCCGGGATGGCGACGCCGGTGTCGCCCACAAAGGGCAGAATGTCCGTGACCACCAAGTCAGACAGCGGCACGTTACCGACATTGGATACGTGCAGCCGGTAGCGTATCGACCCGCCCGGGGCCGACCGGCCGGGACCGTCGGAAAAACCTTCCGTGTCGGGGTCGCCGGGCTCGCCGGGCTCGCCCGGAAACGGCTCGTCGAGCTGACCCTTGACCTGCAACCGGGACTCCATGGCGCCCACCGACGCCACGTCGATGCTCGGCGCCGAGTAACAGCAGAGATGGTCGGTACGATCACCATTGCCGTTGAGGTCGTTGACGTCGGTGAACAAGTTGCACTGCCTGCCGTAGGCGTCGTCTGGGTCGGGGAGCAGCAGACAGGGTTGGAAGGCGACAGGGCCCGGCGCTGCGTCGTCGGCAATGTGACCGTCCAGGTACATCTCGAAAAACTGGTTAGGCTCCAGCGTGGATGGCGGCGTCTGCCAGCTCCAGGTCACCAGGGTCTGACCGGTGCCGTCGTAATCGGGGCTGACGGAGACTCCGGGTCCGGCAAGCTATAGATGTTGGATGTAGCTCCGGCGACATCGTCGGATAGCTTGGGATCCAGCAACACGCCGAGCAAGAAGGCCGACAGCCCCCCCGGCGCGGAAGGGAGGTTCTGCAAGAACACGCGGTACATCCGCCGGCCCCGGTCCAGGGGCCCTTCCGTATCGAGGTAGGAGCGGAGAGTGGGTGGGATATCGCCGGTGACGGTGACGCGCTCGCCGAGCGGTCGCGGTCGCGTGCCATCCCGACAGCGACACCGTTGACCGTATTCTGGATGACGTCGCCGATCTCGACCGCGCTACCGTCGTCGCGGCGGTTGGTGCGGGCGCTTGCGTAGAACTGCAACCCAAGGTTGTAAATGGCACCGAGCCCAGGTGGCAGGATGTCCGTGACGGCAGCGTCCTCGCTGGCAACTGTCCAGCGCAAGCGGGTCACGTCAGGATCGTTGACGGAGACGGCGACGCTGGAGTCATCGATCAGTTTGCTCGCTTTGAACTCCCAGTCGGGGGTCTCGGTGGGACTGGTCTGATACTCCAGCGTAACCCGCACGGCTGAAGGCAATGGGGGCTGATACGTTGCTCCGAAGTAGCCAAGGTAGACTTGCCGACATCCATCTCGGGCGGGATCTCGTCGGTGACCGAGAACTCATCGATGGACTGGTTGCCGCTAACGCGCGGATAGGGGTAGTACAGTACGGACTCGCCGACCTGCACCGCGTATTTATTCGCGCCCTTTGGCAGGTGACCGCCGCGCTTCCACCGCCAATGTGCGCTCATCTGTCGCGTCGATGTTGAATGCGTCGCCACCCGGAAGCGTACCGGACAGGCTTGCGCTGTTGGTCACCGTATCACCAACGCTGAAATCGGTCGACGGATAGCGCACCTGCACATAGCGGACGAAGCTCTTCGACCTCGTCTGGGTTCCGGATAGCAGGTCGCCCAATGACCAAGTGACGATGCCGCCGGACTCGGTGCCGCCATTGCTGGCGGAAACGAACTCCGCGCCGGTGGGCAGGGTATCGGTGAGCGCCGCGCCGTCGAGATTCAGCAGTCCCGTGCCAGAGGCGGAGGTTATGTAGAGTCGATAGGTATAGGTTTCATCAACGGCAAACGATGAAACGCCCAGGACGGCCTTACTAAACGTCCAATTCGCCGCCGCCGTCGCCGTGACGGCCACCGACTCGCTCTGCACCGCCCCGATGCCGGTGGCGCTGATCTCCGCCTGATTGCTGGCAACCGTGCCGTTCGGCGTCGACCCTTGCGGGAACCTGACCCCGAGCTGCACCTCGCCGGTGCTGCCGGGTTGCAGCGCTGAGATGAGGTTCCAGGTCGCGATACGCGTGTTCGTATCGTAGGCGGTGCTATCGGTGTGGGCATTGCCGACGACTTGCACATCGTCGTCACTCCCGGAGAGTTCCGCGGGGATCTCGTCGGTGATGACCGCATCGGTGCAGACGTCGTCGCCGACGCAGGTGTAGCGCAGGGTGTTGTCGAAGTGCGCCCCGGAGTCGACGCTGGTCTGCTCGGTGCTGAGCGTCAAGCCGAGCTGAGATGCCGAGGCAACCGTGGCGCCGGTCAGCATCAACCCAAAGAGCATGCCCCCGATGAGGGGCTGAATGTAGCGCGTGGTCATGATGAACGACCTCCATTGCGGGCGCTGGCGTCAGGCCGGCGCCGTTGCCGAACGAGCACCATCGACGTGAGGCCGAGGCCCAGCAACCAGAGGCTGCCGGGGTTGGGGACCGTCGTCAGATCGTAGGGCAGGTTGCCCGCGCCTTTGACGTCGAGTCCTTGCGTGATGTCGTAGATGAGGTCGAAATCCGGCGCACCCTCGGCGATGGCGACGAAGTCGACGGTGACCGCGAGGAAGCTGTCGATGCCCTGCTGCAGAAGCGCAATGGCGGCGTCGGAGTCGAAGCTAGTTCGCTGAACGCAATGCGGTTGGACGCCACGCCCTGTCCGAATGCCTGGTCGATGAATCCGCCCGGATTGTTCAGGCTGTCGTCGGTATCGGTAAAGAAAGGAGACATCAGAGCCGATGATTGAAAACTGAGCCCCGTCGGCTGCAGCATTTGCTCGGGATAGGTCAGGGCGAGGGTATAGGCGGTGACGATATCCGGAACCCGTTCATCCAGCCCGGAAAAGATGACGTCGAGCGACACTCCCTGTGTGGGCAGCACCTGCTCGGGAGTGGATTGAAGCTCCACGTAGAATCCACTGAATGCAGTGGAACTCCAGAGCAGCCCCGCGGCTGCAAGTGTCGACACTGCCGGCCGGCGCACATCGCGATGTAATAGAAAGGCTTTCATGATGATCGACTCCCGTACTGATAGACGATATTCCCCGCCCTAACGAGGATGGCGCCTTGCCAAGCATCTGCGGCCATCAATATGCGCTGGACCAATTCCCTTGGTCATTTGCAAAATGCTGATTCCGCAAGGCTCCCTTCGGGTGTTCCCGTTTTGGTCGCTGCCATCTCGATATGCACTCTTTTGGCAGACGACGCTGTCAGTATAGCTATAAATGGCGATTTATTGCACCCTTGTTTTTTACTAAAAGCTTGCTAGTATTAAAGTATTTTTTGTTAATTATTAGCTAAATCTGAATTGTTTTTATTATTGATAATGTCCAGCCTGCGGATCGCAACCAATACCGAGGGGATAATTGAAAATCCAGTGTGATTCGCAATTCAAGCTTGGCGCTTCTGCTCGGCCTCGTCGTCGATCTGGATGGCACCCGGGCGATGGCGGTTGCGGCCGACCACGGCGCGTGCGACAGGGCGTTCGAAGCCGTCAGGCGGCGATCCGGACCGGCTAGAAGAACGTAAGCGATGGCTTTTTTTGGAGCGAATAGCGGCGCTTCGCTCCGAGGCCGGCAGGATGCCGGCGCTTCGTGCGCCCGCGAGGGCGCCTCATCAGCACGGTGGAAGTCCGTTTCGACGTGCCCTAAAGCCCGTAGCCGAAGGTAACTGCGTCTTCGCGAGGCGGGGTGGGGGCAACAGTCAAGCGAAGTGTTGGTCGCAGGATGACGAACGACCCCAAGGGATGTCGTGACGAGCCCGCGGAGAGCAACACCACGCTGGTGAAGGGGGCCAGGAAGGTTGGTTCGCAAAGTCCCGTTGGGACCCAGCCGACTGCAGAGCTTTGCGTCTCTGCGCGAGATAGCTTTCTCCCTGCTTCGCGTCTTGGGCGACGCGACGGTGGTTCTCCCCTTGCGGGATCCGCTTGCAGCCGCGATACCGGCGTGGCCGGGGAAGCCTATGCGATGGGGTGAGTCGCGTCGTCCTCGGCCGGGAAATTCGGGCGTCGCGATCGCTCGCGACGCCATTGAGCGGCGCTACTTCAGCGACCCCTCGCCATAGCGCGCCTCAAAGCCCTGGCGCACGGTCTCGATCTGGTCCTTTGTCATGCCGTTGAAGTACCAGCTATGGCCTTCGATGGGCTTGAAGTGCTTTTCCAACAGCGCAACGGCGACCTCGTCGTTGCCGTCTTTGGCGATGACCGTCTCCTTCAGCTCCGGGATCCATTTGAAGTAGGTGTGCTTGGCCACGTCGTAGATGCCGTGCCACCAGGTGTAGTCCGGGCCGCTCATGGAGGCGCCGTGGCGGGCGCGGCGGCCCTCGTGGTGCCAGATCTCCCACCAGGTCCACTCGATCTGGTCGTCGAACGGGGCGGCGGTGATGTAGCCCTGCGCCTTCAGCTCGCCCATGACCGCGGCGATGGGCTTGGCGAACTTCTCGTTGTAGAGGTCGACCACCTGGTCGAACTGCTCGTAGTGGCCCTCGATCACGCCCTCTTCGTGGCAGGCGTAGCAGACGTTCTCCATCTTGCCGCGGCGGTCCTCCATCCGGTGTCAATTACTTTGTCCGGTGGGCGACAACTATCTTGGCCGCTCTGGGGGTAGTGCTTGCATCGGGTGGATCCTGTGGGTTTGCGTGTGCGGGCGCCGCGGGTCGGGGCCGAGCACGGTAGGGAGCCCGTAGGGCGACCGGACGTGCTCGG
The DNA here is from genome assembly GCA_942491465.1 of uncultured Gammaproteobacteria bacterium. GTDB lineage: Bacteria > Pseudomonadota > Gammaproteobacteria > Chromatiales > Chromatiaceae > CALOBA01. The sequence goes on from CALOBA010000008.1 coordinate 138,156, forward strand.
CCCCGACCCGCGGCGCGGCGCGCCTTGGCAGGGGGTTCTCGATGCGGGCACTGGAGGGCTAATTGTCGTCGGGGGCAGCCCCGGTCGATGGGTGCTTGTCATCTGCCGCGACCGATTCCTCCGCCGGCCCCTGTGGGCGCGTCGCCGCAGTGCTGGCGCCGTCCTCGGCCAATCGCCCGAGCGCCTGCTTGCGCCGATAGCTGTCGCTGACGACCTCGATGATGGTCGCGTGATGGACCAGGCGGTCGACGGCGGCGACGGTCATCACCGGGTCGGGGAAGATGCGGTCCCATTCGGCGAACGGCTGATTGCTGGTGATGATGAGGCTGGCGCGCTCGTAGCGATGGGCGATCAGCTCGAAGAGCACCTGCGTCTCCTGGGTGCTTTTCTTGACGTAGCCGAAGTCGTCGAGGATCAGCACGGGGTACTTGTCGAGCTTGTGCAGGGCGTCCTCCAGGCGCAGCTGCTCGCGGGCGAGCTGGAGCTGTTGCACCAGCGCGGTGGTGGCCGCGTAGCGCACGCGCACGCCGCGTTCCGTCAGCCCGTGACCGATGGCGGCGGCCAGATGGGTCTTGCCCACGCCGCTGGCGCCGAACAGCAGGACGTTGCGCCCCTGACGGGTCCAGTCGGCGCAACCGGCCAAGGCTTCGATGCGCGCGGCGGGCAGCTCGGCAACTTCGCTGAAGTCGAAGCTCGCTAGGGTCTTGCCGGGGCTGCGATTCCTTGGCGTAGCGGGCGATGCGCCGGCTGTGGCGCTCGGCGAGCTCGCGCTCGCACAACGCAGCGAGGTAGTGGGCACCGTCCCAACCATGGCGCCGGGCCTGTTCGAGCAGTGCCGGCCAGTGCCGGGCCATGCTGGTGAGGTTGAGCTGCTTGAGCAGCAGGGGCAATGTGGCTTCGGGCTGCATGTCAGCACACCTCCACGGCCCGGGCGGGCAGGAGCCGGTCGTAGACGCTCAGCGGGTGCTGGACGCTGTCGACCTCAAGCGCGGCCTGCACGCGCGCCTCCTCGCTCGGCGCAAAGCGCTGTTGGAGGGTGTGCAGCTCGGGCAGCCGGCCGCGGGCCAGCTCGGCGTCAAGGTGCTCGCCCAGGGCCTGCTCGCAGTCCGCCCGCGCAGCCAGGGCGAGGACGCCGACGATGTACTTGCAGGCCGCCCGCGCCTCCAAGCGCGCATCCACCGCTCGCCAGATGCCGCGGTAGGTCGCGCTCGGCAGCAGGTCGTCGCGCAGCTGCGAGTGGCGGAAGGCCTGCGGCTTGCGCACCAGGGCGTCGATGAGGTGGCGGTAGTCGATGCAACGCGCCCGCTCGTGGTTGATGCTGTAGACCGGGGTTCAGGGTGACGGCGTGCGCAGCGCCGACGCATGCCTCGATGCGCTCGTCGTGGATGTGCAGGCGCAGCCGCTCGCCGATCAGCCGCGCCGGTACGCTGAGAGCACGCGCTTGACGTCGATGGTCGCCGAGGTGGTGACGACAACGACCTGCTCGCTGTAGTCGGGGTGCGCCGCGGCGGCAACGCCGAGGTGGGCGGTCACGGCGGCCTCGGCAAAGCGGTGAGGCAGAGACGCGTCGAGCCGACGGTAGGTGGGCGGGTCGGCCATCGGCGGCCAGCAGCAGCAGGCCGGCGGCGATGGGCAGCTGAGATGCCCGTGCGGGGATCGGGCCGTTGTGGCTCTCGCCACGGTGTTGCGCGTGGGCATGGGGTCTGCGACATCGTGGGAGGTCGGCAGGGAGAGGGGGGCCACCTGCGCGGGATGGCAGCGTTTGGTCGGTGAGGTCTGGACACATCAACCTCGCAGTTGGTGGCATCGCGATCCGCCGGCAGGGCGGCTGTCTCGGGCAGGGGGCGCGGGCGCTTATGGGTTAAAGTCCCCCTGACCCTGGGACGGATTCTTGGTGTCGGTGCCGGCACCGGCCTTGACCTGGCTCAAGGCAGCGCGGGTGGTGCGATGATTTCGACGATCTATTGACGATTGTCAATCTTGAGAGGTTTCGATGAAACGGCTGCTGAGCTTTCTTTCGCTGCTCCTGTCCCTGGCGTTGGCGGTGGTCGTGGTGTTGCTGCTGTTGGTGACGCTGGTGGCCATCGAGCTGGATGCGACACCCTTCAAAGATCGGCTGGCGGGGGTGGTGGCCGAGCGCACCGGGGTTGTGCTCGGCATCGACGGGCGCCTGACGCTGATCACCGGCCCAAGGCTGCGACTGCGCGCCACAGATCTGTCGGTGTCGCTGCCGACGCCGGGCGATGGCGAGCCGGTGCGGGTCGATGCAGGGCGTGCCGCGCTTGGCCTGGCCACTGCCGCGCTGCTCGGGGGGCGGCTGCGGCCGACGGAGTTGCTGCTCGCCGATGCGCAGATCGCTGTCGCCGCCGGGGGATCGGGCAAGGCGACGACGCCCGGTGCCAGGGAGCGGGCCGGCCAACCTGCCTTCGCGCTGCCGCCCATCCGGCTGAGCAACACCCGCATCCTGCTGCCGCCCGGCGCGACCGGCGCCCCCGACCATCTGCTCATCGAGCAGGCCGTCCTGCATCCCATCGACGCCGATGGCTACCGCTTGCGGGTCGATCTTGAGGGTCGCGTGGACGGCACGCCGCTGCGCCTGCGCGGGCGCATCGGGATGCTGCGCCCGGGCGCTGCGGGGCTGCTGCTGGATCTGCGCGTCGACACCCTCGGCTTGACGCTCGCTGTCGCCGGCGAGCTGTCCCGGATTGGCGGCGCACCGGCCGTGAACCTGCGGCTCGGCATCGACAGTCCGTCGCTCGCCGAGCGGATGCAGTGGCCGAGCGCCGTGGGGCTTGGGGATGCGCCGTTGACGGCTCGGCTGCGGGTGCGCGGGGGTGAGCCGCGCTTCGAGCTGACGCTGGAGGCGCTGCGTCTGGGTGAGCTGCGGCTGAGCGGTCTCGGCTATCTGGACCTCGCCGGGGAACGGCCGGGGCTGCGGCTGGAGCTCAAGACCGATACCCTGGACATCCGGCCCTGGTTGCGCGAGCGCGCCCGGCGTCGATCCGGGCGTGACGGGAACCATAGGCTCGCGGATCTCGGTTGGCTGGATCAGGTCGATGTCGATCTCAAGCTCGACATCCACCGGCTGGTGCTGACCGGTGCCGAGGTCCCGGCGGCGCTGGACCTGAAGCTGCATCCACGGCGCTCGCGGGTCGCCCTCACCAGCGTCGGAGGCGGCGGCGCAGCGCGAACGGTGACGCTGACCCTGGAGCGGGGCGAGGGCTTGCCGCTGCTCGCGCTGGAGGCCGACCTGGGCCGCCTGGCGCTGGCACCGCTGCTCGCCGCCGGGCCGGTGGCCGGGCTGATCGATGGTCATCTCGACGCCCGCGTCAGCCTGCGCTCGCGCGGCGGCAGTGCCGAGGCGATCATCGACGGGCTGTCGGGCAGTGTCCTGCTGTCGGTGACGGATGCCAGCGCCGATCTGCGCCATATCGACCGCATGACCCCCGGCCTGCGCGACCTGTTCGGGCTGCTTGCCCGCAGCGAGGCCCGGCAGGCGCGGATCAACTGCGCCCTGGGCAGTCTCGCCGTTGCCGATGGGCGGGTCGCGCTGGACGCCCTGGTGGACACCGCCGACGCGCTGGTGCTGGCCAACGGCGGGATCGACCTGCGCTCGCGCACCCTCGACCTGCGGCTGGTGCCGAAACCGAAAGGCGCGCATCTCAAGGTCGCTGCCGTGGTGGCGGTCGACGGTCCGCTGGCGAAGCCGCGTATCGGCGTCGAGAAGACCGATCTGCTGGTGGCGTTGACCCGCATCGCCGCCAAGGTGGCGCTGCCGGAGCTGCTGCTGGCGGAGGCCTTCGGCAGCGCCCTGGAGCAGAGCCCGTGCCTGCGCGCCGCATCCACCGGCCCCATCAAACGGCTGATCGAGGCCCGTCCCGCGGCCACCGTGGTGGGGGAGGCCGCCGGTGCCGTCGACAACGTCGGCGCCGGCCTGCGCGACGGGGGCAAGCGGGTCATCGATGGCGCCGGGGGGCTGCTCGACGGCCTGCGCCGGCAGGCCCCGCCGGCGCGGGGGCCCTCGGGCTTTGAGGTGGAGTAGCCCCGCCCCCGGCAGCCCCGCTCAGAACGGAAAGGCCTCGCCGCTCGGTGCAGCGGGCAACTGCGGCAGCGGCTCGGCGGGCGGCGCCTCGGCAACCCCGTGCACGGGCTCGCCGCGCACATAGATGGCCCGGTGCGGGCGGGTCGGGCAGGCATATTCGCAGGCGCCGCAGCCCACGCAGATGGCCTGGTCCAGCTCCGGGATGGTCAGATTGGTGGCGGGCTCCGGCAGGCCCGGCGCCCTGGTCGGCGGTGGGTACGCGACCATGCGCACGGCCTTGGTCGGGCAATGTTCGGCGCAGGCGCCGCAGGCGGTCAGATCCGTGACCACGACGCAGTTGTCCTCGATGAATTCCACCTGCCCGAGCTGTACCCGATGCTTCTGGTCCACGCTCAGGGCCGCGATGGCGCCGGTGGGGCAGACGGCGGCGCAGCGCACGCAGTCGTAGTTGCAGAAGCTGAGCTGGAAGTCCAGCGTCGGCTGGAACAGACCGGCGGGGCCGTAGGCGAGCAGCGCCGGCTGGATGACCCGGGTCGGGCAGGCGCTGACGCACAGGCCGCAGGCGGTGCAGCGGGCATTGAAGCGGGCCGTGGAGCCGGCCCCCGGCGGGGCGATGGCCGCCCGCTCCGGCACCGGGATGCGCGTGGGCAGCCGGTTGCGGGGCGGCTCCGGTGCCGTCTCGGCGGGCGGCAGCGCCGGCAGTCGAGCGCTGCCCAGGGCGCAGGCGACGCCCCCGGCCAGCAGCAGCCGTCGCGACGGGTCGTGGGGCGTCGCCGATAGGTCCCGCGGGCCGTCGGTCCAAGCCAGGCGCAGGTCGATGCCGGAGCCGGGACAGGCGGCGATGCAGTTGAAGCAGAGCACACAGCGGTCGGCGTCGACGCGCCCGCTGCGCAGGTCGATGCAGCTCGCCTTGCAGACGATGGCGCACTCGGCGCAGCGGGTGCAGCGATGGTGGTCGATACGGATGCGCCAGGCCGCATGCCGGCCGATCAGCCCGAGCAGCGTGCCCACCGGGCACAGGGTGTTGCAGAACAGGCGCCCGTGACGCGCCGCCATGATCGCCACCAGGGCCAGCGTGCCCAGCGTCAGCCCGAGCACCGCCGCTGCCGTCTGCGGCCAGCCCACCGGCGCCAGGGCATAGACCTCGATCAGCTCCAGGCCGCGCCCGGCCAGGTCGTTGGCGCCGATCAGCAGCGGCCGAACGAGCTGGGACATGATCCGCCCGAAGATGCTGAACGGGTCGAGCAGCAGCAACGGCAGCAGCGAGCCGAGCAGCGCGGCGCCGACGGTCAGCGCCAGCAGGCCGTGGCGCAGCCATTGATGCGGTGCGCGGTAGTGGAACTGCCCGCGGTGCCTGCCGGCGCGCCGGTTGCGCTGTCCGGCAAGTCGGCTGATCAGGTCCTGCATCACCCCCAGCGGGCACAGGGTCGAGCAGTAGACACGCCCGAACAGCAGCGTCAGCACCAAGACCACCACAAAGCCCGTGGCCGCCCAGCCGAAGGCCCCGAGCCAGTGGATCAGCGACGGCACCAGCTGCGGATACAGCACCCAGCGCGCCGTCGCGTCCGGCAGCAGGCCATGCAGGTCCAGAAACAGCGCGCCGGTCAGGCCCAGCGCCAGCAGCGAGACCAGGATGCGCAGGCGGCGCAGGCGCATGCCGGGCGCCCGGTCGCTACAACACCACCCGGCTGATGCGCAGTTGTTCCAGGTCCATCCGCCCGGCGCCCGCCGACGCCGCCAGGGCGATGTAGTCCACATCGCGCGGATCGACCCCGAACAGCCGCGCCGCGGCGGCGTCGGCGGTGACCATATCGGTGCTGATCAGCTGCGCGCCCAGGCGCTGAACGTCCTTCACCGAGACCCCGCGCGGGCCGTTGCGCATCATCACGTTGTAGGCATCGACCACGTTCAGGTCCGGCCGGCGATGGCCGGCGAAGTCGGCGATACACTGGTGCAGGCCGTTGCGGTGCCAGAAGCGGCGGTCCCAGATCGCCCCCATCAGGTTCTTCATGGCCACGGTGACGGTCGCGCTGCCGTGGCTCTTGAGCACCGGCACATTGATGAACAGATCCGACTCCAGCACCAGCTCATGCTCCTTGGTCGCGCGCAGCGTGCGTCCGCCGACGTCGACCGCGTGGTAGTAGCGCTCGCTATTGCCGGGCACCATGGTGCCGCCGGCGTCCTTGACCGCCCGCTCGATGCCGGAATTGCGATAGCAGCGCCGCCAGCTGTCGCAGGTGTAGTCGAAGCAATAGACCTGCTTGGCCCCGGCCGCGACGCACTGCTCGACGATGCGTCGGACCAGCTGCGGGTTGGTGTTGGCCGCCCGCTCCGGCGCCGCATCCCAGCCGATGTTGGGCTTGACCACCACGGTGGTATTCGGCTTCACGAAGCGGCGGATGCCGCCGAGCTCGGCGATGCCGGCATCGAACATCGCCGCCGGGTCGCCGTTGCGCACCGCCACCAGATCGTAGGGCAGGGCAGCGCCCGCCGCGTCGTCTGCCAGCAGGGTGCCCAGTGGGCCGAGCGCCCAGGCCGCACCGGCCCCAAGGCCGGCATCCCGTGTCGTGGTCAAAAAGGTTCGCCGTCGCATGATCGCCCTCCGCCGTGTTCGGTACCCTCCCTATTTTGGACCTGCGGCCCGCAGCGGCGCTGACCTGCATCAACCCCAATGCACGCACCCGGGCCATCGGCAGCCGCAGCTCGCCGCGCAGACCGCGGAGACAGGCATTGCCGTCGCAGGGGGCCGCGTCACCAGCTCGGCAACGATCCCGTGCGGTCGGAACGGATGGGGGGGCGAGAGTCCGCTTTGCCATGAGGCCGAGCCATTGAAAGCAGTCCGGCGAAGGGCGGTAGCCGACCCATAGGAGACATCCTGCCTGAGAGACTGAAGGACAGCGGAGCGCTGCTCAGCGGAGATCCAGCTCAGGTTGGTCTGCGATGCGATAGCCCATCGCCCGATATCCTCGTTGGCGTTTGTCCCACATGCGTTGCAGTGCCGGATGACCGGTATCGATGAAATCGATGATGCGCACGTCGGTCTTGGTGGCATGCTCCCGGTGCAAGCGGCCGGCATATTGCTGCAACGTCCCCCTCCACGACACGGGCATCGCCAGTACCAAGGTGTCCAGCGGCGGATGATCGAAGCCCTCCCCGACCAGTTTGCCGGTGGCGACCAACACGCGCGGGGCATCCAGCGCCAGCGCATCCAGCTCGGCGATCAAGGCGGCTCGCTGCTTTTTCGACATGCGCCCGTGCAACACGAAGAGGGACGTAACCGTGCCCTCCAGTGCGGCATGGATGGCATGCACATGGTCGGTGCGTTCACTCAACACCAAGACCTTGCGTCCCTGTTCGACCGCGCTGCGGATCGTTTCGACTATTGCGCTTGTCCGACCTTGGTCATTGGCCAGGTGACGGAAGACCGCCTGAATCCCGGCTGCGACCACCGTCTTGCCAAACGCCGTTGGTGCGCAAAGAACCCCTGTGTCCTGTCGCAGCATCGCGGAAACTGCCTCGGCTTGATCGGATCGCAGGGTGCCAGCGAACGCGACCTCAAGGGGCCGGCCTGAAGACCGCTCGTCGTGGAGTTCGCTGCCAATCGCGTTGTCCTGCAACAGTTCCAGCACGGCATCGCGTCATCCGCGCGGCAGCGCAATCATCATGCGGGTAGTTTTCCGCGCAGCCGATCCCGCGGGGCTTCGTCCAAACGAGAGGCGCATGGCCTGCGCCCGGTAGAATGCCGGGTTTTGGAAAGCGGCGAGGCGGATCAGCCGGTTGGCCAGCGGCTGCGGCAGTTGTGCCTTCTCGAAATAGATGCGGTCGGCCAACGTCATGGTGATGCGCTTGGGCATCGGTGTTGGTAGCGCTCTGGCCGCTGGTTGAGGGCGCTTCCAAGGCTCCGCCTGATCCTCCTCATCAATGAAGGCAATATCCAATGGATGAACCCCGCCGCCACCGCGCAGGATCGCGGGCTCGATATCCTGCGGCGCCATCAGTCTTATCGATGCCAGAAAGGCCCATTGATCTGGATAGGCGCGCCAGTCGTTGCCGACGAACAGGCTGCATTGGTTTTCTCGCGGTTGCTTTTGCAGCGGCAAGGCAATAAGGTTACCGAAGCCGCCTTTTGGCAGCCTGTCCTGATTTGGGAAAAGTCGGTCGTAGGAGGTCAGCTCCAGCTGCCGGGTGCGGGCGCAGGTGTGGCTGATTAGGGTGGTGCCAAGCCGACGGGCCTCATGCGCCGGCACGCGGCCATCGAAAAAGATCCAGGCATGCGCCCCTTGGCCGGAGCGCGAGATTTCGAGCGCGATGGGGACCCCCAGGTCCTCGCAAGACTGGGCGAAGGCGCGCGCGTCGGCGCGCCAGTCGGCTTTATCGAAATCGACTGCTAGAAAGTGGCAGGTGTCGTCTTCCTGCAAGGGATAGATGCCAATCGTATGCTTGCCTGCCAGGTGGTCATAAATGACGGTATCGGTCAGCGGGATCAGCACGCGATGGCCACAGTCCGCGCACTTGATGCGCGGTTTGTCGCACAGGCCGGCGCGCCATTCGTTGGCGCAGGCGGGTGTATAGCCCGACTTGCCGCTGGTCTTGCTCTCCCAGCGGATCGGAAAGACATCGTCGCGGCCCCGGAACAGCCGACGAAACAGCGCTACTTTCTCGCGCGTCGATAGCCTTTGTGTTTCCCGATCAGAGACGGTGGAAACGGACTCGGTAGGCTGTCGCCACTGGATTCCATGGGCCTCCAGTAACCCGATCAGGCGCGCATTTTCGGCCCTCAGCGCTGCAAGCGTATCCTGCTCAGCCATTGGGCCTACCGTTGGCGAGCTTGCTGTCGCAATTTGCTGACAAAGGCTTCCGGTGAGAGGGCCAGGTCCTTGAGCGCAGCACGTTGCAGCTTTGCCGCCGCAGTGACGACTGCCGGTTCGAGATCCGCCAGATCCAGGATGAAGTCGTCTGGGTGGTGGGGGACGATCTCGCATTCCGCGAGCGTCTCGGTTGGGAAATCCTTACATCATAGACGACCGTGAAAGTCGCCACTCAATACCCCAAGCCAAGCGCCTGCGCCGCCAGCTCGTCTGCCACTGCGGCACCTTCCTGGTCGATGCGGTCGCGGTAGTCCATCAGATCCGAAAAGCGGATTCGCCGATGTCGCCCCAATTTGTGAAATGGGAGTTCGTCCGCCTCTAACTGTTTGACCAGGAAAGGCCGGGAGACGTTGAGCAGATCAGCGGCCTGCTGCGTCGTCAGTTCCGCATGAATCGGCACCAGCGACACCGCATTGCCCTGTGCCATTTGGTTCAGGATATCGACCAGCATGTGGATTGCCGAGACCGGCACCGTCACCTCGGTGCAGCCGTCAATCAGGCGCAAGCGGGCCGATTCGCCTGGTCCGACGCATGCAGCCAGCAAGCGACTGCTTTCGGCCGCCAGCGTCACCTCTGCATCCGTCGGCATACGCATTCCCCGATAGGTCTGCACCGTGTTGCTCATCATGTGGAACTCTCCGAGGTTTCATATCCGGTGTGAAGTATAGCGGAATTGGGTAGATAATCGAAATATTCGAAACGCAGTGCCCGAGCAGCCGAACCCGATGCGAGTTGCAGATCGAAGCGCAACCTCATGCGATCTGCAGATCGATCGGAGGAGGAACGGTCAGTCAATCGCCGACGGGGCTAAGGGAGAGCCCCGCAATCCCGCGTCAGCTTATACGGCGGCTATCGAGGGGACTCAAGCCTCTGCGTATCGTTTATCCGGCGACAGTTCCTGGCCGAGACCTGCGAGTCCCCTCCCCGCCGACGAGGGTGCGCTTCTGCCCCACAGCGGACTCAACGTCGAGTGGCACACGGCGTGCTTGCAAGCGTCGGATTCCGGGGACAGGGATTCCGGTGACTATATATTTTGCTCGCGGATTCCGGGGGGCGGATTTCGAGGACAGAAGGGATTCCGGGAGGGATTCCGGGAGGGATTCCGGGGACAGAATCTGTGACTCGGGGAATTCCTAAGACAGTTTAATGACTTGCTCCAAACCGTAGCGAGGGTTAAGTAACTGTCCTCGCGACTCCTTGCGACTCCTCGGAACTCCAGCCCTTCTCTCGGCAGACCACGCAATGACGTCCGACTAGGTTACGGATTATTGCGCGTCTAAAGCGCATATTCTCCACTACTCGCGAAGGATTGCGCTGGCGATGCTTCCGACTTGCATCAGCGCCGTTGCATCCACCAGGCGGACGCCGTGTTCAACAGCAAAGTTCTCTGCTGCCAGTGAAAATCGCCCGTTGGAAACGCCGAGTAGTCTGGCGCGGGGGAATGTGCCAACCAATTGGCGCTGCGCGCGCAGTAGATCCTCGACGGCTGCCTCGCCGATCAATCCCTTGATCCCTTTGCCCGTGTGCTTGCACTGCACCAGCAGGACTGGCTTTTCGCCTGTTGCACGGGCAACGACATCGACGCCACCGTCGCCTTGCCCTGGTGTGACATCGACCTGAAGACCCGCATCGCGCAGTCGACCGGCAACCCAGTGCTCGAAGCCGCGCCAGTCCAGATGATCCACCTCGTTGGGCGCGTCGGTCGAACTGGTCGATGCGTCCAGCGTCTGCTGGTACAGCTTCCGAAAATCCTGCTCGTTGAACTGGATCGGCACCACGATCTCCCGGCTCAGCGCCCGTTTCTCCTCCAACAGACCGTGCAGCAAGGCGTCGAATGATGCATCGCCCAATTCGGGATGGATCGCTAGCGGGAGATGAATGGTAACCGGGCGTGTCTGGCCGATACGGTAGACCCGATCACTGCATTGGTCTTCCACCGCGGGATTCCACCATCGGTTCAGGTGGATGACATGATTCGCGGCGGTCAGCGTCAGGCCCAGGCCCGCCGCCTTCGGGCCTAGAAGCAGCACATCAAAGCCGGAGCGCGTCTGGAAGGCTTGGCGGATACGGTCGCGAACCGCCGCCGTTGTGGCGCCGTTGATGATCTCCGGTCGCGGCGCCGGGAGCCCGTAGCGGCGCTGAATCAGATCGTAGAGCGCGCGTTGCGCCTCGCGCAGGTCCACAAAGACCAAAGCCTTCTCATTGCGTGAGCGCACGTCGTCCAGGATCGCAAACAGCCGGCTGAAACGCGCCGAGGCATGGATGAATGCGGCATCTTCGGCAGCGGATGCGGGTGGGCTCCCCAGTTGCGGATGCAGGGCCACTGCGCGCATCTGCTGCAGGCCCTGGAGTGTGCTTCCAGGGGCATCGCGGACGGCGGCCCGCACGGCATCGTAGGCTGCCTGCTGCTGTGCCGGCATCGGGTCGCGCGTGGTCTTCACCTCGCGCCGCGGCAGACCGTCAAGCACCTGCGCCTTGAATCGCCGCAGCATGATCGGCGGGATCGGCGAGCCGTCGGTGCAGCTGGAGGGCTCGGTCAACTGCTGCTTCAGTCGCGCGCGGCGGTCTGCATCCTGATCCCGATGGTCGCGCAGAAATTCGCTCAGGCTGACGTTGAGAAAGCCCGGCCAGGCAATGTCCAGGAGCGTCCAAAGATCGACAAGGCTGTTCTCGATGGGTGTTCCCGTCATCAACAGCGTGAAGTCACCCTGCTGTCCCTTGGCGGCACGATTCACCATTGAGGCAGGGTTCTTGACCCGCTGCGCCTCATCGAAGACAACCGCGCGGAACGGGATCTGCGCGAACGAGAGCTGGTAGTCGCGCAGCGTCTCGTAGCTGGTCAGCACCAGGCCGGCGCGTTCCAGGCGAGCAACATCCAGCGTTGCTCGGCTCAGCGTCAGGTCGTTGCCGCGCTGGACCTCGCGCAGCGCGCGCAGCCCCTGGTCCTGCAGGCGCAGCACCGGCCCCAAGGCGTGCTCATCGAGATGCCGATCGAGCTCTTCCGCCCAGTTGCCGATCAGACTCTTCGGTGCCACCACCAGGACCGGCTTGCGCCCGGATGACGCGGTGCCGTCGCGCAGCCACTTGAGGAAGACGAGCACTTGATAGGTCTTGCCGAGACCCATGTCATCGGCGAGCAGCAGCCCCGGAGCGCCGACAGCATAGGCCTGTTGCAGCCAAGCGATGCCTTCTTGCTGATGCGCCTTCGGGTCGGACTTGATACCGACCGGCAGCCGCGGTGGGGCGTTGATTTGTTGCAGCCGATGCTGACGTTGGTAGAGGAGCCGTTCCTCGTTGTCGCGCGTAAGGAGGACGCTCTGCTCGCAGCGCGGGCGATCCGGCTGCGGGGCAGGCGGCTTCGGACTACCCGTATCGAGCTGCCCGATCAGCCCGTTCACCGTCTTGGCGAGTGCGGCACTGATGGGCACTGTTTGGCCGTTGAAAATGATCTGCGGCTGTCCGGCAGCTTGGGCTGCGCTGACCTGATCGCGCAGCGCTTGGATATCATCCTTGCGCACGATGAGCTGCGTCTCGTTGGGCAGCGCAATCGTGAACAGCTCCGTCTCTTCGTCCGGAAACCAGTCCCGAGATACCGGCAGCGGGAATGAAAAGCTCGGTGTCACCCAGGCACCGACGCCGGTGACGCGTTCGCCATAGTCGCGCAGTTGGCAGATGATCCCGCCGTCGCCCCCTGCGGCCTCGATCGCCGGCGTCAGATAGGCCATTGGGTCATGGCGAAAGGCTTCGTGGGTCGCATCGTCGGCTCGGTTGACCTGCGCGACCACGTCCAGTGCCGCGGCGATGGGCGCATCGAGCACGGTATAGACACCGCTGCCGAGCACATAGTGCGAACGCGCCCCCTGGGCGGCGAAACGCTCGCTGAAGCGCTTCGCGTGCTGGCTTGGCAGCAACGGCTCGCGCGTCGGCTCGGGCTCGGCGTCTCCGGCCCGACGCTCGTTGCCGCTGGTCGCACTGGGGTCCGGTCGGCTGCCGTAGAGTGTCGGCAAGAAGGGGTGCCGCGTATTGCCGGTGTGCAGATCGATGCCGAGCCCCGTGGCGCAATGGATGGTCAACCCGCGCAGGTACTCATCGGCGCGCAGGTCGCCCGTGACTTGCACCAATGCGCCTTTCAACTCCGCATAGGCAGCCATGCGCCGATCGAGGCCTTCACTGGTTCCATCGCCGGCGGCCTGATTGACCCGGTCCAGCGCTTGAAGGGCCGAATAGAGTGGGTCCAGCAACAGCCAATGCCGACCGACTGCCGTGAGCGATGTGCCGACGCGCTGGACCCCGAACAGGCGTTGCCCGTCGGTCTGGAGCCAATCGACCTGAAGGCGAAAGCCCGGCTCGCCGATCGGCAGGTCGTGGGACAGGAAGAGCGACAGCGGACAGATCGGTGGGAGGTTGAGCCGGCCCGGCTCGACCCGGCTGAGTGCTGCGGTGCGCGCATGCGTCAGCGAGACGGCATCCGCCGATGCGCTTGCCTCGCCGGCGTCCATCAATGACAACAGCAGCGACACACCCGCGTCCGTCTCGGCGGCGGATGTCCAGTCCGAGACCGGCAACGGCGATTGCCTGCCAATTGCGACACGCCGCCTTCGCGTCAGACGAAACTGCCAGCCGCTGGCATCGGGATCGGCGATGATTCGATGGCCTGCCATCGGCCTACTTCTTTCCGTAGGTGCTGTCGTGGTCTCGGGCGATACTGAGCAAGCGGATGAAGTCCCCGTCGCGATAGGCCACGGCTCGCCGGGATCGGGTGATCCGCAGCGAGTACAGTGCAGCGATCCCCGGCGGCGGCTTGACGCTGACAATCTTCTCCCACTTCAGACCCGGGTCCCGATAGACCTGGCCCCAGGTCAGGCGTCTGAGCTTGCTCAGCGTGTCCAGTGCCGCCAGGCGCTCGGGCTTCTGCAGGCTGAACAGGCCGTCCTGAAACACAGGATTGTTCAGGTCCAGGCGGACCTTGGCGTCAGTCGGACTGGCCATCGGTCGTCCGGTCGGCGAGCCGACCCAAGACGTCTTCGCTGTTCCCGTCGTCCGGCGGGTTGGCCTGCGCCCAAGCCAGGGCGCGCTCAAGGTCGGACGCCGTCTCGGGATGCAGCAGCCAGCGTTCATTGTCCGGTATCACCGTCGCCGTGCGGATCAGCCAGACGCCGGGCTCCTGCTCCTCGACCAGCACCTGCCGGCCCGCATACTGCTTGCCGAGGGAGATTTGACCGTTGTTGCCGATGACCTTGACGGCAGTCGAGAGAGTGGCCGTAGACATTGGGCAGGTTCTCGTTTGTTGGGCACGAAGGCACGATAGCACTACAGGGGGCGTCGAGCCAGTCAGGTGGGGGTGGAACGGGGGACTTTGGTGCGGGCCTCGATCATCTCCTCATACCAATCTTGCCACCCATGATCGTGTCGCGTCTTGAATCGAGGGAAGTTGACGCCTTGGTCGTTCCAAGTCGTACTGGTTATCAAGCGCCGGCAACGATCCATCATATTCGATCGAGAATAGTCGCCGTTATAGAAGCTGCGCTCTGGGTCGGGGTCAGAGGCAGGCCACCAAAGCGTGGTTCCGTTCTTGTTCATCTCCAAGATGTTCAGATTTCTAATCTGCATCAGGAGTCCCAAGTGATTGGATTGGGCTCTGGTGTCACCCGGCCGAAAGACAACAGGCGCAGATGATCGGGTTGGACTGTGGCCATATCGGAAGGTACCAAAGGAATGCTCCAGAACATGCTTCGCTCGGGCGTTTGACCCCGACGATCAGCCAGGCGCGAGAGATCCGCTTTTCGTAACCGCGCCAGAAGGACTCCCGCTCCTCGACCATATCCGGGCGGTCGCTTTGCATCTCCAACATGAAACGGAAGAAGCTGTCCAGGGTCTTCTTGGTCAGCCAGCCTTCGACGATGCGGCGGGTTGTCTCGTCGATGCCTTGCCAGCGGGCTGGATGCAGCCTGGGGTCGCCGATCAGCAGATAGAGCAGGTCCAAGGTCTGGTCGATCGTCGGTTCGCCAAGACGGTCCGCCCACACGACCAGCCCTTCGACCAGCGACTTGAGGGCGCGACGCCTGGTCGCGTCCGTGCCCTGCATCCGGTATGTCGGCGTCTCGCCCAGCGTGCCGAGCAGGCCCTTCAGCCTGGTTGCGATTTCACTCTGCCCCTGTCCTTCGTGCAATCTCAGGCCAACGCCTTCGAGCACATGCAACAGGAACGACGATCGCAGCAGGTCGTCCTGATCGATGCCAAGGGCGTTGATCTCCTGGATGACTTCATCGCCCAGGATCAGCGCCTTGGCGATGCGCTTGATCGCAGTCTTTGGTTCGAAAAGTGACCAACGCTCGGAGAATGATCGCAATCGCTCGGGCAGGCGATGCTGCTGTTCTCGCAGCCAGCCGGCGACACGCTCGGTCGCGTATGTGTCGGGGTCCAGGTGCAGCAGGTAGTGCCGCCAAAGACGTGTGGGTGCGTTACGCCAGTGATCCTGGGCCCAGTTCAGGAAGTCTGCAACGAGTTGCCGGTTCTCGTGCCAGCATCGTTCGGATTCCCAGAGAAACCAGGGAACGCGACGCCGCTGGGCACCGGTCAGCGCCTGGAAATCTCCGCCCGCGGCAATCAGCCGCGCTTCCGCCTCCCGCAGCAGGTCTCGGGGCGGCGGCAGCGGTCTGGGGGCGCCGCCGAAGCGCTTCGCAATCTCTCTGACGACCGGCTCGATGGCGAGCCGCTCCGGCGCATTGAAGCGCCGCACCGGCCAGTGCCGACGGAGCCTGTCCTTCAGCGCGGTGGTGCGGCGGGTCTCGGGCTCATCTGAGCAGGTCATCGACTTGCTCCAGCTGTTGGTTCAGCTCGGCGATCGCGGCGCGGACCGCCGTCTCGTTCGCGGTCATGATCAGCCGCACCTCGATGCGACGATCCAGATCACGCACGGCCTCATCCCTGCGCTCCGGCGCCGTGGTCGCCGGTCGCGTCTCGGCATAACCGCTGACGCCGAGCAGCGCCTCGCCGTCGCGGTTGCGCAGTGCCTGCAGCTGCGGGTGGGTCGTGCCGAGCAGTCGGTAGGTCTCGATCGCACGTCCGGCGGACAGGTCCCAGTTGTTGCGATACTGGCCGAATGACGCCGAGAACGGCACCACGTCGGTATGTCCCTCGATATAGGCCGAGCTAAGGCTGCTGTAGGGGTTGCTCTCGGCGGCAGTCCGGCAGGATTCGCGATGGTCGGCAGCAGCGGTGTAGCAGGGCAGCGTTGCGGCAAGGACGTCGCCGAGCTTGCGGATCGTCTCGCGCCCCCGATCCGTCGGCTCCGCCTGGCCCACCCGGAAAAGCCCGCCAGCCGGGAGTCGCAGGGTGCCATTGACCGGGTCGATGGTCACCTCTACGCCGAGCGTGCGCAGGCGATGTTGGATGTCCGTCAACAGCTGGGCGCGGGTCTCGTTCGCGGCGCCAATCCTGGCGAGCAGCCCGCCGAGCTGGTGATCGCGGACATACTGACCGAAGGTCCGCAGACGGGCATTTTCTGTTTCCAACTCGTCATTTTGCTTCTCCAGCTCGGCATTTCGGTCGCGGAGCCGCTGGTAGTCTTCGGGCTGGAGGTGCAGCGCAAGCCCGATCAGCAGGATGATGAAGATGAAGATCACGCCGACCATCAGGTCGGCGACCGGGCCGAACAGGTCCTTGCGCTCCTCGGCGGTTGACGGACTGGGGAAGGGGCGTCGAAGCATGGTTGATTCCTTGAGCCGGGTGACGCGTGCTCACAAGCGGCATTGCTTGGCGATGGACTTCATCGGCGTGCGCGCCCGGACAAGGCATCCACGGACTCGCTGAGCCCCTGGATGCTGTCCTCCATGCCTTCGGCCCAGGATTTGAGGTTGCTGACCGCCTTCGTGATGTGCTGCTCGTACTCACCGAAGACCTTTTGGGTCGTCTTAGCAACCTCATCCACGCCGTCACGCAGCGCATCGAGCACCGCGGCAATGGACTCGTCGGCTGCCCCGAACCGCTGCTCATGGGTCTCGAAGGTTCGCCGGGCGGCATCGGCGGCCTGCTTCAGGCCGTCCAATGCGTGTTGAATCTCCGCGCTTGTCTGCTGCTGGAGCGCCGTCGCCTCTTGCACCTGCGCTGTAAGCGCGTTCACGCCCGCGGTCATCTTCTGCGCTGTCGCGCCCAGCGGCTGCGTCGCCCTCTGCATCGCGCCACTCGCGTCTTTAACGACCTGTCCAGCACCCTGGAAGGTCTGGCCCGCGCTGCGCAGGGCCGCCACCTGGGCGGCGACCTGATCCGGCAGTGTGCTCAGGCTGTCCTCGACGGTCTGCAACCTGTGCGCCAGGGCGGTGATCGCGTTGTCGAGCCGACCGAGTACATCGGTCAGCTCCGTGGTCAATTGCGTGCTCACTTGACGCACGGCCGTTTCGAAGGCGCCCCCGGCCTGGTCGACAGCGGTCTTGAGCCCCGTGCCGGCTTCCTGGCCGCCTTGGCGCAGCGCATCGGCGCCGGCCGTTCCTCCTTGCTGAAGCGTCGACGTCAAGTCGGCGATGGCCGTCGCCAGCTTCGCCAGCGTGTCATCCAGCGCGGTGTTGATCTGGTCCGGGACATTGCCGAGTGTCTTCGAGATGGCCTCCAGCTGATCACCGGAGGCGTCGAGCTTCTTCTCCAGCACCGATGACCCGGCGGCCATGCCGTTGCGGACTGTCTTCGCAGCCTCTGTCAATTCACTTGCGGCGTCCGCGATCTGTTTGCCAAAGTCGTTGCCGATGCCGCCGAAGCCGTCCTTGAGCGTTGAGAGCCGCTCAGCCAGCTCCGCAAACTGCTCGACCAGGTGTCCCATGCCCTCGGTGTTGGATTGGGTGATCCGGTCGCTGACCCCGTTGACGGCGGCAACGATCGGCTCGGCGGTCGCGTTAGGCAGCGCGCTGCTGATCTTGTCGAGCGCGCCGACGATTGGCTCCGCCGTGGCCGCGGGGAGGGCCGTGCGCAATTCCTGCACGTCCGCACCCAAACTGCCGGCAAGGTCGTTGAGTCGCTGTTGCAGCCGCTGATCAATCGCGACGGCGAGGTCATCGGTCAGCCGCTCCAGCCGCAGGAGCTGTTTGTCGGCCACGGCGCGTTGCTCGTAGAGCAGCAGCTCCGGCGTCAACGGTTGGCTGAGCCGTTGGACCGCGGCGGCGAGCCTGGCCGCGGCCGCTTGCTGACTGGTCTGGAAGTGCCGCGCCAACAGACTGAAGCCGATATAGGCCATCAGCCCGGCGATGGAGGTGATGAACTTGGCGGAGCTGACGCCGAGGATCGCGTTGATTGCCGCCTTCATGGCGGCCGAGTCGGCATCGGCGATGCCGCCGACCTTCAGCAAGGCCGCGGAAAGCCCGATGAAGGTGAACAACAGCCCAACGGTAAGAAAGACGCCCGCCCAGGTGCCGCACCAGTGCTCGTAACCTCGCCCCGGCACGGCATCGGCCGAGAACCAGACGCGCGCATCGATCAGGTTCCGGTAGCCGTTGCCCCTGGGGTCGGGTTGCAGATGGTCGCGGTAGTCGCGCCACAGCGGTGCCAATCGCTGCTCATCGACGAAGGCATTGTCCGCCGCTTCGATCCGCTGCTCCGGAGTCGCGCTGCCATCCGCGACTTGGCGAAGCTGTCGGGACACTCGGTTGAGTGGGGCAACCCAGGGTCGATGCCGAAACAGCCACAGCACGACCCCGAGCAGCAGTGCGACGAGCAGAATCCCGAGCGCGATCCCGAAGGCCAGCTCCTTGTTGTCGAAGCTGGAGATCAGGTCGGTCAGAAGCTTGACGACGGCTTGCAGAGTGCTCTGGTCTGATTCCATGGCAGTTGCAGTCTTGTAGATGGTCCAGAAAGGCGATGCGTCGATGCATCCAGCCGCTCTTGGCGGGAGTTTGTCCGCGAGGCAGCGTATGTCGATTGGCGCATTGCGTCCATGCGTTTTGCTCGCGGCAGTTTGTGTTGATGCTCCAATTGGGTGCGGGCGCTGCGGCTGTAGGGCGATCTGGCCGCGCTGGATGGGCTGTTGCCCGAGACGCCGTTCGACTGGGACGAGCCGCGGCAGCGGTCGGGGCCGCCGATGCGCTGGCCGCCGAGCTTGGCCGGTATTTGCATTGCCTTCGATGGCGACTGGGTGATGACGGCGGATCGCAACGCGGGGCTCGAGTACTTCGACTCACCCGTGGCCCTGCCGGAGGTCTATGACGCCTATATCATCGATTGTGTGCCGGAGCGCGATGACCTGGGCTTCATGCAACTCATCACCTCCACGGCCAGCCTCGATGAGGTGGTCGGTCTGCTGGACGCCGCCCTGGGCGAGATGGGCCTGTCGGCGAGCCCGCGCAATTGCCGGTTCCTGCTCGATGCGCTCAAAGCCGTCAGCGGGCGCCTGGCCTTGCGGCTGGCCGGCGAGGGCACGACGACCCAGGAGATGATCGCAATCGCACTGGTCCAGCATCACTGTCGGCGGGCCGAGCCGGCTGATCCGGTCTGGCCCTGCCTGAGGACCGGCTTCCTGGTCCCCGTCGATGACGTCCCGGAGCTGTTTCGGGCGCCGGAGCGGCGCGGTTCCGAGCGCAATGAGCGCGCGGATCTCCTGTATGTCTCCCTCGGCACTCGGAATGCGCTCGTGCTCGACTTCATCGAGGTCAGCTGCGCCATGCGCTGAAACAGAGCTATCTGGACTCTGGTTGGGGGCCGGGGCAGCGCGGTGAGACCCCGGCCTTCGGCGCGTTTCTGGCCCTGTTGCGCGCGGACCCGAAGCCGGACAAGGGCCTGCTGACCAGGCTCGATGAGCTGGACGATTACGGCCTGTTCAGCACCGGCGTCGGGGCGCCCACGCTGTTGCATGAGCAGCGATTGGCGCTGATCGAGTGTCACGGCACGCAAAACGAGCACCTGCAACGCGCCTTCGCCACCCTGGTGCTGCACAACCTCTATCAGGGCATGTTCCGGCGTGGCCCGCAGCAGCGCATCACCCATGCGGTGATCTTCGACGAGGCCCACAAGGCAGCCAGGCTCAAGCTGCTCGCCAGCATGGTCAAGGAATGTCGCAAATACGGCATCGCCTTCGTGGTCGCCTCCCAAGAGGCCAAGGACTTCGATCCGTCCCTGTTCACGGCCATCGCAAACTATCTGGCGCTACGGCTGAACGACGCGGATGCCAAGCTGATGGCGAAGTCCTTCGCGGCCTCGGATCACGTCAAGCTCGTCGCCGACCGGATCAAGCAGATGCCAAAGTACCAGGCGATGTATTACGGGGAGGGACTACATGCGGCGACCCGGATCCGGTTACTGGCAGAGCCGCCGGACGCTATCTATAGCGACTGCGGACCCTGAGCAGCGAAGTGCCAGTATCCGCTCTTGACCGAGCGCTAAGAGTCGGCTCCCTGCCGGCGAGGGTTTGGTTACTGTCTCACAGCAGACGCACCGGGCGGAGGGCGCGAGCGTGGGCGGTTGGCAGACAGCTAGGCGATGCTATCGATCCCGGTTTTTTGGCTACCGATCTCCAGCGGCGGGTGCCTGTAAGAATGACTCACACGGAGACGGGGGGACACGGAGAAGAGAAGATACCTCGCGCAGATTCGCGCACCGGCAGTTCTCTTTGTGCTCTGTGCTCTCCGTGTGAGCATCTCTTGGCGCTCGGACGCAGCCAAGGAGGGGCGGGAACCGGGGAACGGGGTGGCCGAGTTTCGGGAGGATTTCGACAGTCTGGGGCGAGACTCCCCCATCCCCGTCGGGGGCGGGACGCCCCCGCTCCGGGGAGCAGCGGCGTCCCGCCGCTGGCTGGGATCGTCGGCGTTTTGCCGAGGTGCTGTGCTGGGGGGCGAGACTACCCCCATCTCAGTCGGGGGCGGGACGCCCCCGCTCCGGGGAGCAGCGGCGTCCCGCCGCTGGCTGGGATCGTCGGCGTTTTGCCGAGGTGCTGTGCTGGGGGGCGAGACTCCCCCCATCCCAGTCGGGGGCGGGACGCCCCCGCTCCGGGGAGCAGCGGCGTCCCGCCGCTGGCTGGGATCGTCGGCGTCTTGCCGAGGTGTTGTGTGGGGGGGCGAGACATTCCGCCATCCCAGTCGGGGGCGGGACGCCCCCGCTCCGGGGAGCAGCGGCGTCCCGCCGCTGATTGGGATCGTCGGCGTCTGGCCGACCTGCTGTGCTGGGGGGGCGAGACTCTCCCCATCTCAGTCGGGGGCGGGACGCCCCCGCTCCGGGGAGCAGCGGCGTCCCGCCGCTGGCTGGGATCGTCGGCGTTTTGCCGAGGTGCTGTGCTGGGGGGGGAGACTCCCCCCATCCCAGTCGGGGGCGGGACGCCCCCGCTCCGGGGAGCAGCGGCGTCCCGCCGCTGGCTGGGATCGTCGGCGTCTTGCCGAGGTGCTGTGCTGGGGGGCGAGACTCCCCCATCTCAGTCGGGGGCGGGACGCCCCCGCTCCGGGGAGCAGCGGCGTCCCGCCGCTGACTGGGATCGTCGGCGTTTTGCCGAGGTGCTGTGCTGGGGGGGCGAGACTCCCCTCATCTCAGTCGGGGGCGGGACGCCCTCGCTCCGGGGAGCGGCGGCGTCCCGCCGCTGGAGGTGCTGGGGGGCGAGACTCCCCCATCTCAGTCGGGGGCGGGACGCCCCCGCTGGGAGCAGCGGCGTCCCGCCGCTGATCGGGATCTTCGGCGTCTGGCCGACGTGCTGTGCTGGGGGGGGCGAGACTCCCCCATTCTCAGTCGGGGGCGGGACGCCCCCGCTCCGGGGAGCAGCGGCGTCCCGCCGCTGACGGGGGGCGTCGGCGTTTTGCCGAGGTGCTGTGCTGGGGGGCGAGACTCCCCCATCTCAGTCGGGGGCGGGACGCCCCCGCTCCGGGGAGCAGCGGCGTCCCGCCGCTGACGGGGGGCGTCGGCGTCTTGTCGACGGGTGTCTGTTGTCCGAGCCCGTTGCGACGGTACACCGACGATGAGGCGGGGCCGCCGTCGCGCGCCGCTCGGGCTGCCGATTTGTCAACGCGGCAGTTCGCTTGCGTCGTCGTTGGGTCGGTAGCCAGGATCTCGCAGGCGTTGGCGTTATCCCAGTAACGCCTCCGATTGTCGGAGACCCCGTAGAAGGCCTGACATCCGTCGAGCTCCCGTTGCAGGCACAGCCGCACCAACTCGACCCTGTCGGCGGGGCTGATCCAGGTTCTTGCGACTCCGCGCAGCGCCTGCGCGCTTGGGCTTGGGCGGTAGGAGCCGATGCGCAGGCAGGCGACATCGGATGGCGCCTTGACCGATCCCGCATCCTCTTCTAGCCTCAGGGTTCCAGCAGGGCTTGTCACGCAGACGCCGTTGGCGTGCCCAGCCATCGTCGTCATTCCCCTTTTGTCATTGAAAGGTCCGCCCATGTCCTTCCATGTCTGTAATGGCGCTGTATTGAAATGCATGTTCGCCGTGCCGCCGGGGGTCGCGACCCTGATCGTGCCGCCCCTCAACAAGGCGTTGACCAGCAGCCAGCCGGCGGCGAACATCATGGACAACAAACCCGTCGTCAATATCCCAACCTTCGGGATGTGTATGTCACCCACCAATCCGGCCTTCGTGTCGGCCACCTCGGCCGCCATGGGGACCCCCACTCCCGTACCCTGCGTGCCGGCCACGCCGGCGCCCTGGGTCATCGGGTCGCCGACGGTGATGCTGGGCAACCAGCCGGCACTGAACAACACCTCCACGCTCGCCTGCACCCTCGGGACCCCGGGCTGCATCACGATCCTATCGCCGGGTGAGTTCACCGAGCAGATTCCCTGAGCGAGGAATAGGGGGCGCGCCACCATTCGGCCGGTTGAGATTGGCCCGTCCCATCATTCACAAGACGTCCAGCTTGCAGTCCGGAGAACCGGTTCTGGTCATCAAGGTCCGGCGCATCAACGCACTAGGGTCAGGGGCAACGCTAGGGAAATTGCTTCGACAGTTTGTTCAAGGTTAGCGGTCCGGCTCGTCGGGTTGATCGACGGAGTGGAACATGTCCAGCAGTCCGTCGTCCTCGGCCAGGCGGTGGCCGAGGATGTAGCCGGCGGCGGACCAGACCTGGTTGAGGTGGGCGCGCCGTCCGATGAGGTTGCCTTTGCGCCCGTCGTAGTATTCCGGCCATTGCTGGCTGGGTAGGGATTGGTCGGCGACGTCGAGGGCGAGCTGGGCGAGGTCGCCGCGACCGGTCTTCATGGCGGCGGCGACGAAGGGCCAGATGAGCATGGGCCAGTTGCCGCCGTTGTGATAGGACCAGGCGACGTTTTTGGGATCGCTGCCGGTCATGAACATCCATTCCTTGCCGCTGACGGCGGGGAATACGAGCTTGGCGGGCATGCGCCCGATGAGGTCGTCCCAACGGTCTTGGTACAGCCGCATCAGGCACCGGCTCTCGTGCGCGCTGGTGATGCCGAAGAGGACGGCGAGCAGGTTGCCGAGCCCGAAGAAGCGAAAGTCCATGCGCCCCGGCCCCAGGTTGCCGACCAGGAAGCCGCCGCGGGCCGGGAGCCAGTCGATGATCCATTCCGGGATCGATTCCGGGTAGATGTTGAGCATGTTGACGCTGCCGCTGCCGAGCTCTTCGGTGCGGTAGCGGTGGATCTCGTTCAGGCGCTCTTGGTCGAGCCAGTAGAACAGCTGCAGGTAGTTGCGCAGCATGTTGGCGCGCTGGTGGGCGAGGTCGAGCAGCCCGCGCACGTCGGGGCTGTCGCGCAGCAGGTCGATGGCGCTGATGAGCTGGCCGTAGAACAGGGCCTGGATCTCCAGCGGGTGGCCGTAGACGCCCATGCGCCGGTCGATCATGAAGGCGCCGTCGGGCACCAGCAGGGTGGGGAAGACCTCGAAGCCCTCGCGCAGGGTCAGGTCGAGCACGCCGCGCAGGGCCTGCTGGATCTCGGGCTCGGCGGCCAGGCTGTAGTCGCCGGTGCGGCGGCAGTAGATGCCGAGCAGGATCACCCACCACATCATGGCGTCCACCGGGGCGACGCGGCCGATGGCGTGGTCGCCGAAGTCGGCACGGATCAGGTCGCTGCCGTCGTCGGCCTGACCGTGGTGGACGCGGAAGCTCGCCGGCATGACCGCCGGCTCCATCTGGTGGCCGTAGACGCGCTCATGCTGGCCGCGCAGCGTGACTACGGTGCGCAGGAAGTTGCGCACGATCTCGGTCTTGCCGTCGGCCAGGAACACCAGGGCGGAGGGGATGAAGTCGCGGATGAAGCAGTCGTGATAGTTCTCGGCAGCCACCTCGTCGTCGGCGGCCACTGCGGCGACGGTGCCGACCGGCGCCTCGTTGAAATACATCACCGAGCGTTCCAGCAGCGCGTAGGCGGAGGCGATGGCGTCGGTGTTCATGCGCTTCTCTTTTAGATGCTTGATGCGGTGGTCGTTGGTCGTTGGTCGTTGGTCGTTGGTCGATGCGCTGCGCCGGGTTTCGCCTCGCTCCGCCAACCGGCACGAGTCTCAGCCCTCCAGCCCTTAGACCTTAGACCTTAACCATGGCCACGCATGGCGTCGAGGTATTCCAGTACCCGGTTCAGGCCCTGGACGCTGCCGATCTGCTCGGCAGGGATGCCGCCGGTGTCGCGGTTCGCGGTCTGCATCCAGTGGCGCATGGCCTCCGGTTGGCCGCCGACCAGGGCGTAGAGGCTGCGGTAGCAGCGGATCAGCATCAGCGCCAGCTCGCCGGCCTTGCTGTTGGGGTCGAGACCGCGGGCGATGGAGGTGCGGTCGCGACCGATGATCTCGCCCAGGCGCTCCCGGGACAGGCCGAGGGTGTGCCCGGCGTTGAGCAATGCCTTGGCGAGCACGGCGCGGGCGTCGGGCTCCAGTTTCAGGGCCGTGTTGGTCATGGGTTTGAACTCTGCTGTTGCATATGCACGGTTTAGACTATTTAGCGGGGATTTGCAACAGTTGGTATGCGGATGGCCATGCGGATCGGATAGTGATCGGACGGGGGCGGCTCGGCACCGTCGTAGGCGTAGACCCGGTAGCTGCCCCGGCGTATCCAGTCCGTGCTGGCGCCGCCGAAGACCAGGTGATCGATGGCGTAGGGGTAGCGGGGGTTGTAGGGGTAGGGGTAGGGGACGCCGGCGTTGGCGAGGGCGAGGTCGGCATCCGGGTCGGCGCGCTCGCTGCCCGGTCGGCAGCGCCGGCCCAGCTTGGGGTCGGGTCGCCAGGCGCAGACCTGGCCGTCGTCGATGGCGCGCCAGAAGTCGTCGTGGGGCTGGTCGAGCTGGCGGTTGAAGTCGCCGAGGAGGATGAACGGTCGATCGGCCTCGGCCTGGGCGTCGATCCATGCCTCCAGGATGCCGCGCTGGCGGCGCAGCAGCAGGCATTGCTGGCGGCGGACCTTGGTGCCGTCGAGTCGGCCCCAGCCGCAGCCGGATTTCAGGTGCAGCGAGACCAGGCGCAGCTCGGGGCCGTCGCCGTCGGCCCGCGTGATCAGGATCTGTGTACCCCAGCGCCGGCCGGCGACGCCCAGGTCCTCAAGCGGCGGCAGCGCGCGCCATTGCAGGCCCAGCTCGGCGAGCCGGGTACGGTGGATTGCGAAGGCGGTGCGCTGCGCCGTCAGCCGCTGGCCGGGCTGTCGGCGACAGGTGCCGAGGTTGCCCTCGGGGCGGGGCGAGACGACGATGTCGTAGCGGCCGGGATCGAAGACCCGCGCCACCGCGGCGCGATCCTCCACCTCCTGCAGCGCGATGACGTCGGCGCCGAGGGCGGTCGCGTGCCGCCGCAGCTCGGCATAATCGGCGGCGTCGCGCCCTCGGCAGCCGGCCCCGTCGCGGGCGGCCAGGTGTTCGATGTTCCAGGTGGCAAGGATCAGGTCCGTGCCGGACGGGGCTGCGGCACCGCAGGCGCCGATCAGCGCGCTCAGCAGGGCGGCGACGGGCAGTGTCAGGGCGAGCGGGGCTCGAATGGGCATGGGGGCAGGCATCCTGTTAGAGTCTGCGCCGAGATTAAACGCAAACGGTGGAACAGCGCTCGCGTTCCACGCTCCGCGGCCCCGGGGGGCGCCGCATCCGCTGTTTCGGACACCGCGCCTGGGACCGGGCTGAGACAGGAACTGAGGATTTCAGCATGTCGTTTTCGCTTCAATTACGCCGTGAGTGGGCGCCGATCACGTTCTTCGGCCTGGTGGTCGGTCTCAAGTCCTATTACCTAGTGACCAGCCTGGCCGGGAATTCGGACCTCTGGACGTTGCTGGGCAACCTGGGCCAGCTCGATACGTATGGCCCCGGGGCGGTCTACTACCTTACCGCGGAGCTTTCCTATCTGCTGTACTACGTGACGGCGCTGGCCTTCGACGCGCTGGTGTTCGCGAGTTTTCTCAGTCGCGGGGAGGCGAAGCAGCGGCCCCGGGGCTTTTGGGAGAACGTCTATCCGCTGATCACGGTGTTCGTGCCGGTGCTCGGCTTCACGTTGATCTTCCTGCCCCAGGTGCGCGAGGTTCTGCCTGGCTATTCCGAGGTGACGGTCACCTGGATGCGGGATGTGTCGCCGCTGTTCCCGTTCTTTATGATCGTTGGTGGCGCCGTGATCGCCTTCAGCGGCGCAGCGATGAGTATCTGGGCGCTGAGTTACCTGCGCCGGTCCTTTGGGCTGCGCACCGCGGTGCGCGATCTGGTCCGCGGCGGACCCTACCGCTGGGTGCGGCATCCGCTGTATGCCGGGGAGATCCTGCATCTGCTCGGCATCGCGATCCTGTCCGGCAAGCCGGCGGGCCTCTACCTGTTTGCCGTCGCGCTGGCGTTGCAGGTGGTCCGGGCGCGCATCGAAGAACGCAAGTTCCTCCAGGGCGTGCCCGAGTATCGGGACTTCATGGACCGCACCGGCTTCCTGTGGCCCAGGCTCGGCTTCCGGCGTGCTCGGGGGCGGTAATAAGTCAAGGTTCAGAAACAAGTGGTGCAGGCGCAACCGCGAAATGGCCAATCAAAAGGTTCAGCGAGCGGGCGTCTGCGCCACTTGTTTCTGAACCGATCCTAAGCACGGCCCGATCGGCCGGGCTGGGCCTCAACCCTTGCATTCCTACGGTCGGCCCTGACCCTTGCGGTCGGGGCAGTGCGCCGATCGGGACCCCGTGCCCCTGGCCGGGCCCGCAAGGCGCGTGTTTTAGTCGGACAGGCTTCTAGTGCAGCGCTGCGGAAGTCCCGAGGCCACCGGCGCTGTGGGAGCGACTTGCAGTCGCGATCTTCCGCGTCGCGGCAGTCGCGATTGCAAATCGCTCCCACAGGTGCCGCGGTCTCGTCAGTTCGCGGCAAAGACGGCGCCCGGTTCCGCGCCTGTTCGCATCCTTTCCTAACCCCCGTAAGCTAACGATTATCCACCATTAGGAACGACCACCATGTCCATCAAACACGCCATCGGATCTTCGCTCTTCGGCCTCGCCCTGCTCGGCGCCTATGCCACGGCCCAAGAGACCGTGACCGAGCCCATCAAGGCCTTCGGGGCCGTCTCCGAGCTCGAGGGGCGGGTCAGCGTCGTCAATCCCGATACGCGCATGATGACCATCCGCACCCCGGACGGCAGCTTCGAGGTCATCCATATCCCGCCGGAGGTGCGCCGCATCGATGCCATCAAGATCGGTAATCAGGTGCGGCTGACCACCGCCGTGATGGCGCTGATCGAGCTGCGCACCGGGCCGGACGCCGCCGCGGTCGGTCAAAGCGGCGTCGTCACCGAGGTCGAGCCCACCCCCGGCGGCTCCAAGCCCTCCGGCGAGATCACCGACCGCCAGGTGCGGTTCGGCAAGATCACCGCCGTCGACCGTGCCGCCGGCACCGTGACCATCGAAGGGCCGAACCAGACCGCCACCTACGAGGTGGAGGACAAGGCCCTGCTCGGCCGGGTGAAGGCCGGCGACGGCGTGCGGCTGACCTTGATCAGCACCATCCGCGGCGACATCAGCTTCGACTGACGGTCTAGCGTCGGCGACCTGCCTGATCGATGTCGGGCAGGTGCCGGCGCGACGGGACTGTTATTGAATCGTGGGTTAGCCGATGGCCTCGCGGAACAACCCGACGCTGAAGTCTTCGTGCAGATAGCCGGACATCACCTCGACCCGCGCGCCTAGGGCCTCGCCCCAGGTGCGGACCTGCGCCGGGTCCAGGTAGTTGAAGGTGCCGCCGTAGTCTTGGCCGTGCAGCAGGTTGAAGACGAAGCCGCGGCGGGCGTGCCCATAGCAGCGGGCGATGAAGGTCTGGGTCTCGTCGAGGGTCAGGGTGTTCATGGCGCCGCTGCACAGGTAGTAGTCGGCGGCGGGCAGGGGGTCCACCAGGCAGTCGCGGCGCAGGCATTCGCAGCCGGTGCGCTCGCGGGCGCGCTCGACCATGGTGTCGAGCACGTCGAGGCCGATGTAGCGCGCGGGCAGGTCGTCGGCGGCGGCAAGCCAGTGGTGCAGGTGGCCGAAGCCGCACCCCGCATCCACCAGGGTCAGCCCGGCGATGTGGTCGGGCAGCAGGCCGCGCAGGATGCGGAAGCGCGCCTCCTGGGTTGCGGCGGACTGCCAATGCACGCCGAGGGCCGTCTCGCCATGGCGGCGTATGGCATCGTGGTAGAAGTCGTCGGTGTCGATGCGGGGCATGGGCGCTCGCTCGCGGGTCAGCAGCCGATGTTGGCCGGGTCGCCGTTGGACTCTTCGGCGTCCATGGCCTCCGGCTCGGCGCTCATCGGCGTCGCCAGCAGTCCGGCGGGCAGCCGGTCGAGCTGCTGGTAGGCCCGGCGCAGCCAGACACGCACGCGCTGGCGGTCCATCAGGCCGAGGGCGTCGCGGTTGTTGGCGGCGGCCCAAAAGCTGGCGTTGTGATGATCGACCCGGCCCATGGTGGCGGCGTGCAGCGCCGGCAGGTCGATGATGTGGGCACCGCGCGCCAGGGCCTCGGCGCGGGCGTCCGAGCGGTCGAAGGCGCCGAAGTCGACACCGCGGCCGAGGTTGCGGACGACGATCAGGGCCGATTGCGGATCGATGCGCCCGAGCAGCACCGAGAGCAGGTCGATGCTGTCGGCGCCATCGTCCATGACGTGCCAAAAGTTCAGGCCCACGCCTTCGTCGGCGGCGAGGCCGGGCAGGTCGTTGTCGTCCACCCAGTCGAACAGCGGCTTGGCGGTCTGCGCGGCCAGGTCGACGATGACGTTGCCGATCTCGGCGACGGCGGACTCCATCAGCCGGTCGGCGCCGTCGAAGGCGTCGAGGGCGACCGGCTCGGCAAACTCGGCGTAGAAGCGCAGCATGGCCCCGTGGGAGCGATCGGAATCGAACACGCGGAACGGCAGCTGGTGGTCGATGTGGTACTGGGCCAGCAGGCGGGACAGCACGGACTTGCCGACGCCGCCCTTCTCGCCGCCGATGAAGTGGATCCTGCTCAAGGGGTGGGGCTCCTGAAAGATGGATGGTGGAGATGGCGGCGCCGGGGCCGAAGGGCCATGGCGGCGCCGATGTGTGATCTGGGCGGCGATGCTAAGCGCTTCGTCGGCCATGTCAAGGCAAGGGTCTAGTATTCGAAGCCCCAGTGCAGTCGCGTGGCGGCGGTGTCGATGTGTATCTGCTTGCCGACGGGACTCGGCGGCCCTGTTGCCAGCCGCACGCGAATCTCGGCGCGCTCGGCCAGCCAGTGCTCAAGCGCGCCGGGGCCGGCCAGCGGGATGCGGCGCTCGGCCTGCGCCACCAGGCCCAGTAGGTCACGGCGCTGCTCGGCGTCGGGTTGGGCGGCCAGAGTCGCTGCCAGCGGGCGAGGGCAGAGCAGCATCAGCATGGCCTGCGTCTGCTGCAGGGCCATGTTCGCGATCAGCCGCTGCGCCGGGTGCGAGAGCGTGCCGGCGATGACCAGGCTGCGGTCGGGATAGCGGGCCGACAGCCGTTGCAGCAGCCGGCGGATCAGGCGTGGCGGCGGCGATGCCGGCTGGTCTGGCTCGTCGAGGCCGACGATGAGCATGCGCTGCAGTCCTAGACCTGGGCGGGCGAGCAGCGTCGGCAGCAGGCGCACGGCAAAGCGGTCCAGGTCCTGCATCGGCCCGCTCAAGGCCGCGAACGCCACCAACTGCGGATGATGCTTGGCGGCGTTGTCGCGCACCGGGGCATAGGTCCAGCCGGCAAGCCAGCGGTCGGCGGCCCAGCGGCGGTGCTCGACCACGGCCAGGCGCTCGACCTCCGGCGGCGTGAAGGCGAAGGCGTCCGCTTGGTCCTCGCCCACGGCCCGGCAGTCGGTGAGGGCGAGCTTGATCCACAGGTGGTCGGCCTGGTGGCGGTTGGCATCGCGGTAGGCGCTGCCCAGCGTGGCCCAGGGCCGGCCGGCCGGGCCCTCCGCCGGGTCGCGCCCCTGGGCCTCGGTGGTGTCGCGATAGTGTTCGTGGATGACCTCGGCCAGGGCGTCGCCGCGGCCGTCGAGCAGGCCGGCGGGCTCCAGGGCCAGGCGTCGGTGGCTGATCGGGATGAGCTGGCCATCCCAGTCGGCGAGGTTGCCCGTGGGTCGGCGGCCGTCGCCGATCTCCACCAGCGCCGGCGGCGAGGCCTGCTGCACGCGGCCGATCTGCTCGATCAGTCGGCAACCGAGGCCGATGGCCCGATCCGCATCGGCGAGGCATACGATCACCAGGGTGACCGGTGCGGTGTGCGCGAGCCCGGGGTCTTCGATGGGGCGAAAGCGCACCCGGCCGACCTCGCCGGCCTGGGGGTAGCGGGCCTCGAAGCCCTGGCGCCAGGGCGCCGGGTCGGCGTCGAGCACGGTGATCAGCGGCGGCTCCTCGCCGTACTGGGCCAGGTGCAGGGCATGCAGCAGCAAGGCCTCCGCCGGTGGCGCGCGTCCGGCGATGAGCAGGTGCGGTGTCTGCCCGAAGCGCGGATCGGCGCCCAGTGGGGCGGCCAGCGCCGCAGCATCAACTGGGCCGCCGGGCTCGACCTCGATGCGCTCAACGGTCAGGGGCAGATCGGCGTAGTCCGTCTCCGAGCCGGGGGGCAGGGTATGGTCGCCGATCAGCAGCAGTCGCCGCGGGTGGCGAGGGTGGCGGCAGGCATCCGCCAGCCAGGTCGGCATGGGTGCCGCGGCGGATGGGCCCACAAGGATGAGCGCATCGCAGCGGCCCAGCGTCGGCGGGGGACGTGTCCCCGGGTCAAGCGGGCGAAAGGGTCGGCGGGCATGGCGCAGGGCGTCGTGCAGCAGCTCGGCGAGGGCGCCGTCGCCGACGATCAGCGGCGGTCTTGGTCGGGTCCAGGTCGACAAGTGCTCAGTCCGCTCCGGGCGGTACCGCGTGCGGGTGCATGTGATGGGCCTGGTGCGCGGTTGCGGTCTCTGCGCGGTGGTTGGGCGCCGGGGCGGGAGGCGCGCTCCCGCCCCGCTGGGCTCAGGGCTCGATGCGGCTGCCGAGCACGTCCAGGAACTGGCGCATCCACTGCGGATGGGCGGGCCAGGCAATTGCCGACCAGCATGCCGTGGGTATGCGCATTGGCAAAGCTCTCGGCCACCTCGTGCCAGGTGCCGCCGGCCAGCTCGATGTCCGGTTGTAAGGCCGGGTAGGCGGTACAGGTGATGCCCTGCAGCACGCCGGCGGCGACCAGGATCTGCTGGCCGTGGCAGATCGATGCGATGGGCTTGGCCTCCACGGAGAAGTGTCGGACCATGGCGAGGACTGCCGGGTTCAGCCGCAGATACTCCGGCGCCCGTCCCCCGGGAGGACCAGCCCGTCGTAGTCCTCGACCCGCACCGCAGCGAAGTCCGCGGTGACGGCGAAGTTGTGGCCCGGTTTCTCGCTGTAGGACTGGTCGCCCTCGAAGTCGTGGATCGCCGTGCGCACGCTCTCCCCGGCCTGCTTGCCGGGGCAGACCGTGTCGACCTG